>CAYLRV010000041.1:0-43275 GCA_964386395.1 uncultured Chitinophaga sp.
GATATGCAGCGGGTATAGCGGTGTAAACACATTTACACCAGTATTGCCATTGCCCAGTATTTGAAAGGCCGGGTTGGCCGAACCAAAACGGAATTGCATACCTGCCAATGAAGGGTTGCTTGCATCGGTATAAGCACTCCATCGCCACGCATTAGCAACACCCTGTTTTTGCATATCTATCGCATTAACTACACCTGTGCTGGTGTTAGTAAGCATCATCGTAGCATAGTTGCCAGATGCAATTACACCAACATTACTTGTGCCTCTTATATCAACACTACCCTGCGGATTAGTGGTACGGATGCCAACACGCTGCGCCAATACTTGTATGGCAGCAACAAGTAGCAGGCATAACATAGCTGTTCTTTTCATAAGTCAGTAGTTACAGTTGCTGTTAGTTGAATTTGATTAATTGAGAAACATCCAGTGCAGTTTCAGATTTTGCCCCCATCCGGTGCCAACTGCATTGGCATCCACACGGGTTATTTTTACCGGAAACCGCATAAACTCATTATCATAACTGCCCACCTGGGCAATAAAGCCATCAGTCACATTCAGGTTTTCCTGTTCAATAGTTACAAAAAGCTGCCTGAAATAGTCGGTTCCAAAAAGATCTTCGGAGGCTGGTATAAAGCCGAGTTGTATAAAAATAGTTTTCGTATCTGTGGTACTATTACCGATGTTCTCCACTCCCTGAAGTTTTTCCCGGATATTCCGGTATTCATTTACTTTCAGGCTACCGGCAATATGCAGTTTTGCCTGTGGGTTGGTGGTGCCCACACCTACATTTCCGTTTTGCAGAATACTGATCCGGGATTGAAAATTGGTATAAAAATCGAGGCCATTATAATTAGATGAACCGGTATTCTTATTGCTGGCAATCCCTTCTCCGCTATTGCTGCCAAAACGAAGCCAGTTATTATTAACACCAATGCCGTTTTGATTATTGGCATCTACTATTAATCCCCTGCTCACACTGAAGTTGTTATGTGGATTGCTGACACCAGCACCTACCCAACCGGTGCTGTCTATCATGATGCGTGCAGTATCTCCTGCCACGAGGTACAATCTTGCGTTGTTATTGCCCGAATAAGTACCAAAGTCGATATCATTGGCTGCTCCGCTGAAGCTGCCGAAATACCCATTGTTGAACCCTTCCTCTGCAAGGGTTATATACATGTTGTTGCCCCCGTTTATATAGGATACTATCTGGTTTGATGTATTGATATGTAGTGCAGCTGCAGGCGATGCCGTGCCGATACCCACCCTTCCTTCTGCCAGGAAAGCTATCCTGTTCAGGCCGGAATAATTAAACCGCAGGTTGGCATTTGTTATACTGGCATCTGTGTTGCCAATAATCTCCCAGCTGTTGCTAATGCCTTCTTTCTGAAAATTAATATGGTTTCCTCCATTGGCTTTTAACGAATCGTATAAAAGAAGTATGGGTACGCCTGAAGTACTGGTCGCATTTATTTGCAGTTTGCCTGCCGGAAACCGGGTATGAATGCCCACTTGTTGGGCTTGTATGTTATGCGCACCTGTGAAAATTATGCACAGGGCAGCAAGCAATATTTTGGATATAAACATGCTTCAAAAATGAAACGAATGAAGAAGCTGTTATATCGCCAAAACGGGTGGTTTTATACCAGCCGGTTCTTAATGGCTTTGTTGATGGCTTCGCCCTTGCTGTTGACATGCAGTTTTTCATAAACATGGCGGAGGTGGGTATGTACGGTATGAAAACTCAGAAATACTTTTTCTGCAATCATTTTGTAGCTGTGTCCCTCAACTAAATATTTGAGTACTTCTTTTTCTTTATCGGTTAGCTGTATATATTCGGCCTGTTGTGGTTGCTGCTGAAAATTAGTAAGTATCCGGCGGGCAATAGAAGGTGTGAAAAATGCACCTCCGGCTGCTACCTCCTGTATGGCCTGGAGAATTTTGTCTGGAGCAGTATTCTTTAAGATATACCCGGAAGCTCCCGCACAAAGCGATGCAAAAATTTTATCATCATCTTCAAAAACAGTTTGCATACAAACCTGCACGGCCGGGAAACAGGTTTTTATTTCTTTTACAGCTTCAATTCCATTCTTGCCTGGGATGTTGATGTCCATTAACACCACATCCGGTTGCAGTGCTTCAATTCGTTGTTTCAACCGGCTTGTATCTTCAAAAGATCCACAAAGTTCCATACCCGGGCTTGTTACTATCACAAACTCCAGGCTTTCCCTGAATTTTTTATTATCCTCAAAAACGGCAATCCTCATGATTTTACTTTCTGCCATCAAAAGTGCTTTTGTTTCTTTAGAAAATGCATCCCCAATTCGTGGTATGCCGCTACGTTTTTATACGGTAAGCTGTACCTGGGTACCATCGTTTATTTGGGACACGATACGCAGCTTTGCCTTAATTTCATTAGCCCGCATTTGCATATTTTTTAAGCCGTTTCCATGGCGCACCGTAGTTGTGTCAAACCCTTCCCCATCATCTTTTATGGTCAAGCTGTTGTATTTCCCATCCGGAAGCAGGCTCACCCACAGGTTTTTGGCCCCTGAATATTTTACGGCATTGTTTACGGCCTCTTTAAATACAAGGTAAATATTCTTCCGTTTTTCCGGAGACAGGTTTAATGCCACAATTTTGTCATGTGTACTGAAATGAAGCCTGATATTCTTTACTGCGCACATATCAGTGGCATAATTTTTCATGCGCTGTACCAGTTTTTCGCCAGAATCATTGTCAGGATTGATAGCCCATACAATATCACTCATGCCTGTTACCATCTCCCGGCTGTTCTCACCCATTTTATCCAGTACAAATTCAAGGTGCGGAAGTTTATCTTTTACCTGCGTTTTTATCGACTCGCTGTACATAGAAATGCTGCTAAGGGTTGCCCCGATATCATCATGCAGATCGGTGGCTATATGTGTACGCATTTTTTCAAGCTGAAGAGCTTTGCGGAGATTATATGTATACAGGCCGTAGGCTATACCGGCTATAACCAGAATGACAAGAGTGATAAACCACCAGGTACGGTAAAACGGTGGCACCACCCGTATCTGGATGATGGTTTCTTCGCTTTCCGCGCCGGCAGTGTTTACAGCCTTTGTTGTAAACGAATAATTCCCGGGGGGCAATTGCTCATAGCGCACCCTGGTAGTATTGTTTAATAGCCTCCACTCATTATCCCAGCCCTGCAATTTATAATACAGCTTATTTCCTTCCTGGAAATCCACTGGTGCCAAATCGAATTCTATGCTATTTTTAAATGATGTTTTAATTATTTCATCTGCCAGGGGTAAAAAAGCCTGTTGATTTCCATGTTTCACTGAACTGATAAGAACGGCGGCAGGTTTACCGGGTTTAAGGAGGGCAGGTTCTTTTAGAATGCCAAGGGCATTATCTGAAGCAAACAGGACGGTATTGTTTGCGCCGTTATAAATATCAAAAATCCGCGTACTGTCGGGCCAGCCAAGCTGTTCCTGTAAAGATTGCCATTGCTGTAATTGCTGGTTGGTTTTAAAGACCTGCTGGTCTGACAAAACCCAAAAGCCATCGGAACTGTTTTGTATCCGCCCGATTTGTTCCTGCGTAAAACCAGATTTGGGAAAGAATGGTTTTAATAATCCGTCTGCGAGCTGAAAAACTTTCAGATCATTATTGACCAGCAGTTTGTTGTCAGCACTAATGCACATCAGGTATGGGTACACTCGTAAAGCAGCAGCACTGTCTTCCATTAGCGGGGCTGAATATATTTTATACGAATAATTGCCGGGATGAACCTCGTAGAGTTTTTTGGCTGAAATGAAATAGACTTGGCCATTAGGATGGATCTTCATGTCCGTTATATCGTTAGAATAAACATGATCGGGATTACTTTTGTCGGCAAATAACTGGCGGTGCGACTGCGTGGCAGCGTCGTATTCCAGTATACCGCTACGCCGCATTGTTATCCAGTATTTGCTGGCAGCTACTTTCACAATATACCCAGTGCTGTATTGACCGGAGTATTGAAATACTAAACCTGACAGGTCGGTCAGTTTTTTGTTACGCTCATTATAATAGCCAAATCCTTTTACAGAAGTAAACCAGTAGCCGTTCTCATCTGTCTCCCAGTCGTTAATATATTCCAGTATTTTCTCTTTAGAGAAAGGGATGTCTGCCTGTCCTGTTATGGAATGGTCAAGGCTATATACCCACCAGCCGTTGGTGGTGGTAAGGTAGAATAAGGAAGGGTTGATAACAGATGGAATGATATGAAATACAGGTGCCTTGTCCCGCTGTACAGGAAAACGAATCCACTGAAATGCGAAACTGTTCCTGTTTAGCTTAAAGAGCCCGTTCTCTCCGCCTGCCCATGTATTTTGCTGGCGGTCCGTATAAATTTTTTTCAGCGATAGCTTACCCGGCTCAGCCGATAGCTGCGGTGCTGATAGGGATATCCCGTTGTGCAGGTAATACAAGCCACCGGTAGTGGCCAGTACGAGGAAATGCTGGTCGCCTGATTTCACTTCATTGATATCTTCGATGGTTAAAACCTGGGGGTTGTTATTTAAAGAAGCAATTTTTTCAAATCTGTTTTGTACCCTGTCAAACCGCAGCAATTCGCCGGAGAAAGAGCCGGCCCAAACTGTTTGCGTATAATCGATAAAAAGTGAGGAGATAATATTTTCTGAAATATATTTTTCTGTCCCTGTTTTATGATAGGAGGTGTAGGTGCGTGACTGCGGATTAAATTTCTTTACACCCAGGGAAGTACCCAGCCAGAAGTTGCCGGCATCATCTTCTGTGATTTCATTTATATATTTATTGATCCGTTCGTCTTTGTCAAACAGTTTTACCGGGTAATTAATAAAACTATTTGACTCCTCATCGTAGCGGGCCATACCTTTTTCGGTACTCAGCCACAAGTTTTTGTTTTTATCTGTCAATAAGGCATTGCACCAGTTAAACGGAATGGTACCGGCCCCGTTGCCTGCATAGTAATGAATAATAGTATTGGTGGAGGGATCTAGCCTGTTAAGCCCATTCTCAGTGCCGAACCAGATATTCCCTTTTTTATCCTCGGTAATGCTGGTAATGACCCAGTTTGAAATACCATTTTTACCGACTGTATTATAGTAGTTGAAATTTACACCATCGTACCGGCATATTCCTTTTCGGGTACCCAGCCAGATAAACCCCCGGCTATCCTGAAAAATTGCAGTGATATGCTTTTCCTGTACCGAACCTGTCTTAAGGGTATGGATAAAGGCAAAAGGGTGACCGCTGGTTTGCGCCAGCAATACAAGGGGAAAAAAACAGAGGAAGAGAGTGATGCATTTTTTCATCAGTCATAAAGATAAAATATTGACTGATGAGAAATAAAAGCTACTTACTCAAATACATACTCCGGTCTTTGTACAATTGCCTGAAATACGGGTCACGCAGGTTTTTAATAAAGCGGATAGCCTCACCGGTGCTCTTCATTTCCGGCCCCAGCTCTTTATTTACTCCAGGGAATTTATTAAAGCTGAATACCGGCTCCTTTATAGCAAAACCATCCAGGACTTTTTCTTCAGGAATATCTTCCACCTTCATCTCACCCAGCATTACTTTGGTGGCATAGTTGAGATAAGGTTTGCCATACGCTTTAGCGATAAATGGCGTTGTTCTTGAAGCTCTTGGATTCGCTTCTATCACGTACACTTTACCATCTTTAATGGCAAACTGCAGGTTGATTAATCCTTTTACATTCAGTGCCAGTGCTATCTTCTTCGCATAGTCCACCATATCCTGTACTTCCAGTGGAGTTAGGTTGAAGTATGGCAATACGGCATTACTGTCACCTGAATGGATACCTGCTGGTTCAATGTGCTCCATGATACCCATGACATGGAATTTTTCCCCATCGCAAATCGCATCAATTTCTGCTTCCTGGCAGCGGTCGAGGAAATGGTCAATCAAAATCTTATTGCCGGGAATATGTTTTAATAAACTTACCACGGCTTTTTCCACCTCATCATCATTAATAACAATCCGCATACGCTGGCCACCGAGTACATAGGAGGGGCGAACCAATACAGGGTAACCCACTTTGTTTGCTACGTCGATTGCTTCATCTACCGTATAAGCTGTTCCATAATCAGGATAAGGAATACCCAGGTCTTTCAGCATGTCACTAAAGCGGCCACGGTCTTCTGCAATATCCAGGCTGTCGTATGATGTGCCGATAATTTTTATGCCTTTTGCCGTCAGTTTTTCTGCCAGCTTTAAAGCGGTTTGCCCGCCAAGCTGTACTATAACGCCATCGGGCTTTTCATGTTCTACAATTTCCCAAAGATGCTCCCAATAAACCGGCTCGAAGTATAATTTGTCGGCCATATCGAAATCGGTGGAAACTGTTTCAGGGTTGCAGTTCACCATGATGGCTTCATAACCACATTCCTTGATAGCTAATAATCCATGCACGCAGCAATAATCAAATTCAATACCCTGACCAATCCGGTTGGGGCCACTGCCCAGGACAATTATCTTTTTCTTGTCAGATACTTTGCTTTCGTTGTGATTACCGCTTTCAAATGTTGAGTAGAAATAAGGCGTTTTAGCTTCAAACTCTGCCGAGCAGGTATCCACCATTTTATATACACGGGTGATGCCGGCTGCTTTACGTTTTTCGTACACATCATCTTCATCGCCATGACCTGTAATGCGGCTTATTTGTTCATCGCTGAAACCGTTTACTTTGGCTTCTCTTAATAATTCAAGTGGCAAATCATCTAAATCGTACTTGGCCATTTCTTTTTCGAGGGTACAGATTTTTTGAATCTCGTACAAGAACCAGCGATCAATACCATTGGTGGCTTTTGAAATGGAGCTTACTGAAATACCCGCCATCAATGCATCTTTAATACGGAAGATGCGATCCCATTTCGGTGTTTTAATATACTCCAGTAATTCGTCGGCATGCATCAGGCTTTTACCATAGTAGCCAAGGCCCACGGCGTTGTTTTCCAAACTCTGACAGGCTTTTTGTACAGCTTCAGTAAAGCTGCGGCCAATGCCCATCACTTCACCCACACTCTTCATTTGAAAGCCCAGTGTATCATCTGCACCTTTAAATTTATCAAAATTCCAGCGGGGGATTTTTACAATGACATAGTCAAGCGCCGGTTCAAAGTAGGCGGATGTGGTTTTTGTAATTTGATTTTCTAACTCATCCAGGTTGTAGCCAATGGCCAGTTTAGCGGCAATTTTTGCAATGGGGTACCCGGTTGCTTTGGATGCTAATGCAGATGAGCGGCTTACCCTGGGGTTAATTTCAATGGCTAATATTTCTTCTGTATCCGGATTTAAGGCAAACTGTACATTACAGCCACCGGCAAAATTGCCCAGGTCCCGCATCATCTTAATAGCGGTGTTGCGCATGAGTTGCATACCGGTATCGCTCAGCGTCATGGCAGGTGCCACGGTTACCGAATCACCGGTGTGTACCCCCATGGGGTCAAAATTTTCTACTGTACAAATAATGCACACATTGTCAGCGGAATCCCGCAGCAATTCCAGCTCAAACTCTTTCCAGCCCAGCACAGCTTTTTCTACTAATACTTCATGTATGGGGCTGGCGGTAAGTGCCCGGTTCAGCGCCTCATCCAGATCATCTTTTTTAAACACCAATCCGCCGCCTGTGCCACCGAGTGTAAATGATGGGCGCAATACCAGCGGGAAGCCAATGGATTGCGCAAATTCTTTTCCTTCTAAAAAAGAGTTGGCAATTTTTCCCTGGGCTACTGTTACACCTAATTCTATCATCCATTTTCTAAACTGCTCCCGGTCTTCTGCTTTTTCAATTGCTTTTATATCAACGCCAATCAGCTTTACATTGTATTGCTCCCAGAGTCCAATTTCTTCTGCCTCTTTTGCCAGGTTTAGCGCTGTTTGTCCGCCCATGGTAGGAAGTACAGCGTCTATATCGTTTTCCTGTAAAATCTGTTCAATGCTTTCCACGGTTAGTGGTAAAAGGTAAACCCGGTCTGCCATCATGGGGTCTGTCATAATGGTGGCCGGGTTACTATTGATAAGAATCACTTTCACTCCTTCTTCTCTCAGGCTTCGGGCGGCCTGGGTACCGGAATAATCAAATTCGCAGGCTTGCCCGATAATAATAGGCCCTGATCCGATAATAAGTACTGACTTAATGGAATTGTCTTTTGGCATCTTATTTTTTTAGCTCCCGCAAAGACGCTAAGCATGTAAAAAGGATGTGTTCTAATTGTTTTTTCTTCGCGGCTTTGCGGGAAATATTTCAGAAAAAACAAATTGCGCAAAAGTAAGGGAATAGCAGGAGATTAACGGGGAGATTTTAGCTGATTCATCTTTTTGTAGGAGAGTGTGTATTGATCGTCAAAGATGTTCTTGTTTTCGTTCAGATAACCAACAATTGTTTGTCGCAGTTCATCCGGGGATTTGTATGTTTTGCGTTTGGAAAAATCTTCGGTAACGGTTTTGACAAACAGGGTATCGTGGCTGCGCTGAAAGCTCGCCAGGTAGTATACCCGTTGTGTTTTTACCTGCACTTTGCCTTTCCGGTCTGTTTCGCTTATAAGCACATCGGCCACTACGTTCATAAATTGATGGCCGTTGATAGTGGAAGTATAGCTGGAAAAGTAGGCTGTGTCGGGCATTATCATATCGCCTTTAATGCCTTTTCCATACCGGATGATGGAGTAAACAGAATCTGATTTTTGGGTGATATCAAGGGCTTCGATGCCGAAGAAGTCGCTGCCGTCTTTTACAATACCATACCAGTAGCCGGTAAGTGTGGTGTCCACGGCTTCAGCGGGCTTTGCCTCGAGCGGTACATTCGATTCGAAGGGGCAGCCACAGAGTATAATGGTTAACGGCAACAGCCAGGCTAAACGCTTCATTGCTCTAAAAGAGCAAAAGATACGGATTAAAGTTGCTTTTTTCGTATTTGGGGCTGTAAAGTAATCTGTCTTTTAGTTTACGGTCATACGCTTCAATACTTCATTGGCCTGTTCCAGCATCATGGCTGTTTTCTCTGAAGGCACTTTAACCGGCATGGAAATAATGGACTTTGCCCATTCAACAGCATTCGCGGTATCCTGTTGTGTTATATAAAAATTCATTAATTCAAAGCGGCTGCCCATGCGGTTGGGCACCATATGTACGGCCCGCAGGTAGCATTGTTCGGCGGTGGAGAGATTTTTTAATTCAGTATAAATTTTAGCCTGCAGCAGGTAGGTCTTGTTGTCAGCATAATAGCTTTTTGATTGTTGTAAAGCCGGCAATGCTTCTGGTAGCTGGTTGGTATAGTACAATTGTTCTGCCAGCAGTTGGGTATTGTATCCATAGACCGGCCATTGGCCTGATAGCTGGCGGTAAGCAGCGATGGCTTTTTGTTTATAACCAGCTTGTGATAAACGAAAGGCTTCCCGTTCCAGTTTGTTTCTTTTAATTGTATTCAAAATACCTGTTGCCAGTAATATAGAAAGGCATAGAAACAAAAGCCGGCCTGACCAGGTAGTTACCTTTTGCCATAGTTTATACCCTGTTGAGGGATAGAAAAGTATAATACCGGTGTACACAAGTGCCAGTAACTGTATGGGCCAAACCTGCATGGGATAAGAAAACAAACTGGCGGTGCCGATGCATATTAACCCGGCAGCGGCACCCAGTATAATCCGGGGGCGTCCTTTTTGTAGAAGCAGGCGTTTAACCCGATGGTATAAAAGCAAAATGAACAAGATTAAAATGACAATGCCGCCAATGCCGGTTTCAATGCCCCATTGCAAATAATCATTGAAGGCATAAAACGTATTATCTGCCAGTAATGCAGTTTTTCCATTTATATCATTTTCGCTGAAATAGTTGGCCTGGTATTCATTGTACCTGGCTTTAAAGCGGCCAAGGCCCACGCCTTTGCACCAGTTGTCAGTAAACATTTTGCAGGAAGTCCGGTAAATGAAAACACGGCCCAGGGAGGAGGCTGGTTTATAAAGAAGCAAGAGGCCAAACAAAAGCAGCAAAGCTGTGAGAAGGTATATTGTCCGTATTCGTTTTCCTTTTTTTCTATAAAGAAAAAACAACCCACTTACAGAAAGGCCAAGCACAGCCGAGCGGCTTTTAAACAGGAATAGTATACATGCAGCGCAGGCTATGATGATTAGGAAGCGGGTTCGATTGTCTTTCTTCGCCAGGTATAGCTGGATAAGGAAAGCAGCCACTGCTGCTGCGAAATCGCCGGCGATGGTAGTATTGGGAAAGAGTTGCAGCAAGATGGCCCGGGATGATAGTATTCAAAACAGGGGCTTAATTATTTTTATTGACGATCCTTTCCAGCTCAAATAGTTTCATGAGTTCTTCGGTATTGCCAACGGTAATTTTTTCAATCTCGTATGACAGTTCTAGCCTGCCTATATTGGCATTTTTTTCTTTATAAAACCAAGGATCGGTGCTAATAATTATTTTGATAAGTTTTAAACCGGTTTCTTTTTCCATTATCGGGGATAGCACATACCTGGAATAATCGGACGGTTGTTTTGCGAACGTGCATGTAACTCTCCCGGTCCGAAGTGTATCCTTGATATTGGTGCATCGAAAGGTTTTAACAGTAAATCCATTAGCATCATATCCACTTGATATTTCTTTGTAGTTTATTTGCTCTAAAATTTTATCAACAGCATCAGAAAAGGCCGTTTCTCTTTTAAGGGAGGAGTCCTTATTAATTAATCTGTATCCGAAAAAACGGCTACTGTCAGCATAAACGCAGTGTTTTGCTGTGTCTGAGAAAATCAGGTTGCCGTATCTTCTCTCATCGCTGTAAAGTTCGAGTATTGTTTCAGTGCCAATTACTTTATGCGGGATGTAGCCTGATTGTAACAATGTTTGATTATTGTAGTAGTATATTCTTGATACAATTGGCCGGTTTCGGGATACCAACCACACATTATCAATAACTGTATCAACGATCGGCAGTATCTCTTTAAACACATACCCTTCGATGTGTGGTTTGTGCGGTTTCTGCAGAGAAGTGATTTCGGTTGGCTTTTTTGCTGTATAACAGCTCGTCAGCAACAAAGCGGTATAGAGCATAAATTTCATTATACTGTGTTTGATGGTTGTGCAGATATGGGTTGTCTATAAAAACATTACTAAATACCTATATGGAAATAATATTAATGATTACCTGCTTTGCTATCATTTACTTTTTGTGACCAGTTTTTAAAAATTCTTTTCAACGAATCGGGCAGTGTTGCAGGTTCATAAATTAAGGAGGTGACCAGTATAAAACTATCATCCGGCGCAGGCTGCTGCATTTTATAAATAAAAGATGCATTCATTTTTTTAGATAAAATGTAGCTGAGTTGTAGAGGAAATGCCTTTAAGTCATTGTTCGCCCAAAACTTAATTTTTTTTGCAAGTGCTGCATCTGTTGCATCTGCCCCATATGTAGAAAGTGAGCTAATTATGCTGCCGTTATGCTTATTCAGAAAAGTATCCTTCGCCATCCATATTGAGTCCGGGATTTCACTCCATGGGTCATATTCCGGGGTATTAGAAAAGGAACCTTCGGGATCGGACATGCGCCCTTTCTTTAGAATCTTTGCATCCTGCAATAAAGTTTGAAAACTTGCAAACTTTTGTGTTTGCAAGTCGTAAAATCCATAGCTAAGGGTGTCTGTCTTGGCATAAATTCCATTATTGAAATTCAGGTTTTGATTTATATCAATCATTTGATGTTCAAGAAGAAATATTTTTCTATGTACTGGAAAAAAGGGGCGTTCATTTTCAGGCATTGTATTGAGCGCAAATCCATTGCTGTCGACGTCCTTATAAAGTTTCACATCCAGGATAACATAACCCTCCCACTTGGGCGCAGACACTAGATTCCGTTTATTGTTTATACTACATTGTATAAGAACAATGGCTGCAAAACAGACTACACTGGTTTGAAAAACAAGTTTCTTCATATGACGTAAATGGCCTTTATTTTAGTGTACACTAATATCACAGTATTGGGTATATAGCTGAAAATTGACCAAGAAGTTTTTAAGAATTCCCGATACAGTTACTCTGCCAGATTTATAGTCAGCGGCAATATATTTTGCATTTGAGCTTTCTTCCCAACTTAAATTTACTAATGCGGGAGTAAAGCCTCCGGGACGCCTGCGAATCCTATTCCAACTAGTTTGTCCTGAAATTTTTGATTCTATATGTTGAATATCATACACCAATGCTCCTGTGTTTGTAGAGTTGTATCCTTTTGCAACATCATATGATTTTACTTGCCAGAGATTAGAACTATTTTTTACTATTACCCACTCAAATGGTATACTTTGTTCAACCGGAGAGGTAAATGAAATGTTTTCGGATTGGTTTGAGTTTTCTGCACTAAATATTTGTGCTATTAGTTGAGCTTCTGCCTCCTCATCAAATTCATTCGGCTCATCCCCACCTCCCGGCTCCTCACACCCCCCTGTCAAAGCACAGGCACACTCCGGGCTGTTTGGATTTTCTGTACAATTTGGCTCGCCACCCAACTCTTCATTTCCAATACAAAAGACATTTCCTGTCGGATACCATTCTCCACACTCATAGGTAAAAAGGCCGTCCCCGTATAAATGACTTTCACAATCCCGGGCATATTCCGTTACTTCTGTACTGCCGATTGGGCAGGATTCAGTTAAGCTGGGGGAATGGTTTAATGTCTTGGTCATTGACATTATTATCTTGCCATCTTTCAGTTTATTCCTCGCCAGTTCTGTGCCACCCCATTTTTTGGATACCACCAGCCCTGAAAAATCAACTTGTATCTTACCTATTTCGTTGGCTGATATATCGAACGCATGTTTCCGTGCATAATCCAGGTCGGGTATGAATTGTATTTCACGAACCTGGATTTTTCCCGAACTATTTTTAATAAATAGTATTCTGGAGATGGAAGCATTCGCAATTTTTATTTTATCAGCGAATGAAAGGCCTGTGCTAAATAGCCGGTAACTATTTGTACTGGCCTTCAGATCGAACTCCAGCATTTCTTGGTTTCCCATCTTCTTGTATCGTGCAGATGTCCAATCCGGCAACTTCTTCCCCTTCTGCGGCGATTGCTGCCATTCAGCTGTTTTTTTAAACACACCATAGTACCATTCTTTGGCTTCGCTGGCAGTGAAATTTTGAGCTTGTTCCGGGGCCTGTCTCTCCACCCCTTTTTGACAGGCTGCAAGGAATAACAAAGCAATTCCTGCATAGAAAAACAGCTGCTTTTTCATAATAACGTATTTAAGGTTTATTGGTAATCATGTCAAATTATAAAATACGCCTATGTGATTTTTAGAATTTCGATAAAGCCCGCCAGAAAGGCCATGACTTGGGAAAAACCTTGCGAAACGTGTAACTGCTTACACCATTTTTGGTGGATTAATTAAGTGGGATTTGCAGACGGATGTGCAGATGCAGGATAAACCGGGAAAATTAAGACAGTTGGCTATGTTGTAATAGTAGTCTGTTGCCTGGTCTGCTGATTATCCTGCGTAATAAATTTTTATAAAATCATTAAAACCTTTATTTCTGCACAAACCGGGTTTTATTAACCATTAAATTTGTCGTTTACGAGCATGATAAAACCGGATTTATTTTAATGTACAAACTACCTCAACTATTTCTTGTGCTTTTTGTGTCCGCCACCCTGCAAGCACAAACAACTAATAACTACCCGCAAGGATACTTTCGCAATCCGCTCGGCATACCTATGCAGTTGTCAGCCAATTTTGGCGAACTGCGTCCCAACCACTGGCATATGGGCCTTGATATACGCACCGAAGCAAGGGAGAACCTGCCAGTGTATGCTGCAGCAGAAGGATATATCGCACATATCGGTATCCGCCCTTCCAGTTTTGGCCGGTTTATTATCATCAACCACCCAAACGGAATGTCAACGCTCTATGCACACCTGAACGATTTTTATCCGGCCCTCGAAGAATTTGTGACCAATAAACAATACGAAAAGGAAAGCTGGGCTATAGAGCTTGACTTCGCACCTGAACAATTTCCGGTAAACAAAGGAACATTCATTGCATACAGCGGCAATACAGGCGGCTCCCAGGGCCCGCATCTCCATTTTGAAATAATGGATACCAAAACCACCAAACGGTACAACCCGCTCTTGTTTGGTTTTCCGGTGACAGACAATTTACCACCTACCCTCATGCGGCTTGCCATATACGACCGCAGCCGTAGTGTGCATGAACAAACGCCTAAAATTTTTGCACTCAAGAATACAGACAGCGGCTATATCATTCCGAAAATACCCGTGATTAAAACAGGATTGAAAGAAGTAAGCTTTGCCCTGCAAATGATTGATAAAATGAATGGCGGCGGATCGGACAATGGTGTGTATGCTGCAAAACTGTATGCTGATGAAGAACCACAGGTGGAGTTTTTATTAGATGGGATCGACTATGATGAAACACATTATATCAATGCACATATTGATTACCGGCATGATTATAACGGCGGTGTGTACCTGCAGCATCTTTCTCAACTGCCCGGCCATTTTGGTGCAGAGTACAGAAAGATAAACGGCAGCGGCGTAATAGAACTGGCGGATACGCTGGTGCGTAATATCCGCATTGATGTAAAAGATCCGCAGGGAAACGGGGCACAATTGAATTTTTCTATACAACACGACGACAGTATAGCTGTGGAGCGTTTTTACAACATGGTGCCTAAACTCTCACCAGCAAAAGAAAACACGTTTAAACGTGGAGATTTTGAAGTGTATATGCCGGAAACCTGCCTATACGATAGCGTGCCGCTTATCTATTCCAACACCTCATATACCGGCTTTACAGGCGGCCATACATTTGGCAATCCCGTCTATCCTGTACATAACACATTCACTGTAAAAATGAAACCCTCCCGTGGCGTAACAAAAGAAGCCGAGAGTAAAATGCTGATCGTACAATCGGGCGGCAAACGAAACAGCATTAAAAAAGCCACCTTACAAAACGGCTGGATAACTGCCGAGTTTGGCAATTTTGGTCAGTTCCAGGGATACCTGGATTATTCGCCGCCTGCCATCAACAGCCTAGGCAGTGGCGACACGGTAAACCTTAGTGCTGCCAGCCGTATTGTGTTTACACCATCAGATAATTTTGGCATTAAAAATTTCCGGGTGGAAATATATGGCTGCCCGTCTGATACAAGCGGCACGTTCTGCGATTCCATACCGGCTGACTTTCACTGGCTCCGCTTTACCAACGATAAAAGCCGAAACTGGATTTACAAGTTCGATGACCGTGTGCCCTACGGTGTATATCGCCTGCGGGCTACTGCAGAAGACCTGGTCGGGAATAAAACAGTGCGTGAATGGTGGTTTAAACGCAGGGCGTATGTGCCACCACCACCAAAAAAGAAAGTCGTTAAAAAAACAACCTCTGGCAAAACCACCAGCAAAAAAACGAGTACAAAAAAAGCCGACAGCAAGAAAAAAGCGGCTACCACTACCAAAAAACCAGTAACAAAAAAGAAATAGATTTGTCCATACTTAATCAACAGTATAACCACAATAATGGCTGTTACATTAAAGGAAGGGGACAAAGCCCCTGTATTTACCGGCAAGGATCAAAATGGTAACAAGGTTTCCCTTGCAGATTACAAAGGAAAGAAACTGGTGTTGTACTTCTATTCAGAAGCCGGTTCGCCTACATGCACTATTGAGTCCTGCAACCTCAGGGATAATTATGCACTGCTTCTGAAACATGGATTGTCAGTAGTAGGTGTAAGCCCGGACGATGCCATACGGCAGAAGAAATTTGAAGAAAAATACAAACTGCCTTTCCCGCTTGTGGCAGATACAGCAAACGATGTAACCTCGGCTTATGGTGTGAGGGATATGAAGAAACTGTTTGGCCGGGAGTATATGGGTATACTACGTACTACATTCATTATAGACGAAAAGGGAACCATTATAAAAATCTTCTCAAAGCCAAAGAATAAAGCGCATGCAGAAGAGATATTGGCAGCTTTATCATAAAGCAACCTTTCGGGCCGGGCCATCGATTTAGTACTTGTAACCAAACACCGTATATATGAGAAAAATCTTTCTGCTGGCCTCGATTTTACCAGGTATAATTTGTTTTTCGCAAGATAGTATGAAGAAAAGGCCTGTGGAGATATTCAGCTCCCAAAAAGTCATCAATGCCAATACCACCGAAACAGTGGGGAAGGGTAAAATGGAGTTCAAAGTAACCCACAACTTTGGCGATATCGGCGGATCGCTGGGTGGCATAAAAAACTTCTTCGGCCTGGATAACAATGTGGATGTCCGTATCGCTTTTCAAACAGGTATTGGCAAGAAAATGGACCTGACTTTTGCCCGCTCCAAAGGGGCAGGCCAGCAACAAAAATTATGGGAGATGGGATTAAAATACCAGTTGCTGCAGCAAATGGAAAACGATCCATCGCACCCGCTGTCACTTGCATTGTATGCAAATGCAGTAGTAGCTTCTAACGAAACATCGCGGTTTCCTGATCAGGATAACAGTTATGAGGGTATTGCAGAACGAACCAGCAATGTATTGCAATTGATAGTGGCAAAAAAAGTGGGGAAGATAAGTTTACAGCTAAACCCCACTTTTCTTACCAGGGGCTATGCCATATCCTATGATCAGAAGTCTTTCTTTGCACTGGGCGGTGCCATCCGTATTCCGATCAGCCAGCGGTTTAATTTCATCATGGATTATTTTCATCCGTTTCGTAAGCAGGCAACAAAAGATTCTTTTGCAGCACAAAGCCCGGCTACAAAGTTTTATGATCCATTGGGTGTCGGTTTAGAGGTTGTAACGGGCAGGCATATCTTCCATCTGAATTTTACCAATACAACTGAAATAACAGAAAATCGTTTTATTCCCCGCACTATTACCTCATGGGGCAAAGGCCAGTTTCGCTGGGGTTTTACCATCTCCCGCCAGTTTACGGTATGGAAGCCAAAGAAATAACCGGTATCAGTTCTGCCGGATATTTTATTGCAACGAAATGACTAGGTATACAGTCATGGAAATGCGATGATTGTACGATTAAAAGAAAACTCATGGTTCGCAAAGCTGGCTGCTGCCAAAATGAAAGCGGACAAGCTGGCTATTGTTTTTGGCACAACGATACATCTCTACAACACTACAGCAGCAGAATTTTTACAGGATAAAGAATGGGTATGCCATGAACTGAAACATGTGAGGCAATACAAACAGCATGGCCGTGCAGGATTTATTGCAAAATACCTTTGGGAATGGGTGAAGAAAGGATATACCCGCAACAGGTTTGAAGCAGAGGCCAGGCAAAGCGAGAAGGATAAATCGCTTTTAGCGGACGCAGTATTTATCAAGGACGGTCAGCGGCTGATGTAGAAAATCTTTGCAGCCACCCTCTCCTTTTTGTTGTCATCCGTAACTAATACCAGGTATGCGCCACTAACAATTCGCTGACCCCTGTAATTTTTTCCATCCCATACTGCCTGACCGCCCAAAGCCCTTGCCTGGTATACCAATTTTCCGTCCAGCTCTGTAATTTTTACAATGGCATTATTGACCAGGCCACGAATAGCTATTGTACCGGTATAACCCGGTGGTACAGGATTGGGAAATACCAATACATTTTCATTTGTTTCACCGCCATCTGTGGCCGTACTCCGGAATGAACAAATGCCGTTTATTGTGGCAAAAAACACCTCACCACTTTTTCCATCAATGGTTATACTGCGTACATCGTTGCTAAGCAGCGGGCTGTTTTCTTCAGTAAACTGGTAAATAACTTTTTCTCCTTCCGCATTTACCAGGAAAACACCTTTGTTACTGGCTATCCATTTCCGGTTGGCACCATCTACTGCGATAAAACGTACTTCCTGCCCCTTTAATAAATAACCTGCAAAACTGCCATTGGGTACAACGGGTAAGACAGCATCGCAGGGCTGTGTGCTAAAAGTTAGTTCCGGGCATTGTATCACCGCTACGCCATCAGCCGTGCCCACCCATATAAAGCCGTCTTTATCTTTTGCTACGCATAAAACATCATTAGATGGCAGGTTGCCGCTGCCAATTCCCAGCCTTCGCCACTGATCATCTGTAGTGTTATCTAAAGAGGTTCCCTGGTTATAGCAAATTAGCCCGTTGCTTTTTGGACCAACGATCCATTTATAATTATTATCGTCAATGATAAGCTGGCCCAGCGCATTTTCATTTAATAAGAACGGAACAGAGAACCCTTTCCAGCCCCCATCAGCTTTTTTTACCACTAAAGGCTGCGCTGCACCATAATTGGATATCCATAAATTATAATCTGCATCAAAAACCTGCCCGCTCACCTTATATGCTGCGGGATTATTGATAGCAGCCCCTATAAAACCCTGTTTAAAGATGTTAAATGAAGGCCCTTGTTTGATATGTAATAAACCCCCACCGAAAGAACCAGCCCAAACTGCTTCATCTCTTTTGTCAACGGCAACTGTTATCAAATCCGCTACGGTATCAAGTTGCGGATAGCTGCGGCGGTTAAAACTTTGCCACTCGCCTGCCGAGTATTTATACATTCCATTTGTATTGTTTTGCGCCTGCCAGCCAATTACTGCGCCTGCAGCAGCATAAATAGTTCCGTTAAAAGAAATGATTTCGCCCGTGGCAATGCCCTGTGGTGAATTTATCGTGTAGGCGGATGAAAAACTACCGCCAGTTCTATACTGGAGCAGTGCATTTGTTTCATCAGCCACCCATATTTCATTATTTTGCTGAATAGCCTTTCTTGGCTTAACCATGGGGCTACCAGCCATAGTCATAATAACATTTCCGGCAGCATTAAGTAGTACCACACGGCTGTTTCCATTGGGCAGTGATTCGCATAGTTGAATGGTACCGCCGGTATTATTGCTGCTCGTAAAATTCCAGCCATCCGTATAAAGCAAAGACCAGGTTGTTCCGTTTTGAATAAAAAGTGAGTCATTTTTTTGTACAACCACATTACTTTGAACTGAAAATACGTTGTGACAAATACCTGGTGTTAAGCCATTTGTTCCGCTGATTAACTGCCAGTTGGCGTAGTTGGCAGGGTTAACAGCACTGGCCGGTACTTTTTTCAAACCTTCTGCTGTAGCGGCATAAAAGAAATTATTATCACTCGTAAAACCGTTTACTTTCACTTGTCCGCCTGATGCTCCGATAAACCAGGTATCATCCACTTCATATTTAACGGCATCAATAACAATAATACCCAGGCCGCTTGAAAGATAAAAAGAATTATTGCGGGCATATATATTATAGATCGTTTTGTCGCCAGCAATATTATCCCGCTTTATATCGGGTATATTATAAATGTCATTCCGGTACAGGATATCAATATTGCTGTTGCTGTAAGCAACCAGTAATTTGTCATTTGCACTATTATATTGTATAGCAGCTACACCTGTTTCAGAAAGACCTGTAACGCGGCTGAAGCGTTCTGTGGAGTAACCATCAGCTGTCTGTACAGAAAATAAACTATAAGGGGTGGCACAAAAAATTTTATCAGCCCCGGCGGTTAGATCAATAGCTGAATGATACGGCAGGTGTTCCCGCCATAATCCAACAGGCGGGATATTGTCCTGCGCAACAGCCCACCTGTTTGCATATAGTACTATGAAAAGAAATAAAATACGCACAGCCCAAAAGTATTATAATCAACGGATGCAGGGTGTAAAGTTTAGCTGTTTTAACGGCTAACTCTAGAACTTTTTGTCTTTCTTTGCAGCCTTATTATCATCCTCTGTATGTGGCGGCGAACCGGACAATTTATACTAAAAAACAGGTGGCTTCTGTTGATCATTTTAGCTGTTCTAACAGCATTATTCGGCTTTTTTGCTGCCAAAGTACAGTTGAGTTATGATTTTGCACGGGCAATACCTGTAAATAATCCTAAATACAAAGCCTACCAGGAATTCAAACAGAAGTTTGGTGAAGACGGAAACCTGCTGGTTATCGGTGTGCAAACCGATAAATTATTTGAAGCCAAAACATTTAATACCTATACCGGTCTTGTGCGAAGGTTAAAAACAGTAAAGGGGGTGGATGATATTATCGCGGTACCTTCTGCTGTGAACCTCGTAAAGAATGCTGAGACAGAACGGCTTGCTGCTGCCGCGATTTTTCCTGACAGGGAATTAACACAAGCTGAAATAGACAGTGCCAAAGCACTTTTTTTGAGCCTGCCATTTTACCGGGGGCTTTTATACAATTCGTCAACCAATGCATGGCTGATGGGGGTTCGGATTAACAAGAACCTCATGGCATCTAAAGAAAGGCTGGGTATTGTAAAACAGATCGGGGCTATTGCAGATGAGTTTGGGAAATCTTCGGGCTTGCAGGTATATAAAAGCGGGCTGCCGCATATACGCACTGAATTGTCATTGCGCATCACAAAGGAAATGCGTTTTTTCATTCTTGCATCACTCCTGTTGTCTGCGATCATATTGCTTGCCTTTTTCCGCTCCTTTACGGCCATGTGGCTTTCATTGGGTGTTGTTTTTATCGGGGTGATATGGAGTTTCGCCACTATTTATTTACTGGGATATAAAATCAGTATCCTGCTGGCCCTGATACCGCCACTCATCGTGGTGATAGGTATTCCGAATTGTATTTACTTTCTGAATAAATACCATACCGCTTATGCTGAAACGGGCGATAAAAAGCAGGCACTGGTGATGATGGTAGAACGTATGGGTGTGGTTACCTTGTTTTGTAACCTGGCGGCCGCTATTGGTTTTGCTGTATTTGCATTGACACAAAGCCAGATATTGAAGGAGTTTGGAATCGTGGCAGGTATCAATATCATGCTGCTGTTTTTTATTTCCCTTATACTAATACCGGCTGTACTAAGCCTTTGTCCGGCACCTAAATCAAGACACACAAAATATTTAGACAATCAAAAGCTCAACCGCTGGCTTGATCGGCTGGAGCGCTGGTGCCTCAACCACCGGAGGCTTATATATGGCGTTACCCTTGGAATTGTGGCCATTTCTGTTGCGGGTATATTCAGGTTAAAGACCCTTGGTTATATCGTAGACGATTTGCCGAAAGAAGATAAACTGTACACCGATCTCCGTTTCTTCGAAAACAATTTTAAAGGGGTTATGCCACTGGAGATAGTGGTGGATACCAAACAAAAAAGAGGCGTAACACGTAATTATAATAACCTTGTAAAGATTGAAGAACTGTCGCAGTTCCTGCAAACTATACCTGATGTGGGCAAGCCATTAAGTATAAGCGATGGATTAAAATTTGCTAACCTGGCATTCAATGAGGGCGATACGAACTACTACAGTATCCCCATTAGTGAAGCTCTCCCAGCATTGTCGCAGTACCTGAGTGCTAAAAAGGAACCAGGTGATACCGCCAATTCTTACGCAAAATTGGTGAGCACATTTATGGATGAGGAACGGCAAAAAGCCAGAATTAGTGTGAGTATGAAAGATGTGGGAAGTAAACGCCTGCCCGAAATATTGGATACCATTTCTGCCAAAATAACCACCATTTTCCCGGCTGATAAATACGAAGTACAGCTTACTGGTACCAGTGTTACTTTCCTAGAAGGCAGCCATTACATCATTAATGGATTGAAAGACAGCATTATATGGGCGTTTGTCCTAATTGCTGCCTGTATGCTTTACCTGTTCCGTTCAGTGAGAATATTACTTTGCTCCCTTATACCGAATATTATCCCGCTATTGATAACGGCAGGTCTGATGGGTTGGGTCGGAATAGCCCTGAAACCCTCTACTGTATTGGTTTTCAGCGTTGCATTAGGTATAGCCATCGATATTACTATACGTTTCCTGGTAAACTATAAGCAGGAGCTGCCCCGTCATAACTATGATATGCGGCAAACGGTAATTGAAACCATTCATAGTACAGGTATCAGTATAATCTATACCTCCTTTGTACTGATAGCTGGGTTTATCATTTTCTGTCTTAGCGGCTTTGATGGTACGAAGGCCCTGGGCTGGCTAACTTCGCTAACCCTGGTTACGGCCACGTTTACCAACCTGGTGTTGTTACCTGCTATTTTGATATCATTTACCAAGGCAAAAAAATAACCTGGATCATCTTTTTGGCTTCCTTATTTGCTAAAACTTCAAGCAGCAATCAGCAGACCCCAAATGTCTGATAAGTAATTAAGGTTAAGGAACCTACCCGCAAGAACCCTGATTTGGAAAAAACGACCGTTTTTTTGATTTTTTCGTTAAAGGTTAGTTAACTTGAACCCCTTTCTGGCCCGTGCAGAACAGGGGGCTTTGAATACTTTTTATACTAAAACTAAACGCACATGAGAAAACTGTTATTACTGCTTATTGGAGTTGTGTTTTTTGCCGGATCGGCAATGGCGCAACGCACCATTACCGGTAAGGTAACTGATGAAAAAGGACAACCACTCGCTAATGCTTCGGTATTGGTAAAAGGAACAACGTCTGGCACTACGACAAAAGCCGACGGTACATTTTCGCTCTCTGTTCCTGCAAATGGTACGGTAATCGTTGTATCTTCTGTTGACATGCTTACCCAGGAAATAAATATTTCCGGGTCGACTAATTTTAACATTGCACTGAAAGGTGAGGATAAGGTAATGCAGGAGATAGTAGTGGTGGGATATGGTACCCAACAGAAAAAAGCCTTTACCGGATCATCCTCCAAAGTTGCGGGCGAAGATATTGCCAACCTGGTATCTCCTGGTATTGATAAGCAACTGGCCGGCCGGGCAACCGGTGTGCAGGTAACCACAACAGGTGGACTTGTAAACCAGCCAGCCCGAATTTTTGTACGTGGTATTAACTCAATTAACCAAAGTACCGGCCCGCTCTTCGTAGTAGATAACATTCCCATTATCAGCGGTAACCTTGCTAATACGACTAACTCAAACCAGTTGGCCGATATTAACCCGGCAGATATTGAGAGCATCGAAGTATTAAAAGATGGTTCAGCCACTGCGATATATGGTTCAAGGGCTGCTGCCGGTGTGGTAATGATTACCACAAAAAAAGGTACAAAAGGAAGAACAAGGGTAAACTATGATGCGACAATTGGTTTCAGCAATGTGCTGAAACGTTTCGACCTTTTAGATGCCCAACAGTTTGTAGCCATTTCAACTGAGAAATTTGCCAACTCCGGCGTAGCTAACCGTGCTGGTGTGAATGGCGTGGGTGTTAACACCGACTGGCAAAGTATTGCCTTGATAGATAACCCGCTGGTGCAAACGCATAACCTGAGTTTTCAGGGCGGTGGACCAAAAACAACTTATTTCTTCTCGTTGAACTACTCCAAGCAACAGGGTGTGGTAAGAAGCAATTCTAACACGCTGATGCGGGCGAGATTTAACCTGGAGCATGAATTGAACAATTTCATCAAAATCGGGAACAACCTGTCTGTATCCCGTCAGTTCAATTCAGATCAGAACAATGGTTCTAACTCATTGAGCGGTGCGTTGGCTTCAGCGCTTCGTTTGTTACCAAACGTAGCACCGTATAACAACTTGCACCCGTCTGGCTACAATATCAACTTCCCGAATGCCAACTCAATCCCTGTAGGCCCTAACTCTGCCAGCGTGGATGATAACTACACCAACGTGGCCTTTACCACACAGGTAAATAAATACACGTCTGAAACCTACCGCATCATTAATAATGCGTTTATTGAATTGTCTTTCACCAAGAAGCTGAAGTTCCGCTCTCAAATGTCTGGTGACTGGTTTAATGATTATGGTTTCCAGGCCTGGGATCCAAGACACGGTGACGGCTACAGTGCCAACGGTTTAGGTTTCAATTCGAGCCAAAACCAGCTTCGGTATACCTGGCAGAACTTTATCAATTATAACCTGACGCTGAAGAAGCACAACTTCTACTTTACAGCTGGTCACGAAGTGCAAAACCAGGTAAATAAAATTGTATCAGCAACCGGCCAAAGTTTTTCAGACTTTTTCTTCCTGAAGGAAAACCTGATTTCAAGTTCTGCTTCAACGCAAAACATTGGCGGTTCATATTCTAAATCAGGCTTCGAATCATTATTCGGCAGGATTAATTATGACTTTAAAAATAAATACTTCTTCCAGGCTTCAATCCGCCGCGATGGTCAAAGCTCTCTGGCAGCTGAAAGACGGTATGGTAATTTTCCGGGTATCTCCTTCGGCTGGAGACCATCTGAAGAAAACGCCTGGAAGCAAAATAAATTCCTGAGCAAATGGTTCAGCGATGTAAAACTTAAATACTCTTATGCCAAAGTAGGTAATACCCTTGGCGGTTTCCCATACTTGTCGGCTACGTACGGACCGGTATTGTATGGCGGTCTGAATGCGATTGGACTGAACTTTATCGGTAACCCGGCCCTGCAGTGGGAAACAAGTACCAAACATGATTTTGGTATTGAAATGGGCATGTTAAATAACCGCATCAACATAACTTTTGACTGGTTCAAAAATGATGTGGACAACCTTGTGCTTGCTGTACCTACTCCGCCAAGTGGTGGTGTGCCAGGCAACAGTATCAGTCAGAATATCGGTCAGCTCGAGAATAAGGGCGTTGAGTTTGCCATTAACGTTTCTGTAATCAGGAAGAAAGATTTTGGCTGGGATTTGAATTTCAACTATTCGAATGTTAAAAACAAAATCATCAAGCTGTACGAAGTAAACGGAACACCTGTACCATATATTCCGAATGGTGCATACAACCTTATCCGTGTAGGCGACCCAATCAACATCATCCATGGATTCCGTTTTGCAGGTGTAAACACAGCAAATGGTTTCCCGATGTATTACAAAGCCGACGGAAGGCTGGTTACACACAGCAGCGTAAACGGTCAATACTATTTTGTAACCGGGCCAAACGATGGCAACCTGCTTCCTGCTAATGTAACCACGCTTACTTTCGATGACCGTGCTAATCTTGGTCAGGGCATCCCTGTTTACTTTGGCGCATTAACGAATAACTTCCGTTTCAAACAGTTTGAACTGGAAATAATGTTCCGTTACTCTGGTGGTAATAAAATTATGAACGTTACCCGCCAGGAAGCATTGTTGAGCAACAGCTTCCATAATAATGGAGTGGAAATCCTGCAGCGCTGGACCAAACCAGGTGATGTAACCAATGTACCCAAAGTATATTTCGGACAAAGCAACCGTATCAACCAAAACGGTCTGGCTATTTCCCGTTTCGTGGAAGATGGAGATTATATCAGGCTCCAGAACCTTTCACTGAGCTACACGATGGATAAAGAGTTGGTTGGCCGGATTTTCAAAGGCGGCGTAGATAATATCCGGTTCTACATACAGGGACAAAACCTGGGTGTGTGGACTGATTATACTGGTGCCGATCCGGACAACATTTCTGCAGGTGGAATTGATCAGGGTGTTACCCCACAAATCCGCACCATTTCGTTTGGCTTAAATGTTGGATTCTGATAAAACTTAATAGCAATCTTCAAAAGATTTATAAAATGAGAAAATTAATAAAACATATTACCCTTATTCCGGCAATGGCGCTCGCATTAGCCGGTTGTAAAAAAGCGGTAGATTTAGCTCCCTATACGTCAGTTCCTGCTTCGGAGGCATTTAGCTCTGCATCCAAATGCCAGACAACGCTATATGGTATATATGATGCGGCGCAGAGCGGTGCTTATACAGATGGCTCTTTACGGGGTTATCCCTTTGGAGCTGCAAATATTGAGCAGGGCGATTGTCGCGGGGAAGATGTGATCAATATTGCTGCATTCTTTCAGATTACTTACCAGGCTACCTATAATTCTACCAGTCCGAATATTGAAGGTCACTGGAACGGTTTGTATGCCCTCATCAATAAAGCGAATGATGGTATTGATGGATTCAGACAGGCCGGAACGTCCGCAATATTGACGCCCGCAGTTGCATTGCAATATGAAGCAGAGTGCCGCTTTTTGCGTGCCCTGTCTCATCATGAACTGATGATCATGTGGGCAAGGCCTTACCGTGATGGAAATGGCGGTCTGGTAGGTGTGCCTTACAGAGATTTTGCGGTAAAAACGGTGGCTGATGCGAATGCAATCCGCAACCTGCCCCGTGCCCTTTCTGATACGGTTTACAGACGCATATTAAGGGATCTTGATTTCTGCGAAACCAATCTGACCGCCGCGCCAGTTATCAGCAGCGACAGGCCTGTAAGGGCATCAAGGGCAGCAGCCATTGCCTTAAAAATGCGGGTAAAATTGCATATGGGTGACTGGGCTGGCGTAATTGCTGAAGGCAATAAGCTTATTCCTGCAGTAGTTACACCACTTACACCATCAGGTTTCACCAGTCCTATTGGCGGATATGCGCTGACAGCATCACCAGATGGTCCTTTTGCAAGTAATGCAACAAACCTCGAAAGTATCTTTTCTGTTAGAAACAACAATATCGATGCACCGAATGTGAATGGCGGTCTGGCAGCCATGTATGGCGCTGCTAACCTGAGCGGTCGCGGACTGGTAGCTGTTTCTCCTGCAATATGGAACAACAGCGGCTGGCGTTGTGATGATTTACGCAGAACATTGCTGTATACCAGCGGTACTAACGCCAACAGTGGTATCAGCATCTTCACAACCAAATACCGTGACTACGTAACCAGGAGTGATTATGCTCCCCAAATCCGTTATGCTGAAGTATTGCTGATGCAGGCTGAAGCGGAAGCAAGGAACAGCGGTACAGTAAATGCAAGGGCTATTGACCTGCTGAACTGTGTAAGAAACCGCTCCATCCCAACTCCGGCAACCAACCAGTATGTGGCAGCCAACTTTGCCAATGCTAATGCGCTTATAGCAGCTATTTTACTGGAAAGAAGAATTGAATTTTTGCTGGAAGGAAAACGCTGGGCTGATATTTCCCGCCTTTCGCAGGATGCTGCCTTTACCACCAATGGAATACCAGCAAAATATACCAATGGTTCACAGGGAGCTGCATTATACAATTGCGGTGGTGCTATTACGCTTGGTCAGGCTGCTATCCCCTATGCGGATTACAGATTCCTCTGGCCAATTCCCAACCCGGAAATTGTATCTAACCCAATAGTAACACAGAACCCTGGGTACTAATAATCCCCGGATGTTAAACTATACAATAAAAGCCTTCGCATCTGCGAAGGCTTTTTTAATGCGCATACGTTTGTTTAAAAGTCTACGCTATTATCCTGCTCATTGTGTAATTGACAGGTGATATAATTGTGTTCGGATAGGCCAACTGGCAGGCAACAAAAAAGGCTTCGGGTAAGAAGCCTTTTTAACAGGGTAAGTAAGTTTTTTTATTTTAATACTTCGTTCAGTTTATTTTCCAGTTCAGGACCCCTGAGATTTTCCGCAATTATTTTTCCTTGCGGATCTACCAGTACATTAAATGGAATGCCTTCGAGTTTATAAAGCGGAACCACAACACTGTTCCAAAATTGCAGGTCACTTACCTGTGTCCAGGTAAGGTTGTCTTTTACCACAGCTTTCATCCATTGGTCTTTTTGGCCTGGCCTGTCTAATGATACACCGAGTATCGTGAAATTTTTATCCTTAAACCGGTTATACGCATTTACAACAGTGGGGTTCTCCATTCTGCAAGGACCACACCAACTGGCCCAAAAATCAACCAGTACATATTTGCCGCGGAATGAACTAAGGGCTATTGACTTCCCATTTGGATCGGGTAGTGAGAATTCAGGAGCCGTCTTGCCAACCCAACCTTGCAATTTATCTTTGATGGCTGCAATGCCTTTATGATCAGGAAATTTTTTTGCAGCTTCGTCTATCGTTGCCACCACTTCTGCTTTATCCATAGGCTCTATCATATAAGCCGGGTTGCTGGCTGTGCCCTGGTAATAGCCAAGAATAAACATGCTGAGTGCCGGATTATTACTTTTTTTCAACGCATCCATGGTCAGAATTTTTACCTCAGCACCAGTTCGTTCCATCGTTGTCTCTGTTTGCCGCAGCAGGCTGTCATTTCCTTTAGTACGGCTAAGGCTGTCGGCGATACGGGTATTCATAAAAATCGTCTGCAACTTGTTGTTGAATGCAATCATAAAATCCTTCATCTGTGAGCTGGCATTCGAACCTTTTACATCATAGGTATTGACAAACTGCGTGTTTTCTTTGCTGAATACTGCATCGACAGTAACCGGGGAAGCATCATTAATAACAGCAGCCAGTGGAAACTCATTACGATCCAATATCAGGTTGTAAACCCGGGCGTCACCTGTAGCCGTGGTCAATTTATATTTTCCATCTGCACCAACAGCTGCCGAATCAACCACCATCGGCTGCATGGTTGTCATTGGTACTTCTACCAGGTAAATCATTTTAGCCGGGTTGTTTGTAATGGTACCGTTTACTTCAAACTTTTTTACACCTGATGCTTTCTTGCTTTTACAGGCTGTGAATACACCTGCAGCCAGCAGCACCACGACTGCAATTTTTATGCGCATGATTGTTATTGTTTTAATTTTTCAAGCAATATTTCGTTTACCAGTTTTGGATCGGCCTTGCCCTTTGATTGCTTCATTACCTCCCCCACGAAGAGGGCGAGCAGGCCTTTCTTTCCCTTTTTATATTCAGCCACTTTAGCAGCTTGTTTTTCCAATACGGCGTTAATGATGGGTTCGATAGCAGATACGTCTGATTCCTGCAAAAGGTTTAACTCAGCCGCTGCAACATGCGGTGCTAGAGCCGGATTTAACAAAAGATGCGCAAAGAGTTTGCCTGAAGCCGCCGAAAAGCTGATTTTACCTTCATCGATTAATTGAATAAGTGCAGCCAATGTTGTGGCTGGTAACGGGAAATCTGCTATTTCTTTGCCCGTATCATTCATCCAGGTTTTAACAGGGCCGGTCATCCAGTTTGCTGCTGCTTTATAGTTTGCCGTATGCTTTGCAATGGCTTCAAAATAATCTGCGACGTCTTTTTCCTCTGTCAGCACACCCGCATCATAGGCGGATAAATTAAATTCACCTGTATAACGCTTAATGCGTTCTTCAGGTAATGCGGGAATTGATTTCCGGATACGTTCAATATACTCATGTTGCAAATGAAAAGGGGTGAGGTCGGGTTCGGCAAAGTAGCGGTAATCATCTGCATCTTCTTTATCACGTATGGCATACGTAGTACCGCTGTTGGCATCGAAGCCCCTTGTTTGCTGCAATACCGTACCGCCGCTTTCAAGCAATGCGATTAGCCGGATGGCTTCTGCATCAATGGCCCGCTTTACGTTCCGGATAGAGTTGAGGTTTTTAACCTCCACTTTTGTGCCCAGGTTTGTATCACCTTTCAGGCGTACAGAGATATTCGCATCGCAACGCAGGCTGCCTTCTTCCATATTGCCATCGCATACGCCAAGGTAGCGAACTGTTTTTCTTATTTCTGTTACATAGGCAAAAGCCTCATCGCTGCTGCGGATATCCGGCTCGGTTACTATTTCTATCAGCGGTGTGCCTGCGCGGTTGTAATCCACACACGTATTATATTCTTCCGCATCATGTATACTTTTACCCGCATCTTCTTCCATATGTATACGGTTCAGCCGGATGTTCTTTTCGCCTTCACTTGTTTTGATGGTAACAAAGCCATTTTTACAAATAGGCGTAGTGTGTTGCGATACCTGGTAACCTTTCGGCAGATCAGGGTAGAAGTAATTCTTCCGGGCAAAATAGTTGTACTGCTCTATCTCACAATGGCAGGCCAGTCCCATTTTTACAGCATGTTCAACAGCCTGCTTATTCATTTTAGGCAATGTGCCGGGGTGGCCGAGAGTAATCGGACTGACCTGTGTATTGGGCGCTGCGCCATACGCAATACTGTCGCCACAGAAAAGTTTACTGTTGGTGAGCAGTTGGGCATGCACTTCCAGCCCAACTACAATTTCATATTTACCGGGATCTGCCATAAGGGAGTGCAAAAGTAACTTATTTGAGGGAGAGGGTACAGGTAAAAGGGTAAGCGGTGGCAGGCAGTAAATGCAAAAACCCCGGCAGGCCGGGGTTTCAAAAAAAGAAAGAAGACACCTTATCATAAGGTGTCTTCTTTCTTTTTTGGCTTAAAGATCAGCGGTCTTAATACGCTTGGGAATCTTTACTTCTATATTTTGGCGTTTACCAGCCCTGTCTACCTGTAAACGAACACTTCCGCTTTCCCTTTTTTCTCTCAGGGTTTTTGAAATTTCGTCAACATTGTTTACGGCTTTATCGTCTACATGTGTGATTACATCGTCTTTTTTCATTCCTGCTTTCGCTGCATTGCTTTCGTCATCCACCTCAATTACTTTCACACCTTTACCATCATCTGTATCCTGTACAGAAAGGCCCAGTTTAGGGCCACCACCCGACCAAGCAAAGCCCTGCACCCTTGGCGTAGTAAGTACGCGGGGAAATGATCCTTCGAACTCTTTAAATTGATCCATATTCAGGTTGAAGCCCTGGACAGGTGCGGTACTAAAAAAATCAGCACCTTTCCACTTAGTCAGCTCACCACTCGCTTTATTTTCTTTACCGTCACGTAAGTACGTAACATTTACTTTATCGCCGGGTTTAGCTTTTTTGATAGCGGCCGACAGATCATCCGGGCTTTCAATTTTACTATCATTGATTTTCGTAATGATATCATCTTCTTTCAGGCCCATTTTTTCCGCTGCGCTTTCTTTGGTTACATCATTAATCTTAGCGCCTTTATCATTTTTCTCTGTACTAACACCCAGCATAGCTCTGTTATCATCAATCTTGTACCTGGTTCCACCGGCGGCATCACCATTAAAACTCCACATATTGCCATTGCCATGTGAGAAGGCAAGCGATTCTGCATCCTTTATTTTGTGCACCCGCACTTTTACATCACCATCTTTATACTCTTCAACTGGCTTACCATTTACGGTTACTTTATCACCCATTACTTCCACCACTACTTTTTCATCTTTGTTGCTGTTAGTGGTTACAGTTACTACCCGTACATCTTTCTTTACCTTCTCTTTAACTCCATCATCTGGCTGCGCCAAAAGCGATAGCGGGGCTGCTAAAGCGGCTGCGATTACTGCTGTTTTAAAAATTGATTGTTGCATGACTATAAGTGTTTTTAATTAACTACGTTGAGTTTCGTAGTCAAATATAGGGAGTAATCCTGAAATACGAAACATTTCGGAAATGTTAAAAAACATGGAAAGGTTTAGAGGTATTTTTAGCTTATCAGCGGGTTAATGGCTTCATAGGTGCGGGCCGGATGCTCGTCCACAATTTCGTCGTACAGGTATTTCATGCCTATTTTTTCTAATACCCTGATGGATGCCAGGTTGCCCGGCATGGCCCTGCCAACGATACGGGGGAGATGTAGTTTTTCAAAACCATATTGCAGGCAGGCGTATGCAGCTTCGGTAGCAAAGCCCTGGCCCCAGCTTTCTTTACTATACCGGTACCCCAGGTCTATCTCATTGTCCCTTTCTGGCCGGGTTTTAAGGCCAGACCAGCCAATAAAGGACAGGTCCTCTTTTTTATGCACTGCCCACCGGCCGTGATTGTAGAGGGCATATTGAGGTAAAATGCTGTTTTCCAATACTTGTTGCCCGTGTTCCCAATCCCTTACCGGATCACCCGTAAAAGCAGTTACATCCGGGTCACTGTTTAGTTCGTATATCAGTCTGCCATAATCTGGGGTGAATTGGCGAAGAAGCAGGCGGGCTGTTTCGATAACAATAATCATGGGTTGGCTGTTCGAGTACTTTTACTAACAGAAAAAGGGTATATGAACATATTATAAAAAGCCAGATTTTTGAAGCATTATCAATTAGTAAGTTACCATTATCCCTTATTCCTGTATGAGCTCTGTTCTGGCAATACTCGTATTCGTTATCTGCACGGCTGTAATAGCCTGGTGCATCTACATCTATAGAGATAACAAAAAACTAAAATCGGAAAAAGCCAAAATGCTGGACGAAGACGGTGATATGCCATTCACATCCTGATCGTCTACAACAGGCCTTTTACCTTTTCTATAGCCTGCTTCAACCCGGTTATATCCTGGCCACCTGCAGTAGCTAGAGTTTTCTGACCACCGCCACCCCCCTTTATAAGTGGCGCAATATGTTCCTTAATGATTTTGCCAGCATCCAGTCCCTTAGCTGCCACCACCGTATCAGCAATACCCACGGACATAAAAGGCTTACCGCCAATATTAGCACCCAGCACAACCACATAGTCGTTCAACTGGTTCTTTAAATCGAGACTTATTTTCTTTAAAGCATCTGCATTACTCACTTCTACAATATCTGCAATAAACGTAACGCCATTGATGATTTCATCTTTTTGCAATAGCTCATTCCGGATGCCCACCAATTGCCTTGCCTCCAGCATGTCAAGTTGCTTCTTTAACTCAGCATTTTCGGTTTGCAGGTTTTCTACTGCTTTCTGAATATCCTTCGGATTTTTAAGCTGCTCACGAATGGCATTGATTAATGCTGCCTGGTTATTTATATATGCTTCAGCCTCTTTGCCACAAAGAGCCTCTACCCTCCGTACACCTGCAGCCACAGCACCTTCGCTCGTGAGCCTGAATACACCCAACTCACCTGTGGCGCCAACATGGGTACCACCGCATAACTCTACGGAGTAATTGGGATCGATAATAACCACCCGCACCACATCGCCATATTTTTCACCGAACAGGGCCATTGCACCAAGGGCCACTGCTTCATCTTTTTTCATTTCCTTGATCACCACCGGTACATTCTCCCGTATTTTTTCATTTACGATCGTTTCTACCGCAGTCATTTCTTCCGTAGTCATTTTTGCAAAATGAGAGAAGTCGAAGCGCAGCCCTTCTTCATTCACCAGCGATCCTTTTTGTGCCACATGCGTGCCTAATACTTTGCGCAATGCAGCGTGAAGCAGGTGTGTTGCCGAGTGGTGCAGTTCGGTATTTTTTCTTTTTGATGCATCTACTGTTGCCACCACCTCTCCTGATAATTCAGCAGGGATCGTTTCTGTGAAGTGAATAATCAGGTCATTGTCCTTCCTGGTATCAACTACCGTGACTGGTGAGTTGTGAATAATGAGTGTGCCGCGATCGCCGACCTGTCCGCCGCTTTCGGCATAGAACGGGGTTGTTTCTAATACCAGCTGGTACAGTTCTTTACCCTTTGCTTTTACTTTACGGTATTTGAGTATTTCGGTTTTTGCTTCCAACGAATCGTAGCCGACAAATTTGTTGCTACCTGTTTTTAATTCCACCCAGTCTTCTGCATCAACAGCTGTGGCAGCACGGCTGCGATCTTTTTGCTGCTGCATTTCTGCTTTGAACCCTTCTTCATCCACACGTAGTTTGTTTTCCGAAGCGATCAGCTGTGTAAGATCGAAGGGAAACCCGTATGTGTCATACAGTTCGAATGAATCTTTGCCTGAAATTTCTCCTTTTGCAATAAGGTCATCCACTCTTTTTAATCCCTTATCTAATGTCCGCAAAAATGCCTCTTCCTCTTCACGCACTACTTTACTTACAAAATCAACCTGTAATTGCAGTTCGGGGAAGACCATTTCAAACTGCTTTGCCAGCACCGGGACTAATTGCGTCAGTAGTGGTTGTTTATAACCGAGGTAGGAGAAATAATACCGCACGGCTCTCCGTAAAATTCGTCTGATAACATAGCCCGCTCCGGTATTGGAAGGCAGCTGTCCATCCGCGATGGTAAATGAGATAGCACGGATATGATCGGCCAATACCCGGAAGGCAACCGCTTCTTTGCTGTCGCTGTAATCATATTTCCTGCCAGTAATTTTTTCTGTTTCAGCAATAGTGCCGGTAAAGATATCCGTGTCATAATTGGATGTTTTGCCCTGCAATACCCGTACTAACCTTTCCAAACCCATACCGGTATCCACATGGGTGGCCGGTAATGGTTCCAGTTTTGTAAACTTGCTGACCATGACAGCCTTTTCTTCTTTGGATGCAGCCGGGTTTTCATTAACCCATGCATCAAATGCTTTTTTGTCAGCCCATACCCGGTTGAACTGTATGAATACGTTGTTCCAGATTTCAATAACCTGCGGATGGTCCTGGTTAACCAGCGTATGGCCCGGCACCTGCTTTCTTTCATCATCAGGGCGACAGTCCACATGTATTTCACTACAGGGTCCGCAAGGCCCTGTATCACCCATTTCCCAAAAATTATCTTTCTTATTGCCGTATACGATGTGATCTTGCGGCAGTAGTTTTCTCCATTTAGCAAGTGCAATGGTGGAAGCTGGCAGGCCTTCCTTTGCATCACCTTCAAAAACGGTGGCGTATAGCCGGTCTTTTGGTATCTTGTACACCTCAGTCAGCAGTTCCCAGCTCCATTCAATAGCTTCATCCTTAAAGTAGTCACCAAAGCTCCAGTTGCCCAGCATTTCAAACATCGTATGGTGATAAGTGTCAACGCCCACTTCTTCCAGGTCGTTGTGTTTACCACTTACCCGCAGGCATTTTTGTGTGTCGGCAGCCCTTTTGAAAGGGGCCGTTTTATTGCCCAGGAAATAATCTTTAAACTGGTTCATGCCCGCATTAGTAAACATCAGGGTAGGGTCGTTCTTTACCACGATGGGGGCTGAGGGTACAATCTCATGTCCCTTGCTGCGAAAAAAATCTAAAAAAGCCTGTCTGATTGCTGCGCTGGTCATATAGTGAGTAGTAAGTGGTGAAAAGTGAATAGCGGACAGAAAGATAAAGAGTGCGACGCAACAGGTGATGATAGTAGCACTGAAGCTGGCAAAATCTTTATATTTTCTGGCTTAAGCATTAATAATCAATTTGATAACTTGGGTTGATTTTTGCTGTTTTAGAGGCTATATTTGTCAACCCCCAAAAGGGCGACAAAGGTAAATTATTCAACCCGCATTGAGAAAAGGCAGGGTTAGGGCTTGGCTGATGAAAAAAATCAAATACTACTATAATACCAATACCCTCCGTTATGAGAAACTGGAGACACCCCTGCGGGTAAGGTTGCTGCGTATTTTTGGTTTTATCGCCGCCTCCCTGGTTACCGCTTCCCTTATCGCCTATATCGCTTTCCAGTTTATTGGCTCTCCAAAAGAGAAACAAATAGAGCAGCAGTATAAAGCACTTCGTGCAGATTATAAGGAAATAGAGAAAGAAATTGGATCGATGCAGAACCAGATGAAAGAACTGGAAAATCGCGACAATAATGTGTACCGGGCCATTTTTGAAGCTAACCCTATCCCGGATAGTGCCCGTGCAAAGGAACTGGAACAACAACAGGAAATAGCTAAAGTGGGTAAGATTAAAGACCACCAGCTGGCCGCTTCTATTAAACAAACACTGGAAAACCTGAAGAGCCGGATTGCCTCTCAAAACAAATCATACGAGGAAGTAGAAGAGCTGGTAAAGAACAAAGAGCAGTTATTATCCAGAACACCAGCAATACAGCCGGTGTCTAACAAAGATCTGAACAGGATTGCCTCTGGTTTTGGCAGCCGCATTGACCCTGTTTATAAGACGGTAAAGTTTCACTACGGCCTCGATTTTTCAGCACCGCAGGGAACACCTATTTATGCTACTGCTGATGGTACTGTAACTACGGCGGGCAGCACCGGAAATGGTTATGGCAACCATGTTATCATTAATCATGGCTATGGTTATGAAACCCTGTATGGCCATATGGTACGGGTAAAAGTGCGGGGCGGACAAGTGGTGAAACGTGGGGAGGTGATAGGCTGGGTGGGCAGTACCGGAAAAAGTACCGGCCCCCATTGCCACTATGAAGTACACAAGAACGGAGAAAAGGTTGATCCTATTTACTTCTTCTACAATGATCTTACGCCTGAACAGTACGACCTTTTGCTAAAGAAAGCAGCTGCGAGCACACAGAGCCTGGATTAGTGAATAGATGATAGTGAAGAGAAAATAGTGAATAGGTAATAATAGCACCTTAAATTTTCCACACTCATACATAATGGTCTTTTGATATAAGGGGCAGCGTACCTTTACATGGATGAAGAAACAGCTTTCGCAAATAACATTCGATTTTGGCGCTGTGGAAGAGCCCTTGCCGGCGAAGGTATTGGTGCCTGTTGAAGAAGTGGTGGAGAATGTTGTGGAAGAGCCTGTGGCTGTACAACAGGAAAAAATAGCAAAGCCAGCAGCATCCGCACCGGGTAAGCGTGGGCGCCGCTCATTAAAAGATGCATCATTGGCCAGCGACCTGGTGGATATTCCTGCAGATGAGGATTTGTTTAAACGGCAATATTATTCAATTGGCGAAGTGGCAACCATGTTCAGGGAAAAGCAATCTCTGATCCGCTACTGGGAAACAGAGTTTGATATATTGCAGCCGCGTAAAAACAGGAAAGGTGACCGTCATTTCCGTCCGGTGGATATTAAAAATCTGGTGATGATCTATGACCTGCTGCGCCGCCGGAAATTTACCATAGAAGGAGCAAAAGACTATTTAAAGAAGAATAAGAAAGCGGAAGAACGTTTTGAGGCCATTCAAGCTTTGCAGAGAATCAAGGGGTTTCTGCTGGAAATGAAGGCTAATTTGTAGCAGTCGGCAGCTCGCAGTCGCCAGTCAGCAGTTGCGTTTCAGGCTGATACAAACGTATTACTACATGGGAAACCGACTGTCAGTTTGGGCCGTACTGCCCACTGCAAACTGTCGACTGCCTACTGAGTACTGACTTGCAACTTTAACACCTCCCTTTTCATCTATTGCCTGCCCGCCCGCCAAGCATTTATAAACAAATAATTGATGTCGGGCAAGCTTTTACATTTGCCACGTTATTTTTGATGTATGAAGAGATTTACACCACTTATTGTTTTATTATTTGTTTCGGCTGTTGCTTCTGCACAGCATGCGTATGAAGTATTGACAGAGCGGCCTAACGAGAAATCGTATAAGGGTACTATTTCAAAAGAAATACTCCAGGCCGATACCAGCTTTAAATGGTATGCAATGAACCTTAACGGTTATAAGCCTAACCCCATGGCGCTGGAAGGACTGCAGGCCGGTAAAGACTCTTTACAGTTATTAGTGTTTATGGGAACCTGGTGCGAAGATTCACAGTTTATCATCCCCAAGCTTTTCTCTTTGACAGAAGCAGCTGGTTTCTCCAATGATCGCATTACACTTATCGGTGTGGATCGCAATAAGAAAACATATAGCCATCTTACCGATGCATTAAATATTACCAACGTGCCTACCATTATGGTGATGAAAAATGGCAAAGAGCTGGGCCGTGTGGTGGAGTATGGTAAGTATGGTGTATTTGATAAGGAACTCGGCGAGATATTGACGAAGAAATAAATCCACGAAAGTCTAAACGATTCTTTCCTTCATCGTTTTATGTACCAGCTCTGTTAGTGAGGCCACATGTAGCTTCTCGTAAATTTTTTTGATATGGGTACGTACTGTTTCATAGCTGATGAATAAAGCATCGGCTACCATCTTGTAACTAAGCCCGTTTACCACGCAGGCCAGTACTTCTTTTTCTCTTGGTGTTAATTGATAATCGGGCGTTTCAGCGGGCCGCATATGTTCGGCCACCTGCTGCATCTTCATCATTACTTTACGGGCAATGGAAGGGCTCATGGGGCTGCCGCCAAATTGCAGTTCTTTTATCGAATCAATTAAGCGGGTATTCAGGAAATTTTTGAGGATATAACCAGAGGCGCCTGCGCAGATGGAATCAAACACCCGGTCATCATCTTCAAAAACGGTCTGCATCATTACCAGTATCTCGGGATATTCTTTCTTAATGGTCCTTACAGCCTCAATACCGGTCATACCCGGCATTTCAATATCCATCAGGATAACATCTGGCCTGCAGCTTTTTACATCGCTTACGCAATCCAGTACATGCGCAAAAGAACCAACTACTTCAAAATCTTTATCCGTGCGCAACAGCATGGTGATACTGTCACGGATGTTTTTATTGTCGTCAAAAAGGGCAATTCGTACACTCATTGTCTTGTAAATTAGTTCAAAAATGGAAAAAACCTCCGGTCAAAAAAATACCTCAAAGTGGGGAGGCTAAAGGGGAATGGCCAGCTGTATTTTAGTGCCCTTGCCCGGCTCACTTTTTATACGCAGGTCGCCTTTCAGCTCTTTTGCCCTTGCCTGCATATTGCGCAGGCCGTTACCACCAAGTGTTGTATTGCTGCCGGCCAGTTCTGCTTCCTGGTTAAAGCCGATTCCATTGTCCTGCACAAACAGCCGGAGCTGGCTATTTTGTACAGCAATATCAACCGTTAAAGAAGATGCGCCACTGTACTTAATAGCGTTGTTCACGGCTTCTTTAAACACCAGGAAAAAGTTTTTCCTTTTTTCCATATCCAGGTTCAGCTTTAATGCATCATCGGTACAGGCAAAGTCAAATTGCATATTGCGGGCAGCCAGCAACGGCCGTGCAAAAGATTCCATACGCCGAATAATCTTTTCCATGTTATCATTTGCCGGGTTGATGGCCCACACTATATCGTTCATCTCAGAAATCATGGTATTGGATGTGGTGCTTATTTTGTCCAGTACTTCATTCAGTTGTTCTTTATTGCCCTGTTCTCCCTGTATCTGTGCCACCTGGCTGTATACCGATATACTACTCAGTGTGGAGCCAACATTATCATGAAGGTCCTGTGCAATTTTATTCCGGATAGCCTGCCGTTTCAACAGTTCGTTTACCCGGTAGCGGTATAATGCATAGACGGACGCGGCAATAATCAAGGACAGCAATGTATAAAACCACCAGGTCTTCCAGAATGGGGGCACTACTTTTATACGAATAGTCGTAATCTTATTACCCCATTTACCGCTTTCGGGTGAAGCCCGTACTTTAAAAACAAAATTACCCGCTCCCGTATTGGGATAACTGGCGAAGTTACGGGTGCCGGCATCCACCCAGTCTTTATCCACGCCTTCGAGCATATAACTATAATACATTTTTTCACTGCCGGAAAAATGCGGTGCAGCAAATTCAATGGTAAAAAAATTCTGGTTGTATTTCAGCCGTACCCCGTTATTAAATAACAGGTGGCTGAATGATTTATTAAATACTTTGAAATCTGTAAGAATGACTTCAGGTTCACCCCTTTCTTTTTTTATCTCGGCCGGATTAAAACGGATATAATAGCGGCTGCCGCCTATATACATCATTCCCTCATCATCCTTATATATATAGCCGCTTACGCCACCGGAGCGTTCTATGTCCGGCAATTCATACGATGTATAAATGTCAGCCGCTGGGTTGTAGCTGTGCAGGTTGCCGCTGCCAATCATCCATACCGTACCACTGTCATCCGTGCAAAGCCCTTCCAGCAGGTTGGAGGACGACGTAATATGTTTGAAGCGGTTTGTTTTTGTATTAAATAAATGAAGGCCGCCACCATAGGTACTGACCCAAAGATCACCCTTGCCTGCATCGGCTATATCATACACCTGGTTACTGGTAAGTGAAGCTGCATCACCCGGTTTATTTTTGAAGTAGCGCATAAAGGGCTGTGGCTTTTTATCCCAGGCACCCAGGCCTTCTTTGCTCATAGCCACCCATATTTTTCCATCGCTGCCGCGGTAAAATTTGCGTATGAGGTTGTCTGTGAGATTAAAAGCCGAAACAATTTTCCGGCTACTATCCAGGCGGCTAATCCATTTCTTATCGATCAGATCATAATAAGCGAGAAAATGCCCATATGGGGATGTAATCAGTACCGGGTGATTATCAATAGTATCACGGATAAGTGAAACGATCCTTGATTCAATAATTTTACCCATTACCCTGTCATTCGCAGCATCAGCAAGCGGCGCTATTGTATGACTGGCCGGGTTGTATTGAAATAGTGAATAGTTGGTGCCGAAATACATCGTACCATCGGCATCTTTGAAAAATTTTGTAACGGCCAGTTTTTCATTCTTATATACTAAAGGCATATGTTGTGCAACCGCTTCATTTTGCCTTTGCGAATAAATACCATTGCCTGTGCCAATCCATAAAGTTTTATTATTATCACGGTAAAAATCATAAATCGTTAGCGGACTGCTGGTGCCGGGGAGGAATAACTGCGTGAATTGCTGTCTCAGGCTGCTGCTGCTAAGTCCTTTATTTGTGCCTACCCAGAGATTGTCATTCCGATCCACATATACACAGTTCACATCATTATCAGCAATAGTACCTTCTATTGCAGGATCGGAGAGATAATTATAAAACAGGTTTTGTCTTTTATCAAACACATGCAGACCATTAAAACGGCCTGCCATCCATATCCGTTTTGCATTATCTTCTGCGAAGCCGTAAATCTCATCGTTGGTAAAACTGTTACCCGTTATGCGCTGGTATTCTTCTTCCTTTTTCTTATGCCAATTATAACGGTAAAGTATTTTATCCCATGAACCGTACCATATATCATCATCACTATCCCTGAACAGGGATGTGACCACTACATGCGGCAATTTCGCATACAGATTATCATATCGTGCATCATACTCATAAGAAAGATTGCTTGTATTGATCTTTAATAAGCCACCACCCTGCCTGCCTACCCATACTTTATTTTCATTATCCACGCAAAGTGCCACTGCAGTAGTGGTGCCTTTACCTACCGGTGCATCGAATTTTTCCGTTTGCTTATTAAAACGAAAAGCCCTTTTACCACTGGTGGCCAGCCACAGGTAACCTCCTTTGTCCTGTACAATGGCATTAATGATATTGACAGGTATCGAAGATTTATCAGCCGGGTTGTTCCTGAATTGTTTAAACTGTTTATCGCCCGGCATGCGGTAATCGTAGCGGGTAAGGCCTCCGTCGCCGGTGGCAATCCAGAGTATTTCTTTTTCATCTTCCAGCAGCGCAGTTATAATATTCCCGGATAACCCCTCTCTTTTTTCAGGCTGGCTTCTGAAGATCAGGAAATTGTTTCCATCATACCGGTTCAGGCCGTCATCGGTGCCAATCCAGATAAAGCCACGCTTATCCTGTAATAAACAGTTGACCTTATTGTTCGATAATCCATTTTGTACCGTAATCTTTTTAAAATAGAGGTTGGGCTGCTGAGCAATGCAGCAGCAGCTAATAAGAAGAAAAAAGACAGTTGTTATGCTTTTGGATAATGAGGTCATACACTGCTATAAAGTTAGCCGAAACAAACAAAAGCCGGTTTATAGAAACAAACCGGCTTTATCCACTTATGAAACAGCTCAATTGGCTGCAGGCTCACTGTATATGAAATCGTCCAGGATTATTAAGTCGTTTATACCGCCTTGTGTAATGTCTTTTTCACCTGAAGCAAGCATCCCTTCATGTCCCACTTTTACTTGCGTAATCCTGCTATCAGGAAAATAGACACCGATAAATGAAAAGCTGCTGGTATTATCGTGCACAGGGATATAAAATTTGCCGAGGCTCTTGCTGTCTTCAAAAAATTCAATAAAGGCAGCGCCGGCTTTATCTACATCCGAAGCAACCAGACCAAATCCTTTTACGGAAGCAGCTGTGCTGGTACCCGCTATGGCAAACTCTACAGGCCATAAGTTGCTATTCGTTACGGCAAATGTTTTGGTACCGCTGAAAGATGCAAACTCCGGTGCAGCCAATGTATTGATATCGGCAAAATTCGTTTTGCTCACCACCGCATTACCCGTTCCTGTATATAATAAACCACGCTGCCGCCCCACTGGTGCATCAGCGCCCAGAGGATTGAAAAAATCATTGGGCATACGCAGCCCCATCAGCGAGTCAGGAACGCCATCCCAGTTTATCTCCCTTCTGCCGGTAGTTTGTCCTGTGGTAGTATTTAATACACCCAACTGGTTGCGGAATTCATTCAGCTTGGGCTGTATGTCACCGGAGGCAGAAAAAACAACAGCGTTTACAGGCTGCTGTTTTTCCTTATTGCACCCGGCTGTTATGAAAAGGGATAAGGCTCCTGCAATGGTTAATAATTTCATAGAAGCAAAAATGGAACTTTAATCATTGCTGTACAATCCCCGAATGTGGGGATGCAAAAAGGGCCGGTCAAGTATTGCCGGCCCTTATATGTCCAAAACCCGCTAAACTATTGAATTGCCTGTGGCTCATCGTAAAGGAAGTCATCCATCGTTACCACATCAACTGTGCCCCCGGAACTGATATCAGCGGTACCGGCCGCTAATGTGCTGTGGCCGCTGGTTATTTTCACTTTTGTCACTTTATCATTGGGAAAATAAACACCCAGAAAAGAAAACCCTTTAGCGGCCTGGCCTGAGGCCGGTGCTTTATAAACGCCGAGGGATTCTACGCCATTGAAGAACTCAATCATTGTACTGTTGGCATTATCCACGTCTGAGAAAATAACGCCGAAACCCTTTATTGAAGCCTGTGTAGTGGTGCCGGGTACGCTAAATACCGCAACTGTTTCGTTGCTGCCAACGCTCATGAACAAACGCTTTGGGCTGAAATTCTGAAACTGCGAACCGTAAGAGGAAACAATATCTGCGAAACCCGTGCTGTCTACCCGGAAAGAGGAGGAATTATTTTCAATGATAAAACCTCTTTTACGGCCATTGGGCAGGGTGGGATCGGATTGGCCAAAAAAGTCAAGCGGGAAGTTATTGTTGTTGGTAAAACTGGCAGGTACAGCATCCCAGTTTATTTCCCTTCTGCCACCCGCGGCACCGGGAGCACTGTTCAATGTACTGCCTAACTGTGTACGGAATTCAGCCAGTTTAGCTGAGATAGCAGTACTGTCGCCATAGGCACTGAATACAGTTCCCTTTTGAACAGCGGGGTCTTCAGTTTTTTCTTTGTTGCAGGATACAGCGGTAGCAAGTATAAGCAGGGCTGAAATTCCGGTACGAAACTTTTTCATGTTATCAATTTTAAGGTTAATGATTACCTGCAGCGGCAGGAATTGTTGTTATTGTTTGATAACGCAAAAATGTAAAAGCAATGAATGCCCGGCAATCACCGAAAGCGTGGATTCGTGTACCGCAATGTGGTGAAGGAATATATGATTATGGCGCAGGAGGCTTAGGCCGGCTATCAGCAGGACCGGCAATGGATATTTGTAAATCTTCCATGAGTTGGATTACCTGCAGGTTGATAGCTTGCTTAATAGCATTGAACTCATCTGCAGTTACGGGTGCAGTAAAGTAATCCGCGGCAATAGCATAACCATTGGCTGTAATCTTGTCGAGATAAGCGTGGTGATTTTCTGTCTTATTTGTTACCAGAATTTTTTCAATACCTGCAACGAGTTGTTCAAGTAAAGCAGCACTGGTTTTTGCATC
>CAYLRV010000042.1:0-43178 GCA_964386395.1 uncultured Chitinophaga sp.
GGTTTTATCTTAGGCAATTCAAGACATAGTGTTGTATCCAGGTTTACCACGCTATAGCCCTTCTCATGAATGATAGCTGCGGTTTTGGCAAGCAATATTTTACTGTCAATGCCTTTATATGCCATATCTGTATCTGGAAAGTGTTTGCCAATATCGCCCAGGGCCAGTGCCCCAAACATAGCATCACAAATTGCATGCAGCAGTACATCGGCATCGCTGTGGCCTACGGCGCCTTTATAATGGGGTATCTGCACACCACCTATCCAAAGTGGCCTGCCGGTCGCCAGTTGGTGAAAATCAACTCCTGAGCCTATTCTGAATGACATGTACTGTTTGTTTGTTTTGCAAATATCTGTAAAAGACGGTGAGGCTGTCTTAAAAGAAAATGCCCTCCGGTGTGGAGGGCACTCTTATATATTTAAGCTATTAGCTTATTTATCTGCTTTAGGTTTTTCACCACCATTTCCGAAATCGAAGATTACAGAGAAGCGAAGTGTATTAGACAGCGGGTTGCGGCTAACACCAGCACCTGTAGGAACGAGGTAAGCGAAATTGAAGTTGAACAGGTTGTATTTAACACCCAGACCTGCAGTAGCATAACGACGGTTACCTTTGTTTTTGTTCTCGTAGAAGTAACCTGCACGCAGAGAGAACTGGTTGTTGTAAGTGTATTCACCACCCAGACCTACCTGGAATTCTTTGATTTCTTCGCTGAATCCATCAGGAGCATCGCCCAGTGAGCTGAACCAGCTACCGATTACGCTTTTCTTCCTGTACTCAGAAATTTGGTTGCTGTAGTCAGGATCTGTTGGATCTGGAGGAGTTGGAACTAACAGTTTGTTCAGTTCAAGACCTAATGATAATTTGTTAGTAGCGTTGAATTGCTTAGAGTAGTTAGCACCCAGGCCAAGGTTAGCAGGGATGAAATCTTTCGCATCAGCATTGTCAGTATAAGCTACTTTAGAACCGAGGTTAGATAATACAGCACCCCATGACCAGCCGCTACCGCTTGTGCCAACACCATTGTGGTAGTAAGCCAGATCAGCAGCTACTGAGTTACCAGCTTTGTAAGAAGTACCACCTTGTGTAGTACCACCAGCCAGGTTAGAGTTGATGTATTTTAAAGCGATACCAACACCGTTTTTAGTGCCGAGCTTACGAGAATACTGAAGGTCAACTGCAAATTCTCTTGGACGATAGTTTGCAAATGTGTTACCATTGATATCAGTGAAATCAATGTTACCAAGGCTGAAATAGCGAACAGAACCGCCGATAGCCTGGTTGTCATCAAATTTGAAATATCCGGATACAGTAGCCAGGTAAACGTCGTTTACGAGGTCTTTCAACCATGGAGTATAAGTAGCACCTATGCCACCTCTTGATTGATTAAATACAATTTTACCTGCGTTGAAAAATCCAGAATAAGCATCGGCAGAAGTGGCAATGCCAAGTTCGCCCATACCGCCCGAACGGGCATCTGGTGATATACGCAGCATAGGAACAGCTGAAGTAACTGTTCTGTTTTCCTGATCAATTTGTGCATTTACAGTAGTTGTTAAACCACAGAAAAGCAGGATTCCGGCAGTTAGTTTTAAAGCAGTTGGTCTCATTAGAAAGTTTTTAATAATGGTGTAAATATATGGCTTTTGAACAAATACAAAACTAAAATAGGAAATTTTATAAAGTCCCCTTCAGCCCTGTTAGTTTTTTCTTGGAAACGGACGATTTTGCCATTAATCCAAAGCCGAGTTGCAAATTTGGGGAAAAAACGCTTTTTTTTAATTTTTATTGTAAAAAATAATTTTTTTTCTTTTCACCCCGCTCAGCCTGTCTTTACGGCCTATAATATCACCAGTTTTTCTACCACTTCGTGGTATTTTTTTCCGCCCTGCCTTACCCGTAATCTGTATATGTATACCCCCCTGCCCACCTTGTCGCCATAATCATCCCTGCCATCCCAGCTGATGGAGGCTGACCGGTTGCCGGCCGTTACTACCTCCTCCTTTATATTTTTTACCGTCCGGCCCGATACTGTCATTATTTGTATCTGCACTTCCAGCGGTAAGCCCGGTTTATTATGTTCAAACCAGAACATGGTCTTTGTCGTAAACGGGTTTGGATAGTTTAATACATGGCTTATCGACAGGTCCTGGTCATCGGCCACTATAAAATCAAGCACGGTTTCCGATGAATTGTTCAATACATCCCAGGCCTTCAGGTGCAATGTATGCGGGCCCGGCGCCAGTACCGGCAGCCTGAATCGTACCACACCCCGCTGGTAACTGTTAAGTTCCGATTCATAAAAATCATTCAGTATAAAATAGGTGTTATTATTATTGTCCAATGTCGCCACTATATCATGGCCTATCCCGGTACTGGTTGTATTAATACCTGACGAATCGGCTAATTTGACAAGAAGCACCGGCTGCTGGTTGGTGGTGCCGCCATTTACAAATAATTCATCGTTGAGATACCCCTTTATAACCGGGCCCTCCTGGTCAGTCACAGCGGTACTGCCCGCACCCCCGATTACAATATTATCCGTGTAACCTGCGGCATCCATTACTCCGTTTTCGGCATACAGGCTTATTTTGCCTTTGCCAAACTGGTAATTTATATCCCTGGGCACTTTGAAACCGAATGCAAACCGTCCTGCGGTTACGGTTGATTTACCACTAAATAATATATTTCGTTGTACCGGAAAACTGGCCACTGCACTTCCGGGGTCATTTGCCAGCGTAGTTATTGGTTGCGGTTTATCAAAAACCACCGGATAAACATTCCCGCTGAAATTGCTGAGAAGATTGCCCTGCCTGTCTGTTACTTCGCCCTCTATCAGTACATTCTCTGTTGCCGACAACGTATCAGCAGTTGCTATAGCAATTCCGTTCACTCTTGTGGCAGACGCTATCATGGACGGGAACGCCAGTGTAAGTGCCGGATCGCCCAATAAGGTGAACTTCCTGTTATTGGTAATATCGGCTGAGTTTTGATAGGTAAAATTCTTGGCTTCCCGTACTGCATCTCCAAGTGTTTTGTATTGTCCGTTAACCGTAGGTTGTAAAGCCAGCTGGAGATAATTATTATTCATCACGCGGTTGCTGAACGCAAATACAAGACGTGTGGTTGTCATCAGTGCTATGGCGCCTGTTTTGGGTCGCAATAAAATATTCTCACCAAGGGAATTGATTTGAGGATTATCGTAAGGTGCAAAATCGCAGGTAGCCGTAATAAATAAAGGCAGCCTGGCAGGATTGTCGAAGCCGTTTACAATTGACTGATCAAGTATGTTTTCTTCAGCCAGCCTGGTAAAGCCCCCGTGGCCATTATAATTCCAGATAAGCGTTCCTTTATATACCGCATTATTACTGGCTTCATTTGCCTGCGGATAGCTGCTGCCAGAAGCAACAGTGACCTGCCGGTAGGCATCCATGTATATTTTTTGCTGGTTGAGCAGGGGTGCTGTTGCGCTTACCGTGGCAGAAAATAATTCAGCATCCTGCAGGTGCAGATTATTGTCTTCATCGTCTGCAATGAGACTAATATTATTTCGCCAGGGACCAAGGCTTTGTGCAGACAGGTAGGCTTCAACTTTATCAGTAAAATTTTTCGCTTCTGTTTCATTCTTTGCCGGCACACGGCCAATACCAATATCCAGCAGGTTAGTGATCACACCCGAATTGATATCTTCATTATCATCTAAAAAACCAAAAAAATCGTCTGAAGCATAGGTAGACAAAGGATCGAGCGAAAACTCATTTTGCCATGCAGGGACGAGGTTAGTATTGCCAGCTATCCTGTTTTTATAATCATAAGATGCATCCCCAAAGAGCAAAAGGTACTTAAGCTTATCAGCTTGCATTGTCCCGTATTTATCGTGGTACATTTTTATAAAATCCCGGATGGCCACCGGGTCGGGTGCGCCGGAGGCAAATTCATTGTATACCTGGTCAGTGGTTACCACGGTTACACGCATGGCATGCCTTTGCCTGTGCAGTTCGGCCACCCGGTTTGCCTGCCCAAGTAATGATGGATCTGTCAGAATAATAAAATCTGCCGGAGAAGTATTATGCAAGTCCTGGTTATTGACCCTTCCTTCGGCAGTTGGCACAAGGAATGACACCCCATTAAATGCCACATATTCCCTGAGCCGTGCACAACTATTTATAAACCGGAATGAACCTGCTGAGAAACTGCCGGCCATTTCAACAGGGTTTGTTGGATCAGTTATATCCCAGGATTTGGTGGCGGCTGTAGCAGTACTAATAATAAATTCACCATTGTTATTGGGCCCTACACTTGCCCAGTCGCGAAAGAGTAACTGATTTACGCTATTTAATGACAAGTCCCTTCTGCCGGATAGTTCAAACCGGTTGAGCCATCCCTGTGCATTAAAGCTTCCGGGTATATACGTAAAGGTAATGCGGATATTACCGGTTGTTGTGTTTGTAACACCCATACCTGAAACCTCCCTCGCAAATACATCATACACACCACTGCCGGTAGCGGGTACAGAGAACTGTGCGACCGGTTGTGTATTTACTATTATATCAAACCGGCTGGGTGCTCCCACAGAACGGGATACAACCTGGCTTTTCAATTGCAAAGGCGTACCTGTTACCATACCCGGAACCGTAAATGAAAAATCCCTTGTCAGCAACTTGCCGGGTGCATTGGTAAATTCTTCGCCATACCACTCCTTCCCACTGGCCAGAAAATTGACAGTGTCGAGTTCATGAACAATTCTTTCTGTAAACTGGGAGACTGTAGTATTGGGAAAACCAACGGTTGTTTGCACACCGATACGCTTGCCGGCACCCCCAATTGAGAGATAATAAAATGCTTTTTCTGTGTAAAGGTTTTTCTTGTAGCTAAACCGCTGGTTTATCGAATCCTTTTCCCATTTGTGGGGGCCATCTGCATAAAATATAATGTAATCGCTGCCGTTCAATTGTCCATCACCACCATCCACTACTGTTATTGCGAGCTCTTGTAAATCATCAGTCCAGGGTCCGTTGTTTTTCTCCGTCAGCATAGCCCCGCCATTGCCAAATAACCGGATGGAAGCGGAGCTTAGACCCGACACATTTACACCCAGGCCATTCAGAAGGGGAATGTCGATTTTATAGACGCCCGGGGCAGACACCCCTAATTTATACCAGCTACCGGAAGCCAGTACCGAATGGGCAGCATACTGGCGCTGGGCCGTGCAAAAAAAACTGATTACAAGGCAAAAAAAAAGTATAGAGAGGTGGCGCTGCATTTATTTCTAAATCGCTGATTTTGCGGGGTTTTCCGGGGTAAAAAAAAGTATTTCTCCGTTATCGGTTCTATCGAAAGTGGTTATATTCGCAATTCCGGTAGGTTTTCCTTAAAACAGGTGCAATAATTTTACCTCATCCGGCGTTAAAAATATTCCAATTCACAGGTTTATGCAAAAAACAATGAGAAACTTAACAATCCTGGTATCCTGCATGGTGCTGCTGGCATCTTGTAAAAATGGAGGCCTCTTCAAGAAAAAGTCAGCCAAGTCTGATGTGACTGGCTGGAATTACAATGACAAGAATGAAGGTGGCTACAGAGTAGCCAAAGCTGCCGAACAAGGCCTTGGCCCCGGTTTAGTGTTTGTACAGGGTGGTACCTTCACCATGGGTCAAACAGAGGAAGATGTAATGGGCGACTGGAATAATATCCCCCGCCGTGTGTCTGTTCCTTCGTTTTATATCGACCGTACAGAGGTAGCCAACGTACACTATCGTGAGTACCTGCACTGGCTGAACCAGGTTTTCCCTGCAGATGAGCCGGAAAATGCAAAACTTATCGAAAAAGCTTTACCAGACACACTGTGCTGGAGAAGTGAGCTGAGTTATAACGAGCCAATGGTGGAATTCTACTTCCGTCACCCTGGCTTTAATGATTATCCTGTGGTGGGTGTTACCTGGCAGCAGGCCAAAGATTTTTGTCTTTGGAGAACTGACCGTGTAAATGAAAAAATGCTGCAGAAGAAAGGATACATGAACAAAAATGATCTGAAGCCCGGTTCACACCAGGGTGATGATGCGTTCAGCACCAAATCCTACCTGCTGGGCCTGACTACAAGGGCTACCAACAGTAAAGTTTTAAAAACAAAGAAGGGTGAACCAAAGCCAACACAGGCTACTATGGAATCAGGTGTATTACTCCCTGACTACCGTCTGCCCTTCGAAGCTGAGTGGGAATATGCCGCATATGGCCTGATCAACCAAAACCCGCGTCCTTCTGCGAAAGAAGGCAAACGTGGTGAGGAATTGGCCAGCAACAAACAAATGTACCCCTGGGCACAGAATGTAAATGGGCTTCGTGATACACGCCGCGGCAGCTGGCAGGGTGTTTTCCTGGCAAACTTTAAAAGAGGGTCAGGTGACAACGCCGGTGTGGCTGGTGGTTTGAACGACCGTGCTTTCTATACTGCTGAAGTAAAATCTTTCTTTCCAAACGGCTTCGGTTTGTATAACATGGCAGGCAACGTAAGTGAGTGGGTGGAAGATACCTATCGTCCACTGTCAAACCTTGACTTCGATGATCAGCCAGCTCCTTTCCGTGGTAATAAATACCGTAAGCTGTATGTAAAAGATTCAAGCACGATGGATCCTTCTGAGCGCTATGAAAAAGATGAGCATGGTTATGCTAAAATGACGGATGTAACGGATGCTGAAAGCAAAAACCGCCGTAACTATCAAAGAGGTAATGTAATTGACTTCCTCGACGGTGACTCGCTTTCTCAATCATCATACGGTTATGGTCAAACAACCCTGATACACAATGAAAAGTCTAAAGTGTATAAAGGTGGTAGCTGGAACGACCGTGCTTACTGGCTTACTCCGGGCGCACGCCGCTTCCTCGAAGAAGACCAGGCATTAAGCACACTTGGTTTCCGTTGCGCCATGAACCGTATGGGCAGCCCGGAAGGCAATGGCCGCAAAACTGGTCAGCACTTTAAAACACGCAGACAAAAAAGATAAGTTTAGATCATAACTTATAACAAAATAGATAATAATTAAACCCTCCTTATTCAGGAGGGTTTTTATTTGTACCAATTCCATTTTACGAAGGGCTATTTTTGTATTATGCAAACTGAACAGCTGTATAAAATCTATAAAGAATTTCCTTCGGTTCAAACGGATACACGCAAGCTGAAAGAAGGTGATATTTTCTTTGCATTGAAAGGCGATAATTTCAACGGGAATGCATTTGCCGAAAAAGCCATAGAAGCAGGTGCTGCGTATGCTGTGATAGACGAAGAAGCGTATTCCATTTTTGGCAAAACAGTGTTAGTGCCTGATGTACTGACTGCATTGCAGGATTTGGCAAAACACCACCGGCAGCAGTTTACTATTCCTTTCCTGGCAATTACCGGCAGCAACGGTAAAACCACCACGAAAGAATTAATTCACGCTGTACTCTCCACTTCATTTACCACCTATACGACAGAGGGCAACCTGAACAATCATATTGGTGTGCCGCTAACCATTCTTAAAATAAAAGAGGATGCCGAAATGGCTGTCATTGAAATGGGTGCAAACCATCAGCAAGAAATTGCTTCCTATTGCACTTATGCATTGCCCACGCATGGCCTTATTACCAACTGCGGGAAAGCGCACCTCGAAGGATTTGGTGGCGAGGAAGGCGTGCGCAAAGGGAAAGGCGAATTATTTGATCACCTGCGGGCAAATAACGGGACTGCTTTTGTAATGTGGGATTATGCATACCTCCATAGCATGAGCGCAGGTATTCCTGCTATTATAAAATATGGCACAGCCAATGCCGATGTGGAAGGCATCGCCATCAAAAGCGAGCCATTCCTGCATGTAGGAGTTACCAAAGGTGCTGAAACAGGATCCATACATACACAGCTGGTAGGTGATTATAATCTCCCGAATATACTGGCAGCCGTAGCCGTGGGCAAGCATTTTAAGGTGGATGATATGAAAATAAAATCGGCAATTGAACAGTATGCACCATCCAACAGCCGATCACAACTGATAGAAAAAGGAACAACTAAAATTATCCTTGATGCGTATAATGCTAATCCAAGCAGTATGAAACTGGCCATTGAAAACTTTGCCCGCATACAGGCAGATAAAAAAATACTGTTGCTGGGTGCTATGGCCGAACTGGGTGATGAAAGTATGGACGAACACCAATCAATTATCGACTTGCTGCAAGCATACAACTGGCAGAACGTAGTACTGGTAGGTGGCGATTTCAGAAAACTGGAACATCCATTCCTGTCATTCGCCAATGCACTGGAGGCAAAAGAATGGCTGCAGCAACAAGACCTGTCCAATACACACCTGCTTGTAAAAGGCAGCCGCAGTATGAAGATGGAAACGGTTATACAAGATTAACAGATATTATGAACTGGAAACAATTATTCCCCGATTTTGAGCCAGCCCTGATTGAACTGATAGAGAAAGAAGCTGTACAGCGTACTTTTTATGCCGGAGATGTAATCATGCGCACGGGTCAATACATCAAATCAACCGCATTAGTATTAGAAGGCCGTATAAAAATATACAGGGAAAATGCAGAGGGCGGCGAATTTTTGATGTATTATTTGCAGCCGGGCCAGGCTTGTGCCGTATCCATGATCTGTGCCATACAATCGCAAACCAGCGAAATAATGGCAAAGGCGGAAGAGAATACTGAAGTGCTGATGATACCCATTCAGCTGATGGATGAGTTAATGAATAAGTACAAGAGCTGGTACCAGTTTGTTATTCAAACCTACCGAAGCCGCTTTGATGAGCTGTTGTCCACCATTGATAATATTGCATTTAAAAACATGGATGAGCGGCTGGAATTTTACCTCAAACGTCATGCAGATGCCAGCCATAAAAAAAATATTGAACTTTCGCACCAGCAAATCGCTGATGATCTCAACAGTTCAAGAGAAGTGATATCACGGTTATTAAAAAAAATGGAGCAGCGCAATTTGGTAAAGCTTCACCGCAATATGATTGAAATGCTGTAGTTTACCCGGTGATATTGGTCACAGTACAGATCGGTATAGCTGCATAATCTTGCGAAAAATTATACATGGAAGTAATTGGCTACATAGCATCGGTGCTTATTGGTGTGTCGCTGGGCATGGTAGGAAGCGGCGGCTCTATACTCACCGTACCTGTACTGGTATACCTGATGGGTATCAACCCGCTGCTGGCCACAACCAGTTCATTGTTTATAGTGGGGTTCACCAGTCTTATTGGTGGATTGCGGGCTTATAGTAAAAAGCTGGTCGATTTCCGGGCGGTAACTGAATTTGGCCTGCCTTCCATTTTCTCTATATTCATTGCCCGGCACTATATCCTCCCCTCTCTTCCCGATACATTCTTTACGATTGGTACAAAGCCTATCTCCAAAGAGATATTCCTCATGGTCGTGTTTGCCATATTAATGCTGGCTGCCTCACTTACTATGATAAGGAATAGAACAAAAGAGGTCACGGCTTCACCGGCCCATGAACCCGCTAACAAAATAGCACAGGTGGTACTGCTGGGCTTGTTAATTGGTACCGTAACAGGCCTGCTGGGCGCCGGCGGTGGCTTCTTAATTATTCCATCACTTGTCCTGTTCCTGCATCTTCCCATGAAAACGGCTGTAGGTACTTCCCTGCTTATTGTTGCCATCAATTCATTGTTTGGGTTTCTCTTCAGCCTCAAACAGTTTGAGTATAACTGGACAATTCTGATCAGTTTTACATTGCTTGCCACAGCAGGTATCTTCATTGGCAGCCGCCTCGCTGATAAAATACCGGGCCAATCGCTCAAGAAAGGATTTGGCTGGTTCATCCTTGTCATGGGACTTTATATCATTGTCCGTGAACTGGTTTTATAAAACCAGCCTTCAGTGACTTTTGTCATAGTCCGCGGCTGTTTCTCACAGCAATTTTGCCTAAATAATTTTACATGAAAATAGAACAGATTTATACCGGATGCCTGGCACAAGGCGCATACTATATTGAAAGTGATGGTGAAGCCATCATAATCGATCCACTACGGGAGGTAGAACCATACATACAGAAAGCCGAAGCCAATGGAGCACGGATTAAGTATGTATTTGAAACGCACTTTCATGCGGACTTTGTGAGTGGCCACATTGACCTTGCACAAAAAACCGGGGCAGCTATTATCTACGGGCCTAACGCAAGTCCGGCTTTTGATGCCATCATTGCAACAGACGGCCAAATATTCACCGTGGGTAAAATAACGCTGAAGGTATTACACACCCCTGGGCACACTATGGAAAGCAGTTGCTTTCTGCTCCGTGATGAAACAGGCAAAGACGTTGGTTTGTTTTCTGGTGATACCTTGTTTATTGGTGATGTAGGCCGTCCCGACCTGGCACAAAAAATAGTACCGGGTTTAACGCAGGAAAAGCTGGCAAGTTACCTCTACGATTCACTGCGCACGAAAATAATGCCGCTGGCTGATGACATCATTGTTTACCCGGCACACGGTGCAGGAAGTGCCTGTGGTAAAAACATGAGTAAAGAAACAACAGATACACTGGGCCACCAGAAAGCAACAAACTATGCGCTCCGGGCTGATATGAGCAAAGAGGAGTTTATCAAAGAAGTAACGCATGGACTGGTAAAGCCCCCGGCCTATTTCCCGCTGAACGTGATGCTGAATATACAGGGTTATGAGAGCATTGATACGGTGCTGGACAGGGGAAAACAAGCATTAAGCCCCGACGCATTTGAAGCAGCTGCGAATGAAACCGGTGCATTAATACTTGATACAAGAGATGCGCAAACATTTGCCAGGGGGTTTGTTCCTAATTCAATCAATATTGGTATTGACGGACAGTTTGCACCATGGGTGGGCGCACTCATTCCCGACATTAAACAAGCCATACTGCTCATTACAGACGAAGGCCGTGAAGAAGAAGTAATCACCAGGCTGGCAAGGGTGGGTTATGACTATACGATTGGTTACCTCCAGGGAGGGTTTGCAGCATGGAAGACAGCCGGCAAAGAAATAGACACGATACCTGTAATTTCTCCGGATGAGCTTGCCCGGTTGATGAATGAACAGCCTGTAAACATCCTGGATGTACGTAAAGAGGGCGAGTATATCAGCGAACATATACCCAGTGCAGAAAACATACCGCTTGACTATATCAATGAGCGTATGTCCCAAATCGATAAAAACAAACCCTACTATGTGCATTGTGCCGGCGGTTACCGCTCCATGATATTTACCTCCGTACTACGTGCAAGAGGGTACGAAAACCTGACGGATGTATCAGGTGGTTTTAAAGCCCTGAAGGAAAGTGGAAAATTCGCTATAAGCGACTATGTATGTCCTTCTACCCTATTGTAAAAAAATAAATTATCCGGGCTCTTCAACAGATTTTCAGTACATCAAAAATTTATACTTATGCTTCAATTTATAAAAAAAATGTTTGGTGCAGGCAACACAGACTATAAAGAACTAATAAACCGCGGCGCCATTATTATCGATGTGCGCTCGGCTGGCGAATTTGGATCAGGTCATATTCGCGGATCTAAAAACTACCCTGTGGATATAATACGGAGCAAAATTGCAGATTTGAAAAAACTCAACAAGCCGGTTATAACAGTTTGCCGGAGCGGCGCCAGGAGCGCTATGGCCAAAAACATCCTACGATCAGCTGGCATAGATGCATACAATGGCGGACCATGGACCAGCCTTGATCGCAAACTATCCTGATGAAGAACTGGTTGCTCCTGTTAGTAATGGGCCCGTTCATGGCCAACGGGCAAACAAGGAACGAACTCTGGCTAAAGCTCAACCTGACACATGCCTTCCATGCAAAATGGTCCGTTGGTATTGATTTGCAACATCGCAGGCAGGCGGACTTCCAATCGGGAGACAAAAATATTTTTCATTACCCGCTTGGTAACTATGCAAGGCTATGGCTGTATTATAAAATGCCAAAGAAATGGGCATTGACTATCTCCCCTGCCGGTTATTTTCATAATGAAGAAATAGTGACCCAAAATGGTGCATTGAAAAAAACGAATGAGTTAAGAGTATCGGCAGGAATTATAAAAGAATGGGCTATTCACGGTATAAAAAACAAAAACCGGTTCCTGTATGATGCCCGTTTTAACGCAGATAACAGGACAGGCCAGTTTTTCCAATCCAGGTACAGATTGCAAAACAGCCTGGCAGTACCGTTTCTTAAAAAACACATCATGCTGTCTTACCTGGTTTCGAATGAAGTCCTGATTAAAAAAGAAACCGGACATACCAGCTTTGATCAAAACAGGATATACCAGGCCTTGCAATACAAAACGGGTATTACCGAGCTAAATGCCGGCTACCAGTGTATCATCCAAAAAGGAGCAGCCGGGCGGTACCAGCGAAACCAGCTTTTCATCATGCTGAATATTATGATATAGCCATTATCTGGCACAGTGACTGTTATCACAGGAGCCAAATACCGATACATATACCTTTGCAAAAAATAATACATGCTTGACTGGATTAAACAACCCTGGCCCTGGTATATTGCCGGGCCACTGATCGGCCTAACTGTTCCCCTACTATTGCTGCTTGGCAATAAATCCTTCGGTATTTCATCGTCGCTCAGGCATGTATGTGCCGCTTGTATACCGGCTAATATTCCTTTTTTCAAATACGACTGGAAGAAAGAAGCCTGGAACCTGTTCTTCGTGGGCGGGGTATTAATTGGTGGCATTGTGGCAGCACAATTACTTTCCAATCCTGACCCCGTAAAAGTAAATCCTGCACTGGCTGCAGAACTGTCGGGCTATGGCGTTACCGACTATACGGGCTTAGTACCCCAGCAAATTTTTGCATGGCCCGAATTGCTCACGGCAAGAGGCCTGGCCATGATGGTGTTTGGCGGCTTCCTGGTAGGCTTTGGCACCCGCTATGCCGGAGGTTGTACATCAGGCCATGCTATAATGGGCCTGAGCAATTTGCAATGGCCTTCCCTGGTAGCCACATGTTGTTTTATGGCAGGGGGTTTTATTATGGCTAATCTTATTCTGCCTTACTTGTTAAAAATGTAATCATGGCAAATCAACATACATCTCCGGAAATCATGCTGAGTGAAAAACCATTTGTTGCACAACAGGCGAACACTGACTATGAAGTAAGAAGTGAAAATGCTATCTGTGTTAATAATTCCGAACTGGATAAACCGCTATGGGCTTTGTTTAAATATGCAGTGGCCGGTATTTTCTTCGGCATTATACTCGTCAAGTCAGAAGTTATTTCCTGGTTCCGTATCCAGGAAATGTTCCGCATGCAAAGCTTTCATATGTATGGTGTAATTGGTTCGGCGGTTGTCGTGGGCATTATCAGTGTTCTTCTTATTAAAAAATTCAAGCTGAAGTCTGTCGAAGGGGAAACGATCAGGCTGGAGCCGAAGAAATTCAACAAAGGGCAGGTATACGGCGGCCTTACTTTCGGATTAGGCTGGGCTATTACCGGGGCTTGTCCCGGTCCGCTGTTTGCGCAGATAGGATCCGGTGCCCTGGTAATCATAGTTACACTGCTCAGTGCAATAGCGGGAACATGGGTGTATGGCAAACTAAGGGGTAAACTGCCACATTAACAGGGTAATTCACTGTTTAAGAATGATATTTCTGATTATTTGAAATATAAAATCTGGTAATATGAAAAAAAATAAAATAGGACTTGATGCCGCAAAGGCAAAGAAGCTGGCTGACACATTGAATGAATTACTCGCCAACTTCCAGTTGTTTTATATTAATACCCGTGGATTTCATTGGAATATAAAAGGGGAAAAATTTTTTGAACTGCACCTGAAATTTGAAGAACTATATACTGACCTCCAAATAAAAATTGACGAAGTAGCGGAGCGAATACTCACACTTGGGCACACGCCTTCCCATTCATTTACCGATTACCTGAAGATATCGGCCATTAAGGAACAGAAAAATATTTCCGATGGCGGCAAAGCGGTAAACTCTATCATTAATTCTTTTGCTGTTTTACTGGAGTTAGAAAGAAAGTTGCTTCAGCTATCGGAGGAGGCAGGTGACGAGGGCACCAATGCACAAATGAGCGATTATATCCGGGCGCAGGAAAAGTTGGTTTGGATGTATTCTGCCTATTTAAATAAATAGATGACCCATATGAAATTATTATTTATGGTACTGGCTAGTTTACTCATTTCTTCCCCGCCTCCTGTAGAAGTAAAAGTAGCTGGTGAAATGAAAACAATAATGCACCAGGGAAATCTTTCTGCCCACCTTGCGCTGGATACCCTGTTAACCCGGCCGAATATATATGGGCTGGGACCAGCAGAAGGGATAAAAGGCGAGCTTTTAATAATGGACAGTAAAGCCTATTGGTGCCGCAAGGAAAATGAAAATCTAACAACTTCCGTTAACAACAAGGTTAAAGCGGCCATGCTGGTTTATGCACAAGTGCCTGCCTGGAAAACGGTGACTCTTACTGATAGTATTTCCAGCTATGTCTCCCTGGAGAAGGCAGTGGAGAAATTTGCCACCCAAAACGGGCAAACGCTTGATAAGCCTTTCCCTTTTATGGTAAAGGGATTCATTACCAAAGTAACCTGGCATGTCATTGACTGGAAAGACGGTGTAAACCACACATTCGATAACCATAAGCAGTTTGCCAGCTATGGCAGTTTTGAAAACGAACCCATGACCTTATTGGGCTTCTACTCCAATAAACACCATAGCATCTTCACGCACCACACCACTAATATGCATGTGCATACATTGGATGAGAATAAAAAAGTAGTAGGGCATTTAGAAGAAATAACTACAGAAAGCAACCGGCTAAAGCTTCTGATACCAAAGAATTAATGAAATACTTCTTGTTTTTACTTTATATGGTAACGGCGGGCCCATATAGCTATACGCAAAACATGTTTCCGTATTCTATAAAGCTTGAACCGGTAATACCCAATGGCTTCACCGGGCTTCAATCCTTTGCCTGGGCAAAGGCCGGTAATAAAGTATTGCTAATAGGCGGAAGAACGGACGGGTTGCACAAAAGACAACCATTTGCTTCTTTCAGTAATAATTTTAATAATACCGAACTTCTCGTAATCGACCTTGCAACAGAAACTATCTGGAGAAAACCGGTTAGTACACTTGCCACCCCCCTGGCAGAGCAGCTTCAAAGTACCAATATGGCGTTTTTTCAAAATGGAAACCAGCTGGTAATTACCGGTGGGTACGGTTATAGTGAATCAGTAAAAGATCATATTACGTACCCGGCTCTGATTACAATAGCAGTAAGTGAAATAATAAATGCCATTGTAACCGGCAAAGAAATTTCACCTTTTATCAAGCAAGTAAATGATGAAAGAATGGCTGTAACCGGCGGAAGGCTGAATAAACTGGGCAGTAACTATTACCTGGTGGGCGGACAACGCTTTACAGGCCGCTATAATCCGCATGGGCCTGACCATGGGCCGGGTTTTTCGCAACAGTATACCAATCAAATCCGAAAATTCAATATTGCGGAAAGAAATGGAATGACTCAAATTGAAAAGTATAGCGTCATTACAGACTCTGCACTTTTGCACAGAAGAGATTATAATCTACTGCCACAGTATGATGAAAAAGGGAATGAAATGCTGACTATTTACTCCGGAGTTTTCCAATACAATAAAAATATTCCTTTTACTACATTAGTTGATATAACGGAAAACATCCACCGGGAACTATCGGGCTTTAATCAACAATTTTCACACTATCATTCTGCTACATTGGCTGCTTTTGATAAAAAAAACAACACTACGTATTCCCTATTTTTCGGTGGTATTGCGCAAAACTATCAAGATAGCATGGGCGCTGTAAAAAACGACAATAATGTTCCCTTTGTAAAGCATATCAGTGTGGTGGAAAGAACCGGCAGCAGTATCCGGGAATATTTGATACCAGAAAAGTTTTCCGGTTATTTTGGTGCTGCAGCGGAATTTATACCTGCTAATCGAAATCTATATACAGGCAATGGTTTGCTGAAATTAGAAACAGTTAAACGAAAAACCATGCTGGCCGGTTATATTATTGGTGGCATTGATAGCCGGGCAGCTAATATTTTCTGGAGCAATGATGCGGAAGCAAGCAGGGCGTCCCCGGTAATATGGAAAGTGTATATTTTTAGAAAATCTGCTCATTAAAGCCGCTGCCCAACCATTCGGAGTAATGCCGCTTTACCTTGATGAAAAGATCCTTCATTCAGTACTATTTCTTTTTGCTCGCAGCTCAGCATATGCAGAAACTGGAAATCATTGCATAAAGAAGGTGCATCATACAACATAGTTTCATCTTTTGGCCCGCCGCTATTGAATTGCAATTGTTCCTTTGCAAAGGCTTCTAATACTAAAAAACCACCCGGCTTAATAGATTGATATACCTGAGCATGAAATGCTGAACGAAGCGTATGAGGCAGATGTACATAAATAAGCCCAATTGCATCGTACTGCTTATCCGCTTTAAAATCTTCTATTGACTTTACTGTATACGCAATGTTCAGGTTCTTCGTTTTGGCCAGTTGCAGTGCTTTACTCCTGGCCACTTCGCTAAAGTCAAATGCATCCACCTGCCATCCTTTACTGGCTGCATATATGGCATTTCGCCCTTCGCCCTCTGCCGGTAAAAGCAAGGTTCCGGGAATATGCAAATCAATAAAGAGTTTAAAAAAAGAATTGGGGGCTAAGCCATATACATTTGTATGTTGGGTATAACGGCTATTCCAAAAATCCTGTGTCATTCGTTTATTGCTGATGGTCTTACTAATAATTTTTCTTCTATTACTTGCTTCAATACATGTTTGGGCAAAGCTCCGGGCTGCATACTGGGTTCTCCATTAGCATCAATAAATAATAAAGTTGGGATACTTTGAATACCAAACACAGCCGACAGTTCCTGTTCCTGGTCGGTATTTACTTTATAAATGACCAGGCGGTCGTTGTATTCTGCTGCCAGCTCTTCCAGTACGGGGGCAATCATTTTGCAAGGGCCGCACCAATCAGCATAAAAATCAATAATAGCAGGCAACTGGCCCAGGTACTTCCAGTCTTGCTCTGTTTCATAGTTAAATACTTTCTCCTTAAAATCCTGTGCGGTCATTTTTTCAGTTTTCATATTTCGCTGTTATAAAGCAAAGGTATATGCAATTGATATGTGTTACAGTGACCCTGCTCACAAATAAAAGAGGCTGTCTCATAAATTACTATGTAGCACAGCGTAAAGGAGTTTACGAGTGACACCGGGAAGTGTTTATTTATTAGTAACGCCCTGTGTAACTCTTTTTCACCGTATCTCTGTGTTGAAAAGTTTTTGAGACAGCCCGCTTCATCACATATACGTCACGCAATCGTCAGAGCATGGTTACAGGTTCTGCATACTTGCTCTTAGGCAGCCCTGTTTGACTTAAGGCTTTATATCCTCCACGGATATTCACCAGCTTGTCAAAACCTCTTGATTTCAATATAGAACATAGAATAACGGAACGGTATCCGCCTGCACAATGCACAAAGTATTTTTTATGCCTGTCCAGTTGCGCTATGTTCTGGTTCACAAAATCCAGCGGGAAATTTTCAGCCAACACCAGGTGCTCAGAATCATATTCGCTTTTTCTCCTGGCATCAAGAAGGTTTATTACCTCAGTACCGCTATCGTACAAAGCAGCAAAGGTTTCCGCATCTGTTTCTTCCAGCACGCCTGTGTCAAAGCCCGCTTCTTTCCAGGCCCAGGTACCATTTTCTAAATAGCCAATCGTATTATCATATCCTACCCTGGCCAGGCGGGTCACCACTTCTTCCTCCCGTCCTTCCGCAGCAATAAACAGAATGGGCTGTTTCAAATCAGTAATCAGTGTGCCGGCCCATGGGGCAAAATTGTCATCCAGTCCAATAAAGACAGAACCGGGTATATGTTCTGCTGCAAATGCATCCTTACTGCGTGTGTCCAGCACTATTGCTTCGGTGCTTTCCCAGGCAGTCTTAAACTCCCGGGCATTGAATGCCCGCTTCCCCCTGGCGAGAATATCGTCGATACTCTCCACGCCTCCCTGTAAATTCATCAGTACATTAAAAGGAAAATATTGAGGTGGTTCCACCAGTCCGTCGGTTACTTCTTTTATAAATTCTTCCTTCGTCATACCAGGCCGCAGCGCATAATTCACTTGTTTCTGATGACCAAGCGTATCCGTGGTTTCGCGGCTCATGTTTTTTCCACAGGCACTGCCGGCACCGTGGCCGGGATAAACAATGACATCATCCGGCAGTACCATTATTTTATTGCGGAGTGAATCATACAAATGACCCGCCAGTACGGCTGGTGTAATCTCTGCTTTTAGTTTTTGTACCAGGTCGGGCCTTCCCACATCGCCAATAAATAATGTATCACCGGTAAAAATGGAATCAGGCTTTCCGTCCTCATTCAACAATAAGAAAGTGGTGGATTCCATTGTATGTCCGGGGGTATGCAACACTTTTATTTTTACATCTCCCAATTGCAGTTCTTCATCGTCTTTAGCCACATAAGCTTCGTAGCCGGGTGCCGCTCCGGGACCAAATACAATCGTTGCCCCCGTCTTTTTGGCCAGGTCAATATGGCCGCTTACAAAGTCTGCATGAAAATGCGTTTCGAGAATGTATTTTATTTTGGCACCATTTCTTTCTGCCCTCGCCAAATAGGGCGCTGTTTCCCGCAGGGGATCGATAATAGCCGCTTCTCCATTGCTTTCAATGTAATAAGCTGCTTCTGCCAGGCATCCCGTATAAATTTGTTCGACTTTCATAAAAATATATTTATAGTTGAATAAGTATGCGTGAATTACTCATGCGGAACAAATTTCACTATGCATACAGGCTGCCTCAATGACAAAAGTTACAAATGAAGCTGACTGTTGTCAGGCTAACGCTTTTCTTTCTATGATACTGGCCGTAAATCATGGCCGGGTGACATATATCACCGATTCTGCTATTACAGCAGGATTACCTTGCTGTAAAATCAATCTGTATGTCATATCATCATCAAATAGTCATCATCGGTGGCGGTAACGCCGGCATCTCTGTAGCTGCACAATTATTACGCAAACGCAAGGAACTGGATATTGCCATCGTGGAGCCGTCAGACAAACACTACTATCAGCCAGCATGGACACTTGTTGGCGCCGGTGTTTTCAATATGCAAAAAACGATTCACCATGAAGCAGACGTAATACCCCGGAATGCAAAATGGATAAAACAAAGAGCTGCATCCTTTCAGCCAGAAGAAAATAAAATAACACTGGAAGGAAATGAAACAGTAACCTATGCATACCTGGTGGTGGCACCCGGTATACAACTAAACTGGCATGAAATAAAAGGATTAAAAGAAACGCTTGGCAAAAATGGTGTTTGCTCTAATTACAGTGTGGAGCATGTGCCCTACACCTGGGACTGTATCCGGAACTTCAAAGGAGGTAAGGCACTGTTCACCAATCCCAATACCCCGGTAAAATGTGGCGGTGCCCCGCATAAAATTATGTGGCTGGCAGCCGATTATTTTAAAAAGAACGGTGTGTTTGATAAAACAACCATTCAATACTGGAGTGGCGGAACCCGGCTTTTTGGCGTAGACAAATATGAAAAGACCTTAAAAAAAGTAGCAGAAAGGGATAAGGTGCAGATGAATTTCTATACCCGGCTGGCCGAAATAGATGGGGCCAATAAAAAAGCGAAGTTCATTGGCTTTGGTGCAGAGAATAAAGACAAAGAATACTTGGTGGATTTTGATATGATACATGTAACCCCGCCACAAAGTGCTCCCGATTTTGTAAAGAATAGTCCGCTGGCCAATGCGGCCGGCTGGGTGGATGTGGACCGGCACACGCTGCAACACCTTACCTACCCCAATATTTTTTCATTGGGAGATGCTTCATCCCTCCCCACCTCAAAAACCGGTGCAGCTATACGCAAGCAGGCCCCTGTATTAGTAAAAAACCTGCTGGATGTAATGGATGGGAAAAAGGCGCTTGCCGCCTATAATGGTTACACCAGTTGCCCGGTAGTAACAGGCTATGGCAAACTGGTACTTTGCGAGTTTGATTATAACAACAAACCCATGGAGACATTCCCCTTTGATCAAAGTAAAGAAAGGTGGAGCATGTACCAGCTGAAGCGAAGGGTATTACCCTGGTTGTACTGGCATAAAATTTTACAGGGAAAAATGTAACAGAACCTTGCTATTGTGCAAAACCGGCTGCCTGCAGGAGCCGGTTTTGTATGTAACCATAGTCACCCTCCTGTTCAAAAATAAAGTTGACATTTGCCATGAAAATGATAAAGATGATTATTCAAGGTTTCAAAAGCGGTTGGACTACGTTAAAAATCGTACGGGTAGCACTCGGCGTTTTAGTGCTATACACTTCGATTGCAGAGCGCAATACAGCGGGCATAATACTGGGGGCACTCTTTACCATTATCAGTTTATTTTTGAAGGGTAATTGTTGTATGGCAGGCGCATGTGGCACCGGGGTACAACCGAAAAAAAATACCATACCTGAAAATATTGACTATGAAGAGCTGGGCCATCAATAACCGCTTAACCTTTATCGGCATCATTATTGGCGCTATAGCGGGGTACATATACTGGCAGCAGATAGGTTGTGAAAACGGAACATGCAGGATAACGTCCACCTGGCACAACAGTACTGCCTATGGCGCCCTGATGGGCGGACTATTGTTCAGTATGTTTAAAAAAGAAAAAAATGAACCCAAGCAATAAAAAAGAGACCTTTGCAGAAATTTTGAATGGCGATACGCCTGTATTGGTTGATTTTACAGCCAGTTGGTGCGGGCCCTGCAAAATGATGAAACCTGTACTGGAAGATCTGCACCGTCGCAAGGGCGACCGGTTACGAATTATAAAGGTAGATATTGATCAAAGCCCGGCGGCGGCCAATGCTTACCAGGTGCAAAGTGTGCCAACGCTGTTGCTCTTTCAAAAAGGAAAACAGTTATGGCGTAAATCGGGAGTGGTGCAGGCCTCATCGCTGGAAAAAATAATTGACGAATTAACAACCCTAAGATAATATGCCGGATACCAAGCCCAACCGTGGTTACCTCTCTGCAACATTTGGCTGCCGCTGCCCTCGATGCCGCGAAGGCAAGTTGTTTAAAAACCCTGTTTCTGCCCGGTTCAAAAGAAATATGGAAATGAATAAAGAATGCCCTGTGTGCGGGCAGGCTACGGAACTGGAAGTGGGATTTTATTATGGTACCAGTTATGTAAGCTATGCATTGACGATTGGTATCAGTGTGGCCACCCTGGTATTGTGGCTTACCTTAATCGGCATGTCTACCAGCGACAACCGATTCTTTATCTGGTTAGCCAGCAATGCGGTATTTCTTTTCTTATTGCAGCCCTGGCTGATGCGGCTGAGCCGAAGTTTATGGATATCCTGGTTTGTGCGCTACGATCCAAATTGGCAGGAGAATAAACCAGTTGATGTATCAGAAAGATTGAATAAAGAGCAGGCAAATAATTGGTAAGGATGTTAACCATCTGCATTACCGTACTCCATATACTATAAATGTTACGTACTTTTTCCAGGTACCCAATTTGGAAAATCATCTACTGGGTAGATTATCCTTTTTATCGGCCGGGTGTCCGCTCGTAAACCTTTTCCAGTTGATATGCCAGACAACTCGTGTAAGGGCTTTGGACTCTCCGTTCATCATTAGTAATCTGCTGTTAAAACAACGCCGAAACCACCCCGCCCGCATGCTCAGGCTTGAGACCACGGCTGCGAAGTTGTTAGTTTGGAGAACCAGCCCGGAATAAAGTTTCAAAAAAACTGCTCGCATCTTTAGGAATGGCCTGTTTACTAGTAGCAATAAGCACCGCCAACTCTGGTGGTGCTCAACGCCAGACTTAGTAGGAATGTAATACACAACATTATTTCGGCTCTGCATTGGTTCGGGCTTAAGTTTTTAATATTTAACTTTAGGAAAAGTCAGGCAGAAGGTTCGGGTGTACGAATATAAAATTATCAGGCTCCGGCTATAACCGGCCGTTGCCGGTTGTACTATTTTACACCTTACAAACATTAACTCAAGCTAAATGACAAGCCAAAGTAAAATAGTAGAATACATCAACAAGTCCGTTAAATTAACTGAGCAGGAAGCCGAAACATTTAGTGCTGCCTTCAGAGAAGTTAAAATCAAAAAAAGGCAATTTATAGTTCAACCCAACTTTACAGTTAAAAACAGAAATTTTGTTTTGAATGGTGCTTTTCGGGCCTACGTTGTAGACGACAATGGACAAGACAGTACCATTGCATTTGCCATTGAAGACTGGTGGATAACAGACTACAACAGTTATATTTTGCAAAAGCCGGCTACAATGTTTGTGGTTGCACTTGAGGACAGCACAATTTTGGAAATCCCGTACGAAAAAGAACAGGCGCTCAAACAGGGCAATCATAAGTTCGAAACCTTTTTTAGAATAAGGGCGGAACGAACTGCCGCATTTATGCAACAGCGGATTATTTCTAACCTTACACAAAGTGCTGAAGAACGATATGAAAACTTTATAGGTAAATACCCGCAAATCGCCCAAAGAGTTCCTCAATACGCACTGGCTTCATATTTGGGTATGACAACTGAATTTCTATCAAGAATCAGAAATAAAAGAGTACCTAAAAAATAGTTGACCTACATCAACTAAATTTCTTAAACCACATCATTTTCGGGCTTTAGAAGTCGTTGCATTTTTGCACTGTCAATAATGACAAATAACATTTCTAATAAAATAAAAATGACAACGACAGAAAAAAGAACGTATACCGTTCCAGCAAAAACAGACGTATCTGCCGCCAACCAGGCGATATTTGACAACCTGCAAAAAACCTTAGGTTTTGTACCAAACCTATACGCCTATTTTGCCAAAAATGAAACAGCATTGGGCGACTATCTTGCTTTACAAAATCGTAAAAACACATTAAGGGCCAAGGAAAGAGAAGTAATCAATTTAGTAACAAGTCAGCTTAACGGATGCCGGTATTGCCAATCAGCCCACACCGTTTTAGGCAAAATGAATGGCTTTACTGACGAACAGGTTTTAGAAATCCGTAAAGGTTCAGCAACCTTCGACAGTAAGTTAAATGCGTTGGCAAAATTCACTGCCTCAGTAGTTGAAAACCGTGGCAGGGCGACACATGAAAGTAAAGAAGCCTTTTTTGCAGCCGGGTATGATGAAGCCAATATGATTGACGTAATCATTATAATTGGCGACAAAATTATCAGCAACTACTTACACAACCTGACAGAGTTTGAAATTGACTTTCCGGTTGCTGACAAAATTTAACCAGGCAAAAATAGCAGCAGGCTGCATCCCTGTGGCTAAGGTGTACCAACCTGCACCTGCTGCTTAGTGACATAGCAGGTTAATAAAACCGGGAATGTTAAAAAAACAGCAGGCACTATAAGTTATTTTCCAGCGGGGGGTGCCCTCCTAAATCCTTTCCAGGCGATAGGTCAGATGACCCGTTTGTAAGGGCCGGGCACTCCCTGTTCATCATTAGGTAATCCATTGCCTGCAGGATGTCTATTCATAACAGTTCTAACCACCCTTCATCCTGCGATAAAAAACCGGCGCTCCCTTTACAATCAGTACCCAATGTTGTTTGTCAAATTACTCTACTGTATCGGCAAGCAGTTTATATATTGGCTTTATTAATAATGGCGGCTGCATTTTTCAGTTAAGTGTACTCACCAGGATCAACATATTCTATACAGGGTTCAAAAAAATAGAACCGTTTGCATTTGTACATTATCTTTGCGGCACCGTGCAAAAAATAGCAGCCGCTATATTGCTTTTGGCCTTTTTCGGGCAAACCTTTAACCAGGGACTGCTTTATGTTGACTACCTGGTAGACAAAGCTGCTTATGAAAAAAAATGTATCAACAAGGCCCGTCCCGAGCTGAAATGCCACGGTAAATGCCAGTTGATGAAGAAGATCGAAGAGAAAGAAAGAAGGGAACGTGGCGACCCGCCTGAATTGAAACTCACTGCCAAAGTGCAGGTACTGTCTTCCAGATCATGGTTTTTAGTGAAAGCACCCGCTGCAGCATCGCTGCTTAAACCAGCCTATTGTATTTTTAATACCGGGTCACCTGTTGACCAGCCATCCTCTTTTTTCCATCCCCCCAACTGTTAATTGACTTCCCCCTGAGTTTTCATGTATGCCCATTCGGGCATGAAACGTTATTGCATTATTCAATTTATTTCACATGGTCAGAAAGTACCACTGGTACGATCCCGTGCTGATCAGAAAACTGCGCATTGTGCTGACTGTACTGATATGGACAGTCTGGACGATGGTACTTTTTCTTCAGTACGACAGAATCGTTTCAATTATAAGACAGATTTTCTAAAACTAAATTACTTACAGATGAAAAAAATATTGTTGATGGCAGCCGCATCTGCCATACTGTTCAGCTCATGCAAAAAGGAAACGATCATTTCCGAACACGAAGGCGAAGCCACCATAAGTTTTGATGCAAAGGTGGGCAGCGCCGATTTTGCATTGAACCAGAACACTACCATTGGAACCCGTACCTATAATTTCAAGAACCTCCGTTATTGGGTTAGTAATGTAAGCCTGGTGAAGGCCGACGGGTCTGAGGTTTCCATTCCGGATTCGTATTTCCTGGTAGAAGAAACCAATGCCGTAACCGTTCAGGATGGTGCTTACACCTATCCTGCGAAAAAAAGAGAGGATGTTATACTAAAAAGTATTCCTGTTGCCGATTACAAACAGATCAAATTCTCTATTGGAGTTGATGCAAATCATAATGACAACCTGAGCATACAATCCGGTGAATTATCACAACTCAGCGGTATGACCAATGTATCCTGGATGTGGCATACCAGCTACATCTTTACCACACTGCAGGGTACCGTTACAGAGGGAGCAACCACAAAAACGTTTAAAGCAGAAACAGGATTGAATGCGAATTATAAAGCAGTGATACTGGATCTTCCAAAGAATGTAAAGATCAGTTCAACAAAGACCACCAATATCGCCTTGTCGCTCGATATCGCCAAAGTACTGGAGGGCATTGATCTAATCGCCACCCCGACGGTTGGCGCTTCACAGGCAGCTGTTATGGCAACACTGGCAAATAACTATGCAACAAAAGCCATCACAGTAGTATCGGCACAGTAAATATGAAGAAGTCAGCACTTATCATATGCCTCAGTGGGGCAGTTATCATTAGCTGCGCTAAACAGGATAGTAGCCGTGCACCCCAGGCAGTTTCACTGGAGGTGCCGGCCAACTTTCCGCCCATCACCAATATGCCATCCAATCCCTTAACAAAGGAGGGCATTGAATTGGGACGCCGCTTATTTTACGATAAAAGGTTATCCGGTATCAACCAGCTTTCCTGTGCCAGTTGTCACCGGCAGGATATTGCATTTGCTGACGGTATCGCTCTGAGTAATATTGGTGCCTCCGGCAATACACTTCACCGAAATGCCCCGGCTTTGATCAATATGGCCTGGGCCAATAACGGCTTATTTTGGGATGGCGGGTCAACCAACCTGGAATCGCAGGCCTTCGCCCCGCTGGCAAGTGCGGATGAAATGCACCAGGAGTTATTTGAACTGGTAAGTGAACTCCGATCCATTCCCGACTATGCGGAGCGTTTTCGTTTTGTATTCAACGATAATGAGATCAGGACCGGTAATATTGTAAAAGCCCTGGCACAATTTCAGCGCACTTTTATCTCTGCCGGTTCCAGGTATGACAAATACCGCAGATACGAAGCAGGAGGCACACTCAGCAGCCTGGAATTACAGGGCATGCAGTTGGTTCGCACAAAATGCGAAGGATGCCATAAAGGGGAATTATTCACCGATAACGATTATCATAATAACGGAATCGATGATGATTTTTCTGACAACTCGTTTGAAGGTATTTTCCAGGGCCGTTATCGTATTACAAATAACCCCGCTGATCTTGGCAAATTCAAAACGCCTACGCTACGCAATAGCATGCTCACCGCACCTTATATGCACGATGGAAGGTTCGCTACCATCGAGCAGGTTCTGAATCATTATTCAGCAGGTGTACTTGCATCACCCAGCCTTGATCCGCTGGTTAAACAAAATGGCGGACAGCCTGGTATCCCGCTAACAGCAGAGGAGAAAGGGGCCATTATTGCTTTTTTAAAAACACTAACTGACAGCGCATTTATTGCAAATCAGCATTTATCTAAACCGCTTTAATTCAAAAAAATGAAAAATATATTATCAAAGTTTCTTTTAGCAGGGCTAAGCTCCTGCATGATCTATGCAGGCTGTAAGAAAGATGAGGTCAATCCAAATCCCCCTGCGGAGGAAATGGCCTCGATGTCTGTTGAGTTTGACAACATCATTGGCGGACAAAACCTGTTTCTGAATACTGTAAACTATACCAATGCCGCCGGTGAGCAATTCAATATTTCTTTGCTGCAATACTTCATAAGTAATATCAAGCTCAGAAAAACCGATGGAACATACTACACGCTGAACCAGGATAGCAGCTATTTCCTGATAAAGGAAAGCGATCCGGCCACCCGGTATGCAAGATTTAAAGCGCCTCCCGGAGATTATGATCAATTGACCTTTGTGCTGGGGGTAGACAGCCTGCGCAGTACCATGGACGTCAGCAAACGTACTGGTGTGCTTGATCCTTCAGGAGGCATGGACGATGGCATGTACTGGGGATGGAACAGCGGCTATATCTTTTTCAAAATGGAAGGGATTTCACCGGTGGCACCACTTGATCCTACAGGACAAAGAAAATTCCGTTATCATATCGGAGGGTTTGGCGGCTACTCCGCTCCAACGCTCAGTAATATTAAAACCATTACCATTGACCTCAGCGCATCGGGCATAGCACAGGCAAGAAAGGGAAGGAACGCAAATATCCACCTGATGGCAGATGTGCTCAAAGCATTCAATGGCCCCACCACCCTCAGTATTGCTGCCAACCCAACGGTTATGTTCAGTGATTACAGTATGAACATAGCAAACAATTACACCTCGATGTTCTATCATGACCATACCGAAAATTAAAATACCATGAGTAAACGATATTGGTTTTTTTCGCTGGCAATCATACTTTTTGTTTCCTGCAGCAAAGAGATCATCGGGCGGTTCCGGGGCTTTCAAAAGCCCCCGCACTTCCCGGAAACAACGTACCGGTTTGCAGACAATGCGATTACCGAGGATAAGTTTATACTGGGCCGGAAACTTTTTTATGAACCCAGGTTGTCCCGCAACAATACGATATCCTGCGGGAGCTGTCACATACAATCATCTGCATTTACACAACATGGGCATGATGTAAGTCATGGCATCGACGACCGGCTTGGCACCAGGAATTCGCCACCAATTATGAACCTTGCCTGGATGCCAACCTTCTTTTGGGACGGCGGTGTATTCGACCTGGACCTTCAGCCAATCGTGCCCATTAGCAACCATGTGGAAATGGATGAGAAGGTGGAGAATGTGCTGAACAAACTCCGCAGTCATGCGCAATATCCTTCCCTGTACAAAAAAGCATTTGGCGATACAGCAATCACGACGGCCCGTACGATGAAAGCACTTTCACAGTTCATGCTGCTTTGTGTAAGCGCAGAAAGTAAGTATGATAGTGTTTCCCGGAACCTCGGGCCCGTTTTCACCGGCCCCGAACAGCAGGGATATGTACTGTTTCAGCAAAAATGTGCGGCCTGTCATACCGAGCCCCTGTTTACCGATTTCAGCTTTCGTAATAACGGGATCGCTATCGGCTTAAACGAGGATAAGGGAAGGTATATGATTACACTGAACGATGCGGATAAATACAAATTCAAAGTGCCCAGCCTGCGCAACGTGGAATTTACAGGGCCCTACATGCATGACGGGCGTTTTATCACACTCGATGCTGTACTAGATCATTACCGTAATCATGTGCAGGCCACACCTAATCTGGATCCGCTGTTGTCAGCAGGTATTCCCTTGTCAGACACGGAGAAGGCCAGTATTATTTCATTTCTTACAACGCTTAGCGACCGAAAATTCTTAACCAACCAATTATTAGCGGAACAATAAAATAAAAAATATGAAAAAGATTATCCTCCTTGCCTTACTGTTTATAGCTGGCTATACTGCACAGGCGCAACAAAATACATGGAAAGAAATGGACGAGTTTCACGCCGTCATGTCAGCCACTTTTCACCCGGCTGAAGAAAATAACCTCCGGCCTTTAAAAGAAAAATCAGGTGAATTGCTGACCAAGGCCAAAGCCTGGAAAGAATCTGCAGTACCAGCGGGATACAATGCTGCCATTGTAAGCCCAATCTTACATAAACTGGTAAAACAGTGTAAAGGGATCCAAAAATCCGTATCAAAGAACAAACCGGACTCAACGCTCAAATCCCGGATTACTGAGGCGCATGATACATTTCATGAGATCATGGAAAAATGCAGGAATGAGAAACACTAATACTAAATAACCAAATATGAAATACGTTTTGTCTTTATTACTTCTCACGGTTATAGCAGCGGGTTGCAATAACAATACAAAAGAAGATACCGGGAAGAAGGCCGGCGATCATGCTGCACATGAAGCAAAATCAGGGGATAACTATTGCGATAGTGTAAACACAGGCCTGATTCAGCCCGACACATTGAAAGGAAGCCCGCACCGTTCTGCTATGGCTATGGTAAACGGCACACATGTGCATATCGAATATAGTTCGCCGGGCGTAAAGGACCGGGTGATCTGGGGCGGGTTAGTGGCCTGGGATAAGGTTTGGGTAGCCGGGGCACATGCGGCTACATCTGTCCGGTTTTATAAGGATGTAATGATCGGCAATAAAAAAATCGCAAAGGGGATATATGGCTTTTTTGTCATTCCCGGTAAAGAAAACTGGACGGTGATTTTAAACACCCGATACGATCAGCATTTAACGGATGAGTACGATGAAAAAGAAGATGTGGTGAGGGTCAGCATCAGGCCCGAAACAAATGATATGACCCAGCGGCTTACCTATACCGTTAATAATACCGGAAATAACACAGGCAGTATTGTATTGACCTGGGAGAAATTAAAAATTGTACTCCCTTTTAAAACTACCGTAGAATGAGAAGATTAATTGCGTTGGGATTACTTATTACCATGTCCGTTTCAGCCATTGCCTGTGATATCTGTGGCAGTGGCGCAGGCGGCTCTTACCTGGGCATTCTTCCTGAATTCAGGAAACGATTTATAGGTTTTCGGTACCAGCAAAACGGCCTGACCAGTCATTTGGGACAAAATGGATCAACCACTTACCTCACTGCCCGCGAAAACTACCGGGTTATGGAATTATGGGGGGCAGCAAACATGGGAAAGAAATTCAGGCTAGCGGCCTTTATACCGGTCAATTTCATGGAGCGAAGCAGCCAGCAGGAAAAATCAAGCCGGCAGGGCCTGGGTGATGTAACTGCTATCGGGTACTACCAGCTGCTGAACTCCAAACATACGACCAGGGAACATCAACTGCTTATTCAATCGCTATGGATCGGTGGTGGCCTCAAAGTTCCGGCCGGGAAGTATAACCCGGAAGAAAAAAATCTGCAGCAGTCATCACAAAACAGTTTTCAACTCGGCACAGGCAGTATTGATTTCTCTATCCATACCATGTACGACATCCGCCTGCAAGATGCAGGGATCAACACCAATATGAGCTACAAGGTGAATACGCCAAACAAATATGATTACAAGTATGGCAATAAGTTTACATTGAACGTACTTGGCTATTATAAGTTCCGCATTGGCAAAGTTTTGACTATTGCGCCCAATAGCGGCGTTCTTTTTGAGTCTGCCAAAAAGGATAGTAAGACAAGTGATATCTATGTATGGGAAACCGGTGGACGATCGCTTACCGGTACGGTGGGCATGGAAGTAAATGCAGGGAAGATCAGCATCGGTTCCAATTTTCAAACGCCACTATCCCAGGAACTGGGAGAAGGAAAGATTCGGGCAGCTAACAGGGGTATGGTGCACCTCAGCCTTTCGTTTTGATCCTGTAGCTTTGTTTCTTTTGTATGAGAAAACTCTTCTTCCTTATAACCGCCTTCCTGCTTATGTCACGGTATTTGCGCATGAGTATATCCTGCTGGCAGCAAAATACCGCTTAAAAAAAGGCGAGACGCTGGAGATGCATCTTTTTTCGCCATTGTTGGTCTTCCAAAGGCGTATCACGCCGTTGCTGGTGTTGGGTGCTGGCAAGGTGAAAGGGAAAAACACCAGCAACACGAAATAAGAAAATCATTCCTGCTATGTAGGGAAATTTCCCGGTACTGGTTTGTTGGTGTTCTTGTAAACGCAATAACTCCTGCACACAACACCAAAAAAGCCGCTAGACAATTCTATACGACCGGTAACCGTGGAGGTGAATACATTTGTTTGACACACCTTCATTATCGTTACCACTCAAAACAAAAAACCCACCTTCGCTAAACCTGCCGGCAGGCAGGCAGGGCTACGGTGGGTACAGCGGAGACTGAGGGTTCGACCTGCTCCCCGAAGCTTTAGCGGAGGGGAGACCGTTTCACAAAGTGCTTATTTCTAAATGCAAACCCTGACCCTGATTTAAGATATTTTTCAAATTGCATTGCGGCCGTCTGATCCGCAAAGGCACAGTAAAAAACTAACTCAACAGGCAACTTGAATTTTGTGCTGTCAACATATCCTTTCTCATGCCTCGCAATTTTTTTCTACGCCGTGGTTGGTTTTTCTTTCACCAACCACATGTATGCTTTGTGGAGTGATGGCCCTTAGGCCGAGGCTTCAGGGCCCAGGGGAAACGCAGTAAGAATATCTCCATCGGGGCTGGTAATGATTACCATTCTTCTGGTTGGATTACCCGATTTATCTACACCAATTTTGGTGGTACAGATTACAAGTCTTTGCAGGTTACCCGTGCTTTTAACAGGACTACAAGGAAGGTTTGCGGCATTCTTAATAATCCGCAGTAGCTGCAGCAGGGGTATATCAAACTTGCCGGTGTCGTTATCTGTGCTTACCCCGTTGTAGTGTCGTTTTACAATGTGTTCCAGCGCAGTAATGCGCAGGCGGTAACCCTTCTCCATGAGCCGGTGTATGCCCCGTATGGGTAGCAGCAGCAGGAGTTGCATTTCCGCTTCGCTCTGCCAGCGGTGGCCATGGCTCAGGATAAAGAGCAGTTGCAGCCAATAGGGTTCCTTAAATGTTTTACTAGTGGGGTTTGGTACTTTACTGCGCATGGCGGGGAGTTTTTATGTGTACGATATATATCCCCAAAGCTTCACATATTAAAATCGGTAAGGTACAAGTACCCCTTGTGCATAACCGATAAAACCGCGTACCTTACAAGCAGGAAATGCAGTAACATTGCAAGCAGGATTTATAGTTATTAAAAACTAATTACTATGACAGAGAAAACTATACATGAAGGAAGGAACGTGAAACGGCTGCGGGAGATATTGGGTGTAAAACAGGATACATTAGCCAACAGCCTTGGAATCACACAACAAGCTGTTAGCTTGCTTGAACAGAAAGAAAAGATTGACGAAAAGATATTAGTAGATGTAGCTAAAATTCTAAATATACCTGTTAGTGCCATTAAGAATTTAACGGATGAAACAGCAGTAAATGTAATAGCGAATACATTTAATGAGAACGCATTCATTAATAGTTCCGGAACTTTCAACATCAACCCAGTAGAAAAATGGATAGAAGCTTTAGAGGAGAATAAAAAACTTTATAACGATTTATTGAAGGAGAAAGATGAGAAGATTGCGTTGTTGGAGAGGATGATAAAGAAATAGCCAAGAAAGCAAAAGAACAAAGAATTAGTGATGTAACGATTAGGAAAATGACCATGCTTTGTTTGGCGAAAATATGAAGGCTTTAAAGTTTTCGTGAATCGGGCTTGCTAACGTTTTGCGGCTTGGCGTAGTGGCGGATTTTTAGCACAAAAGTTCAAACGAAGAACTGCACTTGAACCTACCACAAAACTGTCATACGAAGCACTAAACCCGCCATTACGCCAAACCGCTGTTAGCGGGTCGTTGTTCCTTTTGTTTATCATATTCAAATTATTTTGTAGTGTCCAAGTTGAATAAGACCATTTAAATTATCATACTCAACCCAAGTTTCTTTTATCTTTCCTTCCGTTATACGAAAGAAACAGTTAAAATCCGCAATCAGCTTTTTACCTGTCGGTGGGAAATTTATGAGTTGTCCTAATTGTGTCCCTGAAAAGTTTATTCTCGCAGCAACTAATTCACCTTCTTCAATTGCAAAAATTACGGTCTCTTTCAGGTCGGGAAATATTTCTAGTTCTGCTTGATGAAATTTAACTAATCCGATATTAGTTTTTATTTCTTTTGGTTCAGATGAGCTATGTCTTACAAAATCGTTATGGACTAAAGTCAAAACCTTATCCCAATCTTTTTGATTTGTTGCACTTATAAACTCCAATACTATTTCCTTGTTACTTTGCATTGAGAGGTCATTTTTTATCATTTCTATTCGTCATTCAATGAATTTACACCTAGTTCTTTCAGTTTTTCAAGATGTTCTTTCATAGTCTTTACTTGTTCGGCTGGATGTCCTTGCCAAATTGTTACTTCTCCAACTACTCTGAATGGTTTAGTTGAACGAAAAGATTGTGTTGGGTTTCCGGGAAATTTCTTGTCGGTCAAGTCGGGGTCATTTTCTATCTCTCCTGTTGGCTCTACTAAATAAATTCTCTCTCGTCCGTTACCAAAAGCAAGTTCAGCCCCCCAAATTGCAGCGTCCAAAGTTGCTGTCAAAAAGATGTATTTAGCATTTTTTTGTTGTCCGTAGTTTGAATTGTAACCTACCTGAATTAAGTCTCCAACTTTCAAGTCCGCCTTTGTCCCGTGAAAGTAAGTTTGTGCGAATGGTGTCGCACCATTACTGCTTATTTTAATTGTTTCTTTGTCGTTCTGTTCCATTGTCAGAAGTCTATTTTATTGTCTGAATGTTGGTTTGTGTTGGTCGTTTTACAATGCCCGCTAACGGTCAGGGCTTGGCGATGTGGCGGCATTCCGTGATCGTTCAGCCCGAACCGACGCTGAGTAAAGTTATATAGATGATATTATATTATGTCGCTCGGCGTTATTCGTCAGCCGGAACTGAAGCTGAATAGCGAACGGGACGATGAGTTTATATTCGTTCAGCCGCCATAACGCCAAACCAATGTTTTATGCAGTTATTTAATTGGAATAAGTAAAGCTGCCGATTCTGAAAAATAACTTGTATTTATTTTCGTGTAGTTCGTCATTTGTTAAGATGACCTGAACACTATTTATTTCATCAAATTCAAGTTGATCTGAATATTCTGCAACTGATTTGTTATTAAGTTCGAAAGTTTTTTTGCTTTTGCTTAAGGCTTCAAATAAGTTTGAAAGCTTGTTAAATGCGGTTTGCGCATCGTCTTTAGTGTCAAACATGAACCACAGTTGAAAATCGGTAACACCACATCGACCGTTTTTTTCTTCAGAAGCTAATATGTCGAGTCTACCTTCACGGAATTTACTTTCAAAGTAAGGGTGCTTCTTAAACTTTAAGGAATGAATAGTGTATTGTAATTCTGGTGGTGGTCCTGGAGGATACATAGTCCAGCCGCCGGGTTCATACTTTTCTGTAAACGCTGGAAAATACTTTTTTACAAAATCATAAACAGAGCTGTCAGGTTTGTGAACAAATATGTTGAAGAACATTTTATTCGATAGTTCGTCAAACTTGCTTACTTGTCCTGAAGCGTTTGAATACGTCATAAAAAAGAATGCTAATAATAAAAGTCGGCTCATTATAATTGCATACAACGGCCAGGGCTTTCTGCTGGGCTGATATTCCGTGATTCGTCAGTCCGAACCGAAGCTGCGTAAAGTTATGTTGTTGAAGTTATATTCTATGGCTCGGTTTTATTCGTTCAGCCCGAACTACAGATGATAGGCGAACGGGACGATCAGTACATATTCTTTAGCCAGCATAGCAGAAAACCTTTTGTTGGGCGTAGCCGGTCGTCTACCAGACATAACTTTCTAAATATCCATCTGAATGAAGTTTGCGACCTTGTCTGCTCATATATACACCGTAGATTAAGATGCGACTTCCAGATTTTGCATCTTTAATCATTTGTTTTGTTACGCTATCCCAATTGGTTCCAATGTTAACATGTTTTGATGAGCCGATAGAATCTTTAACTTCCACTGTAAAAGAATCAATTTGATATGAAATGTCGACGTCAGAGGGATTATGATAAGCCCAAATTCCATCAGATTCTTTAATCTTTATCATTCCATCTTCATTTGGTACGCCAATCAATCTAATTGAAGGATATTGCATTGGATAAGTTTGAAAAATAAAGTCTTTTTTATAGTTCTGTCCAGATAAAGTAATTATCGTCGTTCCTGTTTTTTCTGGTTTTATAAGATATGCTCCCTTTTTGTTCGTTTCTGTTATAGCTCCATTATCTGTTGAGACTTTTAGTGATTTAATACTACCCGTCGTTATGTAGATAGGGTTGTCATAGTTCACGTACAAATATTTTTTAAAGTCTGTAGCAACGTGCGGGGCCTGATTGTTGACTACTTTCTGTCCGAGGCAATATAGATTCAGAAAAAGGAATATTTGCAAAATAGTATATTTCATAGCGAGATTGTAATAGGTTGCGCCCAACACATAAATTTACGCCGTAATAAACTAAACTTCAAGAAAGACTGTTACTGAAAATCAATGGTTTAATCCTACGCTTTTTAAATTGGTACGGCGTCAATACAAATTTACTAATTACCATTCGGGTTGGCCTTTGCTACAATAATCATTAAGCAGGCTGGCAATACTGATTAGCTTTTTCTTGCTCGCATCAGGTATCGTTCTGCGGTTTTCTCCTCCCATCATCTGCGGTACAGCAGCTATGTGCGCAGCAACGACAATGGGACATAAACAAAAGCCGCCTTCGCTAATTTATACCCCGAAGTTTTAACGAAGGGGTAAGCTATGTAAAAAAGGAAACCCACCTTCGCTAATTTATACCCCGAAGTTTTAACGAAGGGGTAAGCTACGGTGGGCAGGGCGGAGACTGAGGGATTCGAACCCTCGATACCCTTTTGAGGTATACACACTTTCCAGGCGTGCTCCTTCAACCACTCGGACAAGTCTCCAATATATATCGTTGGATATAAAGGGGTGCAAAAATAAGGTGCGGCACCTTAGAAGCCGAATAATTTTTGAGCGTTTGCCGTGGTAATGGCAGCAATCTCCTGCTGCTCAATACCTTTGAGGAGGGCCAATTTCTCTACCACATATTTCAAATAAGCAGGCTCATTCCGTTTGCCCCGGAAAGGCACAGGCGACAAATAGGGCGCATCTGTTTCCAGTACCACATACTCCATGGATACATTTTCCATTACTTTATCCAATCCCCCGTTTTTAAAGGTAACCACCCCACCTATACCAAGATAAAAACCAAGATCAATCACCTGCTGCGCCTGCCCGGCACTACCCGAAAAACAATGAAACACACCTTTCAACTTACCTTTTTGAAATTCTTTAACCACCTCAATACATTCATCGGTAGAATTTCTTGAATGAATAACCACGGGTACATCCAAATCCAGTGCCCATGCTATCTGTTGCTTAAAAGCAATATACTGCTGTGCCGTAAATGAAGTGTCCCAGTAAAAATCGAGCCCGGTTTCGCCAATAGCAATGAACTTTCGCATGGCTAAATGACCTTTCACTACCTGCAACTCTTCCTGATAGTTCTCTTTCACGGAGCAGGGATGCAGTCCCATCATGCTTTTGCAAATAGCAGGATTGGCCGCTTCCGTGGCCAGCATAGCCTGGTGGGTGGCCGAATCAATAGCCGGAAGCAATATCGATCCCACCTTCTCGGCGGAAGCACGGGTCAGCATGGCTTCCTTGTCGCCATCAAATTCGGGCAGGTAAATATGTGAGTGGGTATCTATCAGCGTCATTATCAGCCTTATTTGCCGCAAAAATCCGCAAAAAAAATCAAGGAACCGTTAAACTTTGACCAATAAAGGCCTTCTAAATGCCGTTATTTAAAAACTGAATAAAACCGTTGTTTATGAATATCCTCTCCAATAAAGTAATGCTCTCTGCTTTTCTTTTAATTTTCTCAGTCATTGCCTTTGTCTCCTGCCAGAAAGAAAAAAGCGCCAGCACCGACCAGCAGGAAAGCGAAGCATCTATTGCTTCCGGCGCTGCAGACAGCGAGGCTGAAAATATTTTCGACAGTTTCTTCGATGATGCCATGGGCGCCAATAATGATGTGGGTGTAAGCGGGTCTGGCGTATTCTATGGCCGCAACGATACACTCACCGTGGTGCCACGTTGCTTTACTGTAACTATTTTACACCCAAATAATACGCCCTTCCCGGCCAGGGTTATTGTAGACTTTGGTACTACAGGCTGCCCGGGCCCTGATGGCCGTGTTCGCAGGGGAAAAATTATAACCGACTATACCGCCCGGCTGATTGTGCCCGGAGCCGTGGCCACCACTTCTTTCGATGGCTATTATGTAGACAGTGTAAAAGTGGAAGGCATACATAAAGTAACTAACACCTCGGAGCCAACCGCCAACCCCGCTATTCTTCGCCGCTATAGGGCTGAAGTGATTAATGGCAAGCTGACTAAACCAAGCGGAAACTATGTAGAATGGAACAGCGTTAAGGTGTTTTTACAGGTAGATGGCCTGCTTACACCCGATTTTCCAAGAGATGACGCTTTCAAAATCGAAGGCTCCGCAAGGGGTAATGCCCGCCGCGGAAACCTGATCGTTCGCTGGGAGTCAAATATTATTGAACCGCTCCTGCGCCGGTTCACCTGCCGCCATATTGTAAAGGGTAAAATCCGCACCGTACGGGCAGGTTTAGGTACGCAAAGCCCCTGGGTAGCTGTTTTAGACTTCGGCAATGGCCTTTGCGACAACCAGGCCGTCCTGACTATTAACGGGGTTTCTCACCAAATTACTTTGCCGTAATTAAAAAATTATTATACCTTTAAACCAGTTTTCATAGGGTACGGATTAAAAACGGGCCAGGGTTTCTACCCCGGCCCTAACTTTTTAGATACGCCACGACAAAACAACTATACTTGATCATTGAATATTGATTTATTGAATATTGGGCATTAATAAGAAAATATTCAATATTAAATTCTCAACAGATCAATACACAAGTCATCTAACTACATCAAATACAGCTTCTTATGTTCGCCAAAGCCCTGATAAAAACACCCACTTGATCATTGATTATTGCCGTTGAATATTGAATATTAATTACGCAATTACCAATATTCAAAGCCCAAAAGTCCAATAAATGACTTAGGAAATGATCTCAAACCGATACCCTTCTTTCGAGTATTTCTCCAAAATCAGCGGCAAACAGTAGCTCATCCTGTCCCAGGCTTTATCACTGTCGTGAAATACAATAATATCGCCCGCTTTTATTTTACCGTTGATGCGATCATAACATTTTTCCGGCGACAACTCCTGAATCCAGTCGCCGGCCAGGATATTCCACATCACAATGACATACTCTTTATTCCCGGGGGCCAGTTGTCGCTTTAGCTCTTTAATCTGTGAGCGGCTTATCCGCCCATACGGCGGACGGAAAAGCGGAGAAAGCACATGCTGAGCAGCCTCCTTTATATCGTCGATATAAATAGTATCTCCTGTTTTCCAGCCATTGATATGGTGCTGGGTATGGTTGCCTACAGCATGGCCTCTGTCAATCAGTTGCTGGTATATATCCGGGTATTTTGCCACATTATCCCCGATGCAGAAGAAAGTCGCTTTAGCATTGTATTTATCCAGTTGTTCCAGCACAAACGGGGTGATGTTGGGATGCGGCCCATCATCAAAACTCAGGTACAGCACTTTCTCCTTATCTGGCATATCCCAAAGGCAGCGGGGATATAATTGCTTCAGCCATCCTGGTGTTCGTACAAAAAAACGGTCTTGTTTCAGAAAACTGAAGATGGTTTTCTTCCGGGCCTTATTATAATGCGGGGCGATAAGCGTCATTCCTGCAAAAATAATTATTAGCCGTCTTGATGCTGGCATTTCATTGTTGCTAAAAAATCAAATTTGCGCATTTAATAGCCCCTTTCGGAGCCCGGGGTTTTATCTTTGCAGCCTATGTCAAAAAAAGTAAGGGTTCGCTTTGCGCCAAGCCCTACCGGTGGCTTGCACCTGGGTGGCGTAAGAACGGTTTTATTCAATTACCTGTTTGCCCGCAAGTATGGTGGCGATTTTATTGTTCGTATAGAAGATACTGACCAAAGCCGTTTTGTACCGGGTGCAGAGGAATACATTTTTGATACATTAAAATGGTGCGGACTGGAACCGGATGAAAGTGTACAGCATGGCGGCAACTATGGCCCTTACCGCCAAAGTGAACGAAAAGCCAGTTACCGGAAATTTGCAGAACAACTGGTAAAAGACGGGCATGCTTACTACGCATTTGATACACCAGAAGAACTGGAAAAAATGCGCCATGATTTTAAAACAGAACAAAACCCTTCACCGCAGTACGATCACAGCATCCGCATGAAAATGCGCAATTCGCTTACACTGCCCGCAGAAGAAACGGCAAAACTGCTAGCCGAAGGTACCAGGCACGTTATCCGTATTAAAATACCGGAGCATGAAACAGTGAGCTTTACAGATATGATCCGTGGTGAAGTAAAGTTTGATACATCCACTGTGGATGATAAAGTATTACTCAAAGCAGATGGCATGCCTACATATCATCTGGCTGTTGTCGTGGATGATCACGGCATGGAGATCAGTCATGCATTCCGCGGTGAAGAATGGTTGCCCTCTGCACCTGTACATATCCTGCTATGGAAATACCTTTTCGGATTGGAACATATGCCGCAATGGGCGCATTTTCCCCTAATACTGGGGCCTAACGGAAAACTCAGCAAACGTGACGGTGCTAAATACGGCTTCCCTGTATTTGCCATGAACTGGACGGATCCAAAGACAAACGAAACAGTGGAAGGTTTTAAAGAGAAAGGATTTTTGCCGGCCGCATTTATCAACTACCTCGCTTTGCTTGGCTGGAACGACGGTACAGAACAGGAAATTTTTTCTAAAGAAGAACTCGTAGAAAAATTTTCGATGGAACGGGTGCATAGTGCCGGCGCAAAGTTTGATTATGAGAAAGCGAAATGGTTCAACCATGAATGGATTAAGCAGTCGGCAACCTCCAGCTTGCAGTCTGCGGTAGGCAGCCTGTTAATGCAAAGTGGTATTGCGAATCCTGAAGCGTCTTTGTTGGCTAAGGTTATCGACCTGGTAAAGGAGCGGTGTACATTGCTGCCCGATTTTGTACAGCAGTCTTCTTTCTTTTTCAAGGCGCCGGATACATTTGATGTGGATGCGGTGAAACCAAAATGGAATGAAGACAAACAGCATTTCTTTATAGCTTATACCGAAAAACTGTCTTCTGCCGAATGGAATGCTGTTGCATTAGAAACATTATTTAAAGGATTAGCCACAGAGAAAAATATCAAGCCCGGCGAATTACAACTGCCCTTCCGCATCATGCTGGTAGGTGGCAAGTTTGGCCCGCCTGTATTTAATATTGCTGAACTGATTGGAAAAGATGAAACCATCAGCAGAATAAACAAAGCATTGGCTGTATTTGCTTAATTTCAGTATATGAACCGCCCCATCAGAGTATTGGTTGCCAAAGTAGGACTGGATGGCCACGACCGTGGCGCCAAAGTAATTGCTACTGCCCTGCGTGATGCCGGTATGGAAGTGATCTATACTGGCCTGCGCCAAACCCCTGAAATGGTGGTGAATGCCGCTTTACAAGAAGATGTGGATGCAATTGGCATCAGCATACTCTCAGGTGCACACAATACTGTTTTTCCTAAAGTCATTGCCCTGATGAAAGAAAAAGGAATGGATGATGTACTGCTTACCGGTGGCGGCATTATTCCAGAAGATGATATGCAGGCACTGAACCTGCAGGGCGTAGGTAAATTATTTGCGCCCGGCACTCCCGTTTCAGAAATTAGTAGCTATATTACGTCTTGGGTAAAAGAACACCGCAGTTTTTGATACCCGTTGCGCTCAACGATTGCCCCAATTCAACTTATTTTATCAGAAGTCATTTCGTAAATTCATTTACGTATGGAAGGTCATTCGTTATTAAATAACTACCATATACCACCTCGGGTGTGGGATGAGATGTTTAGTGGCACCGGCATCCGCCCTGCTTACAAAAATCTTGTTTCGGCTATACAGGATCTCTCTGCCGATGAAATGACCCATAAAGATGAACTGGCTAAAAAGCTCTTCATGAGCCAGGGCATCACCTTCACCGTTTACAGCAGCGGAGAAGGCATAGAAAAAATATTCCCCTTTGATATTATTCCCCGCATACTGGAAGCTGCCGAATGGAAACATATAGAAGAAGGGATCAAACAACGATTAAAGGCGCTGAACATTTTTCTCAAGGATATTTACAACCAGCAGTTCATCATCAAAGACGGTATTGTTCCCGCCAAGCTTATATACTCCTGCCCCAACTTTGTACGGCAGATGGTGGGTGTGGATGTGCCCTTTGATATCTACACACATATTTCCGGCATTGACCTGATCCGTGATCACGACGGCACCTACTATGTGCTGGAAGATAACCTGCGTACACCCTCCGGCGTATCCTACATGCTGGAAAACAGGAGTATCACCTACCGCATTTTCCCTGATCTGTTACCAAAGAACAATGTGCGTTCCGTAAAAGATTACCCGGATTTATTATTAAAAAACCTGCGGGCCATTGCCAACCGGCAAAACAGCGACCCGACTGTTGTGCTGCTAACCCCCGGTATATACAACTCTGCTTATTTTGAACATACCACACTTGCTCGCCTCATGGGTATTGAACTCGTGGAAGGCAGCGATCTCGTGGTAGACAATCATAAAGTCTTTATGAAAACCACAACCGGACTGAAGCAGGTGGATGTGATATACAGAAGAGTGGATGACGATTTTATCGACCCGCTGGTATTCCGTCCCGACAGTATGCTGGGTGTACCCGGCCTCTATGGCGCTTACCGCACCGGGCATGTGGCCATTGTAAATGCCATGGGCAATGGTGTGGCCGATGATAAAGCCGTGTATTCCTATGTACCGGCGATGATACGATATTACCTGAATGAAGAGCCGATATTAAAGAACGTTCCCACATACCAGATGGCCATTCCGGAGAACCGCAAACTGGTTTTTGAAAACATGGCGAATATGGTTATCAAGAAAACCAATGAATCCGGCGGCTATGGTATGCTGATAGGCAGTGCAGCTACAGAAAAAGAGATGAATGAATTTAAAGTGGCGATAGAAGACGATCCCCGCAGTTTTATTGCACAGCCCATCATCAGCCTCTCCTCAGCGCCTTGTTATATCAATGGGGTGCTGCAGCCCCGGCGGGTTGATCTGCGGCCTTATGCCTTATATGGCCCTGATGGTATTGACATAGTGCCCGGCGGACTGACCAGGGTGGCATTAAAAGAAGGTTCATTGGTGGTGAACTCATCGCAGGGAGGAGGAAGTAAGGATACATGGGTTTTGGAAGAGAAGCCATGAGCTGATAGCTATGAGCTGCGAGGGTCTAAACGATAAACCAAACTGTACTATATGAAAAATTTTAAAGAACTAAAAATCTGGCAAAAAGGAGTTGACCTGGCGGTGAATAGCTATAAACTTGTTGACACGTTTCCGCAAACAGAGAAATACGCATTAAGTCAGCAAATAACCAGGGCATCCGTTTCTATTCCTTCTAATATAGCTGAAGGTAGTAGCAGGAGCAGTGAAAGAGATTATGCAAGATTTCTGGAAATATCTTTAGGCTCTTCATTTGAATTGGAAACGCAGTATTTGATAGCACAAAAGGTAAACTTTGGAAACCCTGACCTGGTCGTATCTGGCCTGCAAATGCTGGATGAGGAGCAAAAGATGATAATGGCATTTATTAATAAACTAAACCGATAAACGCAGCTCAAAGCTCATAGCTTTCAGCTCGCAGCTATTTTTTTATGCTGAGCAGAGTAGCCGATTCAGTTTTTTGGATGGCCCGTTATATGGAGCGGACCAATGGTATGCTGCGGATACTCCGCACCAACTATATATCCTCGCAGGATGAAGTAAAAGATTTCAACTGGCAGACACTTCTGCGCAGCCATAGCGATGCCAGCCCCGAAGAAATGCAGGCCCTGGAGAATAATTCTATAAAATGCCTGCATCATATTCTGTTAGACAGGAATAATGGTGCGTCAGTTTTCAATAATATTACCCGTGCCCGGGAAAATGCAAGGGCCGTGCAGGACCATATTACCAAGGAAGTATGGCAATGCCTGAATGACTACTATCACCTGATCCGCACTAAAGAAATTAATACACAGGTGCAGTCCGGCGATCCGGTTACGGCCCTGGATTCATTAATCCATCATGGCATGTTATACCACGGTACGGTGGACATCACCATGGCCCGCGGCGAAGCATTTAACTATCTCAACATCGGCAAATTTTTGGAGCGGGCTGTGCTCTCAGCAGATATGCTGAATATTAAACTGACAGAGCTGAACTATGATTTGCAGCACCGGGTTGAAGTAACGGCCCTCCGCTATTTACTTTACTCCCTTTCCGGCTATGAATTATACCTGAAAACACACCGGGGCAATTTCCAGACAGATTATGTACTGGAGCAGGTGGTGCACAATGAGCAGTTTCCGCATTCAATATTATACTGCCTGAAACAATTATGCCGCTACTTCGAAAGGCTGGAAACAGAAAGCCTGCCGGAAAGCTATAAACAACTGGAGTTCCTGATTGGCCGGGCTACGAACAGTGTGCGGTACAGCGCCATCAGTCCGGCTGACAGTGAAGGCCTGAAAACATTTTTACAGCAAATCCGGCAGGAGCTGCTGGGTATCGCTGCCGCATTTAACCAATATTATTTTGGCAATTCCTGAATTGCCCCAATTTTGCACCCATGCCGAAATACCGTATCAAACATATCACCCAATACTCCTACCCCTCACCGG
>CAYLRV010000043.1:0-41385 GCA_964386395.1 uncultured Chitinophaga sp.
TGAAAGGTACGGGTTAAACCACCGGGCTTGCTTTCCCAATCATACCCATGCGGGTGGTTATTGCCAGGCTTGCGTACCGATCCATGCGTATAACTTCCATTCAGCGCCCACAGATCTACCGTGGCGTTTGCTGAAGTAGCACCATCGCGGGTATAGTTCCAGGCGCCTGGATAACGAACAGGATTGTTGCTATAAAAATTGTCGAAACATGCTACATCTGTATAAGAGCCGGAGCAGTTGTATGTTGAATAATTGCTTGGTGGCCATACCCAGGTTGACGTAATGCCACCACTCCAGGAAATACAATTGTAATAACCAGAACTCGGAGCCGCCTGTATCGCATCATCAGCTTTCAGGGAAGGAAATTCGGGCCAGTTCGTATTGTACACATCACTATTAACTGCCCCCATATACAAATCGGAAATACCCGTACTTGTCGGACTGTACGCACATACATAAGCATACTGTACAGAATCAATTCCGGAAAAGTCTTTTTTTATCCGGGATGCATAGCCCCAGCTCCAGTCACCTCCGCCACCGCTATAATCATCGTTATACCCTCTTACGCTGCTGGTATAATAACGGCTGGCTGTCATACGTGTATCGCCGCCGGTAAGACGGCAGGTAAAGAAATTCAGTGGGCCGCCTTTTAGTGAACTCATGGCATAGGTGCGGCCACCTATCACCGCATTGCTTACCAACAGGTTTCCGTTATGTATAATATTTGTAACGCCTGAGTTGTTGGCATTAGGCCGCAGCATAACCACATAATAGCCAGCCAGACCCACATAGATATTCAGCAACGATTCGCCACCCGGTCCACTATTTGAATTGGCATATGAGTAGGTGTAGTTTGACGGATTAAACAGGGTAAGTGACCGGCTGATAGTAGATCCGCTGGTGCTGAATGAATGATTGCCTGTGTTTAGGTACACATAAGAAAAATGGGAATAGGTAAAGTTGGTATCGATAGCATGGTTATAGGTTCCCTGCGGATTGGGCAGCACTTTTTCGGTCAGGTTGTTTTCGTCAGTATTGCCAGGCATAACTGGTTGCTGCCGGAGCAGGTTCACTGCATCTAAAAAACGTTGTGCGGCATCGGGAATGGCAGACCGGCCGGCCGGATTAGCAACTGTCAGGGAAAGTTCTTCAGCCATCGGAATTGCTCCGCTTTGGTCCGGAGATTCAAACCGGATAGTATGTTTTCCGGTAGTAAGTAAAATATTGCTGCCTGTAACGGAAAGATATTGCCAGCCGTCGGTTAGTCCGGTAATTTTATCGAAGAATATATCGTCGGCATAAACGAGCAGGTTTTCGCTTTTTTTTAAATTGACAAGTGTGCTGATATAATATTTATTCTCGCGGCGCACATCCACTACAAATGTCCGGCATGGTTTGCTGCTCCGCATCTCACCCAAGGAGTAAGCAAGCAGCACATCACCTGCCCACTGGTTTTTATAATACTTAACCGGCGTGGTTTGCGCATACAGCGCCATGTCAGTAAATACAGCAACTGCAAAAAAGAGCAGTATCATCTTTTTCATGAAAAATTGGTTTAATGGTTTATAATATGCCCGGTCCGGCACACCAGACCGGGCATCAAATATTGAACTTTTCCGGTTATATCCCTATACCACATACTGGGGATTCTCAATCCCGGAACAGACTTTGCATTATCATCGCTGGGAATGGCATTGAGCGCTATATTTACTTCATAAATCATTCAAAACCAGACAGGAGAATAATATTGTGCTGTATGATACCGGGCTGCTTTCAAAGTACAGACCCTGAATCAATTACCCGATTTTAATTAATTTACTATAAACAGGCATTGATGAAAAGATTAAAAAAAATTCTCAAAATAACAGGCATAACCCTCGCATCCATTATTCTGTTGCTTTTCCTTATACCGATTGTTTTTAAAAAACAGGTACAGGAATTGGTAAAAAAAGAAATTAATAAGCAACTGAATGCAACTGTCGATTTTAAAGATGTCAAGCTTTCATTGCTGCGCAATTTTCCCAGGGCTACCATTACTATCAAAGGACTGACTATAGTAGGGAAAGGAGAATTCAGCAAAGACACTTTGATCGCAGCTGATAAAGTGGATGGTACGGCCGGGCTTTTCAGCGTATTAAAAGGAAAAAATATCAAAGTGCATGCCCTCTATGCTCAAAATCCCCGGATACATTTAATTATGAACCAGTTTGGCCGGGCCAATTGGGATATTGCCAAAAAAAGTACTGACACCGGCCCTGCCGATACCGCAACTGCTGAATTCAGGATGCAACTGAAAAAATATAAGATTAGCGATGGCTATCTTGAATATGAGGATGATAAGGCCAATACCTATATGGAACTGGAAGACCTGAACCATAGTGGCAGCGGCGATTTTACGGCTGATGTTTTTACTTTTTCCACCTCCACCACATCAAGTGCTTTTGATTTTGTACAGGATGATATTCCCTACCTGGTAAATGCCAAAACGGTTTTGGACGCAGATATTAAAATTGATACGAAAACAAATACCTATACATTTAAAACAGATGATATTGAACTCAATGCCCTGCAACTGGGTGTGGAAGGCTTCATACAAATGGTGAATAATACCACGTTCAATATGGATTTGAAATTCAGCAGCCCGCAAAATGATTTCAAACAAATACTCTCTATTGTGCCTGAGATGTTCAGCAGCGAATTTGCTGATATTAAAACAAGTGGCAAGGCATCTTTTAATGGTTTTGTAAAAGGCACGTATGGCCCCGATCGTATACCCGCCTATGATGTAAAGCTGAAGGTTGATAATGGTTCATTTCAATACCCGGATTTACCAAAACCTGTTAAGAATATCAACCTTGACTTGCATGCTTACAACCCTGACGGGCTGCCGGACAATTCTGTAATTGATATTCCCAAGGGCCACCTGGAGTTTGATAACGAGCCATTCGATTTCCGTTTTACGTATGCTAACCCGGTTACTGCCCAAAATATTGATGCTGGTGCTAAAGGAAAACTAGACCTTACACAGGTGAGTAAATTCATCAAACTGCCCGAGGGTACAAAAGTCAGCGGTTTGTTATGGGCCGATGCCTTTGCCAAAGGCCCACTCTATTCATTGAAAAATGCCAGCGGTCCCTTTACAGCTGGCGGTTTTTTCGATATAAAGAATTTGTATTACACGGATAAGAAGTTCCCGCAGCCCATCAAAAATGGCAATATCAAAGCAACACTTACAAACAGCGGCGGTATTGCTGACAATACAACGATTGATATCAGCAGTGCACATATAGAACTGGGCGGAGACCCGGTTGATTTTTCACTACGGCTAACGCAGCCTGTTACGGCTATGAATTTCAACGGACATGCCACAGGACGACTGACACTTGACAACCTGAAACAGTTTGGCTTGATTCCGCAGGGAACAGTACTAAGCGGTACGGTCAATGCAGATGCAGGCCTTGCAGGAAGCAAAACAGCTATTACTAATAAAGACTACGAAAAGATAAGCATGACAGGCAACGCTGCATTCCGCAATATCAATTACCAGTCTGCAGCTACAGAAGGGCCGGTAAAAATTCCTGCTGCGAATGTGGTATTCAATAATAAAACAGTAGCTATTTCTAATACGACCGCCAGTTACCTGGGTACAAATATTTCAGCCAGCGGCAACCTGAATAATCTTGTGGGCTATATTATGAACAGCGATCCGCTTAGCGGAAATATAACAGCCAGTGCCGATTATATTGATTTAAATAAATGGACAGGCACTTCGCCCGTGCCGGCTTCCGGCACTGCTGCAAGCTCTGCCGCCAGCAGCGGTGCAAGGCCTTTTGCCGTACCGGCTGATATGAACCTGGATATAAAGGCAGCTGTAGCCAAAGTAACCTATGATAAAGTTGACTATACCAATATCAATGGTACATTAAACATGCTTGATGAAAAAATAACGTTGCAAAATGTTACTGGCAATGCCCTGGATGGATCGGTTCTCATCAATGGCAGTTATGCTACGAAAGTCAATAAAAATAAACCTGACATCAGCCTGGCATATGATATTAAAAATGTAGATGTGCAGAAAGCCTTCTATGCATATAATACGATGCAATCACTGATGCCGATTGGAAAATTTCTTGCCGGTAAATTGCATTCGCAGCTCTCTTTAACAGGCAACCTGAAAGAGAATATGTTCCCTTTGTTAAACAGCCTTACCGGAAAGGGAAACATGCTCCTGATTGAAGGCGTGCTTTCTAAATTTGCCCCATTAGAAAAAATTGCCGCAGTATTGGATGTGGATCGGCTGAAATCCATCAGTTTAAAAGATATCAAAAACTATATTGAATTCAGCAATGGCCAAGTGATGGTAAAACCATTTACAATTAAAATCCAGGATATTGAAATGGAGGTTGCCGGCTTTCATGGCTTCGATCAGTCGCTCGACTATGGCATTAAGTTAAAACTTCCCAGATCTTATATGGGCAGTAAGGGAAATAGTTTAATTAATAATCTTGTGGCAAGTGCCAATGCAAAGGGGTTACCTGTCAAGATTAGCGATGTGGTCAACCTGAGCCTTAAACTGACGGGAACACTCAGTAACCCATCTGTAAGTGTAAACCTGAAAGAAGTAGCGGGTGATGTACTCAATGACATTAAGCAACAGGCGGAGGATTTTGCGAAAGCCAAAGCCGACAGCTTGAAACAAAAAGCAAAAGATTCACTGAATGTGATTAAAAGCCAGGCAGAACAAAAAGCTAAAGAGAAACTGGCAGAAAAAGGAATTGATACAAATAATCTTAATATTAAAAACGCCAAAGACACGCTTATACAACGGGCCACGGACAGCCTGAAGAAGAGGGCTGCTGATTCATTGCGGAATAAACTCAAAAAGCTATTAGGAGGCAACAAATAAAATATATAAGAAACGGTGGTTTGTAACCTGGGAAATGTTACAAACCACCGTTGCCCGTGTGGTAAACACAATTAAAAATTTAAGGGTTGTCCTCCATCACACCTGTAACCAGGGCTACTGAAAGGGGAACAAACAAGCCCATTCCTGCTTTACCCTGGCTGGTATTAGTATCATCGTGTTGTAATAAATCCTGATCAATTTCATCGGGCGACTTCAAAAAGTTCTCTGTTAAAGCGAGATCTTCATAAGCGCTTACGCTTATATAGCGATGTTCAAAACCGGGTTTAAAAAGGCCACGGTCCACTGCATTTGTTCTTTCTTGTGGCAAGGTCATGATCGTACAGTTTAAATGGTAAAAATTATTTTTTAGCAATCCGCTGAAAAGTCCTTTTAATCTCCTCTTTTTTTACGGTCGTAAACCGGCTGGCCTGCATCAACAAGCGGCCTAAAAGGGTTTTTCTTTCAGCGCTGGTTTTATTTGCTGAAGCGTCGGCACCATTATCAATAAACGGGTTTTCGCTGTATTGCAAAATCAGGTCATCCAAAGTGGTATCAGATATCATAACATAGATTTTATAAGGTGAACAAGCGCATTAGCTGATTTGCATTTGGTTCAGCAAACTTTGCTATCAGTCAATTTTAGAAAAAAACATGCCAGCCGGAAATGCGCATGCCTGCCGCACATTTTCTTTCTATTAAGCTTTCGGCTGAGGAAATTATTTCCCGTAGCGGGAAGGAATGACCGGGTGAAAAATCCTAATATGAATTGGATGAGAATAACGGCAAAAAAGGTGAAGCAAGTGTTGCTTCACCTTTTCACTATCATCTGTAACCGGAAGTAATTACTTCAATACTTCGCGGCTAATTACAATCTTTTGTATTTCGGAAGTACCCTCCCCGATGGTGCAGAGCTTCGCATCACGGTAATGCTTTTCAACCGGGAAATCTTTTGTATAACCATAACCACCAAAGACCTGCACTGCATCGTTCGCTACTTTAACTGCCACTTCACTGGCATAGTATTTTGCCATGGCAGCTTCTTTCGTCATGGGTTGTTTACGTTCCTTTAAGTCGCAGGCCTGCAGGGTCAGCAAATCCGCCGCCATTATTTCAGTAGCCATATCGGCCAGTTTGAACGACACACCCTGAAAATTTGAAATGGGCTGATCAAACTGGTAACGCTCTTGTGAATACTGAAGGGCCGCTTCATAAGCGCCTTTAGCGATGCCCAGAGAAAGTGATGCAATAGATATACGGCCACCATCCAGTATTTTCATCGCCTGTTTAAAACCGTCACCCACTTCGCCGAGGCGGTTGGCATCAGGTATGCGACAGTTATCAAATACCATTTCTGCTGTTTCACTGGCACGCATCCCCAGTTTGTTTTCTTTCTTACCGCCACTAAACCCGGCCGTTCCCCGTTCTACAACAAATGTGGTGGAGTTATTTTTTGTACGTGGCTCGCCTGTACGGCAAATGACTACAGCTATATCGCCGGTCTTACCGTGTGTAATCCAGTTTTTGGTACCATTGATCACCCACTCATCACCATCTTTCACGGCGGTACATTTCATGTTGCCTGCGTCGCTCCCGGTATTGGCTTCTGTTAATCCCCAGGCGCCAATCCATTCGGCAGTAGCCAGTTTCGGCAGCCATTTTTTCTTCTGGGCTTCATTACCGAAACTGAGAATATGCCCGGTACATAATGAATTATGCGCCGCCAGGCTGAGGCCAATAGAACCACAGACCTTTGCCACTTCTTCTATTATCGTCTTATACTCAAAATACGAAAGGCCTGCGCCACCGTATTCTTCGGGCACCAGCACACCCATCAAACCAAGCTTACCCATTTCTTTAAAAACAGAAACAGGGAACTCCTGGCTTTCATCCCACTCCATAACATATGGCCTGATATGTTGCTGTGCAAAATCCCTTGCAGTTTGGGCAACCTGTTGTGTAAGCTCAGAAGACTGAAAATTCATAATGGATATATCGTTGGTTTATTTCTTTAATGACTGTGCCACCCCATACTTCGGTTAACGCAGTACTACGAGTGGCACAGTGGTGTTCTGCAAGAATAGCAAGCAATCGCAGATAGTTTTATTGCGCCTGTTAGGCGGTGCAAGAATAGGATTTTTCTATAAAACTAACAAGCGTTAGGGTGATATTTTTTTCTTCAGCATTTCAGCTCCAGGCCATCATAAGCCAGCTGCATGGTGGGGGGCAATTCCTGGTTCACGGTACTATGCATGCCCAACTGGTGCGATATGTGGGTAAACCATGTTTCCTTTACCTGCAGTTCAGCGGCAATATCCACGGCTTCCTGCAAAGTGAAGTGCGATATATGTTTTTGTTTGCGAAGGGCATTCAGGACCAATGTATGTGTACCCCTGATTTTTGCTTTTTCTGAATCATCGATACGGTTAGCATCAGTAATGTAGGTGAATGACCCAAAGCGAAATCCTAATACCGGCATTTTCAGGTGCCACACCAGTACAGGTATTACGGGTATATCACCTACCGTAAACGGATCAAGGGAAATAGTGTGCAGGTTCAATTCGGGAATGCCCGGATATTTAGTGTCTGTAAAAGCATAGTAAAAATCACGGCGGACGGCTTCTTCTGTTAATGAATCGGCGTATACATCAATTGGCTTTTGCTGAAAATAATTGTAAGCCCGTATATCGTCCAGCCCTGCCATATGATCTTTGTGGGGATGGGTAAATAACACAGCATCCAGGCGTTTTACCTGCTGGCGCAGCATCTGAAAACGAAAGTCGGGCCCTGTATCTACAATCAGCGTGGTGTTTGGTGATTGTACCAGTATGCTTGACCGGAGACGGTTATCTTTCGGATCACCGGAGGTACAAACCTCGCATGAACAACCGATCATCGGTACGCCTGTACTGGTGCCTGTACCAAGGAAAGTTATAGTAAGCGGGGGGCAAATCACAGGGCAAAGTTAGTGTGTAGACAGGTTGAGGGTCTTTTTTAAAGAGAAGCGCAATATCAACCTTCCACCTATCAATTATTCTCTTCTGTTTCCAGTTTTGAAACGACGCTTGTGTATAATTTCTGTGACTCAAGCGTAAGTAAATCCTGGTTTATTGCTAGTTGGGGTATTAATTCCATAAGGGTATTGATACGGCCCTCTGTTTGCAAAAATTTGTTCAATACCACAACTTTCTTCTCTTCAAGGATACAAAAACCGCTCTGAAAAGTGCCTCTTTCGTAACGAAGGATATAACCAGCTTCTTCGGGTATTGCTTCCAGCTTATCCAGGGTGGATTGATTGTATTTCATACAGCAAATTTAACCGCTGGCAGGGGGCAAATTATTCATTGTTATTAAATATTATCCACAGCGCTGTTTGTATATTTGAGAAACCTGCCACCAATGCGAAAACTGATTTTCCTGTTCCTGCTATTATGTTGTGCTTATCTCTGCCGGGCCCAAAAAAAACTACCGGCTTTTGGCGAGGTTACACTTGAAGATTTACAGCTGAAATCCTGCCCCTTTGAGGCCGATGCACCGGCCATGAAGCTGTTTGAAGCTGACGAAACAGAGTTTGAACTCTATGCTACCGGCGGGTCCAGGCTAAAAACTGAGCACCGGACACGCATCAAAATTTTTAATGAAAAAGGCTTTAAACACGCCACCATACGTATACCTTATATCAATAAAAAAAGCCTCTATAAAATAAAAGAACTGACAGCCTATGTCTACAATATGGATGCAGAAGGAAAAGTGGTAAAGGAGAAATTGGATAAAGACGATTTTTTTAAAGAGAAGGTCGTGGGAAATTTAGGAACAGTAAGCTTCACTTTCCCGAAACTAAAAGCAGGCAGCGTGGTAGAATACCGCTATACCCGGGTTGAAAATAACGTGTTTCAGATTGATCCCTGGTACATACAGGATGATATTCCCACCGCATATTCTTCCTATATCATTATTACACCACCCACTTCCATTTTAAAGCAAAAACTGTTTGGACAGGACAAAGTAGAACTGCTGCCCATTGGCAAAAAAAACAGCATGCTCAGGTATGCCAGCTGGTACAAGGAAAATATCCCTTCCTACAAATCTGAACCGTACATGACATCAAAAGCTGACAACCTGATGAAAATGATCTTTTTCCATTTTCCGGTAAATGATCCTATTGTGAGTACCCTTTCAGCGCCCGGTATTATTTGGAGTTTTATGGGTGAGTATTTGCTGGGTGAATCTGGATTCGGTAATAAAGTGAAGGAGCCCATTTCTGGTACTGACAAATTATTGGACTCTGTCAAACAGCTCCCATCAACCGCTGAGAAAATACATAAAATTTATAATGCCGTAAGAAACCGGTTCCCTGGTACAGAAGCACAATCCATGAGTGTGGAAGATTTAGGGGATGCCTGGAAAGAGCAAAGTGCCAGTGTGGCTGAAATCAACCTGCTATTAATAAACCTGCTTACGAAAGCAAAAATTACTTGCTACCCACTGCTGGTAAGTACCCGTGAACATGGAAAAGTTGATAAGAGTTTTCCCAGTGTAGCCCAGCTAAACGGACTGGTAGCTATCGCTATGCTTGACTCTACCCGGTTTTATGTATTGGACGCCAGCATAGATCACCAGTCACCGGACTGCCCGCCATTGAATATCCTCAACAGGGAAGCATTACTGCTCCGGAAAGGAAAAATTGACTGGTTCCTGATAAATGATGAACGGCCTTTGTATAAACAAAGTATTAATATTTTTAGTGAGATCAATAAAGACGGCCTGATGGAAGGCTCAGCCTCTGCCCAGCATTATAATTATGCAAAAGCAGAATTGGCCGATTCCGCAAAACAAAAAAAAGAAGCTGATGATGAGTTTACGCATACAAAAATTGAGGGCCTCAAAATCATATCTTCAGAAAAAACATTGACCGAGGCTGAGGATGACCCGTTGTATGAAAACATAACCTTTAGCTATGAGCCACAGCAAACAAATGAGTTTTTCTTTTACAACCCTAATTTTCTGCTTCATCTTCCTTCCAATCCATTTAAAGCAGAAACCCGGAAAACAGATATTGATTTTGGTTGTAACCAGGAAATGATGGCGACAATGAGCATTGCCATTCCCGCCGGTTTTGAAGTGGATAACCTGCCGAAGAATGTGGCCCTGATGACGGCTGACTCCAGCTTTTTCTACAAACGTACTTTCAGCAAGGAAGGGCAAAACATACAGATTACAACAATATACCGCACCGGGAAATCCTATTTTTTACCGGAAGAATATGAGGGCATCAGGGATTTCTTCAAACAAATGGATGTGTATATTAAAGAAGAGATTGTCTTAATCAAGAAAAAATAAACCAGGAACCTCGCTATTTGCTCACCATCTTTATTACCGGCACTATCATTTCTTCCAGGCTTACTCCGCCATGCTGGAAGGTATTACGGTAATAATTTACATAGTAGTTATAATTGTTGGGGTAGCATAGAAAATTATCCTCCCTTGCAAATATGAATGAAGAATTGACCGTAGGCACGGGCAGACCTGCCTCCCGCGGGTCACGGAAAGCAAGTACTTCCTTAGGTTCATAGTTCAGGTTCCGTCCATGTTTATAACGCAGGTTGGTGGTCGTTTGCTTATCGCCCACAACTTTACAAGGCGTTTTTACCCGCACACTGCCATGATCAGTGGCCAGCACAATTTTGATATTCTTGTCAGCAATTTTTTTCAATGCCTGGTGAAGGGGCGAATGTTCAAACCAGCTGGTGGTAATACTGCGGTAGCTCATCTCATCCCCGGCCAGTTCTTTCAACACCTCCATTTCGGTACGGGCATGGCTGAGCATATCCACGAAATTGTACACAATTACATTGATATCGTTATTCAGCAGGTTATGAATGTTATTTACGAGATCTAGCCCGGCCTGGTTATTCAGCACTTTAGTGTAGGAAGCTTTCAAATCGCCCATGCCAAGACGCTTCAGCTGTGCCCGGAAAAATTTTTCTTCATGCAGGTTTTTCCCTCCTTCTTCTTCATCGTTTTTCCATTCTGCAGGGAATTGCTTTTCAATTTCTGCAGGCATCATACCGGCAAAGATGGCATTGCGGCAATATTGTGTAGCGGTAGGCAGTATGCTGTAAAAACTTTCTTCTTCCAGTATACGGAAACTCTCGGAAAAAACAGGCTGTATGGCTTTCCATTGATCAAAGCGCAGGTTATCTATCAGCACAAAGAAAAGCGGTGTGCCTTTCTCCACATGCGGCAGTACTTTGTATTTAAATAATGTATGGCTCATCACAGGTCCGTCTGCACTTTTGGGGTTTACCCAACCGGCATAGTGCCTGGATACAAATTTGAAAAACTCTGTGTTGGCTTCACTTTTCTGGCTTTGCAGCACTTCCTGCATTTCGGGGCTATCACTTTTCTGCATTTCAAGCTCCCAATAGACAAGTTTTTTATAAATGTCCATCCACTCATTGTAATCAGGATTACTATTGAGGGCCGTAAATAAATGACGGAATTGCTGCTGGTAAGCGGTGGTTGTTTTTTCTGCCACCAGCCGCTTGTTATCAATTATTTTCTTGAGGCTCAGCCATACCTGGTTGGGGTTTACCGGTTTTATCAGGTAATCACTTATTTGCGAACCTATGGCCTCATCCATCAGGTTCTCTGTTTCATTTTTGGTTATCAGTACTACCGGCAATGACTGATTTACTTCCTTTATTTTAGCCAACGTTTCCAAACCGGTTATCCCCGGCATACTTTCATCAATCAGCACCACATCCACCGGGCTTTCTTTCACATAGTCTATTGCATCAAAACCATTGGTAAAGGTTTGCACCTCGTAGCCTTTATTTTCGAGAAACATTTTTTGTGATTGAAGGCTTTCAATTTCATCATCCACCCAGATTATTTTCGCTATGGCCATAGTGCTGTTTTAAAGTTTTTAATCACCTGCTTACGTTTATCCGCCCGTTCAAATTTAGTTTAATACGTCCAGCTATTGTAGCTTTACGGCCTTGTCTTTAACAAAAAAGCAACAATGCCTGCAGTCCGCAAAATCATCAACGACCCTGTATATGGTTTTATTACCATAGATGATCCGTTGATTCTTGCTATTATATCACATCCTGTGTACCAGCGGTTGCGCAATATCCACCAAATGGCTTTTGCCCATCTTGTTTATCCTGGTGCCGTTCATTCCCGTTTGCATCATTCGTTGGGTGCCTATCACCTGATGTGCATGGCGCTTAGCGAGCTGAAAAGTAAAGGCATTCCTATTACCCCGGAAGAAGAACAGGGGGCTAAAGTGGCTATCTTATTACATGATATTGGCCATGGCCCCTTTTCCCACGCCCTGGAAAGTGAATTGATTACCGGTGTGCATCATGAGCATATTTCGTTGCTGCTGATGCAAGAACTGAATAAAGAAATGATAAACCGGTTATCTGTCGCTATTGAGATATTTACCGATACCTATCCCAAGCAATTTTTGCACCAGTTAGTCAGTGGCCAGCTTGACGTAGACCGGCTGGATTACCTGAACCGGGACAGTTTTTTCACCGGCGTTGCCGAAGGGGTAATTGGCTACGACCGAATTATTAAAATGCTGGCAGTGCATGATGGCGATTTGTTAGTAGAGGAAAAAGCCATTTATTCAATCGAAAAATTTTTGGTGAGCCGACGTCTCATGTACTGGCAGGTATACCTGCATAAAACCGTGCTGAGTGCGGAAATGATGCTGGTAAAAATAATCCGCCGGGTAAAAGAACTGGTTGCCGCCGGTGTGAAAGCACCCGCTACGTCTGCATCACTTGACTTTTTTCTTCATAATCCCGAAGCTGGTGCTTCCATGGAGCAACACCTGGACAAATTTTGTTGTCTTGATGACCATGACGTGATGGCTTCGATAAAAAACTGGACCAGTCATACCGACAAAATATTAAGTACACTTTGCCGTTCATTAGTAGAACGAAGGTTGCTGAAAGTGAAGCTCCAGGCTGAAAGATTTGACAATGACTTAGTAATAGCAAAAACAAAAGAAGCCTCCGCAGCACTCGGGATCAGCGAAGCGGAAGCTGCCTATTTCGTTTTTACCGGCGAAGCAAGCAACACCACGTACAACCCGGCCGATGAAAATATCCGCATTCTTTTTAAGGATGGCGGAATAAAAGACATTTCGTCGGTAGATAATGCCCTTATACAGCATAACCTGAAAGGGACTGTGCGGAAACATTATATTTGTTATTACAAGGCATAAGGGAAAGGCATGAGGCAAGGATGGCGAAGCCCTACACCTTTAACCTTAAACCCTAAATCGTTAAAGAATGCAATTTCCTGCTGCGCAAATAGCCCTCATCGTAAGCGGTAAGGTGGAAGGCGATGCCACTGCCGCCGTTTCCTCATTTGGAAAAATAGAAGAAGCAAAAGAAGGGCAACTTGCCTTCCTCGCCAATCCGAAATATGAAGAATATCTCTACAGCACAAAGGCAACGGTAATCCTCATTAATGAGGATCATGTATTAAAGCAGCCCATTTCGGCCACGCTTGTCCGGGTACCGGATGCTTACACGGCCTTTGCCACTTTACTGTCAAAGTACCAGGAAATAATGCAGCAGCAACTGGCTGGCATACAGGAACCAAGTTATATTGCCAAAACCGCCAGTTATGGTACAAATGTTTTTGTTGGTGCATTTGCATACATCGGTGAACATGTAAAAGTGGGCAATGGCACCAAAATTTATCCAAATGCTTATATAGGGGACAATGTGGTTATTGGCGACAACTGCATTATACATCCCGGTGTAAAGATTTATCATGATTGCAAATTGGGCAGTCATATTACCGTACATGCCGGTACGGTCATCGGCAGCGATGGTTTTGGATTTGCGCCGCAGGCAGATGGCAGTTTTAAAAAAGTACCGCAGATTGGCAACGTGGTGGTGGAAGATAATGTGGAGATTGGCGCTAACGCAACCATTGACCGGGCGACCATCGGTTCCACGTTAATAAAAAGTGGTGCAAAACTCGACAACCTGATACAGATTGCACACAATGTAGAAGTAGGCAATAGCACAGTAATAGCCGCACAAGCTGGTGTAAGCGGCAGTACCAAAATTGGTAATGGCGTGATGATTGGCGGGCAGGCCGGCATCGTAGGGCATATACAACTTGGCGATGGTGCCAAAGTAAATGCGCAGAGTGGCGTAAGTAAATCGGTGGATGCTGGCAAAGCCGTTACCGGGTCGCCGGCATTTGATTATACATCTGCCCTCCGCAGCCAGGCGGCTGCCCGTAAACTGCCTGATTTGGAAAAAAGGGTAAAGGAACTGGAAGCATTGGTGAAACAATTGCTGTCGGAACGAGTTTAATATAGTACCCGTATGCAAATATCCGGCTTCACCTTTGTGCGCAATGCTGTTAAGTTTGATTATCCCGTTGTGGAGTCCATTACTTCCATTCTTCCAATAGTAGATGAGTTTATTGTAAGCGTCGGCAATTGTGAAGATGATACGCTGGAGCTTGTTCAATCTATAGTGTCGCCAAAAATAAAAATCGTTCATTCTGTCTGGGATGATTCTTTGCGTGAAGGCGGCCGGGTGCTGGCCGCAGAAACAGATAAGGCATTGGCGCATGTTGATCCGCAAAGTGACTGGGCTTTTTATCTACAGGCAGATGAAGTAGTGCATGAAGATGATTTACCAAAAATTGTAGCCGCAGCTAAAGAACACCTGGCTGATAAAAAGGTGGAGGGTCTTTTATTTAACTATAAGCACTTTTATGGCACGTATGACTACCTGGGCGACAGCCGCCGCTGGTATGATTATGAAATACGCCTTATCCGCAATACAGGCAATGTGGTTTCTTACCTTGATGCACAGGGCTTTCGTACGAGGGACAATCAAAAACTAAAAGTAAAACCGGCCAACGCTTCTATCTGGCATTATGGCTGGGTACGTCATCCCCATAAGCAATTGGAAAAATTAAACAGCTTTTACAGCTTATGGAGCACCGACCATCATGAAAAAGCGAGTCTATCACCGGAAGAAGAATTTGATTTTTTTAAAGATGCTGATTCCCTCAAACTATTTACCGGCAAGCACCCGGCTACCATGCAACGACGTATCGCCGAAAAAAACTGGCAGGTCAGTTTCGATGTAACAAAGAAGAAATTCTCCCTTAAAGACAAACTGCTTTATTATATTGAAAAGCTAACCGGCAAGCGTTTGTTCAACTACCAAAACTATCGCCGGATTTAACCCCATCCCCGGTTCCCACTCGCCACCAGCCACTCCCCACTCACTAATCACTATCTTTGCCCCCATCTAACGTAAACCAAAGGATATTAACGTGACTATGACAGCCCATTTCAATCCTGATAAACAACATACATTAAAGTCTGCAATAAGCATATCCGGCACCGGACTGCATACTGGTATACTCGCCGATCTGACTATGAAACCAGCCGCTCCCGGTTTTGGTTTCCAGTTTCAGCGGATAGATATGCCCAACCGGCCCATTATAAAAGCGGATTGCGACCTGGTAACAGATGTAAGCCGCGGTACAACGCTGGAAGCGAATGGCGCCAAAGTAAGTACGGTAGAGCATGTGCTGGCCGCCCTTGTGGGTATGGGTGTTGATAACTGCCTGATGGAAATAAACGGGCCGGAAATGCCCATTATGGATGGCAGCTCACAGCCTTTTGTAGAACTGATAGAAGAAGCTGGTGTTGTAGAGCAGGATGCTGCAAAAGTGTGGTATAGTATGGATGAAAATATTTACCACTACGATGAAAAGAAAAGGGTGGAAATGGTGGCTATGCCTGCCATGGACTACCAGGTAACGACATTGATTGATTTCAATTCACCCGTACTGGGCACCCAACATGCGGGGTTAAAACATATCAGTGATTTTAAGACGGAAATAGCACCCTGCCGTACGTTTTGCTTTCTGCATGAACTCGAAATGCTGCTCGATCACGACCTGATTAAAGGCGGTGATTTGAACAATGCCATTGTAATTGTAGACAAACCGGTGGATGCAAAAGAAATGGACCGGTTGAAAAAGATTTTTAACAAAGACAAGATTGAAGTTAAAAGCGAAGGCTACCTGAATAACCTTGAACTGCGTTTTCCCAATGAACCGGCCCGTCATAAACTGCTGGACGTTATCGGCGACCTTGCACTGATTGGCTACCCGATTAAGGGACGCATTATTGCCAACAGGCCTGGCCATAGTACGAATGTGGAGTTTGCCAAAAAGATCAAGCAATACATCAAAAAGAATAAACACACGAAAGGTGTGCCGGTGTACAATCCTAATCAACCACCGGTATATGATCAACAGTTTATTGAAAAAACATTACCGCACCGTTTCCCGTTTGCCCTGGTAGATAAAATCATTGAGCTGAGCGATACACATATTGTGGGTATTAAGAACGTAACCTTCAATGAATGGTTTTTCCAGGGCCATTTTCCGGGCAACCCGGTAATGCCCGGTGTGCTGCAGATTGAGGCGCTGGCACAATGCGGCGGTATCCTGGCTATTAACCTGAGCGGTGAAGGACAGTACGATACCTACTTTTTGAAAATAGATAACTGTAAGTTTAAAAATATGGTTCGCCCCGGCGATACACTCATTCTGAAAATGGAGCTGTCTGCCCCTATCCGCCGCGGTATCTGCGAAATGAAGGGTACTACCTATGTTGGCAATAAGCTTTGTGCTGAGGCTGATTTGGTGGCGCAGATTGTAAAAAGATAGATAAATGTTTCTATCTTGGGGCCAACCAGAAGGCATGAAAGGACACTCTTTATTTTTTCTATTTGCCATTGTTAGTTGCGTAGGGTGCAACCGCCAAGAGGATCAGGTATTACCTGAAGCATGTATCCAATCCACGCAACTGCCCGGTCCCTATCTTAGTACTGACTTTACTGAGGTTGATTACGATCAGCACCACTGCGGATATCTTCCGCTGGGAAAAAATAACTACTGGGTTTACCGTGATTCCATTTTTAATAATTCAGCCCAGCTTCAAAGCGTTGTTCAGGATACTTTCCGGTTTACTAAAACATTCCGCACCCCGGATGGAATTATCTGGTGGGCCCAGGACATGTCAGCATCAACACCAAATATCTGGCCGGGTTATCCTCCGTATAATTATTCGACAGACAGCACATTATATGGCACCAAACAAAACTGGGGAAGCCGGGCAGGTGTAAAATGGTTTTATGGTATTGGCAACAATACTTCGCTTTCAGAAATAATCGATTATTCCGATTTAACCTCGCCCTGCTATGCCGAAAGACTGGTTAATCCGGTATCATCTCCAGCAGGCACATTTAGTGATTGCCTCCTATTTACTAAAAAGAATGTGTATGGTACTGCCATTGACTATTCCACCTGGTATAAGCCAGGTATAGGCGTTATCAGAAACTATGTATACGCCGGCACATCTGCACCTGTACGCATATCCACACTTATTTCCTACCATTTTGAATAGTTTTGTCGCTATGTCTTAAAAGGGTTAGCAGCAAACACTAAGGATAGAAAATGACAAAAATTACCTGTGCGGGATGCTTGCAATTTTACTAATTGCTGCTGTTCTAAAACTGTAGTATGTAATTCTAACCCTGCTGTTTCCTGGTGTTCAACTGCGCAAGGAGGTGCATTATTCAGGGATCACTTATCCTGCACTCGCTGGCTCCTTCAATCGACGGGATTTATTTCCAGAATACTCCCGGTTTTCATAGCAAAAAGCACTTTTACACTGCCGAAACAGGCTTTTAATGCCTCTATTTTGTCCTTCTTTACGCCCGCAAAATTTATCCCCAAAAGGGTAAAAAAAAGGGCTCAAAATACGCCTGGAACAAGCTGTACTCCCGCCCTATTTCAGTACATTTGTATGTTCGATTTTTACCCAAAAAAATAAGGGATCTTACTCCGTTTATGAACACAGAAGCAGCAGAAAAAAAACCGGCCGCCACCGGCAATTATGGCGCAGACAGTATACAGGTTTTAGAAGGACTGGAGGCTGTCCGAAAGCGTCCCGCCATGTATATTGGCGATATTGGCGTAAAGGGTTTGCACCACCTCGTTTATGAAGTAGTTGATAACTCGATTGATGAAGCACTTGCCGGCTATTGTAAAAACATTCTTGTTACCATACATGAAGACAATTCCATTTCGGTAGAAGATGATGGCCGTGGTATTCCTACAGCCATGCACAGTAAAGAAAAACGCTCTGCACTGGAAGTGGTCATGACCGTACTGCATGCCGGTGGAAAGTTTGATAAAGACACGTACAAAGTATCCGGCGGCTTGCACGGTGTGGGTGTAAGCTGTGTAAATGCACTCAGCACCAAACTGCACGTAACGGTAAACAGGGAAGGAAAAATATTTGAACAGGAATATGCCATTGGTGTACCACAGTACCCTGTACGGGAAATTGGTACCACGGAGAAAAGAGGGACATCCGTACACTTCTGGCCTGACACCAGCATCTTCATTGTATCTGTTTACAACAAAGAAATACTGGAAGCCCGTTTGCGTGAACTGGCGTACCTGAACCGCGGTATACGGATTACACTTACCGACCTGCGTGAAAAGAATGAGGATGGCACTACCTACACCAACAGTTTCTACAGCGAAGGTGGTATCGTTGAGTTTGTAGAAATGCTGGATAAAAATGCAGGCCGTCTGCCCCTTATTCCCAAAGTCCTGTATTTTGAAGGAAGGGATGAGCATACAAATGTCGCCGTGGAAGTGTCGTTATTGTACAACAACAGTTACAACGAGCATCTTTACTCGTATGTAAATAATATCAACACCATTGAAGGCGGTACGCATGTGGCCGGTTTCAGAAGGGCGTTGACAAGGGTATTCAAATCATACGGCGATAAAGAAGGTATGTTTGAAAAAGCCAAAGTGGAAATTGAAGGGGAGGATTTCAGGGAGGGGCTTAGCGCTATTATTTCTGTAAAAGTACCGGAGCCACAGTTTGAAGGACAAACAAAAACGAAGCTGGGCAATAACGAGGTCATGGGTGTGGTGGATTCTACCGTTTCGAAAACACTCTCTGCTTACCTGGAAGAAAATCCGAAGGAAGCGAAAAATATCGTACAGAAAGTTATCCTGTCGGCCCAGGCCCGTATTGCTGCCCGTAAGGCCAGGGAAAGTGTACAACGTAAAACGGTATTAACCGGTGGCGGCCTGCCCGGTAAACTGGCCGACTGCTCCGATCGTTCACCAGAGCGTTGTGAACTGTTTCTCGTTGAGGGTGACTCTGCGGGTGGTACGGCCAAGCAAGGCCGCGACCGCAGCTTCCAGGCTATATTACCGCTCAGGGGTAAAATCCTGAATGTGGAAAAAGCCATGGAGCACCGGATTTATGACAACGAAGAGATCCGCAATATGTTTACAGCTCTCGGAGTAAAAATTGGTACGCCTGAAGATCCAAAGGCACTTGATCTGTCAAAACTGCGTTATCACAAGCTCATCATAATGACCGATGCTGATGTGGACGGATCACATATTGCCACACTGATACTTACTTTCATTTACCGGTATATGACAGCATTGGTGGAGCAGGGTTATGTATATATCGCCCAGCCGCCGCTTTATTTGGTCAAGAAAGGCAAAGAGCAATCCTATGCCTGGAATGAGGAACAGCGGAAAATGTGGGTGGAAAAAATTGGTGGTGGTAAAGATGACTCTGTTAACGTACAACGCTATAAAGGCCTTGGTGAGATGAATGCCGATCAGCTTTGGGATACCACGATGAACCCGGCCAGCCGTACGTTAAAACAGGTGACGATTGAAAGCGCTGCCGAAGCTGACCGCATCTTTAGCATGCTGATGGGCGATGAAGTGGCGCCGCGGAGGGAGTTTATTGAAAGCCACGCCAAGTACGCTAAGCTGGATGTATAAAAATGTATACTAAAGACGAATAGTTATAAAAAAACTCCGCAGGATGCTGCGGAGTTTTTTTTATTGCTGGTGCAGTTTTTCATCAATTAAGGCAGGTAGCCGTTTTATGATGAAGTGCTGAATAATTCTTCCCGATAGTCGCTTCTACTTTAAAAATTCGGTCAGAAGCCGGAGATTTCCATACCTCTACCACAAAGTCATACAAGCTATAAAAGTTAATCTCAGCCTTTCTATACCTGCAGGTTGACAGATACATACCCATGTCCATGGTAATATCATACCTTGACTTATTATCAAAATATGTAAACTGTTCGATGGTAAGCATATCAGGCCGGCGGAACTTTCAGAATAGGTTGATAGGCCTAAAATAATACCATTTTGTAATATCAGGAAGAAACTGTTTTATAACTACTGATAAATTCAGCATTAAAACTATCCTGTAATTGAACAAAACTATACACGGAATCAGCTGTCGCATTCAATTTTTTCTTCTCCATATCTGCCCCAAATCCTAATTGTACACGATCACAGCCGATTGCCAGGCCTTTTTCTAATAAACGGAATAGTGTCTGCTTATAGATTTTATGTGTCAGTAAATATTTATAGTCGAGCCCTATCACCGTAGGTATGTACGTGTTCCCGCTACGATAGCAGAAAACCACAGCCATTTCAATCCCCGTTTCTTTGTGCACCAACACATTCACTTCCCAGCTGCTGCTATTGGCAGCTTTTGCAAAAAATTTCTCGGGCAAGGGGAATGTATTTACAGACAGGTTGTTGGCCTTTACCGCCAGGTACATCGTATACCAGCGGCTGACATCCTCCGGTGAGGCAGTTTCCTTCGTTATAAAATCAAACTGATCGTAATACCGCCTTACATCGGTGCGGAAGTGCATTTTGTTTTTCCGGCTTAGTGTTTCGAAAAATTCTTCCGGCGTATGCCAGTTGCCAAGGAGGACCGTATAGGCATCGGGCATGGCTGCTTTAAAATAGCCGCTTCCAGCCATTTCCGGAAATACCGTTTCGTCTGCTGCCGTAAAATCGCGGAGAATAATACCGGAAGAATGATGGGCATAGTGTATTTCATTTATTTTTTCAAGTAATAATCCAAGGGCCTCGCTCCAGCCCTGTGCCTTTTTGTTTACGTATACATGCCGGCCTTCCGTAATTAATGAACCGGTAGATGTAATTTTTGACACAAGATGGTAAGGATCTTCGTTTCGCAACGCTTCAATACGGGCGGATACTTCTGCCGGTGAAAGCATGTCATCTTTCCACAAAGCTGTGGTAACAAATGTCGCTGCTGCAATTTTCCGATCGTGGTCGGTAACCAATATATAGTCAAACTCCCAGTTATCTTCAGGTAATTTATTATTGGAAAATATTTGCTCCAAAAATGCAAGCCCTTTCCAGTCAAAAGCCCCCCGGCCCTCAAACAGTTGGTTCCATTCCCGCTGGTCAATATCAAGTATACTTTTGCATGTGGTTGCCTTAAAATTCAATGCCCGGTTAATGACGCTGGTCACATCTTTTTTTTCCTTTGCCTGCGCCGGGTTTTCCTTCCGGAATGATTTATAAACCTGCTCCAACGAAAAATTTTCTTCGCGGAGCGCAGTTTCAAGTTCTTCTTTCAGGGCTGCAACCATATCATTGATTTGGCGGTAGGTGTGAAGGGCGGTTACTGTAAAGCGGATACCTGTGTTTTTAATGGGAACGGCCGGGAAAATTCCGAGGTTTACATAAAAGCCGCGTTCCAGCATTTTCGCCACGATACGATAGCCTATTTTGGGAACAGCCACACCAACAAAAAAGATCGCTGCTTCACTGGTTGAGATCAAAGGCAGGCCAGCGTTTATAAGCAGCATCTGGGTGAACTTCAGTTTATCCCGCAGGTTATCCTGCAACTGGTTTATTTCCGGGCCCAGGTGCACTCTTGCTGAAGCTAAAGCAGCTCCAAGGTTGGCCGGCTGTAACGGGCCTGAAGTGATTAACGTAGACCCACAGGTACGTACATTCTTGTATGTAATTTCATCAGGAAAAATCAACACCCCGCCTCCGGAAGCAAAAGCTTTGTTTAATGATGTGGCTAGTATCATGCGTGGGTGCAGGGGCGCCTGGCTGCATATATACCCGCTGCCGTGATGGCCAAAATAACTCATACCATGTGCATCATCAGCATACACAAAAAACTGTTCATACCTATCCAGCAACTGTATAAGGTCATTTACCGGACAAAGATCACCAAACATCGAATAAACACCATCGGCGAGGTACCATATTTTGGTATGCTTTTGCTTTAAATGCTTAATCTTTTCTTCGAGTACAGCCATGTTATTGTGGCGGATCATTTCAATGTAAACATTTTTCGAACGCAGTAAGCCTGCTGCTGTTTGCACCGAATGATGCACCTGGTGATCGATCAGTACGGCATCACCATCTTCTATCAACACCGGAATTGCGGCGATATGCCCGAGTGTTGTAGTGGCGGTTACCACTACTTTTTTATGCTGGAAAATAGCCGATAAATTATTTTCCAGTTCCTCATATAAGCCCAGCGAGAGATAGGCCCGGGAAGAAGAAAACTGTGTACCGTATGCATCAATTGCAGCCTTAGCCCCTTCCTTCAATGCTGTATGATGCTCCAGTCCAAGGTAACTGCACGAACTAAAGTTGATGACTTTTTTTCCATTGATTGAAATCTGCATCCCGGAAATATTTTCCGATCCTGTGTTTAAATGTAGAATTCCTTTCTGTACGCCCTCTTGAATAATATCAAGAATTACTCTGTTTACGTTTGATTTACTTGCCATAGATTATGTTTTTTTCTAAGTTTGTGTAAACCAACATCATTAACCTAAGTATAAAGGCTTAGCATTATCGGATATCAACGCCTTATACATACGGGAAAAGACTTAATATGCCACCCACCGTTCATTCCCGGAGCGAAATCATTACTTACGAGGTTAAGGACGGCATTCTATATGCCTTATTTACCCCGGGTGTGAAAATTGATTTGCCTGCTGCAAAGTATGTGTTAAGCAAACGGCTTGAAGTAACGATTGACAACTCTTATCCCATTTTAGTAGACTCAACAGGAGTAAAATCGTTTACAAAAGAAGCGAGGGATTATTTATCATCGGCGGAAGGAAGAATTGGTGTAAAAGCTACGGCCATTCTCATTTCCGGCTATCTTAGCAGTACCATCGCCAATTTTTTTTTGAAAGTAACGGTGGGTAAACCTGTGATACCGACGAAAATTTTCTCCAATAAGGTTAAGGCTTTGGCTTGGTTGCAGCAGTATAAATAATTCAGAGGCAACACATGTCGAGGCGAAAAGAATTTTTACAGGTACAAAAACTAATTGTCCGCCTATCCAAGCGGGAATTTACCGGCTTGTCCAAACTGTCGGGCGATAATGAATTGCTGAATGCCCTGATTGAAAACCTGGTTATGCTCGGAGAAGAGCTTAACGACTCGACTGTTTCCAAAGAATATTTCCAGGACATTTTCAATTCGGTACCTGAGATTGTTTTAATCCTGAATTTCAAAGGTGAAATTGTTACTGGTAATAATGCTATGAACGCCATCAAAAGCAATATCCGGAAACAGGCAGGCCTTAATACCCGCTTTAATGATTTTTTCGAGTCAGAAGATCAGCGAAACCCATTTTTATTTTTACGTAAATGTGTCTTCTCCGAACAACCCGGCTGCACTATTAAAGTAAAAATTAAAGGCATTCCTGGCCGTGTGTTTAATTGCAAGATGGACCGACTCCAGTCCGAACATAAGGCTATCAAGTTCCTGGCCCTTATTAATGAGATCACTGAACTGGAAAACTACCAGGGCCTGCTGATTGATTCAGCTATCAAATACCGGCAACTTTTTACCGACAGCAGCGATGGCATTTTTCTTTTCGATTTAAAAGGAAAAGTGTACGAACGCAATGCTGCGATGAATGCCCTGATTAAAAAAGATTCGTCCGATCTATCAGACCTGTATGCACCAGACTATATTACCCCTCACCAGTTTTCGCGACAGCAATTAATGGCACATATACTGGAGAAGCAGCAGATCAACAATATGGAGGTAACCGTTAAAGCTGCAGACGGGTCTCATACAGAATGTTTATTTTCCAGTACACCTGTTTTCGATAAAAAACAACATGCCGGCTTCCAGGGGGTGCTGAAAAATATTTCGCAATACAAGGAACAAAACTCTATTCTCATGCGAGCCATGGGTGAGTTCCAGGAAAAAGAAAGAAAACGGATTGCCACTGATTTACATGACAGCCTGGGCCAGCAACTTTCTGGTATCAAATTTATGGTGGGCACATTAGCCCGAATCAGCCTGGACCCGCAGCTGAAAGCACATCTGCTGCAAATCAATACAGATATATTCCAGGTAATTGAAGAGCTCAGGAAAATATGTTTTGATCTTATGCCGGGTTCACTTGAGAAATTTGGCCTTATAAAAACAATTGAAGAACTCCTTTCCAAACTCCGTAAAGCAGCTCCGGGGGTAACGTTTTCGTTTACCCATACAAACCGTCAGCACCTCAGCCAGGAAATGGAGCTGAACATTTACCGGATCGTACAGGAGTTTGTAAATAATTCGCTGAAATATTCCGGGTGCAAAAAAATAAAAATCAGCCTCACCTCATCCGGTAATGCGATTGAGCTTTTACTTAAAGATGATGGCATTGGTATTGAAACAAAATCAATCGGAGAAGGTAAGGGCATGGGGCTGAATAATATGTTATCAAGGGCCCGGGCTTTTCATGGAACAGTTACGATTCAAAGCAAACATAAACAAGGAACAACATTCATCATCAAAATACCTTTAAGCAAATGAACCCTATTGACATTAACATCCTGATCGCCGACGACCATAAAATGATCCGTGATGGTCTGAGGCTGATGCTTTCACTCCGTAATAATGATTATAATTTCTTTATTACGGAAGCCACGAATGGAAGTGAAGCTATCAACATTTGTCTGAAAAAAGATTTTGACATTGTATTGCTTGATTACAAAATGCCAAAATTCAATGGCGACGATGTGGTGCAGCGGATCCGTATGTACAAACCCCAGAGCCGGATCATCATCCTGTCTAACTATGATGAGCAAAGCTTCATTGAGTCATCGGTAAATATGGGCGCTAACGGTTACATCCTGAAAAACATAGACACCGAAGATCTGATTGAAGCTATCCGTACGGTTTTAAACGGCGGGTCTTATTTCTCCGAACCTGTTATTGCCGGGGCGAATGTGAAGGAGCCTTCGCCAAAAAGAGATCTGAAAGTGTTAAGCCGGGAAATAGGTTTGTCGAGCCGGGAGATTGAGGTACTGCGCCTTATTGCCAGTGAGTATACCAATGAGGAGATAGCACAAAAGCTTAAAATCAGCAAGCGGACGGTAGATACACACCGCATGAATATGCTGTTTAAGTTAAGGGCCAAGAATACGGTAGGGCTTATCAAATTTGCCTACGCAAATAATATCATGGAGTAAGAGCTACCCGGCCCATCCTTCCCTGTCCAGGCTGCGGTACTGAATTGCCTCAGCCAGGTGCTCTGGTTTTATGTCTGCCGAAGCAGCCAAATCTGCTATGGTACGGCTTACTTTCAATATGCGATCATAGGCACGGGCAGAAAGGTTGAGTTTTTCCATGGCCGCTTTGAGCAGGTTGGCCCCCACTGTATTAATTACACATATCTCTTTCAGCATTTTACTACTCATCTGTGCATTACAATAAACACCCGGATTGTCTTTATACCTCCCGGCTTGTATTTCCCTGGCAGCCATTACCCGATCCCGGATTGCAGATGAATGCTCTGCCGGGCGGCTGGAAGAAAGTTCACTAAAGGCCACCGGTGTTACTTCTACATGCAAATCAATCCTGTCTAACAGGGGGCCTGATATTTTATTCAGGTATTTACTTACCGTTCCAGGTGGGCAGGTACATTCCCGTTCCGGATGATTATAAAATCCGCAAGGACATGGGTTCATTGATGCGATGAGCATAAAGGAGGCCGGAAAATCCACTGCTATCTTTGCCCGGGAAATAGTCACACGCCGTTCTTCCATCGGCTGACGCATTACCTCTAATACAGTCCGTTTAAATTCCGGCAGCTCATCTAAAAATAAAACCCCATTGTGTGCCAATGATATTTCACCCGGTTGTGGTATACCACCGCCGCCTACCAACGCCACATCTGATATGGTATGATGCGGTGAACGGAAAGGCCGCTTGGAAACCAGGGTAGCGTTTTCAGGAAGCTTGCCAGCCACAGAATGTATTTTAGTTGTTTCAAGTGCTTCCTGCAAACTAAGCGGCGGTAATATGGTTGGCAGCCTTTTGGCCAGCATTGTTTTCCCTGCGCCCGGCGGGCCTATCAGTATTGCATTATGGCCACCCGCAGCTGCAATTTCCAGTGCCCGCTTTATATTTTCCTGTCCCTTTACATCTGTAAAATCGATTTCAAAATCATATTGGGCGTTGAAGAACTCCTCCCTGGTGTTTACAACAACCGGTTCCAGTCCCTTTTCTTCTTTTTCAAAAAAAGTAATTACTTCCTTTATATGATCCACGCCATAGACCTGCAGGTTGTTGACCATGCCTGCTTCTTTTGCATTGGCCCTTGGTACGATCAACCCCTTATAGCCTTCTTTTCTTGCTTGTATAGCAATGGGCAATGCACCCTTTATCGGTCGTATTTCGCCATCAAGGCTTAGTTCACCCATGATAATATAGGCCGACATTGCTTCCCCGTTTTGAATCTGGTCAGAAGCACCAAGTATTCCTAATGCAATGGGCAAATCGAATGCCGTACCACTTTTTTTAATATCCGCAGGTGCCAGGTTCACCACCACCTTTGTGCGGGGCACATTGTATCCGTTTGTTTTGAACGCACTTTCGATGCGCTGCAGACTTTCTTTAACAGCATTATCGGGCAGGCCTACGATCATTGGATCTTTGCCGGTACTGAGCCAGTTTACTTCGATGGTAATGGTCATTGCTTCCACACCATGCACAGCACTCCCATAGGTTTTGATGAGCATGTGCGGAAGTTAGGGATTATTTGATTTGACTTACAGAAACTTCGGCGAGTAAGGAAGTATGGGGGTCAGCCTGTACAGAATTGACTATAGCCGGGACTTTAAACCTGAATTGTTCTGTTTGTTTAGTAAGGTTCAGTTTAAAGATTTTAGCATCCTTACCACCAGTTTTTATTTCCAGCGGAACAGCGAAAAGGGATTTTTGTTTCTGGTTTACCGTTATTACAAGTTCTTTTTTGGCAACCTCGTATTTCCATAGCAATTCGAGCTGCGGGTTCTCGTTGACGTATAGCCATTGTTTGAAAAACTGTTCAAGGTTTGTACCCGAAACTGACTCAAACACGTTCTGCAAGTCTTTTGTTTCGGCGTTTTTGCCACTGTACAACGAAAAGTATTTGCGTATGGCTTTTTTAAAAACGGTATCCCCTAACTGCCTGCGCAGCATATGCAGTATCCACCCGCCTTTCTGGTAGCTGTTTGCATTCAACAGGCTCATATAATCACTGGTGGTATCCACTACGGGCCGCTTTGCATTTTTGACAAACAGCAATACCTGCACTCTGTCCTGTTTCATCGACTCTTCCAGAACAGCTGCGCCTTTCTTACTTTCCAGGTACACATAGGATAAATAAGTGGCAAACCCTTCGCTGAGCCAGAAATGGGAAAAATTCTTTTCTGTAGCCATGTTGCCAAACCACTGGTGTACTATTTCATGTGCAAATAATCTCTCTTCATCCCGCTTCCCGGTTACAGTTTCTTCTGCATAAAATATAGCACCCGCATTTTCCATGCCGCCAAAGATGGTTTTGGATTGCACGTTGGCCAATTTCTCATAGGCATATGGCCCGATATAGTTGATATAAAATTCAAGGATCTCTTTACCTATTGAGTAATCATTAAATCCCTTGTCTTTATTTTCCGGGTAAACCCAACTGCTAACGGGTATGCATTCGTTTACAAATCCCGCATGGGCGACGGCAAAATCAGCCACTCCTATCACCATTACTTTGGTGGGCAGCGGTACGGCTTCCTGCCAATGCGTAAGCTTTTTATCTCCGGGGAGGTTGGATTCTTCCACTATCAGCCCGTTTGACACCACCTGGTAATGATCGGGTGCTGTTACCAGAAACTCGACTGTCGCTTTATCGCCGGGTTCGTCCACACAGGGTATCCAGTTATGTGCACGGTTGGGCCAGTTGTCAGCAAAAAAAGTTCGTTTACCGTATTTATTTTTGGCAATAATAAGACCGTCAACTGGTACGCCTTTATATTCGATTGCTACGGTCAGCGTATCTTCTTTCAGCACTTCACCCCATAAGTAAATTTGTAATTTGTCCTTTGTGTGGGTGCTTACATTAGGGTTCGACTCGTTGAAGGGAATACGGTAGGGAGCTGATGCTTTTGTTACCATCATTCCTTTACTTTTTGTGGCAGCATCACCCGTTAAATCAAGGGTCACCGACTTTGTTCCTTTTGGCGCCAGCAATTTTATAACCGCCTTACCGCGAATGGTATCGTCTTTATCGTTCAGTTCTATTTCAAACCGGTAATGGAGTATATCGGGTTTTGCCTGGCTAAAACCAAGTATGGGGCCAGCTATTAAACACAAGAGAAGTAACCTGTTTTTCATAAGTACAAAATAGGCATTTTATCGCTGAGCAGTTTTTAAAATTCTTATAAATTCTCCAGCATATCCACTACTTTTTCCCGCTTAAGGATTACGTAACCAATCCGGTCATTGCTAATTCCTTCTTTCAACTGGTAGCTGAATTCAAGCTGCTCATCCTTTACATTCGTTTCAAAATATTTAAAGGAAATATTCGGATAATTCTTCAGCTCATCGCCAATTTCATATAAGTGTGTGGACAGGATAAAAAGCGAGTTTTTAATTTTTATAAGTCCTTTGATTACCGCCAGTGAACACTTCATGGCGTCCTGTACATTCGTCCCTTTAAAAAGTTCATCAATCAGCACCAGCCATTTTTTTCCATTGTTAATCTTTTCTATGGTGTTTTTTATACGCTGCACTTCGTTGAAGAAAAAGCTTTCGCCGCGGGCAATATTATCCACCACATTGATATTCGACAGCAGGCCATCAAACAAGGTAAGTTTCATTTTGGCAGCCGGCACGCCCATGCCCACATGTGCCAGGAATACAGAAGATCCTAATGCTTTAATAAGAGTGCTTTTGCCGGCCATATTTGCCCCCGTCAGGAATAGAAAATTATGCTGGGGATCCATTTGCATATCGTAAGCTACCGGTTCAGCCAGCAGTATATGATAGAGCCCTTTGGCATCAACTAACGGCGTGTCTTGCTCTACAAATTCAGGAAAAGTGAGGTTATATGTTTTAACGGCCACAGCCATAGAATACCAGGCATCTAACCGGCTGAATATTTCTATCAGTTCAAGTGTGTTGTTTTTGTAGCGCCCACGCAGGTGGTAGCCAAAGTATAAATTCTGCCTTGGTGTAAACCGCTGCCCTTTCTCCGTTTCGGCTAGCCGTTTTAATGGTGGCTCTTTTAATAATCCACTAATACGATCAATGTATAATTTAATGGCCGGCGGCAGATCGAGATCAGAAAGCAGGGCGGCTATTTTATGAATACCACGGTAAAAGTCGGCGAAATGCGGTATGGAATATTTCAGCATGGAATAATCCGCATTATGCAGCCAGCGATAGAAAACATTATTCAGCGATGCCGAATTTTCATTGATAGGATCAAGGGAGTAATCAAGCAATTTTTCTATTACCAGCACCGTGCCATTGCTTATATCCGTAGGCCACTTGTTGACATGCTCCATAAACGTGCGAATAACCTTCTGTGTGCCCCGGATTTTATGCAGGTCATCATGGGGCTCACTGAAAAATTTTCGCAGCCATTCCCGGCCGCCCACTGTTTTAGTAAAGTTCAGTTTATGAAATATCGAATACTCTTCTTCCTGGTGAAAGATGGAGATGTCGGAAAACGAGGTTTGATCTATCTGCATATCGTGAATTGTGAGTGGTGAGAAGTGAATGGTGGCTTCAACCTATCCTCGTACACTGATCACCAGTTTTTACCTGTCAAAAATTAAGCGGCTGCCTTTATTTGTTTCATCCCAGCGCCCGTTATCATAGACCAGCCGGCCATTTACAAACGTATGGGATATAGATGCAGGAAACACGAAATTCTCTAAAGGGCTCCAGCCGCATTTGTATAAAATATTTTCTTTCTTTACTTCCCAGGGCTTATTTATGTCTACGATGACCAGGTCGGCATGGTAGCCTTCCCGGATATAGCCCCTTTCTTGTATTTGGAAACAGTCGGCCACCGCATGGCTCATTTTTTCAACAATCTTTTCCAGGCTTATCCGGCCTTGCTTGTAATAATAAAGCATCAGGGACAAGGAATGCTGCACCAATGGCAGCCCGGCATGTGCTTTTTCATATGGCTCATTCTTTTCTTCCCAGGTATGCGGGGCATGATCGGTTGCGATCACATCCAGGCGATCATCGAGCAGTGCAGTCCATAATGCTTCACGGTTATGCGCTGCTTTAATGGCGGGATTGCATTTTATTTTATTGCCCAGGCGGGTATAATCATCGGCGGTAAAGTGCAGGTGGTGCACACATACTTCCGCTGTGATGCGTTTATCTTTTAAAGGAAAAAGATTGGTAAACAACTGCAACTCTTTTGCTGTGCTGATATGCAGGATGTGCAGCCGGGTATTGTATTTCTTGGCTATCTGTATGGCATATAATGAAGATTCATAACAGGCTTCCTCATCCCGGATGATGGGATGATCGGCAGGGGCCAACGTTTTGCCAGTTGCCTTTAGCTGATCGAGGTTGCGTTTGATAACCGATTCATCCTCGCAATGGGTGGCTATTAATACTTCACTTTCGCTGAATATTTTATCCAGGGCATTGGGATTATCAACAAGCATGTTGCCTGTGCTGCTGCCCATAAATATTTTAATACCGCATACCTCTTTCTTTTTGTCATTTGTTTTCAACGCCTCTGCTGCATTATCATTGCTCACGCCCATAAAAAAAGAGTAATTAGCCAATGCATTTGCTGCTGCAATATTGTACTTGTCTTCCAGTAATTCCTGCGTAAGGGCATTAGGTATAGTATTCGGCATTTCCATGAAACTGGTTACTCCCCCGGCGACAGCCGCTTTTGCTTCGGTGAAAATGGTTGCCTTATGTGTAAGCCCGGGTTCACGGAAGTGTACCTGGTCATCAATACAGCCGGGCAACAAATATTTACCTTCTCCATCTATGACTGTTATATTCCCGCCGGTTTCATCGATTTGCGGCGCTATTTTCTCAATACGCCCTTTTTTAACCAGCACATCCGCTGTCTTTATACTGCCTTCATTTACAACTTGAATACTCTTTATCAGGTAATTTTGCATATCTTGTTCGCTGAATTGTACGTAAACCAATACCCATGCAATTTAATCAAAAACGACCCCAACCCCTACTGAAATTACGAGGTTCATCCTGTTTGTTTTTTACGCTTTTTTTGGTTGCCTTTTCATACCATTCCGGGGCACAGTCAACCTATTTGCCACAGGGCGACAAGGCTAATATCCTGATGGAGCGACTGGAGATAAAGAGCAAGACGGATTCTTTTTTTATTTATTCCAAAACAAAACCATTTAGCCGCCGGCATGTGGTGGCATCGGTAAATCATTTTACCAACGATTACGGAAGCAAGGGTCTTTCAAAAACGGATTTGTACAATATCAATAGCCTCCGGCTGAATAACCTGGAGTTTTTTACGGATTCAGCCCGGATGCTTTTCAAATCCAAAAAGCCAATTGCCAAACGTTTTTACCAGACACCGGCTAATCTTTATGAAGTACATGTAAAAGATTTTGATTTATTTGTCAATCCTGTTATTCAATACACTGTTTCCAAAGAAAGTAATAACGACCAGCATCTGTTTTTAAATACCCGTGGTGCTACTATCCGTGGACGTATTGCCAACAAGATTGGCTTTGCCGCTTACATTACTGACAACCAGGAAAGACCGCCAAGTTGGGCGCAGGCATTTACCACGACGAGGCTTGCAGTACCGGGAGCCGGCTTTTATAAAGATTTTAAAGCGGCAGGAGGAACAGATTATTTTGATGCAAGGGGCTACTTTACGTTTAACGTAACGAAGTACATTGATGTAGCTTTCGGTTATGATAAAAACTTTATCGGCAATGGCCATCGCAGTTTATTCCTCAGCGATTTCAGTAATAACACACTTTTCCTGAAACTGAATACCCGTATCTGGAAGTTTAATTACCAGAACCTATTTATGGAGCTGCACAATGCAGACAGCCGCCGGGGTGATAAACTAATTGGGAAAAAATATGCGGCGATGCACCACCTCGATATAAATGTCACCAGGTGGTTGAATATAGGTTTGTTTGAAGGTGTGGTATTTGGGCGCCCTAACCGTTTTGATTTTGGTTACCTGAACCCGGTTATTTTTTACCGCAGCGTAGAGCAGCAAAACGGAAGTTTTGATAACTCGGTAATAGGCCTTGATGCCAAAGCGAATATTGCAAAGAAATTCCAGGTATATGGCCAGCTCTTACTTGACGAATTTAACCTGACGGAAGTACGTAAGAATGATGGGTGGTGGGGTAATAAATTCGGCATACAGTTAGGTGGAAAATACATCGATGCCTTTGGCATCAGCAACCTCGACTTACAACTGGAGCATAACCGGGTAAGGCCATTCACTTATTCGCACAATGACTCGGTAGCCAACTACACGCATTACAATCAACCACTGGCACATCCGCTTGGCGCTAATTTCAGCGAAACAATTGGTATAGCCCGTTACCAGCCTGCACCGAAATGGCTGGCAATCGGTAAATTGATTTATTACACACAGGGCCGTGACAGTGCGGCCAGCACCAGTCCTAATTTCCGCAGCTTTGGCAGCAATATTTTTTATCCAAACCAGCCACCATTCCGTGTTGGTGATTATGGTTATTCCATTGGCAGCGGCTGGAAGACAAATGTGTTTTATGCTTCCTTCCTATTGTCATACGAATTCAGGGAGAATTTATTTGCTGAGCTGAATGCCATCTATCGAAAGCAGGATACAAAGACAGCACCGGTTACCTCAAGTAATTCCACCCTTATTTCATTTGGCATACGGTGGAATATGCATAGAAGGGAGTTTGATTTTTAATTACCCCTCCAAATGAATACTAAAAATGATCATCCTTGACTGGATGCGATCGAATACATTGGAGTATTTCAGGTTTACATCGCGGGCATGCAGGTCGCGGACACCATTGCTGATCTTAATTTCAGGAGAAAATATAAAACTGTCGAAGAAGAAGTTAAAACCAATACCAAATTCCGGACCCCAGTCATATTTGCCAATTTTGATCAGCTCTTCTGCCCTTTTTGCACGGGCATTACTCGCCATATCAATATCACCCTTTATGCCGGCAAATGTATAGACCCGAAAATTATCAATCCGGTCACTCTGCAGCTTTAGTTGCAACGGGAAAGACATGATGATCGATTCAACCTTTTTGGTTACATCTGTATTTCCCTCATTATCCGGGAACCTCAGCTTGTAGTAGATATTGCGCTCAATAAACATGAGCTGGGGGTTAAAGCGCAACTGGAAGCGGTTACTCAGTCGTGCCGTAGCCTGCAGGCCTAACGAAAGGCCACCCGAGTTAGTTGGTTCAGCTACCAGCACAGTATCCGCTGCTAAAAACCGGGGATGCATTTCTGTATGAAAGCGGGCGAGGTTTACGCCAATCGTTATGCCGAAGTAGTAAGGCTTCGCATCATGATCGCTCATCTTAATTTCCCTTCCGCCAAATTGCGCATGCACACTGCCTGACAGCAGGAAACATATCGCCAGCAGGCTGATGCAGGATATCTTATTTAGTGAGGCTTTCTTCCGGAATAAATGCAGCATATACCAAAACTTAACGGTGTAAAACCGGTTTCGCAAAATCCAACCCTGTCTAAAATACTGGTAAACTCATGGCGATCCGGGAAAGCACTGGCGGAATCATTTAAGTACTTATAGGCTTCTTTGTTTTGCCTGAACCAGCGGGCGACCTGCGGGGCTACCAGCCCCATATATATTTTATAAAACCCTTTTACCAATCCTTGGCGGGGTTTTGCAAACTCAAGTACCACCAGCCGTCCACCGGGCTTTAGCACACGCATCATTTCAGCAAGGCCCTTCTCCAGGTTTTCAAAGTTCCGGACACCAAAAGCGACCATCACGGCATCAAACGTATCCGGAGGATAATTTATTGTTTCTGAATCACCTGTGTATAAGTTAATTTTCCCTGTAAGCCCTTCTTTTTCAACCTTTTTCCTGCCCTCGGCCAGCATTCCTTCTGATATATCAATTCCCGTTACCGCTACCCCTTTAATAATTTTTGATGCCATTATAGCCATATCAGCCGTCCCGGTAGCCACATCGAGTATATGCGCAGGGTTATCTTTTTTCAACAGGCGCAATGCTTTTTTGCGCCAGCCTATATCGGTGCGGGCGGAAAGAAAGCGGTTCATCAGGTCGTAGCGGCCGGCAATGCGGTTAAACATTTCTGCCACCTGCTCTTTCTTCCCCTTTTCTGATTCCTTGAACGGAATGATATGATCGTGTGGAAATGGTTCTGACATCGGGGTGCAAAGATAACCAGGTTTTGCGTTTGGGTTTTAAAGTTTAAAGGTTTACTTCGCAATGAATAACTGACAGCAGCAGCATGGAAATAACCGCAGCCAAATACATTATCAGCAGTGCTACCTATAAGCAATGTCCCGAGCCGGCAAAACCGGAGTTTGCTTTTATCGGGCGGAGCAATGTGGGTAAATCATCACTGATTAATATGCTTACAGGTCAGCAACGACTGGCGAAGATTTCAGCAACACCGGGCAAAACGCAGCTGATTAATCACTTCGAAATAACCGGTTCCGATAAGAAGAAATGGTTTATGGTTGATTTGCCCGGATATGGGTATGCCAAACGGTCCCAATCTGCCCGGAATAACTGGGAGAATATGATTGAGTCCTACATCCGCAAACGGGAGAATCTCGTTAATCTGTTCGTGTTGATTGACAGCCGGCTGGATCCGCAGGCGGTAGATCTGGCTTTTTTACGAAAATTGGGCGAATGGCAGGTTCCTTTTGCCATCGTTTTTACCAAAACGGATAAAAATAAACCCGGGGCTACAGAAAGGCAAATAAACTTGTTTTTAAAAGCGTTGCAGGAAGAATGGGATGAGCCGCCCGTCTTTTTCCTGACCTCAGCTGTAAAAAAAACAGGCCGGAAAGAAATTCTACAGTTTATAGCGCATTTAAACAGCAGGTTATCAAAAAAATGAGGACAACTACCACATTTGTGGTATTATTTTAAATGAGATAATGCTTATTTTGCACCCGATCAGAAGCCATTATATGCGAACCTACCTGAATGAGAGAAATATCGTAATTGCCCTTTTCATTGTTGTGCTTATCACTTTCTCGCTTGCCCAGGAAGACAGCCGGAAATTTGACAAAAAGAATGCTACCACTACGGCTACTACTACGGACAAGGCCTCATCACGAACGGGTACCTCCCAAAAAAATATATTGCCCCTTACACCTGCAGGAGAGCTGAAATAATTTTCAATTTATTTAAGGCGGGAACTTATTTGCCAGCTGGTTTCACCAGCTTATTTTCCAGTATTTGATAGAGGGAAGATGGGTAAGAAGAAAAAGGGTGTTTTCTGTTCTTCAAAAAACACCCTTGTAAAGTTAGCGTGTGCCGGAAATAGAAATAATGATCGTGGTGTTCGGCCTGGTAAAATCAGAGCCGCAACTTACCGTGGCATACGAAATAGTGTACACGGTGCTGCCACCATCATAATTCATTTGTTTTTGACTAAGCTGCGAGATAGTTTTTTTCTTCAGTTCCAGCTTACGAACTGGTTTTGTTTGCATGTCCATGTTTAATGGTTTTAAGGTTATATCTAATTAGCAAAAACTATTCCCTGGATATTAATTGCCAGGAGTTATTTTATCCACCATTTATCTATTGGCTGCTGCCACTGAACAAATGGAAAAATATTTTGAAAACAAGCAGGTTAAGCGCCCTTCGTTTTCTGATGAGCGAGTACAGAAAGAAAAGATTGTTGTGGTTTTTACAACAATCTTTAGACATTATCGTGTGCCGGAAATGGAAATAACGATAGTTGTAGTAGGCCTGGTAAAGTCCGTCATACAACTAACAGATGCATACGAAATGGTGGAAATGGTACTGCCACCATCGTAGTTCATTTGCTTTTGGCTAAGCTGTGAAATTGTTTTTTTCTTCAGTTCCAGTTTACGAACCGGTTTTGTTTGCATGTCCATGTTTAATGATTTAAGGTTTATCTAAAGTAACAAAACCAATACCCCCGGCACAGGGTTTATATATCTTTTTATCAACCATATGGAAAATTCACCTGATCGGGTGAAGTCATTTTGACATAGCAGAGCAGAAAATAAAAGAGGTTGCTGAAAATTTCCAACAACCTCTTTCTTCATTAACGTGTGCCGGAGATCGAAATAACAATAGTTGTAGTAGGACGTGTAATGTCCGTCATACAACTAACCGAATAATACGTAAATGTCCAGCTGCCACCGTCATGGTTCATTTGCCTCTGACTAAGCTGCGAAATTGTTTTTTTCTTCAGTTCCAGCTTACGTACAGGTTTTGTTTGCATTTCCATGGTTCATGGTTTTAAACTTCAATCTACACGATTAAAACAGCAGCACCACCACCAATGATCAAATGGTACGTATCAATTACTTATCGACAAATGAAGTTTACATGCACGGTTTTTATACGTCTTTTTACGTAGCATTTTTTGCCTTCCGGCTCAGCTGACTTCTGTACCAGGAGCAAAGAAAATCGTACAGCACCATTTCATGCAGGCGCGGCTCGGATAGAAAAAGCCTGTTCAGGTTCATATGTATATAACTGCCGGTCCATCCTTCCATATCCTGCTGATCCCGTTCCGACACAGAACTCACCTGCAAACGTTGTACGATACTGTGTAGCTGCATCCTTGTTGCTGAATATAAATCCAGCAATGGTTTCAATGTATTGCCGGCTGATACCGGTTGCTCCATCGCCATTTGTACCAGGGCCCGGTTCTCATTATACCTTGTATTTAACTGTTTGTACAGGTTTTTATCTGCATTAAACTCTGCCGCAAATGCGTCCCGAAAAAATTGCATCATGCGGTATTTTCTGTCTAAAGAATACCCCATTGCATCCATCAGTTCATCCACGCCACGCATGCCCCATTGCCAGCGCAATGTTTCCCTTTCATCGCCATCCGTCAATTGCAAAAATTCTAACTTCAATTCACTGTCATAGCAAAACAAATCTTCCGCTATCGCAATCTTATCATCACCATAGCGTTCCATTTCACGGAAGTAAGTATCAGCCTGTATTTTCCATAAAACCCCTTTGTCAAGGGCCGGTTGAAAATACTGTATACAAGCTGCAACTACTTCGCCATAGCGACTGATGTCAGGCAGGTGAAACCGCAATCGTATATGAAAATCAGGATCAACATAGCGGATAAAAAACCATTTATCTATAATACCTTTTTGCCGCAGTTCGTTTACAAGCGGATGTATCATATGAGCCAGTATATCATCGGCCGACTTAGACCCGCAGTATATTTTGTAATAAACCCATTCAGTCCCCGGCAGGAAGCCACCAGTATAATTCTTCTTTTTTACATGGGCCGCAGGTAGTGATGCAACTATTGTTTCCCCGCCATTCACTAAGGCAGCCACAAACTGGTTACAATAAGGTTTACCATCTGCACTGTTTACTCCGTTTACATCGGGCAATAAGAATTCTTTCAGTACAATTTGTTCCCTATTACGAATTGACGATATAAATGCACGAACAGAGAGTTCACTGTTCCAGTCTACGAGTAACTCATTATCCCCGTCGGCCAGCACTATGAGTGCGGGCATCCGCCATTTTTTCGTAAACGATTGTACAGCTTCCTTGTTACTTGTCGTAATAAGATCACTAAAATCTTCTTTCTTCAGTTGCCATGTTGCCTCAGATAATATAACATCCCCGGTTTTTACCCTTGGCAGAAAGCGAAAATGTCTGGCCATCGCTCCCCAGGAAAACGAAACGCTGTTGACAAACCCCTGTGCTTGCAAATCGGCTAATAATTGATAGACAGGTAAGGAGCGAAAACTAAAATTGTGTGCATTACTAAGCCGGGGAATGATTTGTTTATTCAATGAAAGGGATCGTAACCTTATCCGGTTGTTCCGCACACTGATAAGGATGTCCTGCAAAGGAACCTGGTATTCCGGAGCCACTGATGATGAAGCAAGGAATGGTATTTCATACTTGCGGAATGGCGGGTGCTGCAATATGTTGCCCACCCGGTCTTCAGGCAAATGAATGATTTCTGCAAATACAATTGAGGGATTAGCAGCTTGTTCTTCATCTGCCACCTGCTTACACAAGTGCCTGATGGCCTCATCACCATAGCCAAAACGCCCTAAAATATTGACGGCACTGGAACCACTTGCGCCCCGGAACATTATTTTACCATTTTCCACCAGGCTAAACATTACAGAAACAGACGGGGGTAATGGCTGTAACTCCTGAGCCTGTGGAATTGTATCCACAGGCAGTTCAATTTCATATTCGTGTTGTGACCGTAACAGTAAATCAAACAGCCATTGTTCTTTCGGATTCCATTTTATTTCATAATTGTTTCGTTCGCCCGGAGGCATGACCAGGTCTTGTATTAATGGAGAAAGGTTTTTTCCTGATTCCCGTGTATACCCGATTCCTGTTTCTGTATCCAGCACCTGCAGCAAGGGCAATTCCTTGTCTTCATACCGGCTCCGAAAATTCTCGGCGAATGTTGTAAGGTTCGTTTCGGCTGCTACAACTGACAGTGGCATGAGGGTTTTTACCAGGTTCAGCAGCTTAGCCTGTAAGGCCCTGCTTACACCGGCCCTGGCCGGTACCGGAAAGCGATCAGTCTGCAGCAACCGGCCCTCTTCAAATGGCACACCGGTTTGTTTTACTTTTTCGATTAAGGCGGCATACCTGCTGTGATTATCATAGCCAGCTTCGTCACAGTTGCGCAATTCCTGCACGATATCTTCCAGCAGGCTGGTCACTGTTGTTATTTCGGCGGCGGCGGGCTTATTTACTTTTTGTAACACCTGTAAAAGCTGGTGCATGTATTCATCGCCGGTAATTTTTGGATCGAGTTCGCTTATCAGCAGTTGATTATTGATTAAATCGTTGGTAAACTCAGCCGCTTCTGCTGCTGAAATATCGTTTTGCTGCAATAAGTCTGCTATAGCATCAATGGTGGTTCCCTGTTTTGCTTTTTCAAAAATCATATCGATCCATTCAGTGGCATCCACAGCACTAATCTTATACATCCGGGCTTTATTCTCATAATTATACTCTACATACCGCAGGCCGTCGGCTGCTTTATAACAACTATTGTTAGGATAGAATAGTAACCGGTTCCGCAACACCGGTATAGATGAAAGGTGCAGGGCCAGGGCACAGAGGTAGTGCATATCCAGCCGGGTGGATCGGCGAAAGGATAAAGGAGTGATGCTTACGTTTGTCTCCTCTTCCCAATTAACCACCGCACAACCGGAAAAAAGGCCGAACGGCGTACACCGGCTGTACATCCGCTGGTAATATTTAGCCAGTGAATTGTTGATCCGTTGTATTTCTTTTTCGTCTGTAAGGCTGCCGCTAATCCTTTTCATACATTCTTTGTATAAAACAGGTGAAGCCAGCTCTATAGCTTCCATAAAATGGCGATCCTTCAATAGGGTTTCAATAGCAGCATCACCACTCACCCGTGTAAATGGAAGTGCCGGTGTGCGGATCACCAGTTTATCTGAAAAATGCATATTCAGTTGTTTTTCCATACTATTTTCGCCGCTACTATTTTTTCAGAAGAGGTAAATTAAGTATTCCTTTTAATTTGCAGGCATGAGGGACCCGGCTTTTATCCAACAAATGATCCAGCGGACAACTGACGCTGGCAAGCGGGTCTCGGCAGCATTTACTGATTTGTCATTATCGCAACTGAACTGGAAGCCCGCCGCCAATAGCTGGAGTATCGGCCAGTGCCTGGAACACCTGATTATTTCGGACTGTGCGTATTTCCCTGTTTTCAAAAAGATTATTAACCGGCAACATGAGATGACCCGTTGGGAGCGCTGGAGCCCGTTGAGTGGCTTTTGGGGCAAGATGCTGGTAAGCCAGCTCCAAGAAAAAGCTGTAAAAAAACTGAACACTCCGGCTGTATTTGCGCCAACCGAGAAAGACACTGACCTGGGTGTGCTGGAGCGTTTTCAAAAACATCTAGGTTCGTTGCGGGATTATATTGCCGGCTGCCAGCCTGTTGACCTAGATAAAACATATATCACCTCCCCTGCATTGAAATTAGTGACTTATAGTGTGCGTAATGCCATTACCATCCTTGTGCAGCATGAGCACCGGCATATCAACCAGGCGTTGCGGCTACAGGCGGCCAAAGAATTCCCTGTATAAAATTATCTTTACCGCTTATGCAGGAATATTTCAGCCTTTTAAATAATTATTATACTAAAATCTATGTGCTCAGTGTGCAGGCTGCAACTGAACGCAGGGAATTATTTGCGGAACGGTTTGAAGGGCTGAATTTCACTTTCTTCTTTGGGGCTGATAAAAATCAATTCACTGTTGAAGAAACTATTCAAAAAGGTATTTACAGTGAAGCGCTTACCATGAAACATCATCGTTTCAATAAAGTGATGAAGCACGGTGAATTAGCTTGCTCGTGGAGCCATAAAATGATGTATGAAGATATGCTGGCGAATAATTATGACCGCATTTTGATTTTTGAAGACGACGCTGTACCCGACCCGGAAAGAATGAAACAAATACCGGTTATTCTAAAGGAGATTCCGCCTGATAATGAATTGCTGTTTTGGGGTTGGGGCAAAAATGGCATGGCCCCTGCCGGTGCTTTTATTAAACAGGCCGTGTACCATGTGCAGCGTAGCCTTGGCCTGCTGAAATGGGATCATTCCATTATCCGGAATTTGTATGCCCGGCCTTTTTCATCGCAGTTAAAAACAGCCGGGTTTCATGATTACACGTATGCCTATGCCATAACAAAAAGCGGGGCTGAAAAACTGCTGCAGATGCAAACACCGATACAATATATTGCCGACAACCTGCTGGCCCATGCGGCCACCCGTGGCATAGTGAAGGGGCATATAACCTATCCGGCCGTATTCCTGCATGACAGTTTGCCGGACGGCAGTGCCAGGGATTCGTATATTCGGTAAGTTTTTACCGGAAATATTCTGCCAATTTTTGCCAGAATTAATATTGCCGCGGTTTTTGCTATGACTTAACATCTCAACTGACTTCTGATGAAAATATTAATCAAATACCTGAAACCTTATAAATGGCTGGTGGTGCTGGTGATGACGCTGGCTTC
>CAYLRV010000044.1:0-40116 GCA_964386395.1 uncultured Chitinophaga sp.
TCACATTCCCCACCCCCAACTTCTCACATTTCCACCGGGTACTCCACAAAGTTTCTGGGCGTTTCATACAGCCTCACCTGCATGTCCAGTTTCTTATCTATTAACGGACGCAGTATATCATAAATAACCACAGCAATATTTTCCGCCGTCGGGTTCAGGTGCTTAAACTCTGCTGTATCCAGATTCAGATTGCGGTGATCAAACCGGCCCAGGATTTCCTCTTTGATCAAATCACTCAGCACTTTCATATCCATTACATAGCCAGTTTGCTTATCAGGCTTGCCCACTACTTTAACCACCAGGTCATAGTTGTGGCCGTGATAATTAGGCAGGGCACATTTGCCAAAAACATTCTCATTCTCTGCATCAGTCCAGCCAGGATTGAAAAGCCTGTGTGCGGCATTAAAACTTTCCTTTCTGAATACGGCTACTTTTTTGCTCATATACTCCGGTTCTATAACGAAATCAGGTTAAAAAAGTTCGGCGGTTTATTTCTCCCCGAAATATTCCACATATATCTTGGCTGTCTCCACCAGTTTCAGGCAATGTAATTGCACAGCCCCCGGCAAATGCGGGTGCAGTTCATCCCAGATAGCCACCACTAAATTCTCAATAGAACAAAGCTTCCCCTGCATAAAATCCACATCCACATTCAGGTTGCGGTGATCGAGTTTTTCTATAATACGCTCCTGGATAATGGCACCCAGTTTCTTGGCGTCATATATAAAACCGGTATCTGGATCCGGGTTTCCCTTGATAGTAACAAACAATTCAAAATTGTGGCCATGCCAGTTTTCATTGGCACATTTGCCAAATACTTCCTCGTTCTTTTCCTTACTCCAGTTGGGATTGTAAAGTTTGTGTGCAGCGTTAAAATGTTCAATTCTTGTTAAGTAAACCATGCTTTACTTTTTTGTCCCTTCACAGCAGTTTGGGCGGAAGGGTTCCGGTATGAACCGGGGTGAGCCTGCTATACAGCAGAAAGGGGGCAAAGTTAACTCAAAACTTGATAGTATTTGCATTAATGTTATAGCTTCGCACTATTGATTTTAAATTGGTTAGACAGATGAATTGCCTGGTTGTAGCAGCCACTCCCATTGAGCTCAGCCCTTTTCTGAACCACCTGCAAACAGGTGCTTTTAGTGAAGCGGATATAGACGTACTTGTCACCGGCATTGGCCTTACCGCCACTACCTGGTCACTTACCAGGCAGTTTACTGTAAAAAAACCTGACATGGTTATACAGGCAGGCGTTGGCGGGTGTTTTGATACCTCTGTTCCGTTGGGTACTGTAATGGCCGTAAAGAAAGAAGCGATTGCCGACCAGAGTGTGATTGAGCTGGATAAACTAAGAACACTGTTTGACCTGAAACTGGTGCCGCAGGATCAGCACCCGTTTTCAAAAGGCTGGCTGGTCAATAAGACGGATGCATTGAAAAAACTAAGGCTGAAAAAAGTAACCGGTGTTTCGGTGAATGAAATCACCACCTCAAAACAAAAAGTAAAATTCTACAAAGAAACATTTAACCCCGTTGTGGAATCAATGGAAGGTGCTGCACTGCACTATGTGTGCCTGATGGAGAAAGTGCCATTCATTCAGTTAAGGAGCGTATCGAATTATATAGCAGAACGCAACAAGAAAAACTGGAACATGAAAGAATCCGTCATCAACCTCAACAACGAACTGATAAAACTACTTACCCAATTAACCAATCCCTAATTAACAAACTCCCGTGAAACTCACACTTGGTTTTTCCCCCTGCCCCAACGACACTTTTATCTTTGATGCACTGGTCAATAAAAAGATAGACACAGGCGGGCTTGAATTCGAGGTGATACTCGAAGATGTGGAAACCCTCAACCAATGGGCACTCGAAGGCAAACTGGATATCACCAAACTCAGTTTTCCCGCATTCTTTCGTTCGCTGCAGCATTATACACTACTTAGTGCTGGCAGCGCCCTGGGAAAAGGAACCGGCCCATTGCTGATAACTGACTCACCAAATGAGATTTCTGAGGATGAAATAAACCAGGCGTCTGTTGCCTTGCCCGGGATTCACACAACCGCCAATCTGCTGTTCAGCTTTGCATACCCTGATGCTACCGATAAAAAGTTCATGATTTTTTCTGCTATTGAAAATGCGCTGCTAAATAAAGAAACCGACCTGGGTGTTATCATTCACGAAAACCGATTTACCTATCAGCAGAAAGGCCTGTATAAAGTAAAAGACCTGGGTGAAGTTTGGTATGAGAAAACACAGTTACCGATTCCATTAGGCGGCATTGCCATTAATCAATCTATAAAAAGATCAACTGCTTTACAGGTTAATGAGCTAATCCGGCAAAGCCTTCAGTATGCAGGTAAATCCTTTCCTGAGGTTTCTGAATATGTAAGACAGCATGCACAGGAAATGAGTGAGGACGTGATGCGGCAGCATATTCAGTTGTATGTAAATAAATACAGTCTTGACCTGGGCGATGATGGAAAGCTGGCCATTGAAAACCTGCACCAGGTATTCCTTGAACTGAACAACAAGGACGAAGCAGACGATGAAGACGTTCTATTTCTTTAAAGCCACCGCATATACTTCCAGGCACCTTTTCCGGGCCAGTTCATGCTGCACTATCGGCTGCGGATAGGTCAGTTCTTCAAATTCGGGTACCCATTTGCGTACATATTTGAGTTGCGGATCAAATCGCTGTGTTTGTAAATATGGATTGAATACCCTGAAATAAGGGGCCGCATCACAACCACTGCCTGCCGCCCATTGCCAGCCACCATTGTTAGCAGCCAAATCAAAGTCAAGCAGTTTCTTAGCAAAATAAGCCTCACCCCAGCGCCAGTCTATTAATAAATGCTTGGTAAGAAAGGACGCAACAATCATCCGCACCCGGTTATGCATAAAGCCTGTTTCATTGAGTTCCCGCATGCCTGCATCTACAATCGGGTAACCAGTTCGCCCCTCACACCAGGCTTCAAACTCCTTCCCGTTATTGCGCCACTTTATTTTATCGTATTCAGGTTTGAAAGCATGACCCACCACTTGTGGAAAATGCCAAAGGATCATATGATAAAAATCCCGCCAAATCAGTTCATTCAAAAATGTTTCATTCAAAGCACCGGCCTCGGCTGCCAGGTTACGGATGCTGATGGTACCAAACCGAAGGTGCACACTTAATCTGGATGTACCATCGATGGAGGGTATATCCCGCTGCTCTTTGTAGTTACGTATAACCTGTCCTTTCCATTCACTGTCCGGAAAGGGAAGACCTGCCGCTTTGAAACCCATCTCACCCAATGAAATAGCAGGCTTCTCTTCCTGCTTATGGAAATTTTTAAAATACTTGCGGTTTGGGTAAGGCTTCAGGTGAAACTCTGTCAGTACTGACTTCCATCTGCGGGAATATGGTGTGAAGACGGTATACGGTTTACCATCGTCTTTGAGCACTTCATCTTTTTCCAGCAGAACCTGGTCTTTGAAAGTGTGAAAAGAAATGCCCTGTTCATTTAATAATTTACTTATTGCACCATCCCGCTTTTTGGCATACGGTTCATAGTCGTGGTTGGTAAATACTTTTTCAACCGTATATTCTTTTAGCAGGGTCAAAAATATTTCTTCCGGTGTGCCATACCGCAGATCGAGTGTTGATCCAATTTTCAGCAGCTGTTTTTGCATATCCTGCAGGGCCAGGTGAATGAACTCCACCCGCCTGTCTTCTTTGTCTTCCAGTTCATCTAAAATATTCCGATCAAAAATAAAAATGGGCACAACAGGGTTCTTATCTTTTAATGCATGATAAAGCCCTGCATTATCATCCAGGCGCAGATCACGGCGGAACCAAAATATATTGATGGATTGTTTCATTACGATGGGCAACAATAAATCTGCTAAATTGTTTGTATAAACCGGTTAAAGATTTCCACTGTCCTGGTGTTGGCATATGTTTTATCGCCCATGGCTTTCACCCAACGTATACCCCGTATCGCATTTGTGAGGAACAGTTCATCCGCATGTAATAAATCTTCGGTACGCAGCGGCGATTCCTTGTATGTAATCCCTGCTTTTGTCATTTGTTCCAGCAGATAGCGGCGCATCACCCCATTTACACAGCCTTCTGACAAGGGTGGTGTTATAACAACGCCATCGTTTATAATAAACAGGTTGGCAATTGTACTGTCCGCTATGCGTTCAAACATATTCAGGACTAAGCAATCATTGAACTGGCGCTTCTGTGCAAAATCGGCCGCAGCTGCATAGAGCATGAAACTTGCAGACTTCATATTGCTGAACGGATCACAACTTTTACGACCATGCGGATAGACGCCCAGTACAAGGCCGTTTTCATTCAACTTATTTATACCTTCATCAAGCGGCCAGCACTCTATTAAATACTGCAGCTTACGGTCACTGTCGTATAATCCGCCATTGCCGCGAAATACCGATAACCGCACTCTTGCAAGGCTGACGCACTTATTTTTTTCGCAGAGGATATTTATCTCCTCCTCTATTTTTTTTTGGGTAAATAAACCGGGCAATTCATAGTCCAGCAAATAGAGGCTGCTGAATAAACGTTCGAAATGATAATCCCCTAAAGACAACCTGCCATTTACCAACCGCATTGTTTCAAACAAACCATCGCCGTACCGATAGCCCCGGTTGGTTGCCTCAAATACCGGCTGATCGTCCTGTATAAATTTTCCATTAAAGCAAATCTGCCCCATGCCCGAAAGTAAAATAAAAAAGCCATCCCGACCCTCGTCGGAATGGCTAATATGCTTACTTGCCGCTGAAATATTATGCTTGCTCTACCAAACCTGCTTTTACAGCATACATCACCAGGCCGGCCATCGATTTGGTACCGGTTTTTGTTTTCAGTTTATCACGGATAGCTTCTACCGTACGGGGGCTAAGGTCCACGATATCGGCGATTTCTTTTGTGCTCTTCTCATCACACATCAGCTTGAGGATAGTAATTTCTTTATCAGAAAGCTGCACATCCTGTGGCATAGATGATTCGGTAACACGTTTGGTACGCAAACCGCTCAGCAGTGCTTTATTGGTCAGATCATTAAAATGGAAATCATTATCGAATACGCCGCGGATAGCTTCGTAGATAGAATCAGCGCCGGATTCTTTCGTGATATAAGAATTAGCACCCATCTCCATCATCTTGGCGATAACAGAATGATCGTTGAGGAAAGAAAGCATGATCACTTTTACATCCGGATACAGTTTCTTTATTTCAGGAAGAGCTGTAAGGCCATCCATGATCGGCATCTGTATATCTAATAATATCACATCGGGACGTATGTGGCGGAGTAAGTTTAATAATTGCATGCCGTTCTCTGCCTCAGCCACCAGTTGTATATCTTTCCGGATTTGCAGCGCCGTTTTTATACCTGTGCGGAATACGGCGTGGTCGTCAGCAATAGCAACCTTAATAACAGTGTTAGTGTCGGGATTTTTCATGATTGGATAGTTAAGTAATTACAAAAACAGTATTTATTCAGGGTGCAAGTTGAAAAATTCCTGCAACATATACCATAGGAAAACTACTTGATTTGAATTTTGCGGAAACTACCGGAAACATAAATAACACACGAATAAATCCGCTGGGTATAACAGTGATTTTACGAAACTAAGCGTAAATACCGATGAATAGAAAACGGGCAGTTATGCTCTTGTTAACATTTGAATGTGGATATACTTTTGTTTCAGAAAGTTGATTGATGCGGATGAAAAAGTCTTGTCTCTCTCATCCAATGTCCAAAACCGTCCAGAAAGTTATTTCCAATACCAATGAAAACCAAACCCCGTTTTTAACGGGAGGCTCTGACTCCGGCAATCAACTTTCATTTTTCTTTTTGTCCCGTTTGAAGTCTGATACCTGTTGAAGCCACAAAGTACCCATTGATCCCAACACTATGAAAGCAGGCAGTCCCTGATCAAAATCTTTCTTTTCATAACAGTAACGTCGAAGCCCCGGTCCTCATAACGCCGGGGTTTTATTTTGCACTCAATTACAGTAAACGCACTTTAAATTTTCCTGAAGAGATAAGTGTACCTCCCCCATTCTCTTTCCGCACCATGCCGGAAAAATAGCCCCTGGCCATTTTAGTCTGGTGATTATACTCTTCAATCGTGAAGTTGAAGGGGGTGTTGGAAACGTTCATGTAGATATATGCAAGCCGCGGATTATCGTAATAATAAAAAGCACCTCTGCGTGTTGTTATATTTACCAGGTCCCTGTCCAGCCTTTCACCATTTTCAAAAGTTACCGTGTACACTGCACCTGAATCGGTCGTGCAGGCAGAGGGGCCATAAAAGGTAAAGCCGCTCCGCAAAGGAGCTACGATGGCCGTATCAATTATACCGCAGAAAAAAATATTGTTATCATAAAAACTCCAGCGGTTTTCTTCATACAGGTCCCGGCCGGTACATGATGCACAGAAATAAGGAGCGGGAACAACAGGCGGTGGTGTTACAATCGTGTCGGTACGCACCGGCACACGGCCTCCTTCAAAACTATACTCTTTGGCACAGCCGCTGAAACAGCAGCAATAGATAGCGAGGCAAATAAAACTGGCAATATAATTCCGTGCAGCAAGCATGTTGGTTGCCCGCAGGCTGCGCAGGAGTGCAACTGACAGCTAACCCGGGGTATCCAAATTTACGAAAAGGGGGTTACATATTGTTCACCTTCTGCTGCAGCTCCGATACATACTTTGATGATAAGGTTTTCAGCTCATCCACCATCTTCTGGGCCATGGCCCGGTTGCCTTGCTTTACATATACTAGTGTGGCATAATAGCGGGAGTTTTCATTCTTGGGGTTCAGCGTCATTGCCTTTTTCAGATTGTCAAGGGCCACTGAATACTGGTTGGTCATATAATAGGAATAACCTAATTCCACATAGGCGGCCACATAGTCCGGATCCTGCTCCACGGCGGTCAGCAGGTAGCTGATAGCATCGGCATATTTACCTTGCGCATTCAGACAGTAGCCAATGCCAAAGCAGGCCTTTCTTTCCTTCGGCTTTACGTCCAGTGCTTTCTTATACCAGCTCATCGCCATCTCCCTGTCTTTGATATAATCGCGGTACACTTCGCCAATTCCATTGTAGCCAATATGGCTTTTCGGGTCGGTTTCAATTGCCTTATTATACCAACTAATAGCTTCGTCACTTTGCTTCAGCCGGGATGAGGCAAAACCCAGTTCGAGGTACGTATTCAGATAATCCTTCTTTAGTTCCAGCGATTTATTCAAAGCGGCTTTAGCCTCTGTAAATTCCTTTAACGCATTATATGAAAACCCTTTACGGTACCAGTACAAATAGTCGGTTATAGTCATATTGGCCGCAAACATTACTTCCTCGAATTGTTTAAACTGTTCTATAGCTTTTTTATAGTCCTCACGGGCATAGCTTATATAGCCCAGTTGCTTATACGCATTTTTATAATCTGGTTTCAGTGCCAGGCACCGGTTGTATGCGTTGACCGCTGAGTCCAGCATATCCAGTTTTTCAAATGCATAACCCAGTTCAAAATGCACTTTGGGTATATGCGACCAACCGGCGTCCCTCGACTTGCGCAGACTGCTCAGCGCACCGGTATAGTTTTTTTGATCATTCTGGCACCAGCCCAGTTCATAGAGGGCTTCTTTATAGGCTGGTCTCAACTGTATAGCACTTTGAAACTTCGCTTCCGCCTCTTTAATTTTCTTATCCCCCTTCAGCTTTACACCTTCATTATACAGGCCTTCAGCCGTTTGGGACTGGGCGGGTACGGCCGCAACACCTACAGCCAATAAAAAAGCAACAATGAATTTTATTTTCATGTTGCTAAAATAAGCTACTTACAGAAAGTTGTCTATACCGGCTGGTGGGTATTTACTTTTTAGAGGTACTGGTTATCAACCAGCCACTTAGCAATACGCTTCAGGGTAAACTGGTTTTTATCTATACTTCCGTCGGCCACTATAATTTTCTCCTTTTGCGGTATGGGAATTGTGCGTTTCTGGTTGTCTTTGGCGGTAAAAAGCTCCATGTTCTGTGCGTTATTACCCCCCGTGAAAGATACTTTGGCGATTAGCACACCCGAGGGCAGCATAAACTCATAATAGTCCTGTTCATTGGATGAGCCGGTTGGTTTAAAACTGCCGATTATTTTGCTGTTTTGTTCTATGGTTTTATCCGCCTTCAGGTCGATGGGCCAGGCCCTGTTGCGGGACACCATTGTATAGTCAACGGCAATACGTGGGCTGGCACCCTTCGATGCAATAAACAGTCTTACTTTTTCCTCATCCGCTTTATCGCCGATCAATATGCCGCTTTGCCCGATTAGTTTGGCAAAGGATTTCTCCTGGCCCAGTGCGTTTACTTTAAAAATCCCCACCTGGTTGGCCGTCAAAAAGGTAAGGCGGTAAAAGAGGTAGCTGTTATCATTTTTATCCTGCTCAAATTCCGTGGCCACCACAGCTATTATCAACTTTTCTCCCGAGAGAGAGAATACATCAAATGATTTGGTAAGGCCGAAATTTTGTTTGGTTACTTCCAGCTTTGCGTAGTCTTTGCCGTTTACCTGTATCATCCCTTTTTTATAATCCACATCCTGGGCAAATAGTGTAAGACCAGCTAGCAATAGTATCAGCGTAAAAGAAGTTTTCATATTCCTTATTTTTTGGAAAGATAATACTTTAGGGTTGTACCCGCAGAAAGGGGCAATAACCATTGGCAATTATCGTTAGAATTCCTGTATGACAAAACTGACGTTAATACCTGCCTGCTTATTGTTAACCCATAGCCTCTGTAGCCAAACAACTGCCACCAATGGTAAAATGGCAACGGTGGATGTAACCGTTACCGATATGCAGCTAAAACCGAAAAGCGGTGAAGCAGTACTTTTCAGGGGAGAAAAAACCGGCAAGCATTTTACCTGTTATTCTGAAAAAGACGGCAAGGGCAAACAATTACTGCCACCCGGCGATACCTACCACGTAAGCCTGAAGGGCATTAATGATACCACGAAGTATGCCATCATCAATGTACCAGCGCTTGGGCCTGATGAATTTTTTACCGAACCATTTTGGGTGAATATAAAATTTGAGCCCGCACGCAGTTATAAACTGGACAATGTTCATTTTGATGTGGACAAAGCCAGCCTTCGTCAATCTTCCTATGCACAACTGAATGAACTCTTCGATTACCTGCAGCACCACCCGGATATTATAGCAGAAATAGCAGGCCATACGGACAATACAGGCACAGCGGCGCACAACCTGAAACTTTCGCAAGACAGGGCCAATACTATCCGCAATTACTTATTGAAAAAAGGGATTAAAGCCGATCGGCTTAGTGCCAAGGGCTATGGCGCTACTGAACCGGTTGCGGATAACAGTACCGAGCAGGGCAAACAGCTGAACCGGAGAACTGAACTGAGAATTTTGTAAAAAAGTGCGGATAAAAAATGACCCCGGCGAGGAATCGCAGGGGTCTAAAGTATAGCCATGAAAAACAAAACTCTCCGCTTTCGCAAAGAGCTCTGCACAAGTTAATGCTTTTTTATTTTTTTGCGTATTTCTTGTTGAACTTGTCGATACGGCCCGCCGTGTCTACCAGCATGTTCTTACCGGTAAAGAAGGGGTGCGACATGTTCGAAATCTCCAGCTTAATAACCGGGTATTCGTTGCCGTCTTCCCATTTCACCATTTCTTTTGATTCTGCTGTAGAGCGGCTCAGGAATTGGTGGCCATTACTCATGTCTTTAAAAATAACTAACCGATATTTATCGGGATGGAGTCCTTTTTTCATAATGCTATGATTTTTAAAAGGCTGCACGGATTTTGCCGTACAGGTTAAGGGATAATTTTGTCCTCTGCGGGCCAAATAATGGCCTTAAAGGGCGGCAAAGATACGGCTGAGAAAGGATAAAGCCAAACCTTCTGTTTTCCCGCAAAGAAAGACAAAAGGAGCTTCAATTTAGTACTTAGGCCGCTTACCATCCGCTGATTTTCTCTGGGGCAAGAACGCAAAGGATTCGACTGCGGCGAACGCCTCGACCGCCATGGCTGGTGTTTTCTTTCACCAGCCATTTCTTAGACCATTGCCTATTTAATAAGGAAAAAAATGGCTACCCCCACAAATAGGATCCCGGTTCCCGTAGCCCAATGCCTGTTAGGAAATCTTGAATGATCCCATCCATCTTTATCCTGCATTGCTTCAAATGGCGGCTTATCTGAAATACCAGAGTAAAGAAGATAAGTCCCCAATCCTAAAGAAAATATGACTGGAAAAAGAACCATTTATTGGAGACCTTCTTTTTAACTGATTTGTCGACGATATTGATTCGCCTGACGGCAAATGAGGTAGCCACGAATCAATACTAAATTACACGAAAAAATACAACCTCTCTTTCCTGTTTTTTAGCGTGATTTCGTGGCACAAAAACGTGTGCCGAAGGCAAACCCTTTGTGCTCTTTGCGTCCCTGCCCGGCAGGCAGGTTTGAGGGAAATAATGTCATTGCGGCTTTGCGGGGAACAATTCGCAGGAAACAATGCCTTTGCGGCTTTGCGGGAAACAACTCGCAGTAAACAATGCCTTTGCTGGCTTTGCGGGAAATATTTTGCAGGAAATCGCGGAAAAGATGAAAGCGCCAAGTGAACAATCTTCCGGCTTACGCCTTCCGTCTGCTTACCCGACGCTTTCTGGAAAATATCCGCCTTTTGAGGGGCTTCCTTTTTCCTGAAACAGTTCTGTCTTTTGAAGGACTTCTGCTGTTCCGTGGAGTTCTGTCTGCCTTTTGACGGGCTTCCTTCCCTCCGTTTTGCATTTCTGTTTTATTGCTAAAACATCGTGCAGTTGTATATCAAATATAGTTTAGCAAACTATCCTTTTCCAAATTTTTGACCGCTTTCATATGCACCCGTTATGCACTTAGTTATGCACAGAAATCCGCTCTAAAAGCAGGTTTCAGGGCTTTTTAGTCCCGCATATTCACATATTGTAAAGGTATTCCCAGGCTGGAGGTTTTGCACAATTGTATCACCGCCTGCAGGTCATCTATTTTTTTACCGGTCACCCTCACCAAGTCATCATTGATGCTGGCCTGCACTTTCATATTGGCGTCTTTTATCAGCTTTACTATCTTTTTGGCATCCTCCTGTGCTAAGCCATTACGCACTTTCACTTCCTTCTTCCATAGTTTACCACTTTGTGCCCCCTCTTTTGATGCATCAAAGGCCTCAGGCGCTATGCCCTGCTTATTTGCCCGGCTGATGAGCACATCGAGCAACTGCCGCATCTTCATATCATCATCGGTTTCCAGTTTTATTACAAAGGTTTTCTTGTCCAGGTCAATCACCACATGCGTGCCTTTAAAATCAAAACGGTTGGTGATTTCTTTACTGGTTACGTTTACGGCATTGTCCAATGCTTGTGCATCAACTTTGCTCACAATATCAAATGAAGGCATATAAATTGGTTTAGCTGCAACAAATATAAAAGTCCCTCTTGGAAAAGAGGGACTTTTCAATGCACACACACGAGAAAACTGAAAAAAATAAACTATTTACTGGCCGCCCTGCCCTACCCTGTTCTGCTCATCCTGCGAGGCACTGTTGCGGCGGCGTGGCTGGCCCTGTTGTGTTGTTTTTCCAAAACGCCAGGTAAAGCTGGCTGTTATCTGCCGGTTATCCCATTTGTTGTACACCCGTGAATCCACAATATCATACTGTGTTTTGCCACGGTAGCGTTGCAGCCAGAATGGGTCACGCAGGTTCAGGCGTACAGTGCCCTTACCCTGCATCACTTGTTTTTGGGCACCCACACCAAACATATACATGGGCTCATCAATGTTCAGCTGGTTCACACCCCTGGCCCGGTAGAAACCGCTAGCCTCTACGGTAAAGCCCTGCTTAATGGTAAAGGTCTGCGTCATGTTGATAAGGAAGGATGTGAAGGACAGATCAATCGGTTTGTTTTCATACACACCTTCATAATGGTTGTTGAACACATTCAGGAAGATGTTTGATGTCCACCATTTATTTACTGTTAGTGGCGCTGTGATGGCCACACCGATATTTCTGAACCGGGCTACATTGTCGGATGTGAGGTATAATAAATCACCATCCGGTTTTACCAGTTGTGATATGACATTGTTGGTGCTGTTATAATTAAGTGTTGTTATCAGTTTGCCTTTGAATGAGTGGCTCAATTCTATATTGTGTGTAAACTGCGGCAGCAGGAAGGGATTGCCCTTGCGGTACGACAGTGAATCGAGGAAATAAATAAAGGGGTTCAGGTCCTGGTAATTGGGACGGGTGATACGGCGGCTGTAACTTACCGTTAGTTTATTACTCTTGTCCACATCATAACTTACAAAAGCACTGGGGAACAGGTTGGTAAAATTCCGGTTGAAGGTGGAATCATTCGTTACCTGGTAACCTTTGGCTACTGTATTTTCCAAACGCAGCCCTCCCTGCAATGACCATTTACCAAACTGCCTGTTTGCATTCAGGTACACGGCATTGATATTCTCATCATAGATGAAATGATTGGAGCGGGCATCATTGATCCATTTAGTGCCATCCCAGCGGGTATAGTTTACCACGTTATCATTCTGTACAAAGCTGCTCTTGGCACCTGCCTCTAAGCGTCCGCCCTTTTTGAAGGGATGTACATAGTCCACCTTGGCAGAAAAGATTTGTATCTCGGCTGGCAGGTGACCCTGTAACATCAGCGGATCGCCTACCTGTTGCCCGCTGCCATTGTAGAAATCGGTATTCAGCGTCATCCGCGATACATTGCTGTAAGCAATGAAATCAAGATCAGCGGTCAGTTCACGGCCAGTGGAATCGAACTGGTGACGGTAGTTCAAATTCGAGGTGAAGTTTCTGAACTTGATCCGGTTATTCGTTTGCGATACCATTTGCGAAAGGAGGTTGTACTGCGCATCGTGCTGGCTGGTAATAGTGGTGGGTGTGGGATGGCCGGAGAACATAAAGCCGCTTACCACCACACCAAATGTATTTTTCTTATCGGCCATATAATCGAGCCCCAGCTTGAGGGTATGGTTATTATTGCCAAATTTGAAATTCGTCAGCACATCATTATAACCCGTAATATTTTTATCATTGTCCAGTTTGGTACGGTGTATCTCCATCATACTGCGGCCGCGGAATACATTGGGATTATAATTACCAAAGAAGTTGATCTTATTCTTGCGGTAGTTGAAGTTGAAACTGTTCTGTGATTTTGGAATAACATAGGTTGTTCCGTTTGTTTCAAAAATACTGGTGGTCAATCCCACCATAATGGAGCCGTTGAACCCATCGGCCCTGCCCTTCTTTGTTTTAATATTAATCACCCCCGAATTGCCGGATGCATCGTACTTAGCTGAGGGGTTGGTCATAATTTCTATCTGGTCGATAGCCGAAGCTGGTAGGTTCTTCAGCAGGTTGGCCAGGTCAGCTGGCGAAAGAAAGGTGGGCTTACCATCCATCATCACAATAACACCGGCTTTGCCGCGCAGGCTGATAGCGCCATCATTATTTACAATTATACCGGGCGATTTCTCCAATACTTCCAGCGCTGTTGCACCCGCACTGGTGGGTGATGCATCTACATTCACCACGGTTTTATCAATCTTGGTTTCCACAAAGGGGCGTTTGGCCGTTACGGTTACGCCTTCAATATTTTTAGGTGCTGCCTTTAATGACAGGGTTCCAACTGTTGCCGGGCTGGAATTACTAACGGTAAATACAGGGCTAAAGCTTTTCTCCTGCCCTACGGCAGTAGCGGATACGAGGTAATCACCTTCGGCCACAGCTTCAAAACTGTATTGTCCTTCTTTGGTGGTGATGGCTGTTTTGGCCAGGGAAGAATCCTTTGCTTTTAACAGTGAAACGGTGGCGGCGGGCAACATTTTGCCGCTGGCATCCTGTACGGAACCGGCTACTTTGCCGGTATTGGTTTGTGCTGTGGCGCCGAGGGCAGCAAACAGCATGGCTGATAGTAGTTGTAACTTTCTCATATTAATCATGGCTATTCGGTTAGTGTTCTGAAATGTAAATATGGGACAGAAAAAAACCGATCATGACAGATATATGACAAGCTTCGTAGTTTCCGTGACGAAGGGGTAAATACAATTGCCGATACACAAACGGCAAAAATCAGGTATGGTTACGCGGATTTGTGAAAGAATGTTAAATGGAGGATGGGTGGAGGGAATGGAGGTTAAATGGGGTGATCATGCACTTCTTCCTTTCATCCTTAAAATGAGCGCTGGAGTTTGCACTTCAGCGCTCATGGGTTGTTCCCTTAATGATAGTAAGTTATTCGCCCCATTATCATTTAAGACTGGCTGCCAGGTTTTGCATATACCTTGTCCAGGCACCGGTGCAGTTCTCATAACATTCCATGTCAGGGATTAATCCTTCATGATTGAACGTGACTTTTGTTATACCTCCCTCCTGCCCGATGTCAAAACCAATGTGGGTGCCTGCCCATTCATTGGTGTTTTTCAGAAAAGACAAATTGCTTTCGGTTACTAACCACACTATTTTTTTATCAGCTTCTGCCGTTGTAAGCTGTTGATTAGAATAATGCACACCATCGCCGGCCAAAAAAGAAAACTGATCGTTGACGGCTTTGCTCTCCCCTTCTATCTTTTCTCCATACAAGCCCACCCACCAGTTGCGGGGGTTAATCAAATGACTGAATACGTCAGCCGGGCTTTTTGAACTGGTAAAACTGTATTGATAATGCTGGCTGCTCATAGGGTTTTGTTTTTAAGTAATACAATTTGTCCCGTATGGTATTGCAAATGCGAAGTCCGGGTAACGATGATATTGAGTTTGTTGCGGTGCGGTTCTTTTGAAAAATCTGCTGTACTCACGGCAGTGTGTTTGGCAAACCATTCATCCGCTGCCATTTTACTGAATGCTGCATTCAGCATTTCATTGTGCCTATTCCACATGATCCTTAGCTCCGCTGCGCCGGGCAGTTGCGCCACCGCTTTATCGGGTTGTTTAATAAAGGGTTCGTTCAGTTCTGGATAAAGTTTCTCGCCTATGCCCAGCAATATCACCATATCATCATGTACCGCAATAAGGTGACCTAAAAGGTATATACCCCGGTTCTTGCCGGGTGCTATTTCTTTCTCCAGTTGTTCATCCGTTAGTTCGTTCAGGGTTTTGTTCAGGTTCAGGATGGAACCATGCCATCTGTCCAATACCATTTTAATAGCGATGTCTGTTTGTGTCATGTTTATTCTTTTTTCAAAACTACTGTCTGAATCAGGGATAGATGTAGTGTGATTTAGACAATAACACGGGTTGATTTGGACAGCCCGCTTTATTACCTTTGAAAAAAAGGGTATGAAGCATTTGTCGATTTTAGTTCCCGACGAGCAAACCAATATGAGCACCATTGCCTGTATTACGGGTACATACCAGGTTTTTACCGAGGCCAATAATTACCGGGTAAAAAATGGCGGGCAGGCGCTTTTTGCTGTTACCCTGATTGGGGCCAACAAAACTGATTTGCTGAATACACCTATCATGACAGTAAAACCGCAGTGTTCAGTTGGTGAAACAGAGCAGACCGATCTTATCATTATTCCGGCTACCTTAATCATCAGCTATGCTACTGCAACGAAAAATAACCAGTTGCTGATAGACTGGGTGGCCAGGCAATACAAGCAGGGTGCTGAAGTGGCCAGTATGTGTATTGGTAGTTTTATGCTGGCATCTACGGGCCTGCTGGCAGGCAGGCTTTGCTCTACGCATTGGGCACTGGCAGAAAAATTTAAAACGCTGTACCCGGATGTTTCGTTGAAGACGGACAAACTCATTACTGATGAACATGGCATATATACTAATGGTGGTGCTTATTCCTTTTTGCATTTGCTGCTCTACCTGGTGGAAAAATTTTATGACCGGGCCACGGCCATACATTGTGCGAAATATTTTCAGATAGATGTCGACAGGAATTTGCAAGCTGAGTTTGCCATATTCAACGGGCATAAAAAGCATGATGATGCAGAGATACTGGCTGCACAAAAAATGATAGAAGCTAATTACAGTGACAAAATCTCCATCGAAAAACTGGCTGAAGAGCTGCATATTGGCCGGCGCAATTTTGACCGGCGGTTTATTAAAGCAACAGGCATAACGCCACTCGATTATTTGCAACGGGTGAAAATAGAAGCCGCCAAAAAAATGTTTGAAACCACCCGGAAAACGGTGAACGAAATAATGTACGAAGTCGGCTACAGCGATGCCAAAGCATTCAGGGATGTATTTTGCCGGGTTACAGGATTATCGCCAGTGGATTATAAAACAAAGTACAATAAAAAAAGCCGGATGATGGCTGGGTGATTTTTTATTTCATACTGAAGTGCCATTACCAGCTTAATGTTTGTCCATCTCTGAAAAATCCTCCGCTTGATCCGTCCTGTGGCAATGTAGCCGCCCAAACAATCCCTTTTGCACCTTCGCTTACTGGCCTTGCGCCCCATTGTTCTGTTCCGGCATAAGTGGCTGTAAAACCCGGATCAACAGCATTTATTTTGATTTTGCTTTCTTTAAGTTGTGTCGCCACTTTTACAGTCAGCCCGTTTAAAGCAAGTTTTGTTATACCATAAACAGGCACCTGACTGAAATGATGGGCCAGCCCAAAGACAGGGTCGCCAAACGAACCTGCACCGCTTGATACATTGACGATTCTCGGACTGTCGCTTTTTTCAAGTAAGTGGTGGAATGCTTTTATCATTCTCCATGCCCCTAAAAGATTTGTATCGAAAGCGTCCTTCACAAATTGCAAGTCTGTAGAAAGTGGTTCTCCACCCTGGTCAAAAAATGCCCCGGCGTTATTTACGAGCACATCCAATTTGCCAAATTCCGTTTCAACTTCATTTGCCAAATTCTTTATTGAATTGTCGTCTGTAACATCTAATTGCTTTGCCATCACATTAAGTTGACCGGCCAGGCCCGAGACTTTGTGAATATCCCTTGCCGTAATGATAACCGTAAATCCAAGCTCCTTTAATTGTCTTGCTGTTTCGTAACCCAGGCCCATTTCCCGGCTTACGCCTGTGATGATTGCTATTTTTTCCATATTAGCATGGCGTTATTTGTTAGCTACAGTTGGTTGTCATAGAACGAAGCATTACTGGCATGTATTACCGGTGGTGGCGATTTTATAATTTGTCCGACCCAGGGCTGATTCCAGGCTTTTCATAAAGTTAACAATCAAGAACCAAAGCTGGCCTGCCTGCTGGCTGGTTCGCCGGCCCCCAATCCCATTACAGCAGCGTTACTACTACTGATCGCCTCACCGTCAAATCCCGCCATAGCAATCACCATGTCAGGGGCAAAGAGAACTATTCTGCCAGTTGTCTTAAATTGGTCAGCTCCCTGGCGTTTGATGCTTGTGTCAGCCTGCAAATGTCAGTATAGAACTTGTTGGCAATCGCCATTTCAACAACCTCTTTTTTGTATTTGCGTTTCCTTTGCCGCACAGATAAAGTTTTCTCTTTCCATACTTCGGCATATACGATATAATCCTTTCCAATCTCAAATTCATACCCACAGTCGCCGCCACCGTAACCTGTTACAATTTGAATGGTGTCAGCAGTCAGGGCTGGCGCTTTAAATTTTGTGTCAATAGCAAACGTATAGAGTTTGTATTTACGAATTAAATAACCAGCTTGCTTTGGGTCAAACTCTTGTCCCGTTAATGAATAACCTGCCGTGTCATAGTAGTCAAAGTTTGTCACGGCAATAATTTTCCCTTTAACTGCCAGGCCGACAACGTTTAATTCACTTTCTGTCGTTTGTCGGTCTTTACCAATACAAGTACAGGCAAAGGTTGCAGTCGTTGACCGTGTCAAAAAAAAGACAGTAAGCATTGCAACAGCATGTTTGACGTTACGTGTCATGTCTTACAGGTATCGTTCGGGCTTGCCGCAGGGCTGGAATTGTTGTGCCTGCCCGGCAATCGAAGCCCATTTAAAAATCCGATGTTGAAGTTAATAACTAAACGCTGAATCTGGAGGCCGGCGCTCTTTCAAGGTTAGCTTTTATGTGCCGGCTTTGGGTGCCGTACAAACGTAGCTGATCCGATGCACCGGATTCTGCTAAAACAGTTTACGTTTCCATCTTACCGGCCAGTTAACCGCTGGTGAAAGTCAGCATACCTGGCGCCCTGTATTATTATTTTAGATGCAGCCAGTTCTATTTCATTGAGATCGTGTGCCGTCAGTTCAATATTGACTGCTCCAAGATTTTCGTCCAGCCTGCTTAATTTTGTTGTGCCGGGAATAGGAACAATCCAGGGTTTTTGTGCAAGCAACCACGCCAATGCGATTTGTGCGGGGGTCCCGTTTTTTTCTTTCGCAACTTTATGAAGTAAATGAACCAAAGACTGATTGGCCTTCCGGTTTTCAGGACTGAAGCGGGGAACTGTATTACGGAAATCAGTATCAGCCAACTTTGTGTTTTCGTCAATTTTACCAGTTAGAAATCCCTTACCCAAGGGACTGAAAGGCACAAAGCCAATTCCCAGTTCTTCTAATGTTGGAATTATTTCTTTTTCTGGTTCTCTTGTCCAGAGTGAATATTCGCTTTGCAAAGCAGTAACCGGAAGCACTGCATGTGCTTTTCTGATTGTTTGTGCGCCTGCTTCGGATAAACCCCAATATTTTACCTTTCCCTGTTCGATCAGTTCTTTTACCGCCCCGGCAACCTCTTCAATAGGGACAGCCGGATCAACCCTGTGCTGGTAATACAGATCAATGGTTTCTGTTTTTAATCTTTTTAATGATCCTTCCACCACTTTTTTTATGTGTGCAGGTTTGCTGTTCAATGCATTCCATCTTGAATTAACCTCATGTTCGTTGGCAGGCGCCCAGCCAAATTTTGTCGCAATCACTACTTTACCTTTATACGGGGCCAATGCCTCCCCAAGCAATTCTTCATTTACGAAAGGTCCATATACTTCCGCTGTGTCAAAAAATGTTACCCCACGTTCAATAGCAGCATGAATGAGTTTTATCATTTCCTGTTTATCTTTCGCTTCAGTGTAAGACCAACTCATACCCATACAGCCAAGACCAAGTGCTGAAACCTCAAGTCCGCTATTGCCCAGTGTTCGCTTTTGCAATGTGTTCATTCTTCGATTACTTTTTTAGCCATTATTTAATTATTTACTTCACATCCTTGTCAATCTTTACATTACTAATTGTGTAAATGGCATTTGCAATACGTGGGAAACCAATATATGGATACAGTTGCACTAAAGCAGAGAACAGCGTTTCGTTGTCATTTCCCACCTTTAAATTTCCAACGGCATGCGAAGCAAGTTGTCTTTCTGTTCCGCCAAGTGTTACCAGGGCTGCAAAAATCATCAGTTCTCTTGTTTTCAGGTCAAGACCATTTCGGGTATAGAAATCACCAAAACATGTTTCCGTTAATAATCGCGGAATAGCTTCTGCAAATACTCCGGGCAAGTCTTTCATGTTTTGTTTCATGCCGTCACCGTAAAGCGGATACTGCATTTCTTTTCCCCTTTCAAACCTCTGTTCTTCTGTAGTGGTGGCTTCGTTTTGCAGCGGCAACTGAATATTTCTGCTTTTAAAAACACTATTAATTGTATCCAGTGCATTCAGCACTTTGGGATAACCTATGAACGGAGCTAGTTGATAAATCACCTCCCTGATAGTTACAGGATCTACGCCAATATTCAAAGCAGCACCCGTATGAACTTTCAATTGTGGCAAAGTTTGATTTGTTGCCAAGGCTGTGATTGTAATAAGTTCCCGTGTAGTATCGCTCAAATTACCAATGTAAAAAACCTCTCCGAAAATAAAGCGTTGTAAAATGGTCATCAACTCGGGGTCATCATAACCGGCGACAGACTGAACCTGGTTAAAAAGCTTTTCATATGTCCTTTTCGATCTCTCTATTCTGTTCATGGTGTCTTTTTGCGTTGCTGCATCAATTGGTTTTTGTGCCACTACATGCGGCATTACAAAGCCAACCAGTACAAACAGTATCAGGATCTGCTTCATTTACAAACGATTTATTTTTTTATTTTCTTAAGTGTAAATGGCTCCCCGGGTGCTAACACCTTTATTCTTTCAGGGTTTACCACCAGTTTTTTTAAATGTTCCGGATCGCCGTTAAATGGTGTAAAATCCGGTGCATCCACAAATCCCCAATGACTAAGAATGATTGGGGTGCCGGGATAAGCATTGGCTATTTTCGCAGCACCATCCAGCCCTGAATGGTAGAGTGCGTCCTCTGAATAATAAAACAAAATGACATCAGGGGTTGGCATGTACAGTTGCTCCTGCATAAACTTTGAATCTCCCGGCGCCCATATAGAACCATCCGGTGTATTGAACCAAAATCCACATGCATCTCCCGGCGAATAATAACGCTGGCCGGGTTTCGGAAAATCATTTTGCCAGTCATGATCTGCAAGTGTGAGCCGAACGGACACTTTACCTACCCGAAAAATGTCACCAATAACATGTCCAAAAGATGTCAACCCTTCGTTACGCATCAACGAGTCAACATATATAGTGGAATGAAACTGCTTTGTGACAGGTGCCAGCGCTTTAAACGTTTCCACACTATAATGGTCATTATCGCTATGGGTGGCAAAAACCGCATCGAGACGTGGAACATCTTTGGGTTTAATTGGAAAATCCATAAGCAATGGCATATCATAACCCTGCAGCAAAGGATCAATCATAAAAGTGGTGCCCCTGCTGTTAACGAGAAAGCCAGCCATGCCCAACCAGCGAATTGTTGTTGCGCTGGAAGCTGTAAACGCATCCTTCCCGATTGGTTTTACAGGCGGCGCTTTTGCCTGGTATTTTTTTGATGCAGTATCGGAACTGTTTTGTGATTTGCCTGCAAAAGCTATAACAAGCAGGATAACAAGTACGCTGATTTTTTTCATATTGCTGTGTGAAATTTTCTGCAGTCTTATTTAATTTTCTACCTGTGCCTGATGTAAAGCATCCCGGCGATCTTCCATCAGGGGTAATGTCCTCACTTTTCTCTGCGGTTCCTTAATTTTCCTGATGGAATGAAAATGGCCGTCCGCCAATCCCATCCCAATGGTAAAGGTCCTCATTCTTACATCGGGATTGTTATACCTATTCCTGTTTTCCTTACCATTATTCCCGACTGGCTCCTTACGTGCAGTTCTTCTGGCCTACTTGCTTTAATTTTAGTGCCGTTAAACAGATGTGATGGATAAAATTAATAAAATAGAAAGCGTTGCTCAATTCAATAAAGAGAGGGGACAGAAAACCTTGCATCCTTTGGTAAGCATCCTCGACCAGTCTTTCTCGACGCCGGTTCAGGAAACCCGAAATCTATCTGAGGTATATATCGTCTTCCTGAAAGATTCCAAGTGTGAAGAGCTAAAGTATGGCCGCCATCATTATGATTATGAAGAAGGAACACTTTTATTTATCGCTCCGGGACAGGTTTTTGGTTTTGAGGGAAATGGAAGAATGTTGCAGCCGTCGGGCTGGGCGCTCTGTTTTCACCCTGATTTGATCCGGGGAACACATTTGGGAAAGCATATACATGAATACAGTTTTTTTTCTTATGATGCCAACGAAGCACTCCATGTGTCGGACGCAGAAAGAGAAATCGCAATCGGATGTTTTAAGAAAATCCTGTACGAGCTTTCCCATAGCATTGATAAATACAGCAGGACCTTAATTGTAAGTAATATTGAATTGTTCCTAAACTATTGTGTCCGATTTTACAATCGCCAGTTCCTGACAAGGGAGCATATTCATAAAGATATATTAACAAGATTTGAAAGTTTACTGCAGGACTACTTCCGGTCGGACAGGCCGCAGGCCTTGGGTTTGCCTTCGGTTAGTTATTGTGCAGAACAACTGAATTTCTCGCCAAAGTATTTTGGCGATCTGATAAAAAAAGAATCCGGTAAAACGGCACAAGAGTTTATTCAATTAAAATTAATTGATTCAGCAAAGGACAAAATATTTGACACCACCAAATCGGTCAGTGAGGTGGCATACGAACTCGGATTTAAGTACCCGGCGCACTTTACCCGTTTTTTTAAAAAACAGGTAGGCATTACCCCAAAGGAATATCGTCTGCTTAATTGAGTTTCGATAGACGGTGCAAGTATGCACCTGGCAAGCTGCTATAAATAACCTAAAACCTGTTAGCAAGATTAGGCTAGTCTCCATTTGCGTAAAATGCTGTTTCCCTTGCTATATTTTCTAAACTGCCGCATTAGAAAGAACAAGCAGCCCTGTTTGTATGGATGTTAAGCAATAGCTATACATGTTCATGCGGACCCAGCTAATGACTCTACCCGATATTCATTTGCAATAGAAACACCAGTATCCCGGCGATAAAACCAAGTAAAGCAAGCCAGCATATTTTCTTTAAATACCAAACAAAGTCAATCCGCTCGATACCCATCACCGCTACACCAGCGGCAGAACCAATAATAATAGCACTTCCACCAGTACCGGTTGTAAGCGCAAGAAATTCCCAAAAAGGATGATCGGTGGGATAGGTTGTTAAATCATACATACCCTGTGATGCTGCCACCAACGGCACATTATCAACAAGGGCAGACAGCAACCCCAATGCAGTGCCTATGATAAAATCATTTTTAAAGGTTGTATTCATTACGGTTGCCAGTTCTTTCAACAGACCCATCGATTGTAAAGCCGACACGGCCAGTAGTATACCCAGGAAAAATAAAATACTGGGCGCATCCACTTTCTGAAGCGCTTTTGCTACGGTAAACCTTTCTGCAATTTCTGCTTCCTTGCTTTTATGTATAATAGTTGTAATTACCCACATAAAACCCAACGCCAGCAGCATCCCCATAAAAGGCGGTAAATGGGTAACTGTTTTAAAAACGGGCACAAAAATTAAAAACCCTACCCCGAAAAAAAGAATTGTTTTCCCCTCTTTCTTTTCTTCGGGTGTACAGGTTGATTCGGGAATGGCATTGAATTTCTTCCCCTTAAACCGGTATGCGATAATTAAGGCCGGAACAAGGCAAACAGCAATGCTTGGCAGTATCAATTGCTTCATGATATTTAAAGCTGTAATCTGTCCGCCAATCCAGAGCATGGTCGTGGTAACATCACCCAATGGCGACCAGGCACCCCCGGCATTGGCTGCTATTACAATCATGCCTGCAAACCAAAGCCTGTCTTCCTTCTCATTCAATATTTTAGCACAAAGCGATGCCATGACGATGGCCGTCGTTAAATTGTCGAGCAGGGCCGAAAGAAAAAAAGTAAGTACGGTAATAATAAGCAACAGCTTTTGCTTGTTGGTCGTTTTTATTTTTTCTGTAATAATATCAAAGCCATTGTGTGAGTCTATTAACTCTACTATGGTCATGGCCCCTAACAAGAAGAACAGTATAGAGGCGATTTCCCCCAGGTGATGCATCAGCTCCTCACTTACCGTGTGTGCAGAATTGTCCTGAAAAATATAAATTGTCCAGCAAAGCACCCCCGTAATTAAAGCCGATGCAGCTTTATTAAGTTTTAACGGATGTTCTAAGGCTATGGCAATATAGCCGAGGATAAAAACAATAATTACCAGTGCTGTAAGCATTACTGAAAATTTAGGTTAATATTTGGTTGATTTAACCTGACTTTTAGCCAGTTTTCAATTTTCACTTTTTCCCTTGCCGGAAGTTTTACGGGCATGGACAACAGCACCAAATATGTTTCTTTTGATACGGCACTGTCACTAAGCATATAGGAAGGCTGCAAAATAGCATTTTTTAAAGCCGGATACTGCGCTTTTAATTCTGCATAAATCTGCAGGCTCAGTTTTCGCTGGTTTTCAATACTGTCTACTTTTAATTGAAGTTGCTTTTCCTGTTTTTCCTTCGCCTCCAATGCCAATGTTAATTGCGAAAGCTGCTCATTTTCGATCTTATTATTATCTGTCAAATACGCAAATCCCTGCTTTATTTCCAATGATGCTGTTTGTAAATTGTAATTTTTTAACCGGCCTTTAAGTTGTTCAATCTCCTCCGGCATAATTTCCTTGCCGCCAAACACCAGGGTGATTTTCTTGTTTTTGGCGTCAATCTTTTTATTCAATAAGTAGTCGTTGGTGAAATGAGCTTCGTAAGCTATAAAGCTGTTGGCATTCTTGGTAAACTTGTTTTGTTGTACCATATCATACCCGAAATAAATGCTTGGTATTAATGTAAGCAGCACCACCACCCAAACAATGCGCTGTGCCATTCTTTCGGCCCTTTTATTTTGCAGGTGCTTATACGGAAAATGCAAAAAACGGACAATAATAAACGTAGCCAGGGCAATAAATACGGTGTTGATAACAAACAAATAAAATGCCCCGACAAAGAAGCCAAATTGAAGTGTGGCCAATCCATACCCCGCAGTACAAAGGGGTGGCATTAAAGCGGTGGCAATGGCAACGCCGGGCAGTACATTTCCTTTCTGTTTACTTGATGTGGCAATGATACCGGCAAATCCGCCAAACAATGCAATGAACACATCATAAATGGTGGGAGATGTTCTTGCCAGGATTTCTGAGTGCGCATCATTTAAAGGCGAGAGCAAAAAGAATATGGTTGAGGTGGTTAAGGCCACGCCTGTTGCAATCAGGAAATTATAAATTGCTTTGCGAAGTAATGGTACATCATTAATGCCGATGCCCAATCCGATACCCATAATAGGGCCCATCAGCGGCGATATAAGCATGGCGCCAATAATAACGGCTGTTGAGTTTACATTTAACCCCAATGATGCCACAAAAATGGCAAAGATGAGCACCCATAAGTTGGTGCCACGAAAAACCACACCGTTATCAATATTGGTGATAACCGTTTGCAGTTCTTCCTTTTCCGTATTCAGCTTAAACTTGTCAAAAAAATTATTCAATGCCCTTCTATTTAGGTAAATACACAATGGGCTGTAAAGGTAAGCCATAATAAATACCTCGCAGGTCATGCTGGTGCATTGCCTCGCACTACTGCTACCCGCAATAGCTGCAAGGGCGTGAAAAATCAATCCTTCCCTCCCATTTCGCAAACATTCCTGATGTGTTGAATGTGAGTTTCCCTATCTACCCCATTTTTCACAGCTATATTTTAATAGTCCTGCTATTTCATACTTATTTGTATAATGAGCAGGATTTTTTCTGTTAAGCAAAGGCTCTAAAGCGTTTAACGCATAGTTTGATTTTACAAGAAACGTTCCTTCGAGTATAAAACTGATACAATTTATCCGCACGCAAAACTCGTTTCACTGCCAGGCCCGTAGTTGGGATTGACCCGGCGTAGTTTGTTGACGGTGATTTAATGAACAGCGAGTAGCCAGCCCTTGTACATATTGCGTCAGACGTAGTGCAGGCGATATTCGGCGAGGAAGAAAACATGCATTGTGGTGACGGAGCCCTGCTGCCATCTGCACTTAGCTATTAGCCAGATTGTGCTGATCTGCTTTTTACTTTTTCTTTATTAATTCCAGTGCCTTTTCCAAAGCCCGATCTTTGCCAGATAAAATGTCTGCAATTGTAACCGGAATGTCAATATCGGGACTTATTCCTTTGTCAGGTTGTTCTGTCAATGGGTAATACCCTATCAACGGTATGTCAATTTCTATTTTTGAATTGGGTAGCCAAAAGAAAAAAAGTTGCCCGCCATTTGTGCCTTTCAGGTTGCCGCCGGTTTCAGTTCCAATTATGGTTGCCATTTTATTTAGTTTTAAAGCAGCAGTAAGAAAAAAAGTGGCGGAACTATTTGCAGCATCAACCAGTAAATAGGTATTGCCCTGAAACGCTTTGTTATTTTGCTTAATGATTGAACTGCCCCTGTCCCTTTTCCAGGTGTAAAACCCGTTTTCCAGTTTAACCAATTGGCCGCTCCTGTTATAAAAACTTTTATCCCAGGTAGTAAGATAGGGACGGTATTCGTCGGAAACTGTTTCATAGCGCAGCAATTCTTTGAAAGCCGGAAACTCAATTTGCGTTTTAGCGAGCCTTTTTCCAAGTACAAGATTTACTTCATCATCACCACCTTCATTTCCACGTATGTCAATGATTAGATGCTGTATATTTTTTTCGGATAATTCATCAAATGCACTATTTACAAATTTCTTCCAGTCTATGGTTAGTTTATTCGTTACGAATGTGCCAATCTTCAAATACCCCGTTTCGCTATTTAATAGTTTAAAACTCCATAAATCATCCGAAGTGGAAGGCTGTTTTCCGTATTTGCTTTCAAGTAACCCAAATCGCTCAGCACGGCTAACGGAATTAACCTCTATTACCGACAGACTGGTTTGACCAGGTTGTTTTACGGTAAGTGAATACGAATTATTTACCGGTGGAAATAAAAGCGGAAAATAAATATCAAATGCTTCAAATTTTCCCAGCCCGGAAAGGTTGAGGTCATTCAGCCTTTTGAGATGATTGTTTCCGTCCCCTTTTACATATTGCAGCAGGGTATCAATAATAACCGAAACAGGGATATTATTTATTGCTACTACTTCAGTTCCCTGCTTTAGTTCCTCTTTATCTGAAACATTCTTTTCCACGTACATCTTTTTATCAAACAAAAAGAAGGTAAACGGGAGTTTATCCTTCTTATTAAAAAGGCTATCTTTTACGGCACCGCTTTGATTGTAAAAACTACAGAAAGTATGCCCGCATTGTAAGCTGGCCGTAAACCTGGAAAACACTAAATAAGCTTCAGAAAGTGACAGGTCACGTTGCAATTGCCGCTCCAGGATATCAAACTGCTTGATGACTGCCGGGCTGTCCTGGTACCTGTAAAGCCCGGGGTGATAATTCAGTAAAACGCCTTTCAACACGTCAAAGTCCTTCAGCAATTCGGCAGAGGTTAGGATCGGTGAACGTTGACCGGATTGTGGCCTTCCGGCTACGGCAAACAGTGATAGTAGTACCAAAGTGATATAAAACCGTTTCATATCAAATGCTTTTGCCAAAGTAAACGGGTAATCAAGGTTTTACGGTATCAATATATGATTTGATACGAAGTTTAGTCAATTTCCGGTTTGCAGGGTGTGTCAATTGGTATATCGCCCCGGGAGGGGTTTGTGGGTGGGTTGGCCCCGGCCTGGTTTGCCAACGGTGATCTACTGAACGACGAGTGCCCCGGTTTACCATGCCTTCTGAAACATCGCCGGGAAAGTGGCATGAAGGATGACCGGCGAGGAAGAAACCCCTATTCCGAACGTTACGATTCTCATGCATTGTCTTGCTGGTGCTTTGCCTGGGCTGTATCCACCCGCAACACCAGAAAGGGCGTGAACACCTATGTTAGCGGCTGGCTTTCTCCGTGAACTCAATGTAGCACCCATTATCAAATGCTTTAAAGTAAAAAATTTCAAAAAATATTTTTACTAAAATTAATTTCAGTTTGTTCAAGATGCCCCCCTTGTCGCCAGTAAGTGTCAAAATAAGTTTCGTTTCAGTTGCTGTCATTTCGAAACCTAAATTTTTAAAAGAGTCGATCTTGTCGTCATCAAGTGTCATTTTTTTCACATGCTGTTTAACATACGGCAAAGTCACTTTTAATACCCTGTTTGAATAGCTGAAACCCAAAAATAAATTCTCTTCTTTTAGGAGAACCAGCTTTACGTTTTTCACTTTCTTGCCGATTAGCTTCTTCAGCGTTTCGTCAAGCAAAGTTTCATTGCCGGCAGGTGCCGCCGGTTTGGAAATTCTATTTATTCTTTCTAACTCTTCTTTAGCACGTTGAAGGTCTTTCACATAAGATTCCTTCATATAACCATCACTCAACGTCTCAATTTCTCTTCGGGTACTGTCAATTCTTCTTTCCCAAAAATCTTTCTCGTCAAAGAGCTTATCGTCAATATTTTTCAAAGTCCGAAGTCTCCGATCTAATTGATGTAAAGCTTGTGTATGATGATGGGCCATTAAATATTCAGCCTCACCTAAACACCCGTCAATTAGTTTTTGAAGTCGAGCTTTTTCTTCTTCGTATAAGGAAATTAAAAGTTTTAATTGATTGTCCACTGTGGTCATTTAAGCTTAGCTCTACCTAAAGGGTTTTTGCAAAAGCGGGAAATTCATCGGCTGCCCAGCCGGTACAAACGCCCATTTGAACCTGCCTTCCGGCAGGCAGGTTTATGTGGTTGAAGTTAAGCACTAAAGTCAAACAGTGAATGCCGCGCCTGCTTTCCTGGCCCGGTATCTGAATTTACCCATTAGCAGCTGTAGTCTCACTGCCAGGCCCCTGGGTGGGGTGGACCCGGCTTACCGTGTTAACTGTAATTTAATGAACGGCGAGTGCCCTTGCTCACAATGCCATCTGACACATTGCCGTGATAGTGGCATGAAGGATGACCGGCGAGGAAGAAACCCCTATTCCGACAGTTACGCCTCTCATGCTTTGTCTTACTGGTGCTTTTGCCCGGCACTTACCCACCCGCAACACCAGCAACGGCGTGCTTTCTTTTCCGGAAGACCAACAAGGGCCAGAGTATGTCACCTGGTCGTGAAGGATACCATACAACCCGGCGATGATTGCAGAAATAAAAATGGTAGAGGAAAGTACGCCGAATTTTCGTATACGCTTTTGCAGCAGTTATTTTTTTACTTCATAAATTCCAAGCTCATCATTCCATGTTAGTTTATCGCGGTTTGTTTCCCAAAAATCCTTCCACCACTTTGCATCCTTGGTCTCATCCTGCTTTTTATCACCAAATAAAATGCCCAGGTATAAAAATGTATAGGTATCAGGATTGCAGTAGTTTGCTGAAGAGCTTTTATCCTTCGGCATCTCATCTAATTTGTATACGTTTTTCAAACAGTTCTTCGTGATTTTATCCTTTGCAGGATTTTCCTGCAAGGAAATAATTAATGCCTGCACCGCACTCAGGCTGCTCAGCTCAGGAATCTTCGCCTGTGGATATTCCTTCTTGTATTCTTCAACAGGCTTGCCAGATAAATAGTCCAGCCACTTATTTTTCAATGCTTCGAGTTCCGCATCGGTAGAATTAATAGTAACAATTCCAAAATTCTTCTCTGTTAATGCCTGGAGAAGTTGATTGGCACGTCCGCCAACCTTGAACAGGTCATTCTCCATCACCAGCCCTTTACCTTCAAAAATGATATCACCACTGGTTATCCTGTCCCAAATAACTAAGCGGCTGGTTCCTTTTAATTTCGTAACTGTATTATTGGCAACCTGGTTTGCCAGCCCTTTAAAATAATCCTTATCCGTCGGGTAATTATTTACGGAAGCATTCAACGTCAGGAAAACTTCACTCCAATAACTATCATTCAAATTCTTTTCTAATAACGCTGAGTAGCTGAGCTTTTGTGCCTCGTCATACATTTCCTTCGTATAGTTTTCAATAGTTTGCTGGCTCCAGGCAGTCAGCACTTTTTGAGAAAATACCAGCTGGCTAATAAATAAAAGCAGTGTTAGTAAAAATATTTTACGCATGGAAATTTGTTTAATCGTTTACAAGATACGCAGGAGTATACACAGGGCAAAGGCTAATTATATATCCGGTTTATTTTACCTCAGGACTAAAAGGGAAACCTAACAACCCCCTCCGGAAGGATATGGTCACCGTATCGCCCACGCTGTATGTATTGAGTTTTTCCATTCCCGCAACCTTGTCGACTTCCAGCGTTTTCTTTGTTCTAAAATCCAGGATGACCGGCGTATTCTTGCCTGTCTCCATTAAAAAAGTCAGCGTATATTTCTTTTCAACAGTGCCGGGTAGTGCAATCCTGTTGAGGGCTAAGGCACCAGAAAGAAAAAATGTACCGAAGACAAGATAAACGGGGATGCAGAATACACCCATACCCAAAAAGAAGCTGCCGGCCTCCCTGATATTTTCAAAACGCCTTAGTATAAGAAACAATAGTATAATAACCCCGGCACCCATGGTCCATAATAGCACCGTGTCCGACTTCTGCTCCATCATTTCATAATCTGTTTGCAGGTATAAGGCCTCTTGTATTGGATTGAACCAAAACGAAAGGACTGCCAACACCAACATCAGGATTATATTAATCCGGTATTCTTTCAGAAATTGTTTCATAGTATCCTTAACAACCGGCTTTTATCTGAATGCTATTAGCTGCCATTTTACTGCCTTTCGGTAATAAGATTACCATCGTAATCAAGATAAATCAATTTCAATCGCCAGCTTTGCCCGTTGGTAAATTTTATATTTATATAACGTTCGCCTTTCGTTTCACTAATTGTCCATTGCCCGTTTGTACAGCTCTCCCTGAATTTATTGCACCCATCTCCTCTTTGCCGTACAAATCTTGTTACAGATGTAAAGTCGTAATAATTTTCCCTTGCTATCCGGTTATTGCAATCATCTCCATATTCACCATCGTACGTCATACATTTTGAATAATCCATTTTTGACTTCTTTTCTTCATCACAGTCATTCAAATGCCAACGTCCGGCTAACATTGCTTTTAGCGAATCAAGCGGGAGAGTATATATAAGGTTGGAGGAGAAAATTTTAATTGTCGAATCTTTACTATAGTCTATTTCTTCGAGTACAAGATCACCGTACGTTATACGCTTCCATAGGCCTGTTCTCTTATTGTTCACATAATTACCCGTCCAGTAAGTATGACGAAAAACAGAATCCTCTAATTCCTCCCATTCGCCTTCCTTCACCATTGTTTTATAATGATGTATCGTTTTATAATATCGGTTACCCTCTCCACCCCTGCTCGTAGTTTTAGTCACTGATATTCCGGCTATTTCGTTCGTCACCCGCATCTTTCCCCCACTTTTTAGCCCCTCACGACTGCTTCTTTTAGCACTCCTGAAATATTCATACACCAGGTAGGTTGTGCTGTCTAGCCTGAAATACTCGAACTGTTTAGTCTTACCGTCTTCATAATTTATTTGAACATACAAGGGCAGCGGATCATTAAAAGGCACCACCCTGTTGTTATACGGATATAAGCGAAGGGGCTTCAGCCTGAAGAAATTGATAGGTGAATCTACCTTGTCAGGAAGTATTGAATCCTGCGAATAACAAGACGAAGCAACTATAAACAGAAAAAAGAGAAATTTTATACGCATACCAGGTTGTAAAATTACTTCCGACAACTAAATATACACAATACAAATATCCGCATACAAAAAACGCCCGGGCTCTCACCCAGGCGTTCTATATTAATCACGGCTAATTCTTATTAGTCACTCCATCCAATCGCATAAGTCCCATTGTGTCTCCCCCTCTACCCTCTCGCCACCAGCTACTAGCCACTTCCCAATCGCCACTAGCCAACCTCCTAATTCGCTCCCCCTACTCTGTTCTGCTCCTCACTCGCACCACCTTCCCGCCTGCCGCTGCTCGCTTTCAGCTTTCCTTTATTGAAGCGCCAGGTAAAGCCAAGGCTTACAGAGCGGTTGTCGTTTACATTGATGAATTCTGCATCCACCGTACCATACTTGCTATAGCCCCTGAACTTGGAACCATTGAAGATATCCCTTGCATTCAGACGGATAGTACCCTTGCCTTTCCAGATTTGCTTGCTGATACCGGCATTCATCTGCGCAAATGGTTTGATGAAGATCACACCTTCCACTGCTTTGGTACGGAAGAAACCACTTACTTCAGCAGCCCAGCCTTTCTCCCATTTAAACTGCTGTTGTACCTGCGTCATAAACATTGGCAGGCCTACCGATATGTTTTCATTGTTCACGATACCATCGTACTGGTTGTGCACCAGGTTCATGTAGATATTGCTGGTCCACCATTTCGTTACCGGGAAGTTGGCATTCACACTGATACCAAACTGCTGCTGTGTGGCAATATTCGATTGCTTGATAAAGGTTTCATTGGTCTGCTCATTCTGCTCCAGCACCTGCTGAATGATATCCGTGGTACGGCTGAAGTTCAGCGTGGTGGTGAGGAAATTTTTATAGGTATGGCTCAGCTCTATGTTGTGGCTGAACTGTGGTTTCAGGTTCGGGTTGCCCTGCTCGAATGTATACCGGTCGATGAATTCGATGAAGGGGTTCAGGTTCTCGTAGTTCGGACGGTTGATACGACGGCCATAGTTTAATACGAAGTTGTTTTTCTCATTCGCTACGTATTGCAGGTAAGCGGTAGGGAACAACTGTGTATAGTTACGTTTGAACTGGATATTGGTGGTAAGCTGGTTGCCTTTTGCATTGGTGTTTTCCACCCGCAGGCCAAACTGCCCGTTCCATTTTTTACCCAGCGGACGGCTATAGTTTACATAGGCCGCATTGATATTTTCTTCATATACAAAATGATTGCTGCGGTTGTAGTCGTGTATCATTTGCCCGTTGCGCAGCGTATCATAGTTGGCATTGTTATCTGTTTTTACAAAACTGGTTTTTATACCGGCTTCAAACTTAGCGCCGTTTTTCAATGGTTTGATATAATCTATTTTACCGCTGTAGATTTTAATATCCTGTGGCAGACTCCCCATCAGGGTATCCGGCACTTTCGTGAGGTTACCATTTTTATCGTAGTAGGAACTGTATAAAGGCAGGTCTACATTGGAGCGGTATTGCAGGTAATCCAGGTCGCCTGAAATTTCCTGTCCGGCTGTATCGAGTGTGGTTTTGAAATAGGCATTGCTGCTGAAATTTCTCCATTCCGATACATTATTGGCCAGTGCTTTTGTTACACTCTGTAGTGAACCATTGGGATCCAGTATATCTGTAGAGCTGGTACTTTTCCAGGTACGGTTGTTACCAAAACCATTTACAGAAATACCAAAGGTTGTTTTCTTTGTGGCATAAAAATCAAGGCCTGCTTTAGCACTCAGGAAATGGCCACTATTCACCATATCGGTTTCCTGGTCAAAAATGGAAAGGATATTTTTCGTAGCCGGGTCACGGAAATTGCGCACTATATCCAGGTCTTCGCCGCGGTGGTTACGGTTATAGCTCAGGGTAGAAAACAAATTCACTTTACCGGCACGGTAGTTAAAATTTACCGATTCGTTGAAGCGGGCATAACGTCCCTGTGTATAGCCGGAAGTAATGCTTCCGTTATAGCCAAACTGTTTATTCTTTTTTGTTTTGATATTGATGATACCTGAGTTACCGGCTGCATCATATTTTGCAGGCGGGTTGGTCATTATCTCAATTTGATCCAGCTGGCTGGCATTCATGCTGCGCAGTAATACAGCGAGGTCGGCGCCACCAAGGCTGGTGGGGCGGCCATCGATCATCACCATCACACCCGATTTTCCTTTCAGGCTGATATTGCCATCCTTATCCACCGTTACACCCGGTGATTTCTCTAATACTTCCATCGCCGAGTTGCCGGTATTGGTAATAGAGGCTTCCACGTTTACAATCGTGCGGTCAATCTTTTGTTCGATGAGTGGTTTGCGGGCCGTAACGGTCACACCACCCAGGTTTTTGCTGGCCTGGGCAAGTTCGGCTGTAGCCAGGGCCACGGTATTACCGGCCGGCGTAATTTCAAGGCCTGCTGTGTACAATTTTGTGTACCCCACTGCGGTAATGGAAACAAGGTATTTTCCGGCGGCAATGTTTTCAAAAGTATAGGCACCGGCCTTATCGGTTACGGCCATTTTTACTACAGAAGAGTCTGCCGCTTTCAATAAGCTGGCCGTGGCGGCTTCCACCGTTTTGGTGCTGCCATCCGTCACTTTTCCGGTAATTTTTCCCTTCCCCGTCTGCGCCATAGCGGCTACAGAACTAATCAGGATGGCGAATAAAACAACTAAATTTTTCATTTTCAACGTATTAAATGGTTTTCGATTTACTATGCTTCAACTATTACAGTACAAAATTCAGTACTTTGCATAACAAAGTACATGGTTTTAAAATAAACGGCCAGATAAAAGGATGAATGGTGGCCGTTAAAGCTGACAGAAGTGTGACGCAGTGCGGTAAAACAGGTTACAGTTAAGCCGGTTTGCTGTATAAGCGGCTCAAATCAGGGGCTGAGTGGCGGCGTGGCTGCTACAGATCAAATTCGGCCTTGATGGCGTCATAATATGTGCGGCCAGATGTGAGACTGGTGCCGGCTTTGTCTTCCATGGTAAACAGGAAGCGCCCATTAAAATGTTTGTGCATTTCCCGTATCCGGTCTTTATTGATGATAAAAGACTTTTGGATGCGGTAAAACTGCGGGGGCAGCTTTTCTTCGAGGGTGGTGAGGGTTTGGTCGGTGAGGTGCTTCTGCCCGTCGATGGTATGGACGAATACATATTTGTCATTCGCCTCCAGGTAGGCTATCTGTTCAAACCGGACAAGGATAATACGGTCGCCGGTTTTTATCGGCATGGCCGTGGCCTTGGGCGGGGCTTTTAGCTGGCTGATGATCTGCTGCAGCCCCGGTACATCAATCGGCGCAGTAGCTTTGCCAAATTCTTTGAGCTTGTGCAATGCCTGCTCCAGCCTTTCCTCTTTTATCGGCTTCAGCAGGTAGTCAATGGAGAATGTTTCAAAAGCCTTGATGGCATACTGCTCATAGGCCGTTGTAAAAATGATATTGGGCTTGAACTGCAGTTTTTCTATTACTTCAAAACCGGTCAGGTCGGGCATTTGTATATCCAGGAAGATCAGATCAGGTTTTAAGGCTTCTATTTTTTCAATCGCATCGCGGCCATTGCCGGCTTCGTCAATGACTTCCACGATGGCACTATGCTCCTGCAGCAGGTTGCGCATCAGCCGGCGGGCGGCCGGTTCATCATCTATCACTATGGCCCTAAATACCTGGTTCATCTTTCATCAGTTTATTAATATGAATCAGTACTTTTTTTTCCGGTTCATTGGTGAACTGTATGGCGTATTTATCCGGGAACAGCAGGTCTAGTTTATCAAACACACTCTTTACCCCGTAGCCCGGCACCAGGTCTTCCGGAAAGGCCGGGCCATTGTCCGCCACTTTTATTACCAGCCCCTCTCCTTCTTTGGTTATCCAGATATCTATCTCCGTCATTTTGCCGGTTGCTTTCAAGCCATGCTTTACCGCATTCTCCACTACCGGCTGCAATAAAAACCGGGGTATTAAATAGTGCTGCACTTCATCACTGGCATGAATGCTATAGTTCAGGTTGTCTTCAAAACGTATTTTCTCTATCTGCAAATACACTTCGGCCATACCCAGTTCATCCTTTACCGTTGAGTAGTTATGGTTACTGTAATTGATACTGTAGCGAAACAGGTCGGCCAGGGCAATCGTCATCTTCCTTCCTTTCTTTCCATCTGTAACGGATAGATCGGCTATCGAGTTAAGGGCATTGTATAAAAAATGCGGATTGATTTTTGAATGCAGGGCATCCAGTTCTGCTTTCGTTTTTAATTCCCGCAGTCGTGACAGCTCAAGTTCCTTTTCATCGGATTTTCGCTTTCGTTCATTTTCCAGGTGTTGAATAGCTGCGTAAACGAGGCCTACCACCACTGCCATATAGATCCCCTGTGTAAGTACATATTTCCATATTATGGCCCATTCTTTCTTATAAATAAGATAACCGGCCAGCATATTTATTGCCACCGTGGTGATGATTAAAACCAGCAGCAACACCGTCATTTGTTTTATAAAGGACAGCGATCGTACAAGCCTGCTTTCAGAAACGATACGGACTGGGTTATAAATAAAAATGGTACAGGCCGTGGCTGAAATAAACTGGCCGGCTATGACCCAACCCCAGCCATACTTAGCCGCCATATACGTAAAGCCCAAACCCATGGGAAAAAGCGCCAGGGACATAAAAAAATTGATGAGCCATATCAGCAGGTTTTTCCTGACAAGCTCATTCCTGACCGAACGGCGGAACAGTCTGTTCATACCTGCCAGCAGGTAAAGGCTTACCACCGCAGAAAAGATACTGACGGCTACTAACGCCAGGTATTGATATATCGTCGCTTTTTCCACAGCCGGCAAAATAAAGAAATTTGCATGTGTGGAATGCAGGCCTTCGCCAACTGCCCCATTTCAGGTGCGAACTGAGTATATTGCAGCAAAAAAATAATGCTGATTGACTACCGGTCCGATACAGTAACTAAACCCACACCCGCCATGCTCGAGGCCATGATGAGTGCCCCGGTGGGTGATGATGTGTTTGGTGAAGACCCTTCTATTAATGAACTGGAACAGGCAGGCGCCGGCATGTTTGGTATGGAGGCCGGCTTATTCTGTCCCTCTGGCACCATGACGAACCAGATAGCGATCAAATGCCATACACAACCCGGCGATGAAGTGATATGTGATGAAACCTCGCATGTGTACCAATACGAGGGCGGCGGTATTGCGTTTAATTCCGGCGCATCTGTAAAATTGTTATACGGTAACCTGGGCCGCATTACTGCAGAGCAGGTAGCTGCGGCTATTCAGCCAGATGATGTACATCGCCCGCATACCAGCCTGGTATCTTTAGAAAATACCAGCAACCGCGGCGGTGGCAGCTGTTATGATTTTGCGGAGATAAAAAAAATACAATCGCTGTGTACTGAAAAAGGTATTGCTTTTCACCTCGACGGCGCCAGGTTGTGGAATGCCTTGGTGGCCAAAGGTGAAACCCCTAAACAATACGGTGAGGCTTTCGACAGTATTTCCATCTGCCTGAGCAAGAGCCTGGGTTGCCCGGTGGGCAGTTTATTGCTGGGCAAGAAAGATTTTATAAAAAAAGCAAGGCGTATCCGGAAAGTGTTTGGCGGCGGCATGCGCCAGGGCGGGTTTATTGCGGCAGCCGGTATTTATGCCTTGCAACATCATATTGAAAGGCTGGCCATTGATCACCAGCATGCGAAGCAAATTGCTGCAGCCATAGAAACAAACCCGCTGGTAAATTTCTTACTGCCTGTAGAAACAAATATTATCATCTTTGAACTGAAGGAAGGGCAATCGGCCCCCGCACTGGTAGCCAAACTGAAAGAGCAAAATATTCTTGGCTATGCCATTTCACCGGTACGGGTTCGGCTGGTGGTGCATTTGGATATAACGGAAGAGATGGTGGAGAAAACGATCCAGGTTTTGAAACAACTTAGTTAAGTAAGAAAGGACACTTTATACAACAATCAATATTCAATAAAAAATATTCAATATTCAATTCTACATGTTACCCAAAATAAACCCAACCAGTACCAAAGCATGGACAGCATTGCAACAACATGCTGAAGAAATGAAAGCCGCACACCTGCGTGATTTATTTAAAGAGCAAACAGATCGCTACAATAAATTTTCCATGTGCCTGGGCGATACGGTGTTTGACTATTCAAAAAACATTATCACTGAAAAAACGATCCAACTCCTGCTGCAGCTGGCGGAGGAATGCAAAGTAAAGGATGCAATGGCCGCCATGTTCAACGGGGATGCCATCAATGAAACAGAAAAACGCTCGGTATTGCATACGGCCCTGCGCAATTTTTCCAAAGATCCAGTTTATGCACAGGGCGTAAACGTAATGCCTGCCGTAAAAAAAGTACAGCGGCAGATGAAGACTTTTTGCGATGAAGTACATGCAGGCAAACGGAAGGGGTACACCAATAAAAAATTCCGATACATTGTCAATATCGGCATCGGCGGCAGCGATCTTGGTCCGCTGATGGTTACCGAAGCCCTGAAACCATACTGGGTGGAAGGCATGCAGGTTTTCTTTGTATCGAATGTAGACGGCACGCATATGGCCGAAACGCTGAAGAAGGTTGATGCGGAACGAACACTCTTCTTAGTCGCTTCCAAAACCTTCACCACCCAGGAAACAATGACCAATGCCCATACTGCCCGGGAATGGTTCCTGCAAAAAGCTAAAAAAGAAAAACATATCGCCAAACATTTTGTGGCCCTGAGCACCAATGAAGGCGAAGTCGTGAAATTTGGTATTGACAAAAACAACATGTTTGAATTCTGGGATTGGGTGGGCGGCCGCTATTCCCTCTGGAGTGCCATTGGCCTATCCATCGCCCTCACCATTGGTTATAAAAATTTTGACCAATTACTGAAAGGTGCGTATGCAGCCGATAAGCATTTTAAAGAAACACCCTTCGATAAAAATATTCCTGTACTGATGGCCATGCTCAGTACCTGGTATATCAATTTCTTTGGGGCACAATCCGAAGCCATTCTTCCTTACGATCAGTACCTGCACCGCTTCGCTGCTTATTTCCAGCAGGGCAATATGGAAAGTAATGGCAAGAGCATTGACCGCAATGGTGAAGCCGTGGACTATGCCACCGGTCCCATCATCTGGGGCGAGCCAGGCACGAACGGGCAACATGCTTTTTACCAGCTGATACACCAGGGCACACCCATTATCCCCTGCGATTTTATTGCACCGGCACAATCGCACAACCCGGTTGGCGATCACCACACCAAACTGCTCAGCAACTTCTTTGCACAAACAGAAGCGCTGATGAATGGAAAAACAGAAGAAGAGGCAGAACTTGAATTGGAGAAGGCCGGGCTGAGTGCTGAAGATATTGCCAAACTGCTGCCCTTTAAAGTTTTTGCAGGCAATAAACCGACCAACTCATTCTTATTGAAGAAAATAACACCGGCAGCCTTAGGCCAGCTGATTGCGCTGTACGAACACAAGATTTTTGTACAGGGTATTACCTGGAATATTTTCAGCTTCGATCAGTGGGGGGTGGAACTGGGCAAGCAATTAGCGAATAAAATACTGCCGGAACTACAGGATAAGAAACCTGTGAGCAGTCACGACTCTTCTACCAACGGGCTGATTAATGCGTGGAAAAAAATGAGATGATTCCCTTTCGCTAAGCTACGGGGAACAGGAAGATGATAAATGATAGAAATTAACTTTGCTTCATCAAACTATATAGCCATGAAACGATTATTTTTTGCAGCTGCTTTGCTTTCAACGATTACTGCTGCGGCACAGCAAAACAATCCTGTTGATCAGCAGGTTTTGAATAAGCAGTTATCCGCAGCATCAGGAGACTTTTACAAACAACAGGGTATTGTGGTGCAAACTGTTAACGATACGGTTCGGTATTCATTACCAGCGGGTACTACGCTCTCCCATACGCTGCCCAATGGAGATAATGTGAAATATGGAAACGGGCAGATGCCGGTAATACTACCCAACCCTGATGGCATTCATTATTCCATGCCAAATGCCGGCCTGCAAAAAACTGATCCCTTACTGCTACAGGGTCAAATTCCCAATGCAGCGCCCCGGTCCGAAGTAAAACGTAAGCCGGTTATCATACCCTGGAAAGAGTAGGCTATTTAACGGAAAGGTAATTGTAGTCCTTTAGTAATACGCCCAGAAAATCAAAGGCATTCATATCCGTATCGATTTTCAGGTGTGCCTTTATTTTGGCAGCAGCACTTTCGGCCATATATGCATCCCCCTTCCGGTGGGCTGTTTGTAATATGCTTTTGATCGCATTGATATCCCGGTCGCTCAGCCGCATGATCTGCGGAAACTGTGGCACATAACTATCCGCCACTTCCTGGAATACCGTTTCCTCTATGCTGCTGGTTGTGTTGGTACGAATCAGGATCGTTTTAGCAAGTACATCCCCCAGCCGTTGTCCTTTTTTCGATGACACTACAAGTACTATATCCGCAATGAAATAACCCAGTACGATCAGCAACAACACCATTGCATGATCTTTTTTTCCAAAATACTCGTATTGCAGGCTTATTAATCCTATTAATAAAAACCATACTTCCCGGAGCAGCCAACGAATGAGCAGCTGGCTGGCACTGGCCCGGCCACCATTCTCATTCACCACCCGGATGCCCATCAGCTTCTTCCCTACTGTCTGCCCCCGCATGGCCAGTTCGAATACAACATGATAAATCAACGGTGGCAGGCCATAAACCACCAGTTTCAGCCAATGCAAATCCTCCCAGTTATCCCCCTCCCATGCCGGATGGGATTCTTCGTATGACCGTACAAAAATCTCTGCTATTTTCAGGTAAATAATAATGAGCACCCAATCCAGGATAAGGGCTATAAAGCGCCGGTAAAACTCGGGGATCTCGAATTCCAGGTCGATATTAAAATTAGTAGGTACTTTGACGATAGCCATCAGCTGATTTGAAAGGTTAAACTTAAGAAATTCCCGGTGCTTATTTTGAAACAGGC
>CAYLRV010000045.1:0-39538 GCA_964386395.1 uncultured Chitinophaga sp.
ACCTTGCGGCATCAGATCCTAAGTCTGACGTGTCTACCAATTTCACCACATCCGGTAGAAAATCCAAGCTGTCCATTCCAAAACCCTGTTGCGAGCAGCCAGATTCGGGAATTTTTCAATTTGGGCTGCAAAGGTAGGGCATTTCAGCATAAGAAATAGTGGATAAATCAATTAAAGGAACTGGTTGCAAAATGCCGCAATTTATTGTAGGTTTGACCACCTGAACCTGTTCCCCTGAATTCTCACCGCAGAGTCCATACTTTCATCCTGGATTAACTAACCGGCTTGCCTGCCTGACTGATTTATTTGTACACCAAACCTGCCTGTAGGTGTTACAGGCTTTACTGCTGATGAGAAGATTTACCATGCTCCTTTCGGGGATGGTAATGGCTATCTGTGCATCCAGCCAGAACCCGGCCACTACCATTACTATTGCTAACCGCAATATTGTGTTACCATGCGGCACCAACTGTACCAGCTTTGCTGTACAGGCCCCGCACATTAAGCAAACGAACAGTTATGTAATTACCAATCCGGCCTATGTACCTTTTGCGTACACCACGCCAACTGGTAACGAGGTTACCCCCATTTATGTGGATGACACCTGGAGCCCGGTTATAACACCCGGGTTTAATTTTTGCTATTATGGCAACAATTTTACCCAGTTGATTATGGGTTCCAACTCCGCAATCACGTTTGATATCACCCGGGCCGGCACCGGCAGCGGATACGTTATAGGTGCTGGAGGAACAATACCCAGCACCAGCTATGCGCCAAATATGATTTTTGGCCCATACCATGATATTGACCCCGGTGATCCTTCACCCAACAAAAAAATTGAATGGAGGGTGGAAGGCACTGCTCCTAACCGCCGTTTCATTGCCAGCTATAATGACATGCCATATTTTGGCACCTCTTGCACCACGCCACGTGCCACACACCAAATGGTATTATTTGAAGGAACAGGTATCGTGGAAGTGTACATTAAAGACAAGCCCAACTGTACCGCCTGGAATGGTGGCCGTGCTATTCTGGGTATGCAGGACGGCACCCGTACACAGGCCATCGCCCCGATGGACAAAAATGCGACCGTATGGGGTACGGCAGCCATGGATTCCTGCTGGCGCTTTATTCCCAATGCAGGTACCTCCCGCTACAAAAGCGGCCAGTTGCTTGTAAACGGGAATGTGGTTTATACAGCAGACACAAGCACTTTATCCGCTGGCGTTCTCAATCTTAATTTCCCTAACGTATGCCCTACTGCAGACAGCACTGCCTATGTAGTGCGTATTGCATATACCGATTGCAATAACCCGCAGGGTGAAGTAGTATTTACAGATACAGTACGTGTCAAAAGGAATGCCCCGTCTGCCACCGCAGTGAAAGTAGATCCTACCTGTGCACCAAATGGCACTATTACCGTTACGGCCACTGGTGGCCAGGCGCCTTATCAATACAGTATTAATGGCGGTACTACTTACCAAACATCCAATACGTTTACAGGATTAGCCGGCGGTACCTATACAGTAATTGTAAGAGACAACCTGAATTGTGTTAGCGCTACGCAAACAATCACACTCAACGCATCTGCACCCGTAACACAGCAGGTAGCAAAAACAGATGCAAACTGTACCACTACTGGCACGATAACCATTACGCCGGGAGGCGGAGGTCAGCCACCATATGAATACAGTATCAATGGAGGTACCACCTACCAATCCTCAAATGTATTTACGGGACTGGCAGCAGGAACATATAATGTCATTACCCGCAATGTAGGTTCACAATGTACTTCAGCCCCTCAGCAGGTAACCATAACATTTACGAATACACTCAATGTAGGCCAGGTGCAGGGCGGTAATATTTGCCGTGGCGCCAGCTTTACACCACAGGTATCTGGTAATGCCACCAGCTATAGCTGGTCACCAACAGCCGGAGTGAGTAACCCGAATATTCCCAACCCGGTGCTTAGCCCGCAACAAACAACCAGTTATACACTCACTGCTACGTTAGGTACCTGTACCGTTCAGCGTACAGTATTGGTAACGGTGTTTGAAGGGGCCACTGCCAATGCGGGGCCAGATTTGGCTATCATCGCTGGCGATATGGTGCAATTGCAGGGTTCAGGATCTGCTGGCAGTTATTTGTGGACGCCATCCACTGGCCTCAGTGCAACGAATATCCTTACACCAAACGCTACTCCCGGACAAACGATTACCTATACACTTACTGTAACATCACCGCAGGGTTGCCTGGTGGCAGATAATGTTACTGTAACGGTGGTTCCGTATTGCATTAAACCAATGGAGGCCTTTACGCCAAATGGTGATGGTATTAATGATCTGTGGCTGATTACAAATGGCACGGGTTGCCTGACAGAAGCAAAGGCACAGGTGTTTAACCGTTACGGGTCTAAAGTATACGAGTCCGGCGACTATAAAAACAACTGGGATGGTACTTATAAAGGGAAGCCATTGCCAGACGGAACCTATTACTATGTAATATCCTTCCGCCTGATAAATGGAAAAACCGTTGTGCTGAAAGGAAACCTGACCATACTGCGTTAATTTTTAAAAATACAACTACAATGAAACGTTTAATATATTCAATAGTGATGTTGTGCAGTGTGGCAGGATTGAAGGCCCAGCAGTTGCATACATCTTCGCTATACGATTTACAAGGTATATTTCATAATCCTGCTACCGCCGGCGCTGCTAAACATGGTGTTATCGGCGCTTCTTACCGGAGCATGTGGGATGGGATAGACGGAGGGCCGCAAACAGCTACGGCTTTTGGCTCAGCCTTTATCCCCTCTATTAAATTAGGAATTGGCGGATATCTCTATAGTGATAAAACCGGTCCGACAAAACGTACCGGTGTGCAGATGTCCTATGCTTATCATATCCCCACCAAAAATGGCGGAAGCTTCTCATTAGGTTTGGAAGCAAGGGGCCAGCAGTTCTCTTATGACAAAGCAAAACTCCAACAGTCATTGGGCAGCAATGATCCTGTATTAAACAGCGCCGAAAACCGCTTTAAATTTGATGCAGGTTTTGGACTGGCTTATACGGGAAAGAAATTTCAGGTGGGTGCATCGGTCAGCCAGCTGGTACAATCAAAACTGGATTTCTATAGTGGCAACCTGAATACAACAGAAGAAGGCCGGCTGTACCGTCACTACTACCTCCACGGTAATTACAAGTGGGATGTGGATGGCTCGACCACCATTACGCCAAATGTGTTGTTTATTTATTTGCCAAATGCACCACTTGAATTCCAGGGGGGCGCCCGGGTAGAACATAAAGAAATTTTCTTCTGGGGCTTATCGCTGAGGGCACGACAAAGCTGGACGCTGAGTGCTGGTGTGCATATCAAAAAGAAATTTACCATCGGTTATGCATTTGATATTTATAACACTCCATTAAGTGTGTACGATCCGGGGGCTAACGGCCATGAAGTGCTGCTGCGGTATGATTTTCTGAAATAGGCTAAAAGAATAAAAGAAGAAAGGGAGATAATGAAGAAGTTCCATTCTCATTATCTCCCTTTCTGTTTCTGTGGTTTACGCACAAGCTGAAATGACCTAGACAATGAGGCAAAACAAGGGAAAGTAAAGCAACTCCGAACCGTGGTATCTCATTTTCTCTCTCATCTCCTTTAAACTCTTAGCTAAAATCATTAAATTCGTAGACCATGGAAACCGTAGCGCAAACGCCAAAATATAACCTGAACGACGAAGAGGAGAAGAAGCTGATATTACGGGAATACCGTTCCCTGTTAAAGGCGCTGAAAATTAAGCTGAAGCCCGGCGATAAAGACCTCGTTCGTACCGCCTTTGAAATGGCTGCAGAGGCGCATAAGACCATGCGCCGTAAAAGCGGCGAGCCATACATTCTCCATCCAATAGCGGTAGCCAAAATATGTGTAGAGGAAATCGGGTTGGGCGTACGCTCCACCATCTGCGCTTTGCTGCATGATACCGTAGAGGATACTGATATTACACTAGATGATATCAAACGGGAATTCGGGAGTGAAATTACCAGGATTGTGGACGGGCTTACTAAAATCGCTAACGTTATAGACGTTAACGCTTCCCAGCAGGCAGAGAATTTCAAAAAAATACTACTGACGCTAACGGATGATCCGCGGGTGATATTGATAAAGCTGGCCGACCGGCTGCACAATATGCGCACCATGGACAGCATGAAGCGGGAGAAGCAGCTGAAGATATCTTCTGAAACAGTATACGTGTATGCGCCACTTGCCCACCGCATGGGTTTGTACACCATGAAAACTGAACTGGAAGACCTGGCCATGAAATACATGGAGCCGGATGTGTACAAAGACATTGCCCGTAAACTGGCTGAAACCAAAAAAGAGCGCAGCCGGTTTATCAATGAATTTATTAAGCCGATCAAGGATAAAATCGACAAGGCCGACCTGAATGCCGAGATATACGGACGTCCGAAAAGCATTCACTCCATCTGGAATAAAATTAAAAAGAAGGGCGTGGAGTTTGAAGAAGTGTATGATCTCTTTGCCATTCGTATCATTTTGGATTCAACACCGGAAAAAGAAAAGGAAGATTGCTGGAAAGTATATTCCATGATTACGGACGAGTACAATCCGTCGCCTGAGCGTTTGCGTGACTGGCTCAGCAATCCTAAGAGCAATGGGTATGAAGCCCTGCACACAACGGTGATGGGGCCGCAGGGCCGCTGGGTGGAAGTACAGATACGCACCAAGCGGATGAACGAAATAGCCGAGAAAGGATTGGCCGCACACTGGAAATATAAAGAGGGAAAGGATGACGAAAGCCGGTTCGATAAATGGTTTCAACAGATACGTGAGGTAATCAGCAACCAGGAAACAGACAGCATTGATTTCCTGCAGGATTTTAAAACCAGTTTTCTTGCTGAAGAAATATATGTGTATACGCCCAAGGGTGATGTAAAAATGTTGCCGGTGGGTTCTACTGCCCTTGATTTTGCCTTCTCCATTCACAGTGCCATCGGGGTTAAAACAATAGGTGCCAAAGTAAACCATAAACTGGTGCCCATCAGTCATAAACTGCACAGTGGCGACCAGGTGGAAATTATTACCAGCAATAAGCAAAAGGCTTCGGAAGACTGGCTGGGTTTTGTGGTTACATCTAAAGCGAAGGGCCGTATCCGTGATGCTCTGAAAGAGGAAAAGCGTAAGGTATCGGATGAGGGGAAGTATGCGGTGCAACGTAAGCTTGAAGGTATGGGAGCCTCATTTAACCAGGCAAATATTGATGAACTGGTACAGTGGTACAAGCTCTCTTCCAACGTGGATTTATTTTACCAGGTGGCGGTAAAAAACCTGGATTTAAAAGACCTGAAAGATTTTAAAGTCAGCGGTGATCGCATTGAAGCACCGAAGCCGGTAAAACTGCAACCGGAGAAACCGGATTATGTACCCAGTCTAACAGCAGGTAAAAAAGATGCAGAGCTGGTCATCTTTGGGGAAAGCAGCGATAAGATAGTGTACAACCTGGCCAACTGTTGCAAACCCATACCGGGGGATGACGTGTTTGGTTTTGTCACCACGGGTAAAGGCCTGACGATACACCGTACTAATTGTCCCAATGCTACGAAGTTGTTATCCAACTATGGCCACCGGGTGGTCAAAACCAAATGGGCGAAGAACAAAGAAATATCCTTCCTGACCGGTGTGAAAATAGTTGGCCTGGATGATGTGGGGGTGGTAAACAAGATAACCATGCTTATCTCCGGTGAACTGAAAATAAATATTGCAGCATTAACCATTGAAGCCAAAGAAGGGCTATTTGAAGGCAATATCAAGCTCTATGTGCACGATAAGGAAGAACTGGACGTATTGGTGCAAAGCCTCCTCGCCCTCCCGGGCATTGAGTCGGTAGAGCGGTATGATATGGAAGATATTCCGTCGTAAAAGCTTAATAAACAGTAACAAAGAAAAACAAGGTGACCAGCTTCGCGGTATGTGTAAAACATCCCTAAAGGCAGGACAGTTAAACAGTATTTTTTATTATCTTGTTGCCTTGTTTTTTCGGCTTCTGATTTCACCAAAACTGGACATTAGTTTATGACATTTAACCGGCTAAAATTCTTTGCCCTGCTGTGTATTGCAGGTGCAGGAAGCTTGTCTCTATGTGCTCAAGGATATTCTTTTAACTGTGCCAGAGACACCATATTACCAGGATGCCCACCCACTGCCTGTTTTACTATAAAAACTTTGATACCTGATCCGCATAGGCAGTCCACGAACTATTCCGTAGGATCGCCCGTTACTTTACCTACCTGCCTTTTGGCAGCCAACAATCCGGCAACACCCGGACTTACAACAAATATTTCAGTGGATGACAGGTATTCGGATGCCTATGCCATTGGGTTTCCCTTTATTTTCTTCGGTACTCCTTATAATGATATTGTTGTTAGCAGCAACGGCTATGTAACTTTTGATGTTGCTGAAGCAAATCAGGCATCTCACTGGAATATAATTAACGGAGCAACGCCTCAAAATCTGCCGAGCACTTTTTATGACAGGGCGTTAATCATGGGGCCATATCATGATATAGATATGGCCGTCACCACTTCGCCCAACAGGAGAATTTCATTTACCCGGAACGGTATTGCACCATACAGAACCTGGGTACTTAACTATTATAAAATACCGCTTTTCTCCGCTGCTTGTAATAATCTAATTGAAAATACGCATCAAATCATACTGTATGAATCAACAGGGATAATTGACGTAAATATCTTTGACAAAGAAATTTGCGGAACCTGGAACCAGGGAAGAGCGATGATTGGAGTACAGAATTTCAACAGAGATATTGGCGTTATGGTAAATGGACGCCGGGCTACAGATCCGCCATGGGGAGCTATTGGGATGAATGAAAGATATCGCTTTATACCAATCGGTGGTACACCGTTGTTTAGAAGGGTGGAGCTTTATGATATGGCCAACAACCTGGTATCAACCGGAACAACAGTTCAATTACCAAATGGTGACAGGGAAGCCAGTTTCCCCAATGTGTGCCCTCCTCCGGGAGTAGCCACGCAGTATGTAGTGAAAGGTTTTTACGATAAGATTGATGATCCGGCTACTGAGATATATGGATTGGATACGATTACAGTAAACCGCACAAACCCGCTGGCTGCCACACCTGCAACGTCCTCATCTATTTGCGGTCAGAATACAGGTTCTATCACGGTTAACAATGTAAGTGGTGGCACAGGGCCTTACGAATACTCGCTGGATGGTGTAACCTGGCAGTCAAGTAATGTATTTAATGGATTAGCAGCTGGTACCTATACGGTTTATGTACGTGATGCTCCGCAAACCTGCGCGGGATCATACACGGTAACGGTTGGAAACATTTCTAATTTATCAGCCATCTCTTCTAACGCAGCCACATCTTGCTCCGGAGTGAATAATGGATCGATAACAATAACACCTACATTGGGTACTGCTCCTTATAATTATGTAATTGATGGAGGAGCCCCGGTTAGCGGCGGCTCACCATACACATTTACAGGCCTTGCTGCTGGTACACATATTATCACTTTCACAGATGCAAATGGATGTGCCTCAAACAGTATTTCAGTAACTGTAACTAATGGTGCTGGTATGACTGGTCAAACATCCACCGCTGTGCCTACAAGCTGCGCCGGTGCAACAAATGGTTCAATAACTGTTACCGGTGTTACCGGTGGTACTGCACCTTATCAATATCAGTTAGATGCAGGGCCCTTGCAGTCGTCCAACACATTTTCAGGACTGGCTTCGGGTACATATACAATTACTATCAGGGATGCTGTGGGATGTACCCGCACATTCACCCGCACCGTCACTGCAGGTTCATCCGTTACAGCCACCCGCACCCTTACCGCCACCAGCTGCCCAACGGCGGCAGATGGATCGGTTACGATAACACCCACCAGCGGTACCGGCCCTTATGAGTTTTCACTGGATGGCGGTCCTTTTGTTGCTGGCCCTGCTCCATTTACATTCAGCGGACTTACTGCCGGCGCTCACAACTTTGTGGTGAGGGATTTGCCAACCGGTTGCCTGAGTCTTACAATCAATTTTACCATTTTATCCGGACCGGGTATTAATGCGTCAGCGGCACCCGCTGCCACTTCCTGTAATGGGGCAGCGAATGGTTCTGTTACTGTAACTGCAACTACCGGCACCGGCCCCTATTCTTTTGTTTTGGATGGTGGTGCACCGGTTTCCGGACCTTCGCCATATACGTTCAACGGCCTTTCTTCCGGTAACCATACTGTAGTGGTAAGTGATGCCGGCGGATGTGCCAGCGGAACAATAAACTTTAACGTTGCTGTTGGCCCGACACTTGCTGCTAATGCAGTACCAGCCGCTACCAGTTGCAGTGGCGCCACCAATGGTTCCATTACGGTAACACCAACTAACGGAACCGGCCCTTACAGTTACTCATTGGATGGCGGTGCATTTGTACCCGGCCCATCCCCATATACATTCAGCAACCTGTCTGCAGGCAACCATACCATTACTGTTACAGAAATTGCAACCGGGTGCGTGACCAATGTGATACCGGTAACAGTAGATGCAGGTCCGGTGCTGGTAACTTCTGCCAGCAAAACAGATGTGCTGTGCAATGGCGGAAATACAGGTACTATTACGGTGGCACAACCTGCAATAGGTGTGGCACCATTTGAATATTCACTGGATGGTATAAACTGGCAAACAAGCAATGTGTTCAACGGCCTTACTGCTGGTGTGTATAATGTCCGCTACCGTGAGGCAAATGGTTGTCAGAATAACCTTTCGATAACGGTAGACGAACCAGCCGTGCTCAGCTTCTCTGCATCATCTGTGCCTGTTGTTTGTAATGGCCAGAGCAATGGTATCATCAACACCGCAACCAGCGGTGGCATGGCTCCGTATGAGTACTCTATAGACGGCGGTACCAACTGGCAAAGCAGCCCAACCTTCAACGTACCGGCAGGTAACTATACGGTTATCATCCGCGATGCGAACGGATGCACCACATCACAGAATATCAACGTAGCTGAACCAGTTGCTTTATCCGCTATATCTGCGAACACCAATGCAAGTTGCGACGGTGGCAATGACGGCGTGATTGCCGTTACAGCTACAGGCGGTAACAGCAGCTATGAATATTCGCTGGATGGTACAACCTGGCAAAGTGGCAACACATTTAATGTGGCGCCCGGAAACTATACTGTATATGTAAGGGATAACCTGGGATGTAATACCAGTTTCCCAACTTCGGTAGGCCTTACCAATAACCTCACTTTCACCCAGCAAACAGACCCGGTTATTTGCGAAAGCAAGTCAACACAACTGGACCTGGTATCCAATGCCACACAATATGCATGGAGCCCAGCAACGGGGCTAAGCAGTACCACTATTCATAACCCGGTTGCAAACCCGGTTGTTACTACTCAATACATCGTTACCGCCACATTGGGACGCTGTGCCGCCAATGATACGGTGATCGTAAATGTGAATGCAGCTCCCATTCCAAATGCAGGTGTTGATGGATTTATTTGTTATGGACAAAACTACCAGTTGAATGCAACCGGTGGCGTACAATACAAGTGGACGCCGTCCACATACCTGGACGATCCGAACAGTCCTTCGCCGCTGGCCACTCCGACCAAAGACATTACCTATACTGTAACCATCATAGCGGATGCCAATGGGTGTGCTTCGCTGGTAACGGACAATATAACAATTGATGTAACGCCACCGATTAAGATCAAAACCTATCCTTTCGACACCGTGGTGTATGAAATGGATCAGTTCCAGATGCTGGCCGTTCCATCTGATCCCGATGTAATTAATTTCAACTGGACGCCTTCCACCGGGCTCGACAACCCATCTATTGCTAATCCAACCGTTACGGCAGGTACCTTGAGTAACTACATTGCCAATACCACAAATAACGAGATACTTTACCAGGTAATTGGCTCTACCGTTGCCGGTTGTATTGGCGAAGGATATGTGAAAGTGCGGGTATACAAGGGGCCGGATATCTATGTGCCAACAGGATTTACACCGAATGGAGATGGCCGGAATGACCGCTTTGTGCCATTCCCGGTTGGTATTAAATCGCTTACCTATTTCCGTGTGTACAACCGCTGGGGTCAAATGGTATTCAGCACCAGCCGCCTGCACGATGGCTGGGATGGCGTATTCATGGGTGTGGCCCAGCCGAGTGGCTCCTATGTATGGATGGCTGAAGCCATTACTGAACAGGGTCGTACTATCACGAGAAAGGGTACTACCACCATCATCCGGTAATCATAATAACCTGTGTAAAAAAAAATAACGAAAGCCACCGATTTAATACGGTGGCTTTTTTGTTAGGCTTATTTTTGCTCGGCCACCAAAGCCCCGTCTGCCGGCAGGCAGGTTTAGCGACGGTGGGGCATTTCCAGTTTTTTACTCAAAGACAACGAATAATATTTTAATTAAATGGTAGATGTAATACTCGGGCTCCAGTGGGGCGACGAAGGCAAAGGCAAGATTGTGGACTATTTCGCAAAAGATTATGATGTGGTGGCCCGCTTCCAGGGTGGCCCCAATGCAGGACATACATTATATGTAAATGACAAAAAAGTAGTACTGCACCAAATACCATCCGGTGTATTTCACAAAGGGATTATCAACCTGATTGGTAATGGGGTGGTATTAGATCCGGTTACCCTGAAAAGAGAATGTGATACCGTCGCTTCATTTGGGATTGATTTAAAGAAGAACCTTTTTATAGCAGAACGTACCCACCTTATACTGCCCACTCACCGGGCCCTGGATAAGGCAGCGGAACTGTCTAAAGGCAACCAAAAAATTGGTTCTACGCTGAAAGGTATCGGACCGACATACATGGATAAAACAGGCAGAAACGGCTTGCGGGTCGGTGATTTACTGGATAAAAATTTTACTACTTCCTATATAAAGCTTCGCCTCAAACACCAGCGGCTCTTGGATAATTACAATTTTCATGAAGATATCACCGCCTGGGAAGAAGAGTTTTTTGAAGCAATTGAGTTTTTGAAAGAGCTCAATATTGTAAATGGAGAATACTTTATCAATAACCAGATAAAAGCAGGCAAAAGAATATTGGCAGAAGGCGCACAAGGCAGTATGCTGGATATTGATTTTGGTACATTTCCATACGTTACATCAAGCAGTACCATATCAGCCGGTGTATGCAGCGGCCTCGGTATAGCCCCGCAACATATCAGAGATGTAATTGGTGTAACCAAGGCCTATTGCACCCGGGTGGGCGGCGGCCCTTTTCCTACCGAGCTGGAAGATGAAACCGGCGAGGAATTACGTAAAATTGGAAATGAGTTTGGCGCTACTACGGGCAGGCCCCGCCGTTGTGGCTGGATAGACCTGGTAGCCCTCAATTTTGCCTGTATGATCAACGGAGTTACCAAGATTGTCATGACGAAGGCGGACGTTCTGGATGCTTTTAAAGAACTGAATGTTTGTACAGCATATACAGTAAACGGAAAGGAAAGCCGCGAAATTCCATTCCAGCTGGATAAACAAAAGCCTGTGCCCCTATACAAAACCTTCCCTGGATGGAATACTAACACAAGTACGGAAACCAGCTACGGTTCTTTACCGGCAACGATGAAGGAATATGTGAAATTTATTAATGAATACCTCGGCGTATCGGTTCATTATATTTCCAATGGCCCGGGCCGGGATCAGATTGTAAAGGCAGCAGATTGAGTAAATTAGCCGCTGGGATTAAAAATCAGAAATTCTTTTTTAAAAATTTGGCGAATTAAAAACTTCGCCGAAATTTTACAGGAATAATCCACAAGAGACTATGGCAGTAAAACCATTAACGAGGGTTGCAACCCGGACGAAAACAGTATCACCCGCTATGATAGAAGCGGCAAAGAAGGCATCTTCAAAACCTGCAAAGAAAGAAGAGGAGGAAGATGACGATGACGATGATTTGGATGAAGAGGAAGATGTGAAGCCTGGAAAAAAAGGCGGCAAAGCAGCTACCAAGAAAGGTAAGGATGATGAAGAGGACGATGACGATGTTGAAGGCGATGATGAAAAGGATGATTGGGAAAAACCAGAGGAAGAGGAAGACTGGGATCCTGATTTCGATGAATTCGACATTCCTAGTTCAAAAGGTAAAAAAGCAGCTGGCGGCGGTACCGGTAAAAAAGGTAACGACGAGGATGATGATTTTAAAGTAGATGATGAGTTTAAAGATATGTTCAATGATGATGACGGATATGGTGATGACGAGGAAGATGATTTTTAATCAGGTACATAAAGGAAAAGGACCCCGCAAGGTTTGAAAAGAAACACGACTGTAAGAACCGCATCTTTTCCTGTTTCTGAACCGGACTTAATAAAATTGAAAGTGCTGAACTGGGCAAAACAGTTTGGCACTTTTTGTTTGCTGGACAATCATGGTTACCGGCTTCCGCACCAGTCTGTCGAATGCCTGGTTGCTGCTGGTGTAAAAAGAAGTTTTAGTGCACCGGCAGGATCAGCGTTAGAAAGTTTTCAGCATTTTATTGATGAAAAACAGTGCTGGTTGTTTGGCCACCTGGGCTATGATCTGCGGGGCGAAACCGAAGGCGTATATGTAAAAAGAAAAACGGAGAATGGTTTTGCCGATATTCATTTTTTTGAACCGGAAATTATCCTGCGTTTATCGGGCCAGCAAATATGGATCGAAGCAGTGGATCCGGAAAATGTATGGGCATCTGTCTGCGGGCAGGATGATCAGCTGACTGACAGTTATAACCTTGATGAAGCGCTGCAATGTAATTTTACCAGGGAGGAGTATATTGACATTATCCAGAAATTAAAAGAGCATATTCACCGTGGCGATTGCTATGAAATAAATTTTTGTATCCGCTTCTTTACTGAAAAATTTTCGGGCGACCCGGTGGCCCTGTTCCGGTTACTCAGTAAACTTTCGCCCAATCCATTTTCAGCATTGTATAAAGTATCGGATCAGTGGTTGCTTTGTGCCAGCCCTGAACGGTTTTTACGTAAAGAAAACAACACCATCATTTCGCAGCCGATAAAGGGAACGGCACCAAGGGTGCAGCATAACGAAGACAAGGATGCTGAAAACAAGGCCCGGCTATACAGCAGCCAGAAGGACCGTTCTGAAAATGTGATGGTGGTGGACCTGGTACGCAATGATTTGTCACGGGTATGCAGGGAGGGGACGGTAAAAGTGGACGAATTATACGGCATCTATTCGTTTCCGCAGGTACACCAGATGATATCAACTATTAGCGGATCATTGCGAAAAGACGTCTCCTTTACGGATATTATCAGGGCTACCTTTCCTATGGGATCCATGACCGGCGCACCAAAGCGACGGGTGATGGAGCTGATTGATACATACGAGAAAGACAGCCGGGGCATTTTTTCCGGGGCCGTAGGTTACCTGTCGCCCTACCAGCAAGGGGAAGAGGGTTATGCAGGGTTTGATTTTAATGTAGTCATTCGCAGTATTATTCTCAACCAGGCTACCCAGGAACTATCATTCCCCGTGGGCTCCGGTATTACATTTTACAGTGACCCGGAAAGTGAATGGGAAGAGTGCCTGCTCAAAGCAGCGGCCATGCGAAAGGTAGTGGAGAAAAAATAGAAAATTACTTTGTTCCGGAACTACCGAGCAGAAGTTTCATGCTCTCATCGAGAATTTCATACCGTTTGGCCACAAATGTATTCATCATGGCAGCAGGCAGGCGAAGGTTGTATTTTCCTTCCAGTGCCACCTTTGTATCAAATCCCGGATTATACTTATCGAAAGTCGCCTTATCGGCACCCGTATATTTCATGATAACAGAAGAATAGAAACGACCGGTAATATTATATGCCAGGGAGCTGTTCATTTCTTCATCGTTCAGTCCGGGGTTGTTATCCACGATCAAATCTTTCATTTCTTTTTTGGTGACCGTGGTTATGCCTCCTTCGCCTTCAAAAATGTAATGTGTGCCAATGAATTTTTTTACGTGGTTCATTGATTCATTGGGCAGATGGTATTGCAGTGTCCAGAAGTCCTTGCTACCACCGCTTTTCCGTATAGCTTTGTCTACATTACCCGGACCTCCGTTATAGGCAGCCAACACTAATAACCAGTCACCATATTTACCATAAAGGTCGGTAAGCAGCCTTGCTGCGGCATGGGTGCTTTTGAAATAATCCAGGCGCTCATCATTACCCCTGCGAATGCTCAGGCCATATTGCTGTGCTGCAGCCGGCATAAAAGCCCAGGGGCCACAGGCACCCGCCCAGGATTTGGCATTATATTTCAGGCCTGACTCAATTACGGCCAGGTATTTCATTTCTTTTGGTACACCATGCTGGCTCAGCACTTCATCCATCATGTCGAAATAAGGCTGCGCCCAGCTCTTCATGGCGATAAACCCCTTCCTGTTTTTGGAAATATAGTTTTCTACAAAGCCGACCGCCATCGGGTTCAGCCTGGCACCAGTGAGGCCATCTCCTCCCATTGCATCCTGCAAAAGATTTTTGAATTGTTTGGGGTCGTTCTTATTAATGCCCAGCGAATCCTTGCGAACAAGCGTGTCATTCAGCGGGGCAGGAGAATATGCTGGACCTTGCTTAATATCAGCGGCTTTTGCCAGCTGGATAAGCGAAAATCCAAAAACTCCCAGAAAAATTATTTGTCCTGCTTTTTTCAATATTGCTGATTTATAATCTGTTACGCCTGTTTTGGCTGCAACAGCAGGTCTGAAACCTGCAGCAAAGATACTTCATCAAACCGGTTTGCCATGACCTGGAGGCCAAAGGGCATACCGTTGGAATGGCGGAAAAGTGGGAGGGAAATACCGGGGATACCTACCAGGTTGGCCATAACGGTGTAGATATCAGCCAGGTACATGGCTATAGGATCCTCCATTTTCTCACCAGATTTAAAGGCTGTGACCGGGGATGTAGGTATTAAAATAAAGTTAAAGCCACCTCCTGGGGCCTGTTTGCCCTCAAAAATGGACTGCACCTGGTCGCAGAGCAATTTCCTCACTTTTTGCGCCCGGGTAAAATATGCGTCGTGGTAGCCTGCGCTTAGTACAAAGGTGCCAAGCATGATACGGCGCTTTACTTCTTTGCCAAAGCCTGCTGAGCGGGTTTTTTTATACAGGTCGATCAAATCATCCACCTTTTCCGGTGTGCGGTAGCCATATTTTACCCCATCAAACCGGGAAAGATTGGAAGAGGCTTCTGCGGTGGTAAGCACATAATAGGCTGGTACAACATAGTCAAGCAAGTTGAAACTCACTTTCTCCACAGTATGACCATCCTTTCTCAGTTCTTCTATTTTTTGCTGAATAGCTGCTGTTATTTCCGGATCAATCGACGGATGGTTGAGCGCCTCTTCAAAATAAGCAAAGCGAAATTTTTTATCAGTTTGCAAGAGTGAAGCATATGCCGGTACGGCTGCCTGCGAAACCGTGCTGTCAAATTCATCTGGCCCGGCCATTACTTCCAGTGTAAGTGCTATATCCTTTACGCTGCTGCCAAATAGGCCTATTTGATCAAAAGAAGATGCGTAGGCAATGAGGCCGTAACGGGAAATTCTTCCATAGGAAGGTTTCAGACCGATTATACCACAAAAGTCAGCAGGCTGGCGAACAGAGCCGCCGGTGTCGCTTCCCAGTGATACCATGCACAGGCCAGCTTGTACAGCTACTGCCGAACCGCCTGAGGAACCGCCGGGTACCCTTGTTTCATCCGCTGCATTTAAAACTTTGCCATAAGCAGAATTTTCATTGGTAGAACCCATGGCAAATTCATCACAGTTGAGTGTGCCGATGATAATTGCCCCTTCATCCAACAGCCGCTGAACAGCTGTGGCCGAATAAACAGAAGTAAAGCCTTCAAGAATTTTAGAGGAAGCAGAAACGGGATGATCTTTGTAGCAAAGCACATCCTTTAGCCCGATGATAACACCATGCAGCTTTCCCGTTGGCTTTCCTGCTTTTCGATCTTCATCCAGCTGTTTTGCCCGGACTTGCGCTTCTTCAGCAAAAACATGAATATAGGCGTTGAGATGTTTAGTCTCGGTAATGCGATCGAGGTAATACGACACTGCTTGCAAGCAGGAAACAGCACCATCTTTTAACAGGGCATGGTAATCCTCAATGGAGGAAAAGTGAAACAAAGGGGGAATAGTTTAGTCGTAAAAAAGCCGGTAATTAGTCTTTAACCGAATGCTTGACGTCGTTTGTATTATCCTCCAGTTCTTTCTTCACATTATTCTTTGCATCGTTAAACTCACGGACACCTTTACCAAGGCCACGCATCAGTTCAGGAATTTTGCGGCCACCAAATAACAACAGGACCACAATAACGATGATGATCATTTCATTGGTTCCGAAAGCAAGTAATACAGGTTGTCCCATATAAAATCAATATTAGGGGCTAAAGATACTAAGTACTTTAATTTACAGCCACATAAATTTCAAATGTACCGGTAAATAAAACAAAAACCCCGGTATTTTACTACCGGGGCCTGTATAGTGCAATTGTAAATTGTTGTGCTTATTGCGCTGATTCAACAGCCATACGCTTTTCACGAATCCTTGCGCTCTTACCGCTACGGCTACGCTGATAGAACAGTTTGGCACGGCGAACGTGGCCAGTTTTGTTTACAACGATAGACTCAACGTTTGGGGAAAGAAAAGGAAACACCCTTTCAACACCTATGCCATCAGAAATTTTGCGTACAGTGAAACTGGCTGTAGCACCATGTCCCTGTTTTTTAATCACATCACCTTTGAAGGACTGGATCCTTTCTTTGTTTCCTTCGATGATTTTGTAGTTAACTGTCACATTATCACCGGGTTTGAAGGCAGGGAAATCTTTTTTGCCTGTCAGTTGCTCGTGTACGTATGCAATGGCGTTCATAATTCTTACTTTTAAAGGAGGGCAAAGGTAGGGTTTTTGGTTTATAAGTTTATAAGTTTTGAGTTTAAAAGTTGTGTTTTTCCAAACATCTCATAGTTTCAAACTTTTCAACCTGTTAACCAACTCGTTATCTTGCCACATTTACCGCTCTTTTCTCCCGGATTACGGTCACTTTTATCTGTCCGGGGAAGGTCATTTCTGTTTGTATTTTCTGGGCTATTTCAAATGAGAGCCTGTCAGACTCCAGGTCGGTTACTTTCTCTGATTCTACAATTACCCGCAGTTCACGTCCGGCCTGGATAGCATATGCTTTTTCTACCCCGTTATAGCTCATAGCCAGTGCTTCGAGATCTTTAATCCGCTGCAGGTATTGCTGCATGATTTCGCGGCGTGCACCCGGCCTTGCACCGCTGATGGCATCGCAGGCCTGTACGATTGGGGAAATAACATAGGCCATTTCCATTTCATCGTGGTGGGCACCAATGGCATTTACCACAGCAGGGTTTTCACCATGCTTCTCTGCAATCTTAGCTCCCAGCAATGCATGGCTCAGTTCGCTTTCTTCATCAGGCACTTTGCCTATATCGTGCAGTAAACCGGCACGTTTGGCCAGTTTCACCATATTTTGATTCAGGCCCAGTTCAGCAGCCATCGTAGCACACAGGTTGGCTGTTTCCCGGCTGTGCATGAGCAGGTTTTGTCCGTAGGAAGAGCGGAAGCGCATACGACCAACCATTCTCACTAATTCTTTATGCAGGCCGTGGATGCCGAGTTCGATAATGGTGCGTTCACCGATTTCCATTACCTGCTCCTCAATTTGTTTTCTTGTTTTCTCCACCACTTCTTCGATACGGGCCGGGTGTATCCGTCCATCGGCCACGAGGCGTTGTAAACTGAGGCGGGCAATTTCCCGACGCAGCGGATCGAAAGAAGAAAGCAGTATCGCTTCCGGTGTATCATCTACAATCAGATCAACGCCAGTTGCTGCTTCAATAGCCCGGATATTACGGCCTTCACGGCCGATAATCTGGCCTTTTATTTCATCGCTTTCCAGGTTGAAAACGGTAATGGTGTTTTCAATGGCCTGTTCGGCTGCTGTACGCTGAATGGTTTGAATAACAATTTTGCGGGCTTCTTTACCGGCCTTAAGTTTGGCATCCTCAATAATTTCCTGTTGTAAAGCCAGTGCCCGGCTTTGGGCCTCGTTTTTCAGGCTTTCCACCAGCTGGTTTTTAGCTTCTTCGGCAGACAGGTTGGCTATTTTTTCGAGGCGGCGGATATGTTCCTCCTGGTGTTTTTCCAATTCTGTCCGCTTGGTGTTTACCACATCTATCTGGCGGTTCAGGTTTTCTTTAATAGCCTCGTTTTCTTTTATTTGTTTGTCAAGGCTGGACTCTTTTTGCGCAAGGGACTGTTCCCGCTGGCGGGCCCGGTTTTCGCTGTCTGTTATCTTTTTATTTTTTTCAAAAACCTCTTTATCGTGGGCAGACTTCATCTGCACGAACTTCTCCTTTGCTTCCAGTTCCTTCTCTTTGCGGATGGTTTCGCTTCTTAATTCTGCTTCCTTAATGATGCTTTGAGACTGTAATTCAGCTTCTTCTATTTGTTTGCGTGTATTTTTGGCAAAAAGTATTTTGCCCAGGATGATGCCCACTACAAGGGCAGCCACACCGATGATGATCGCAAGTATATTCGGGTCCATGAATGTGTTTGTTTAAGTATTTCACAATGCTATCGTTACCCGCTTTTTTGGCAAAAACGGGATAATTGGCGAATATACAAAAGGTTATGGATTGAGTGAAATTTGGCAGATGAAGCGGTTCGCCTTTCTTTTCATTGTCAATGGGATGGATTTTGCAAAAAAAGCTATTTTAATTTCGTCGCGGCCCGCATAAATTAAATACCTGGCAGTCGCCAGCGTGAGCAAGAGGATACAAGAACGGTGGATATTTGTTTGGTTATTGCAAAAATGTTTCATGCAGCAATGGCTTCATTATTATAGTGCTGCCAGGCTATTTGTAAGCTGGAACAGGGTAGGGTGGGGGTATTGATACGGAAAGCTGCCTGTAAACTGCCTATAGCATACCTATAATATGCCTATAGTATGCCTATAATTCATTTTTCACCCCTTCGTCCAGCATTTTTTCAATCATTGACAACCGGGCCGAAAGACCGGATTGTTCAATGCTTGCAGCCGCCCCGTCGTTTTCTTCTGTGGCAAACCAAATCAGCACCATGGCTATATAGTCCTGCATATCTTTCCCGGCGAACAGGGTCTTAAATTCAACAATTTTATCATTGATAGTCTTCAGCGTTTTGCGTACTACTTCTTCGTCCTGCGGTTCTATTTTTATACGGTAGGTACGGTCGCCAATTAGTGCTGAAACCGGAATTAATTCACTCATTTCTTTTAATTTTTAAAATTCCTCACTATATTAGTTGCCCCTGATAAAAGGCTAATCCCATTCCCCCTGAAAACCGGGCATAAAAAAATGATTAGTCGCCATGTTTGCAAGGATAAAATCACCAGTATTTATTGACGCCTTCCGGGTGGAAGTATCTGCCCCTAAAGGTAATTGTATCCGCGGAATACTCCGGGATGAAAAAGGCAGTGTGTGCAGTACTATCGAACGAGATGGTAATGGCGGCACTGAAGAAGTAACCTGGAATGGATTAAGCGATTTGCCTTATGGCCGTTATACGCTTGAACTTCTTCACGGCGATGATGAGATTAAAGTGGATATGGTGAAAAGGGTGTAGACTATTTACCCAGCAAGGCAATACAGCGATCAATCTCTTTCACATAGGCTGTTATCCTTTTTTCAAACTCTTTCTTATCTGATTCGCTCATTTCCACAGCATTCATTTTCAAAATACCAATTTGCTGTTTGAGTTCCTCGGTGCTTTTATATTGTTGTTCTGCTTTTTCATGGGTTGCAGCTAATTCCTCTTTAAGCTGGTTGTTTTCTTTTAGTACAGCAGCATGCTGCTTCAGCAGTTGCTGAAGTTTATCCTGTATCCGTTTTAATTGCTGCTCTGTGCTCATTTATTATGGCTCTCTTTTCGTACTTGTTTATTTAAGTAGCGTTTCGATTTAAATTTTGAAGAATATTCAATCCCAAAAAGTTTTGAATAGGATTCAATTTTTCCAAGTCCAATCTCCTGTCTTTTTGCATTAACCTTTTTCGGTTTTTTAATTGGCCAAATATAGGACTTGTTGCCGTTGGTCAGAAAACTTACTACTTGTGTGCCATACAGTTGTTTTCTATTTGTATTAAGACGATGGCGATCGGTTATCAGGGCGAAAGTAGCAGCATTTATTTCCTTGTTTTTTCCAGCCTTTTCAAGCAGATCAATATGTTTCTGGAGGTGAGGGCTATGTAAAAGTATCATAGCCGCATAATCCATTCTTTGCGCTCCGACAATGGATTTCCCGGGGTATCCTTTGTTACTAATAATAGAATCAATGAACCTGTAATTAGAATAATCAATGTTTTTTTGAAGTTTTCTCAAAGAGTCTATAAGTTGTTGCCCCTGGAGTGAATATCTCTTTTCAATACTATCTAGTTTACGTTTAGGATACATTGGAGAAGTAACTATTCTAAACAATTGGTCTTTTCTGAAAACGCTATCTACTTTATTTGCCAGAATGGAGTCAAATTGGATTCCTTGAGAGAATGCTGATGAGCATAGGCATAATAAAAAAAGCAAAGTAGGAAAAGCATTACTTATTTTTCTATTAGCGTCCATAGCCGTTCATTTTCTGACTTTAAAAACCTGATTTCTTCCTTAAGGTGCTCAATTATTTCAATAGCAGGAAAATTGCTTGTTACTTTTTGATGATGGTTAGAGGAGTTTGGTGTTTTGTCAGTGTCGAGGTGAAAAATATTCTTATCATCCCAGCTTAAAATCTCTGTAGCACCGAGATCATATATTTTAGCGATTTCAGATAATCTGTTTAAAGTTAAGGGAGAGTCGTTTCTTTCTATTTTGCTATACTGGCTTACCGAAATGCCGATTTTTCCCGCCACAAACTTTTCGGTATAGTTATTAAGTTCTCTAATTTTTCTCAGCTTATCGCCAATTATCATAAAATGGGATTTTATTACATATTAAGAAAATTTTTATTATGCAAAATACCGTGTTTAAGACATATTTCAAAATATTTGCATTTAATCAAAATATTTTTTACGAAGAAATTTATTGTAGTACTTTTTTCAGTTTTTTCGTTTGTCCGCTGTCAACACAACGACCAGCCAAGTCCGGTATCTCAGGCTGTTAACGATGTAAACGCCACACTTGGTGCTGTAACGATGTGTAGTCAAGTAATACCGCCGGTTGGTGTAGGATTTATTATTAACATAGTATACGGAACAGTGAGCGGCGCTGCCGCAAGCGGATTGATGAGGCCCATTGGAGAATCAGTTTCATGGCCGGGCGCTTACAATGACACGATAAATTTACGCAGACTGGAGCAAATCGCAGGCGATCCTAATAATCAATACGATTATGCTGGGCGAATTCATAATAAGATTCTCAACGATTTTTTCAAATACCAATCTGGCAGAAACAGGCCAATGAGAGTTGAAAATACTGAAGATGCCAGAAATTTTATTTTTGACTACATCATGAATGACACAATTAACTCGTGTTTCGGCTTTAACGAAGAAAATAGGGCACAGGTGCTGCCGGTTTTAAACGAGTATTTGTCTGAAGGAATTATCTACCAGAATGACAACATTTCAACATCTGAGCAGTTTAACAACCGATTTAATTTTTTACTAAACAGGAGCTTTCAGAGAACAACTTCTTCGTGCCGACAGCCGACAGAGGGCCTTAACTTAATTAGGAGTTTTATGGATAGAACATTCTCTTCTGATTATAGCTTAAATGATCTTTTGAGCGAAACCTCAAATGAGGTTAGAAAGATAAATAGGGGTGATTACGGCTTGGATGAACTAAATAAATCAACGGTCCTGGCAGGAATTTCAGTATTACGGCATTCGGCTGTATATTGGAACGGAGTTCGGTAAAAAAGATTTTAATTATTTAGAAAGAAACAGCCATGATATTTACTGATATAATATTTATCTATTTTGGCTGTTTCTTTGTTTTTATGATATTTGAAGCTGATTCACTTTTCTCTAAAACCCTTATGGGGCTAAATGCTTTTTTAGCATTTTATTTTGCTATAAAAAAATACTTAAACAAGAAAGGGTAACTACTTCCGTATTTCCGCCTGCACTTCTTTTTCCAGCGAGGCCACTATCTTAGTCATCCAACCATCAATTTCTTTATCCGTGAGTGTTTTTTCTTCATCGAGGAACGTGAAGTTGACAGCTACTGACTTTTTACCAGCGCCCAACTTTTCACTTTCGAAAATATCAAACAGTCTAATATCCTGGAGTTTGTCCAATTTGATTTTTTGTACCGTCTGCTGCACTTTCTCCCATGCCAGGTCTTTTGCCACTACCATTGCCAGATCACGTTGTACCGCAGGGTATTTCGCTATTTCTTTAATCACAGGGGTATGCCCCGCTGCCAGTTGGGCCAGCAATTGCCAGTTCAGCCCGGCAAAAAATACCGGTTGCTTTATTCCGAATTTATCCCGGATGCTTTTCTGCACTTCTCCTGCGCCCGCAATTATGTTTCCGTTGAACTTATATACGATATGGTTATCTAATTTAGGAACAACCAGTGTCTCTACAGTGTCTGCTTTTACACCCAGGGATTTTAATACAGCCTCCACTGTTCCTTTCAGCAGGTAGAAATCGGAGCCGCTTGCTTTTTGTTTCCAGCTGTCTTCTGTTTTATTACCAGAAATAACAATGCACAATTTCTCAGCTTCCTGGTACCTGCCTGCCGGCGAGGCAGGTTTGGCAGAACCAGTGGTGCTGTATGATTTACCAAATTCAAACAGGCGCAGCGAATTGTTTTTATGGTTCAGGTTGTGTGCCACTACCTCCAGCGCAGTTTCAAATAGTGAGTTGCGCAGGATGTTTAATTCTGCGCTCAGGCTGTTGGTCATCTTTACCATGCTTTGCTGTTCTTCTTCGCTGAAGTAAGCGGCATTGGTAATAGAGTTGGTCATCATTTCATTGAAGCCGAGCCCTGCTAAATAGTTAGCTGTTTTTTCGCGGTACACTTCTGTAGCATAATTATCTTCTACAGAAGGCGTGATGGTGATAGATTCAGGAATGTCAATATTGTCAAGACCATCAATGCGAACTATTTCTTCTACAATATCAGCAGGCAGGCTGATATCAGGTTTATGGTGCGGAACCGCCACCCACAGCTCGTCGATGCCTTCTTTTATAATTTCAAAACCAAGATTGGTCAAAATATTTTTAACAGTATCCGGGTGATAATTTTTGCCACTCAGCTTTTTGATATAATGCCATTTTACACCCACTTCCGTTTTTGCTTTAGGCGCAGGATATACGTCCACGATTTCTGACGCTATTTCGCCGCCGCCAATTTCTTTAATAAGCAGGGCCGCCCTTTTCAATACATTCACTGTATTGGATATATCAGTGCCTTTCTCAAACCGGGTTGCAGCATCTGTACGAAGGCCATGGCGGAAAGACGTTTTGCGCAACGTAATGCCATCGAAGAAAGCGCTTTCTAAAAAAATATTCTTAGTAGTATCAGTAACACCACTATGCATACCACCAAATACACCGGCGATGCACATGCCCTCCTTGTCATCACAAATCATCAAATCATCCGCACTCAATTTTCTCTCTTTTTCATCAAGTGTTACGAAAAGGGTGCCTTCGGGAAGATTTTTAACGACTACTTTTTTACCACCAATTTTATCTGCATCAAAGGCATGCAGCGGCTGGCCCGTTTCATGCTGGATATAGTTGGTGATGTCAACAATATTATTAATCGGGCGAAGGCCGATTGCTTTTATTTTTTCCTGCAGCCATTTGGGAGAAGCGGTCACCGTAATATTGGCAATGCTTACACCTGAATAGCGGGGACAAGCAGTTGTGTTTTCTATGACCACCTCTACAGGAAGCGATTTGTTATCTGCCCTAAAGCCATTTACTGTTGGCAGCTTGGCTTTTATATCTTTCTTATCATGGTGTGATAAATAAGCACAAACATCTCTGGCCACACCCCAATGGCTCATAGCGTCCATACGGTTGGGGGTAAGGCCTATTTCATAAATCGTATCGCTATAAGGATTGAAATAAGTTGCGGCAGGTGTTCCCACTTTTGTATCTGCAGGTAATACCATAATGCCGGCATGAGAAGTGCCCATGCCGATTTCATCTTCAGCGCAAATCATACCCTGACTTTCGCTACCGCGGATTTTTCGCTGGCTCATGGTCAAAGGTTCGCCGACAGACGGATAAATGGTTGCACCAACAGGAGCTACGATTACTTTTTGTCCGGCAGCCACATTGGGGGCGCCGCAAACAATATTGAGCGGGGTATCGCCTCCAATATTTACAGTGGTTAATGTGAGTTTATCGGCATTGGGGTGTTTCTCTGTTGTCAGTACTTCGCCAATCACCAGGCCGTTGAGTCCGCCTTTTATTTCTTCGTATGCGTGCATACTTTCCACTTCCAGTCCGATAGAAGTAAGGATGCGGCTTAGTCTTTCCGGTTCTACTGTTACGGGCAGGTACTCACTCAGCCATTTATAGGAAATCGTCATGTTCCGATCGTCTTTTTTTATTGCTGCGAAGATAAAGGAAAGGGGGGAAGTGGCTTCCGGAAGAGTATCCGTTAATTTGCATACATGAACAAGGCGAAATCATATGTTGTGCTGGGTATTATTATCGTTTCGCTTCTGCCCGTATACATGCTATTGAAATACCTGCGAAATACAATGCAGCCAAGGGAATCCCCGCGGAAGTTTTTACTTTGGATGTTAACCATGCTGCTCATCATATTCGGCTATACATTTTTGCTGGTGTTTGTCATCCGTATGCTGTTTCCGGGAGCTTAACAGAAACTCCTTATTTTTACCACCCAAAATCAACAGACATGGCTTACAACTTACTCAAAGGAAAAAGAGGAATTATTACTGGCGCATTGGATGAAAATTCCATTGCCTGGAAGGTAGCTGAAAAGGCTTATGAAGAAGGTGCTTCTATTGTATTGACGAATGCCCCCATTGCCATGCGCATGGGCGAGATCAATAAGCTGGCGGAGAAAACAAAATCAGAAATCATACCTGCTGATGCCACGAATGTGGATGAACTGACCACCCTGTTTACCAAATCACAGGAAGTACTGGGTGGTAAAATCGACTTTGTACTCCACTCTATTGGCATGAGTGTGAACATCCGGAAAAAAATACCTTACACTGAATCGAATTACGATTATTTCATGAAAGGCATTGATGTATCAGCCATGTCCTTTCATAAAATGCTGGCTGTAGCTAAAAAGCTGGATGCGATTAATGAATGGGGCAGTGTGGTTGCGCTTACCTATATGGCTGCACAGCGTACCTATCCATTCTATACAGATATGGCTGATATCAAAGCCATGCTTGAATCCATTGCCCGCAGTTTTGGCTATCATTATGGCGTAGAAAAGAAAGTACGGATTAACACAGTCTCACAGTCGCCCACAAAAACAACAGCCGGCACCGGAATCAAAGGCTTCGGTGATTTCTTTGATTTTGCCAATTCAATAGCTCCCCTGGGCAATGCCAGTGCGGAAGATTGTGCCAACTATTGCATTACGCTCTTCTCTGATTTAACAAGAATGGTAACCATGCAGAACCTGTTTCACGATGGCGGCTATTCAACTACCGGGGTAAGTAATGTGGTGATGGAAAAGCTTGGGGTGACGGAGTAAGAAATGGCTGGTGGCGAGTGGGGATAGGTACAAAAGAGACGAAGAATAAATAATTAAAAAAGCCGCTGATTTGTGATCAGTGGCTTTGAATTTTATAGCTCGAAGCTCAAGGCTAACGGCTCAGGGCTTCTCTAATACTCGTCTTCGTTGAACAAAAAGTCATCCGTAGTCGGGTAGTCGGGCCAAATATCTTCAATGGTCTCATACACATCACCCTCATCTTCCAGTTCCTGCAGGTTTTCCACTACTTCAAGCGGGGCACCGGAACGTATAGAGTAGTCGATCAGCTCATCTTTTGTGGCTGGCCAGGGGGCATCTTCAAGGTACGAGGCTAATTCTAAGGTCCAAAACATCTGCTAATGGGTTTAATTATTTTGATTAAGGTTATTTAGGAAACCCTCCCTAATTTTCGGCAAAAGTAGCTCTATTAACGAATTTTCCAAATCATTAGTTGTCGGGCTGGTTATAAAGGTTTTATAAAACAACCCGGCGGCTTTTTGGTTTTGTGGTCGGGCTGGTTTTAAGGATATTTGAGTATTGAAAAACGAAAAGGGCTGCATGATAACTGGAAAAAATATTAAGAAACGGTATGGAACGGTGGAAGTGCTGAAAGGCGTGGATGTACAGGTTGATAAAGGTGAGGTAGTAGCTATTGCCGGGCCTTCCGGCTCAGGAAAAAGTACCCTGCTGCATATCCTTGGTACGCTGGATAAGCCAGATGCAGGCACAATAGAAATGAATAATACCGCTATCCACAGCCTGGGAGCTAACAAACTGGCCGCTTTCCGGAATAGACATATCGGCTTTGTATTTCAGTTTCATCACCTGTTGCCGGAATTTAGTGCGTTGGAAAATGTATGCATTCCGGGCTGGCTGGCCGGCCGGAAAAAAGCGGAAGTGAAAGCCGAGGCCGAAAAATTGCTGACAATGCTGAACCTTTCTCACCGTATTGAAAATAAACCGAACCAGCTTTCCGGCGGTGAGCAGCAGCGTGTGGCTGTGGCCAGGGCGCTGATTAACAAACCAGATATAATTTTTGCCGATGAGCCAACGGGCAATCTTGATAGCGCCAATGCAAAAGAACTGCACCAGTTATTTTTTGATCTGCGGAAGCAATTCAATCAAACCTTCCTGATAGTTACACACAATGAAGAACTGGCCCAACTGAGCGACCGGGTGCTGCATATGAAAGACGGAAGAATAGTCTCAACTTAATCGTAGTAAAATTTCACCTCATAAAACCCCGGGCCGTCAGCATGTTTTACTTTCTGATATAAGGGCTTGTTATTGGGGGAATAACGGTATTCATAATTTTTGCTGCCCCATTCCCAGTCCCAGGGCTGCACAGTTTGCCGGCTTAGAATATTATTGGGAGTAGTGAAATTATTATCGAAGCCTTTTACCCAGTTGCCATATAGCTCATTTTCATACTCCATTACAGGCAGCGGATTGGATTTACTATCGTATGTATAGGTGCAGGTTTTTGATGCACTTGCGGGGTTTGTCCAAACAACGCTCATGGCCGTCAGGTTGCCCGGAAGATCATAAGTGTACGTGAAGGTTGCTGCTAATACATAAGCTGTGGCCCCGCCCGGAAACCTGTACATCATGCGCTGCACAAGTTTGTTGCCCTGATAGGTGTACACCACACTATCGCTGGGGAATGTAGCAACAGCGGATTTGTTGTAGGTATAAGTTATTTCGCCAGCATTATTATAATGGAAAGAAGTGCGCAAAACGTTGTGAAATGGATTGCCTTGCGGAGTAGAATTGACATATACAATACTATCTAAACGTCCCGTACTGGTACGGAAATATTTATCTCTTTGTATTTGCGATGTGCCAGAGGGGCCTTCGATAATCCTGGTTATTTCCGTTACCTGACCGCTGCTGTTGTACTGATAACTGGTGGTGATATTTTGCCCGCTTCCGTTTACATTAAGTGCTATGGTTTTTAGCAGGGTATTGAATGAACTTCCCTGTACCTCGGCTACCGGTTCATTGTCCAGTTCTTTCTGGCAGCCACTGGTTGTCAGTATTGTCAGCAGGATACCAGTATATAAAATTTTAGAAAACACCGTTACCTTTTTGCCATTTAAAGTTACAGTTTCTTCATTCACTTTCATAGTGGCATTAAATTCTTGGTTTCCAGGGAATTTCTGTTGCACCTACCTTATGTGCGGCAAACCTGGCAAGTACAAATAAGTAATCACTCAGGCGGTTGAGATAAATTATAATAAGCGACGGAACTTCCATTTCTTTTTTCTGCATCCGTACAATGCAGCGCTCGGCACGCCGGCATACACAGCGGGCCACATGCAGGGTGGAAGCGGTAACATGGCCAGCAGGAAGAATGAATGATTTCATTTCCGGCAATGCTTCATTCATTTTATCTATTTCTTTTTCCAGGAGCGTTATATCTTCTTCGTGAAGATCCGGGATTTTTAATTTGGTTTCTTTATCCGGGTCGCAGGCCAGGGCAGAGCCAATGGTAAAAAGGCGATCCTGTATTTCGCTGAGTACATTGGCAATATTGTCCTGTTTTAAATAATCGCTGCACAGGCCAACAAAAGAGTTCAGTTCATCAATAGTGCCGTACGCTTCAATGCGGCGGTGCGATTTGGAAACTTTTGTGCCACCAATTAATGACGTAGTGCCTTTGTCGCCGGTCTTAGTATATATTTTGAAAGCCATGATTATTGATTAGCTGTTATTGTTTCTTTTCGCTTATCTGTTTCTATTAAGCCATCCCGCAACCTGATTATCCGGTGGGCATGGTTGGCAATGTCTTCTTCATGGGTAACGAGTATTACCGTATTGCCCTGCGTATGTATGTTACCAAAAATTTCCATTATTTCATCCGAAGTTTTAGAATCGAGGTTGCCTGTAGGTTCATCAGCTAATATAATCGCCGGGTCGTTGACCAATGCCCTGGCGATGGCCACCCGCTGGCACTGGCCGCCACTTAGTTCATTCGGCTTATGATGGCTGCGATCGGTCAGGTTTACCATGTCCAGCACCTGCATGGCTTTTTCAGTCCTTGTTTTTTTACCAACACCTGCATATACTAAGGGCAGTGCTACGTTTTCAACTGCGGTGAGCCTTGGCATCAGGTTGAACTGCTGAAATACAAAACCAATTTCAGTTCCACGCACATCGGCCAGTGCATTTTCATGCATCTTGCTTACATCCTGTCCGTTTAAAATATATTCACCGGAAGTGGGAGAGTCTAAACAACCGAGAATATTCATCAACGTGCTCTTCCCGGAACCTGATGGGCCCATCAATGCCACATACTCATTCGTCAGTATATCCAGCGTAATACCTTTGAGCACAGGAATTTCCTGCTTGCCCATGAAGTAGCTTTTGTGGATGTTATGGAGATGGATGATACGCATAGTTTGAATACGAGGACTGAAGCCGGCTGCCTGGGGTCAGAATATGCACCATCTTAACAGTGAACTTCTGATTTCTGGCTTCAGATATCAGACCTCATTTCTTTATCACTTTTGGTACTTTAAAAAACTCTTCAGTATGATCGGGTGCATTTTTCAATGCCTCTTCGCGGCTGATTGAACCTTTTATTTCATCTTCCCGCAGCACATTTACCTCCTGGCTCATATGCAGCAAGGGCTCCACACCATCCAGGTTCAGTTCGTCCAGTTTTTCTACAAAGGCAATCATCCGTTGCAGGTCATTTTTAATTTCTGCTTTTTCAGCATCATTAAACTGCAGGCGGCTGAGGTGTGCCAGTTTATCGACAAATTGATCGTTTACTTCCATATTGCAAAGATAGCCGGAAGTCGGAGGCCAGAAATCAGAAAGCTTGTTTACAGAGGGGCCTCTATCATTTTGTATATTAAGGCTCTGTCCTCTGACCTCCGACCTCATTTTCTTATCTTCGCCGCCTGATTTGAAAAATGAACTGTCAGCTACCTGTTATGGAAACAAAAAACGAAATACAGCCTGTGAGCAAGCCGATAGTAATGAGCGGCATTCGGCCCACCGGCTTTTTGCACCTGGGCAATTACTTTGGGGCTGTGCGTAATTATGTGCGGCTGCAAAATGAGTTTGAGTGCTACTTTATGGTGGCTGACCTTCATTCATTAACCACCCATCCGGATACTAAAGCACTAAAGGAAAATGTACACCATGTGCTGGCCGAAAATATTGCCTGCGGACTGGACCCTGATAGGGCAGCCCTATACTGCCAGAGCCATGTATATGAAACATCAGAGCTTTACCTCTATCTGAATATGATGGCTTACCTCGGCGAACTGGAAAAGACGGTAACCTTTAAAGAAAAAGCCAGGCAGCAGCCGGATAATGTGAATGTTGGATTGCTTACTTATCCTGTATTACAGGCCGCAGATATTATCCTGCACCGGGCCAAATACGTTCCGGTGGGTAAAGACCAGGAACAGCACCTCGAAATGGCCCGCAATTTTGCCAACCGCTTTAATCACCGTTATGGTGATGTGTTTCCCGAACCGCATGCATTCAATTATGGTGATGACCTGGTCAAAGTACCCAGCCTGGATGGAGCTGGTAAAATGAGCAAGAGCGAAAATCAGTATGCAACTTTGTACCTCAGCGATGATGATGAGACCATTCGTAAAAAAGTGATGAAAGCCAAAACGGACAGCGGCCCGACGGAAGCCAATTCTGCGAAGCCAGACTATATCGAGAATATTTTCCTGCTGATGAAGCTGGTGAGCACAGCGGATGTTATCGAAAAATTTGAAGCAGATTACAACGGATGCACTATCCGCTACGGCGATATGAAGAAGCAACTGGCGGAAGACATGGTGCGGTTTATTGCGCCCATCCGGGAAAAGGCGAAGGCCATCAAAAATGATGAAAAATACCTGCGGGAAGTAATGGAAAAAGGCGCTGAAAAGGCCCGTGCGAGTGCCCGGGCCACGATGGACGTGGTAAGGCAGGCCATTGGTTTAAATTATTTTTGAAAGCGCTGGTAACAGGGCTTCCCATGTCAATGGATAATTCTATATTTACCGCCGCCCATATCAGGGCCTATCATACTTCTGACATCTGATTCCAGGTATTATGGCAAAAGCAGCAAAATCAAAACCAAAGCATATCGCAGTAGCGGGCAATATCGGTGCAGGTAAAACAACCCTCACAGAAATGCTCAGCAAGCATTATAAGTGGATTCCGAATTTCGAAGACGTGGATCATAACCCTTACCTCAACGATTTTTATGAGGACATGAACCGCTGGAGTTTCAACCTGCAGATTTATTTTCTCAATAGCCGGGTGCGCCAGCTGGTGGAAATTCAGAAAGGAACAGAGACCGTGATACAGGATCGCACTATTTATGAGGATGCCAACATTTTTGCACCCAACCTACATGAAATGGGGTTGATGAGCAAGCGGGATTTTGATAACTATTACCATTTCTTTCAGACATTGAAAATGCTGGTTGAACCACCAGACTTACTCATCTACCTGAACGCATCAGTACCGACACTGGTAGGCCAGATTCAGAAAAGGGGCCGGGAGTATGAAGAAAATATCCGGCTGGACTACCTGAAGAAACTGAATGAGTATTACAACAAATGGATCGGCGATTATAAGGAAGGAAAATTGCTGGTGATCGATGTAGATAAAAATAAGTTCGCCGAAAGGGAAGAGGACTTTGGTGATATCATCCGTAAAGTGGATGCTGAATTGTACGGGTTGTTTTAAGATAATTAATGAATAAGCCTTGTTTATTTATTTTACTGTTGGTTTTTTGCTCACAATACCTTGTGGCGCAACAAGGTGATTATCCCCCATTACCAAATAAGAAGAACACTAAAAAGGGAATAGTAGAAAACGCCATCATTGAGGTGGCTGCATTCCCCGGGGGCGATTCAGCTTTCAAAAAATACCTTGCTGAAAATTTGCTGGTTATAACAGACTCCGCGGTCAAAAGGGGGATTAGACCTGCTGTTTATGAGTTAGCCGTTATTTTTACGGTGGATACGATAGGCAACCTGCAAATTGTGAAAATAGAAAGCAATCGCAAACAAGATTTCTTAGAATCTGCCACCAAAGAAATGATTGAGCGATTTGGTACCTGGATACCAGGAACGCACAATGGCAAGAAAATAAGGGCCATGAGACGTCAGCCAATTACGATCATAATAGAATAAACTATTTTATGTGTACCCGCATCCTTCTTATTCTATCATTACTGATTTCGGCAGATCAGCTGCCGGCACAATCAATAATTAAGGACACAACATTTGTCAGCGGCATACATACCTGCTCCTGCAAATTCGTGGTAGAAGGTACCGCGGATATAAAGCCCTTTGATCTTAACGAAAAGCCCGCTTACTACCCCGGTGGCGGCGATGCCTGGGAAAAATTTGTCAAGAAGAATATAGATAAGAAACTAAAAGGCAAACACGAAGTGGAAGTGCATTTTGAAGTGGCCGCTGATGGTGAGCTATCCGGCTTTCGATTACTGAACCGGGCACCCAACCAGAAATATGAAGAAGTAGTCCGTTTACTACGCTTATCCGGCAAATGGTTCCCCGCCATACAAAACGGATATTGCGTAAAATCTATTAAACGGCTGAAACTCGAGTTCTAAACTATCCTGCTGCTTTCATAAATAAAGGCAGAATGTACCAGCAGAAAAGAGTGATGAGCATAATCGCCACCATATTCATGATCAATCCTGCTTTCAGCATATCCTTTATTTTGATATGACCGCTGGAGAATGCAATGGCATTAGGCGGCGTTCCCATCGGCAACATATTTGCACAACTGGCGCCGAGTGTCATCGGAATGCCTAACAGCAACGGGTTCATACCAATTGATTCAGCCAATGAGCATACCACTGGCGAAAAAACCAGCACTTGTGCAATATTGCTCATTACTTCGCTGATAAATACGGATAGTAATGTAATAAGGAATATTAATAAGATGCCACTGCCGGCATATTGGCCCAGCCATCCGCCTAACTGCTGAATTAAGCCCGCTTTTTCCAATGCATCGGCTAAAGCAATACCGCCGCCAAAGAGCAGTAATATGCCCCATGCCATCTCTTTTGTATCATCCCATTTCAACAGGTTTTCTTCTTTCTCCTTTTCAACCCCTTGTACCAATTCGTTCTTATTGCCGGAAGGGCACATAAACAAAGCGATACCGCCCAGGATAGCAATCATACTGTCTTCTGCTTTGAACCAGTTTTGGCTGTTATTGATAACATCTTTCAGTATCCATAGCAGGGCAGTCCCTAAAAAAATAATTAACACCCGGCGCTCCGGTGTTTTTAGTTTTCCTAACAAGGATACCTCTCCGTTGATATACTCCTTTGCGGCATGACTTGCTTTTATACGGCTGGGGAAAAGGATGCGGGTGGATATAAAATATAAAGTGAGCATCAGCAGGATAGCAAGTGGCATACAGACCATCATCCATTCTGCAAAGCCGATATCTGTTTTATAGCGTTCTTCAAAATAGCTGATGAAACTTACATTCGGCGGCGTGCCTATAACGGTGGAGATGCCGCCATAATTAGATGCCCAGGCAATAGCGAGCATCAGGCAGAGGTTGAAATTTGCATAATTGCCTTCCTGTTTGTTTTCCTTCATCACATGAATAACAGAAAGTGCAATCGGGAACATCATCATCGTAGTGGCCGTATTGCTCAGCCACATGCTGAGAAAACCTGTGGCCAGTATAAAACCAAGCACAATCCGGTTGCCACTGGTACCTGTTTTGCGCACAATGTTGAGCGCTATGCGGCGGTGAAGCCCCCATTTTTCAATAGCCAGTCCCAGCATGAAACCTCCCATGAACAAAAAGATGTTTTCGTTGCCGTATGATTTGGCGGTCTCTTTTATAGTGCCAATCTGTAAAAGGGGAAATAATACCAACGGTACCAATGCCACTACCGGCATGGGTAATGCTTCTGTCACCCACCAGGTAATCATGAGGCCGGCAGCAGCCAGCACACGAGAGGCCGGTTCAGATACATGAAAAGGGTTAATAAAATAAAATAAAAGGGCAATGGCTATGCCCGATAGTAGTGCAATGGTTTGGCGGCTTGGTTTCACCCGGTAATTTTATGCCGGTAAAATAAGCGAAAAAAAGAAATCGACTGCTTATCGTTTCATCCCCGGCATCATTTTGCCAAAGGCGCCCATCTTATTCATGTTCTTCATCATACCCCGCATTTGTTCAAACTGCTTCATGAAGTTGTTTACTTCCTGGATGTCTTTACCGCTTCCTTTGGCAATTCGTTTTTTGCGGTTGCCATCTATTAAATCCGGGTCAGCCCTTTCGGCCGGTGTCATGGAATTAATCATGGCCTCAATGCCTTTGAAAGAGTCATTATTGATATCAATATCCTTAATCTTGCTGGCACCCGGTATCATACCCAGCAGGTCTTTCATATCACCCATCTTTTTGATTTGCTCAAGCTGTGTTTTAAAGTCGGCAAAATCAAATTTATTCTTGCGGATTTTAGCTTCAAGTTTTTTAGCCTCAGCTTCATCAAATTGTGCCTGTGCTTTTTCCACGAGGGTGGTAATATCACCCATACCAAGGATACGCTGGGCCATCCTTTCAGGATAGAACACATCCAGGGTGTCCATTTTCTCGCCACTGCTGGTAAACTTAATCGGCTTGTTTACCGTGTATTTAATAGAAAGGGCTGCACCACCTCTTGTATCACCATCTAATTTGGTAAGTACCACACCTGAAAAATCAAGGCGCTCGTTAAATGCTTTGGCCGTATTCACCGCATCCTGGCCGGTCATGCTGTCCACCACAAACAAAATCTCTTGTGGATTCACTGCATTCTTTACATTGGCTACTTCGGTCATCATCACTTCATCCACGGCCAGGCGGCCGGCAGTATCGATGATAACTACATTCTTGTTTTTGCTGCGGGCTTCTTTTACCGCATGCTGTGCTATAGATACCGCATCTTTATTCTCTGCTTCAATATGCACGTCCACACCAATTTGCTCGCCGAGCACACGTAACTGCTCCATGGCCGCAGGGCGGTAAATATCCGCTGCTACCAGCATGGGGGAGAGGCCTTTTGATTTAAGGTAATTGGCCAGTTTTCCGCTGAAAGTGGTTTTACCACTACCCTGCAAACCTGCAATGAGGATAACGGCCGGGTTACCTTTGGCATTGAAAACAGCTTCCTGCCCGCCCATCAGTTCAGTCAGTTCATCCTTTACAATTTTTACCATCAGCTGGCCGGGAGAAATGGCGTTGATTACTTTCTCACCCATAGCCGCATCTTTCACCTTATCAGTAAATTCCTTGGCTATTTTGTAGTTCACATCCGCATCTACTAACGCACGGCGTATATCCTTAAGGGTAGAGGCTATATTAAGTTCAGTAATCCGTCCCTGGCCTTTAAGGTTTTTAAAGGCGCTTTCTAATTTCTCCTGTAGTGAATTAAACATCTTTCTTTAGTTTTCGGCTCCAGTAAAAATAAAAAGTGAACAAAAAATGTTCACTTTTTAAGGAGTTGCAAAGATACTACTTCGTGGCAGAACCGGTTAGCAGTAAAGTTGAAAATGTAAAATTTATTGTCTTTGTACCGTTTTAATAGTTATCCTAAATAAGTACGGAGCAAACCGCACCGGTTAGATGCCTTCAGCTTCGTAATAGCTTTGTCTTTAATTTGCCTTACCCTTTCACGGGTCAGGCTGAAACGTTCGCCAATATCTTCCAGGCTCATCGGGTGATCCACCCCGATGCCGAAGAAATAGCAAATCACTTCTTTTTGACGCTCGGTCAGCGTTTTCAGCGACCGGTCTATTTCTGTTTTTAAAGACTGTTTGTGATAAAGTTCTTCGTCTGTTTTTTCCGCATTCGGATTTTCCATTACATCCATCAGGGTATTTTCTTCCCCGTCAGAGAGTGGCGAATCCATACTTACGTGACGGGCATTGATGCCGAGGGTGGACGACACTTCTTCGAGGTCCATACCCAGCATTTCAGCCAGTTCCTCGGCCGAGGGTTCCCTCTCATATTGCTGCTCCAGCAGCGAAAAGGCCTTTTGGATGCGGTTGGTCAACCCCACCTTATTGAGCGGTAGCCGCACAATACGGGCCTGCTCGGCTAATGCCTGCAGTATGCTCTGCCGGATCCACCAAACGGCGTAGGAAATAAATTTGAAGCCCCGGGTCTCATCAAAACGCTGGGCAGCCTTTATCAGGCCTACATTCCCTTCATTAATCAGGTCGGGCAGCGAAAGTCCTTGGTTTTGATACTGTTTAGCAACAGAAACCACGAAACGCAGGTTAGCTTTTGTAAGCCTTTCCAGGGCTCGTTGATCGCCTTGCTTAATAAGGGTGGCTAATTTGACCTCCTCCTCCGGGCTGATGAGTTCCACCTTGCCAATCTCCTGGAGATACTTCTCAAGGCTGGGGGATTCCCGGTTAGTAATGGATTTAGAGATCTTAAGTTGTCTCATGCTCATAGGTATGGTGTTTAAGAATGGTGTATTTTAAGGGTTTAAGAATTCTTTTTTTGTCACTTAATGACTCAAAAAATACCCACCACTGTGTCATTTACTGTTCAGAACAGCTTGAACTTCAGGGCAATTTATGCTTTTTGGCCGTTCCTCCCAAATATATTTTGACATCCTTTTAACGATTATCTACGAAATTTATTTCGGGCTGGGTTTAACGGATTTGCGGAAGAGGGAAAAATATCACATAATTTATTTTGCCGCAATGATTTATTTTCTATTATTGCAGCCACCCGATACAAATTTTTTCAGGTAGAACAGATGAGTAAACAATTATACACTTTAGAGTTCCCGGTACGTTGCTCGCCATCCATCTTATATGAATTTCTTTCTTCCCCTGCCGGCCTGGGAGAATGGTTTGCAGAAAAAGTAGACGAAAGAGATGGTACATATTATTTTGGCTGGAACGGAAGTTTTGATAAGGCCGAAGTAGTAGAAAAAGAGCTGGATAAATTTATCCGCTTTCACTGGCTCAATGCCCCGAAAGAAGAGTACTTTGAATTTCGCATAGAGAAATCTGAAATTACGAATCAGACCATTCTTGTCATTAAAGACTTTGCAGAGAAAAAAGATATCAAGGATCAAAGTATGTTATGGGATTACCAGGTTAAAGATCTCTTTCACCGTCTAGGTAATTAATCAGCCAATATTTTTATCAGTATTGTGAATTGCGCAAGCAATGTTGCAGTTGCTGTTTCCCAGTCAGCAATACCTGTATGAGCAGCCAATTTTAAAAAACTGTGTTGTTTTATGGCGGCATCAATTGCTGTTTCATTCAATAACGAAACAGGAACATAGTTGTCAGCGGTGAACCGGTGATCCCATTGTTCATGGCTTTTACTGATATAAAAACCCTCCCTGGCCAATATTGGAGCAGCGCCGGATAGCTTTTGTTCAAACTGTAGCTTATAATGGCCAGAAAGATGCAGCGTGACGCTGAAGAAATTTCCCCACCAGAACATAGTGCGTATGGCAACTATATCCTCTTTTTTGAAAACGGCGGGGTAATCCAGCACCCGGTATGGCAACCCTTCATAATTTTCTCCCCTTGTTATTTTTGGTGAACTGCTGAAGAAGTCCGCGGGCAAAGAATTTTTATACGATTGAACAGCCTGTTCATACGCTTCCTGCAAACGGGCCAGCAACTGAGTGGCCTTTTCGAGAACAATGTTCTTTGTTAAAATCCACTCACTGTTTTGTACCAGTTCTTTCTCCTCTGGTGAAAGCCTTATTTTTGCCCCGTTCATAATATTAAAGATACGTGTTCAAAAAACTAGACAGGCTAATTATCAAGGCGTTCATCGGGCCATTCGTGGCTACTTTTTTTATTACCCTGCTGGTATTGATCATGCAATTTTTCTGGCTGTATATTGATGATTTTGTTAGTAAGGGCATCAGTACAAATATCATCTTTGAATTTATACTCTACCTGAGTGCCACGCTGGTGCCGCTGGCCCTGCCATTGGCCATCCTTCTTTCCTCTCTTATGACTTTTGGCAACCTGGGCGAAAGTTTTGAACTGGTTGCCATCAAAGCATCAGGTATCTCGTTGCTTCGCTTTATGCGCCCGCTGTTTATAGTAACCTTGTTTATTGCAGGCATTGCGTTTATTTTTTCCAACAACGTTATACCCGTAGCTAATTTGAAACAGCGGACCCTGCTGTCTGATATTGTCTATGCCAAGCCCGCCTTCGATTTGAAAGAGGGGGTTTTTTATGATCGAATTCCCGGCTTTGCCATCAAAATCGGGAAAAAGGAAAGTAATGACAGTATCATCCGGGATGTAATCGTGTATGAACAGGGGAACCAGTTACAGGACAACTTTATTATAGCCCGCAGCGGTGTGATGCGGGTTACACCGGATAAACGTTTTCTTGAGTTTAACCTGAAGGATGGCTGGCGTTACCAGGAAAAGGGAAATTCCTATGATAACCGCAATAGTGATTTTATACGCATAGGATTTAAAGAGTACAAAAAGCGCTTTGACCTGAGCACACTTGGATTTACCATCCGCACGAATGACAGTGTGAACAGGAATAATGAGAAGATGCAAAGTATGCGGCAATTGTCTGTGGCCATTGATTCACTGAATAAGGAAAACGGTAAGGTGAATACAGACCTGGCTAAATCACTTTTCATGTCCACCACTTTTGGGGCTTATGCGGATTCCCCAAAACTGAAACTGACCGTGAAAGTGCCGCCTCTGGAGAAAAAAATTAAAAAATTTGATGATATATTACCCGATTCAGCCCGTTTGAGTATTGGCCAGTCTGTTGGTGCGACTGCGTCTTCCATAAAAGGCAGCGCTGAATCATTTGCACAAACAATAAAGGACAGGGAGCGGAACCTTCGGCGTCATAAAATTGAGTGGCACCGCAAGATTACCATCTCGCTGGCCTGTATAGTGTTATTTCTGGTAGGGGCACCTCTGGGAGCGATCATTCGCAAAGGAGGATTGGGTACACCCCTCATTTTTGCTATAATACTCTTCATGGCTTTTTATTTTTCCAGCACTACCGGTGAGAAAATGGCAAAAGAAAACAGCCTGACTCCGTTTACCGGCATGTGGATGGCCACATTTGTGCTGTTGCCGGTTGGTATTTTTCTTACCTATAAGGCCATGCACGATTCCCAGCTCTTCAATAAGGAGTTCTATTTCCGTTTCATCCGCCGCTTTAAAAGTTTTTTTGGCCGAAATGCCTGAAAGGAATAATTTTTGCTAAATAGTCCGAAATGGGGATAAAATCACCTGTTTGTGGTATAGGCAACGAGGGGATGATGCACGACCTTTAGGGCGGGAAAACCCGGTTACTCACCGTAGTCACCCGTTTACTAAATCTTTAAAAGATAACGGCGGTTAAGAAATTAACTTGCCGTAACTTAACACCGGAATTCGGTCAGATATAAACCATTGAAACAAAGCTTATGAAAATAGCAAGCCTGTTATTAGCCGCAACCTGTTTTGCCGCTCCTTCTTTTTCCCAACTTTATATTGATAATGCAACCGTTCATATTCAGTCAGGCGGTGTTATTACCGTACAGGGAAATGTAACCAGTAATGTGGATATACAAGGCCCGGGCCTTTTGCAAATGAAAGGTTCAGCAGCCCAAACTATTGATATGGGCGGAAATACTATTCCTAACCTGGAAATAGATAACACCTCCAACGTTTCGTTGATTAACTCGAATGCCAGGGTTGGTACTAACCTGAATTTTGTAAACGGACGTTTAATACTCGGAAGCCGTAACCTG
>CAYLRV010000046.1:0-38151 GCA_964386395.1 uncultured Chitinophaga sp.
ACAGCGATTAATTCCCACTCTTCATCAATCGCTTCCTCGCAGAGCACACAAAATTTTTCGCCCAGTGCCATTACCACATTGGTATGATAAACCGGTTTGCCGGTTTTATCTGTTGCCAGAAATACAATAGCCTGGTAACCATTTGCCGCTGCATATTTTTCCAATAACGCCGGATTGCTTCTTTCGCTCAGGCAGGCATAAATGAGCTTGTTGTCATGGTCAATGATCATACTGCCCGTACCCTCTAAATATTTGCCTTCGGCTTCATATTCACTCCAGTCCTGCAGACCGCTGACCTTGAAATGACCGGATAAGTAATCGAGAATATCTACCCGTTTTTCCTCCCGCCTTACGGGGGCGTACATGGGGTAAACAAACACTTTTCCATCCGGTGAAGTACTGAGCCAGTTATTTGGAAAAATGGCATCGGGTTTAGGCGGACTAATGGTATCATCAATCACCACCACATGTATATCATGCTGGCGTAAGCTATCTACCATGGCATCAAACTCCCGCAGGGCCATCTGCTGCTGGGCAGCTATATCAAGTGAAGGAACAGCCTGGAAATAATTGTTCGTTGCAGTTTCGGCATTAAAACCAAAAGCAGCCGGGCGAATCATAAGTATGGTGGAAGCGGCGGGCAAGCAATCTAGTATTTTAGTATTCTCATGAGACGGATGAATAAAAGTGTAACAGGACCTTAATCAATTAAACAATATACAGGGATCTGTGCTTCGAAATACAATAATCCTGTGAAAGGTCATTATGAATTAGGAAACGGCAAGGCGCCTATAATAAAGCATCAATTTTTTTGGAAAGCTGTCTGTCCTTTTCGGTAACAATATCTCCGGCATCATGCGTGCTGAGCCATATCTCCACCGTATTCCATACATTGGTCCACAACGGATGATGATCCATTTTTTCGGCTTCAATAGCCACACGGGTCATAAAGGCAAAAGCCTCGCTGAAATTGTTGAACTGGAATTTTCTGTACAGCTTATTATCTTTTTCTTCCCACATCGTTTTTAGTTTGTTTGCCACGAATTACACCAATTTCACGAATAGGATCCAACAGCAATGTGCTTTCGTGTAAAAATTAAGAAAAAATAGCACAAAAATATTACCTCCGGCAATTTTACAAGAAGCGGCCTAAAAAACAAGGTGCTCTTTATTTTTTATTTTTTCATTCGTTAGTTCCACCACCAGCTGCACACTGTTGATGGAGCGTATTGTTTGAATAGTTTGCTGCAGCGCATCATCACCCACTTCATCTCCTTTCATCAGCCACAAAAAATCAAGGTGCTTGAATTCCGGCAAGAGGTACTCGCCATCAAACTGGTTGTTGTAAACATAATGGGATAGAAAACGATTGGGCTCTGAAAACTCGTACACAGAAAAGAAATAGCTTCTCTTCTTCTTGATAAGTTTTATCTCGATATCATTATTTAAGCGGAAGTCGAGGCCGATATTCGTATTCAGATGCCAGCAAAACTGGTAATCCTTTACCGGGGCCATTACGCCAAGCAGGCGGGTGTCTTCAAAGAAACCCTCGGTAAGTTCTTTATTGTCGAGAACCAGTTTCATGTTTAGTGTTAACTACATCAAAATTCGATCGTTGCCTCCAGTGTTTCGTTGCCCCGCATGAATTTTACTTTAGTTTTATCTCCCTTTTTAAACTTGCCTAATGTTTGCATATAGCTTTCGAGGGAGGAAATAGAAAAATCACCAATTTGTATCACAATATCTCCGGCTTTCAGTCCCGCTTTCTGCGCAGGCTTTCCCTCACTCACCCCATCTGCCCGTACTCCCGTACCTGCATGGGTATAGTCGGGCATAATGCCCATGCTTACACTGAATCTTGCAGAAGTGGTGGTTTGCGCTTCTCTTGTTTTTAGAAAAGCCAGTTTAGACTGACTGTTCATCGCATTGATCAGCGAAAGAATATGCTCGATAATCAGCTTCTCTCCCGCATAATTTATTTTATCAGCATCATCGCTTGGTTTATGATAGTCTGTGTGAAGGCCGGTAAAATAAAACAGTACGGGAATATCTTTTCTGTAAAAAGATGTATGATCGCTGGGGCCGGTGCCGCTGCTGTCAATCTTTATTTTTAGTTTGGGGTTAACTATTGCTGTTTTGCCACTTACCATATTGCCCGTATATGGCTCGTAGTCAACAAAGGCAGGCCAGGCGGGTGATGTTCCGTATCCGCCAATGGTTAAGACTTTTGTGCTGTCGCTCAGCCTGCCCACCATATCCATATTGATCATGTAGTTCACCGTTTTTAAATCAATAGTCGGGTTTTCTACAAAATGTTTAGAGCCATATAATCCCAACTCCTCACCGGAGAAAGCGATAAAGAGATAATTATTATTTTTTGCCGGAGAAGATTTTAATAAGCGGGCCAGTTCAATCAATGCGGCTGTACCACTTGCATTATCATCCGCACCATTGTGTATGGCCTGTTCATGGGCTGTATGCCGTGAATTGCCATCTTCGCCATAACCAAGATGATCAAAATGTGCACCCAGGACAACGGTTGTTGCGGCCTTATTGTCAATATAGCCGATCACATTTTCGCCTCTCCTGTTTTTATCAGAAATACCAATGCGTACCTTAAACTGAAGCGTTGCTGTTTTGTCCGTAAAATATTTTTCGGCGGCCATTTTTGTAACATACAATACAGGAATGGTCAGTTTCTCTGAACGATCCTTGCTATCAAAAGCCAACTTATCATCAATGGTTGATGAGTTATATAAGATTATGGCGGTAGCCCCTTTGTCAGCGGCTTTTTTTGAATTCTTGCGCACATAGTCCGGTAAATCAAAATGCGGGTTGTTTTTATTTTCTTCCAGTGTTTCTTTCAGATCAAAAAACCAGGGCATATCAGCTTCCTGTATAGCCATAGAAGGCAGGGCATCTATTTTAATATCTGGTGAGTATGGAAAAGGAAAAAAGTCTTTACCAACTGCCAATGCATTACCATTGATGCTCATCTCTGTGATAGAGTCAATTCTTTTTCCTTCATTCACCGTAAATGACTGCGTATAGTACTCTGTACCCATTGGCCTCAGGCCAACAGCTTTAAACTGCTCCGTGATATAGGCCACAGCCAGTGCTTCACCGGCGGTACCGGTTCTGCGGCCTTCCAGCTTATCGTCGGCCAGGTAGCCTATATGGCTTTTAAGGCTGTCAATGATATAGGCGTTTTTATCAGCTGCAACGGCAGCTTTCTTGCCCGGCGAGCAGGCAGTTATAATTACGACAGAAGAAAGGAGGTAAAAGGCGGCTCTCATATACAAGTTCATCGGTTTGCTGGCAAAAGTACCAGACTGTTTTAATTTTATTGCAGTTCGATGAAGGTTTAACGGTTTTTCCGCATAGGAGTGTTCAAACACCGTATATCGTAAGGTCGTTTATGCGGGTCATTTTACCTTTGCCCACCTTTTTTAGTGGAGAATAACAAGCTGCATATCGCCCTGGTTGGTAACCCCAATAGCGGGAAGAGTTCCCTCTTCAACTGCCTGACCGGGCTGCGGCAGCAGGTGGGCAATTTTCCCGGAGTAACGGTCGACAAGAAATCGGGCCAGACTGTGTTGGGAAATGCCATGGCCGATGTTACTGATTTGCCGGGTATGTATAGCCTTTACCCCAAACGGCCGGATGAATGGATTGGCTACAAAGTAATTATTGACGAAGATGCCGCCATTAAGGCGGATGTGGTGGTGGCTGTGGCCGATGCCAGCAACCTGAAGCGCAACCTGCTTTTCTGTTCGCAGATTATTGATCTGAAAGTACCGGTGGTTATTGCGCTCACTATGATGGATCTGGCCAAGCGCAAGGGTATAAAAATAGATATACCGGCACTGGAGCGGGAGCTGGGTGTGCCGGTGGTGTCCGTGAACCCGCGAAAGAATAAAGGTATTGCTGAGTTAAAAAGGGCAATTAGCCTTACGGCACAACAGGCCTATAAATCTCCAGTAAGAGATTTTATAGATAATAGAGCCATCGCCGGTCAGGCGGTGGATGATATCAAACGTCATTTTCCGCTGTTCAGCGATTATAAAGCAGTCCACTATCTTATCAATCATGAGTCTTTTGCGCTGGAAACGTCCATGCAGGATACGATAGAGCAGATAGAGGTCAATCATAAATTCAACCCTACAAAAACGCAGGCTGAAGAAATTGTACAGCGGTACAGCCGCATACGGCATATCATGCAGCAGTCGGTATCAGAACCGGATCCGCTGCAAAAATCATTGTTTACTGAAAAGCTGGACAACCTGCTGCTCCACCGGGTATGGGGTTATGTTATTTTATTGGGCGTGCTGTTCTTGCTGTTTCAAAGCGTATTCTGGCTGGCACAATATCCGATGGACTGGATTGAACTTGGCTTTGCAAAACTGAGCGGGGCCTTGCATACTTCCCTGCCGGACAACCGCTGGTCGGACCTCCTTATCAACGGAGTGGTGGCCGGGCTGGGGGGCATTCTTGTATTTGTACCCCAGATTATGATTCTTTTTGGGTTAATAACCTTGCTGGAAGACACCGGTTATATGGCCCGGATCAGCTTTTTGTCAGACAGGTTGATGCGAAGTGTGGGGCTGAACGGTAAAAGTGTAATGCCCATGATCAGTGGCTTTGCCTGCGCCGTGCCGGCCATCATGAGTGCCAGGAATATTGAAAACCGGAAAGAAAGGCTGCTAACGATACTGATTACACCGTTGATGAGTTGTTCGGCGCGGCTGCCTGTTTATTTTATATTAATCGGGTTGGTCATACCCAAAACCTATCTCTTTGGTTTTATCGGTGTGCAGGGGCTGGTAATGATGGGCCTGTATTTATTGGGATTAGTAATGGCATTGATAGTAAGCTATGTGGCCAAATGGTTTATTAAGATAAATGAGAAAAGCTTTTTTATACTTGAGCTGCCCACTTATCGCTCACCACGGTGGAGCAACCTGGTTACAACGATGATCAACAAGGCCCGGATATTTGTATTCCAGGCCGGTAAAGTGATCATGGTTATCAGTTTAATTCTCTGGGCCCTTTCCTCCTTTGGCCCGGGCAATACCATGAGGCAAATCGAAACGAATTATGAAGTAAAGATGGTGCAGGCGGGGGCTGATAAAAGGCAACTGGAGCTTGATCTGAAAAATGAAAAACTGGAATCTTCCTATGCCGGCATCATGGGTAAGAGCATTGAGCCCGTTATTGCCCCGCTTGGTTTCGACTGGAAGATTGGTATTGCACTGATTACATCCTTTGCGGCCCGGGAGGTTTTTGTAGGCACTATGGCCACTTTATACAGTGTAGGGGATGATGATGAAGATAACCTGCGGTTGATGGAGAAAATGAAAACGGCCGTGAAAGCAGACGGCACTCCTGTCTTCACCCTTGCTTCCGGCCTCTCGCTGATGATATTTTATGTATTTGCTATGCAGTGTATGAGCACCCTGGCCGTAGTACGCCGCGAAACCCGCAGCTGGAAATGGCCTATTATTCAGTTGGTGTATATGACGGCGCTTGCTTATGTAATGAGCTGGGTGGTGTATGCGTTGTTTAAGTGAGATGTCCGGCAAAGGCGCAAAGAAAGTATTGAAATAAAGCCCGGGCTTTGCGAAGGGAGATAACCTTTTTATTGTCTATTCATAGAATTTTGCACCTTTAAATATAGCTGCAAAGGTCGACCAGTTCGGTTCATCGGCATTTACATTTAGCCGTATATTTTCGTAATAACCTTGAATATCTTCTGTATATGCACTTAATGCTTCCAGGAATTCGGGTAACGTTCTACTTTGTCAGCTTTCGGGGTTAGAAAGGAAATCCTGATATAATAAGGTTAGAAAGTTAATAAAGCTCTGACTGTCGGTTACGTTAAAGGTGTTAAGAGAGTCGATTATAATATTACGATAGCAAAATGGCTTTGTGTTCTTAGCGTCTTTGCGGGAAACAAAATCAGTTCCCACCATAATACTCCCACAATAACTTCGAGATTTTCCTCGCCATCACCCAGGCTTCATTGTCATTTGTCCAGCTGGTGTCTTTATTATTCTTTGTAAAAATGCAGAACACATACGGGTTCTTTGGTGCGTTTACAATCATGGCTTCGCTCCGGCTGGCATTTACACAGCCATTTTTACTAAATACTTCGATAGTCGGGGGTATCTGCGAAATAGCTTCTGCCTCATCCCAATAGTTTCTGCCAAGGCAGCGCATCATACGATCGCATGCCTCGGCTGAAAAAACTTCACCCCTGTATATCTTTTCGAATAGTGTACCCATTTCTTTTGGCGTGGTTTGCCCCCACTGGTATATCGCCCTGTATGCTTCTCTGCCGGGAGTACGGGAATTTACTCTTGTATTGATAAGGCCCAGGCTTTCCAGTATTTCATTGATACGGGCACCGCCGCCTGCCATACTTTGCAACCAGAGGCTTGCCGTATTATCGCTGGTGGTCAGCATCAGCATGATGACTTTCTTTAAAACAATCTTCTCATCATTTTTAAAGGAACCGAGAATATCCGAACCAGCATACAATAAGGAATCTTTGTAGGTAAGCACCGAATCATATTGCAGTTCTTTCTTCTCAATTCTGTCCATAATACCCACGAGGATGGGCACTTTTACAATACTGGCCGTAGGGAAAATGGTGTCAGCATTCAGCATCACTGTTTTGCCCGTGCGGAGATTTTTTACATAGATGCCAATATCACCATTGTACCCCGCTATTGTTTCTTTAAGTCTTGCTTCGAGTTTGTTGTCTGTTTTTTGTGCAGCCAACGCAAGTGAGAACAATATGGACAAACAAATAAGCAGCTGCTTCATAGCTGAGTTTTAATCGTAAACTTTATTTCGCATACAAATAGTCAATTACCAGGTGACAAAAAGCCCTGATGCCTGTTTTCATACTGCTGTCATCTACATAAAAATCTGCCGTATGGTGTGGGGGTGCTTTAGCCCTGTCCTTTCCGGCTGGCATACCGCCGAGATAGAAAAAGAAGGCTGGTGCTTTCGTACCATAATAAGAAAAATCTTCTGCACCGGTTACCCATTCCCTTTCGGTTACGTTTGCTGCTCCTGCGGCCGATTGTAAGGAGGGTATTGTTTGCTTTACGAGCTCGGGTGTGTTATAGGTAACCAGTGTTTTGGTATCAAAGCTTACCTCCGCCTTTGCACCATTGGCTTCGGCAATTTTTTCAGCCGTCCATTTTATTCGCTGGTGTACATCTGTTTGCATTTTACTGTCGAGGGTTCTTATTGTTCCGTCCAGCTGACATTCCTCGGGAATAATATTTTGGCGCACACCACCGTGAATTTTTCCAACAGTAATTACCACCGGCGCCTTGGTGAGTTCCATCTGGCGGCTAACAATTGACTGAAGTCCCCCGATAATCTGTGCAGACACCTGTATCGGGTCCACGCCCTTCCATGGCTGCGAACCGTGACTGCCCTTCCCTTTTACTTTGATGGAAAACCAATCCGCTGAAGCCATAAAAGCACCAGGTTTGTATTCAATCGTGCCGGCTGGTATATCCGATTCTATATGCAGACCAAAAATGGCCTCAACTTTCGGGTTGTCCATCACTCCCTCTTTTACCATCAGGGCTGCTCCACCTTCCTCACCTGCAGGCGCCCCCTCTTCAGCAGGCTGAAAAATGAATTTTATGGTTCCTTTTATATCGGCTTTCATGGCAGTTAGTATCTCGGCCACGCTCATCAGCATAGCTGTATGTGTGTCGTGGCCGCAGGCGTGCATCACGCCTACTTCATTGCCCTCATACGTGGTTTTTACTTTTGATGCAAAAGGTACATCTGCCCGTTCTGTAATTGGCAAGGCGTCAATATCTGCCCGCAGGGCAATGCAGGGACCGGGCTTACCTCCCCTGAGAATGGCCACTACTCCCGTTTTAGCCACCCCTTCTTTTACTTCCAGGCCCAGTTTCTTTAGGTGATCGGCTATGATTTTGGAGGTGCGGAATTCGCGGTTGCCAAGCTCCGGGTTTTGATGGAAGTCGTGGCGCCAGGCAATACATTTTTGTTCAATATTATCGGCAGCCAGGTTGGCTTTTGTTTTCAGCTTTTGAATATCCGTTTGCGCTATTGAGGAAAGCGAAACATAGGCGGACAGGATAAAAAAGAACCCCTTCATCTTTTTTTGCTATGAATGTACTGTAAATGGGTGTAACCTTGGGCCTGTATTTTCTATCATATAATGCTACCTTGAATTTTTTTATATTTAAAGCCATATGCTCTTACGTCATCTTCCTTTTCTGCGTACTGTGCTGCTGCACAGCATTACTGCCTTTGGCGGGCCGCAGGCGCATATCGGGATGATGATGAAAAACTTTGTGAAGCAAAAACCCTATGTAACAGAAGAAGAGCTGATGGAGTATAATGCTTTTTGTCAGTTGCTGCCGGGCGCTTCGTCCACACAAACGCTTACGCTGATAGGCTATAAAAGGGGTGGAGTGCCGCTGGCAATTGTTACCCTGCTCATTTGGATTTTGCCAGCCAGTATTTTGATGGGGGCCCTTTCGTTTCTGTTGCAGTACATAGACCGCCGGCAAATTGGAGCGGATGTTTTTAAATACATTCCCCCGATGGCAGTTGGCTTCCTGGCCTATGCAGCTTTTATGGCTTTTCCTTCGGCGATAAAAAATACGATTACCTGGGTCATTATGGTGGCCGGGGCGGTCATTACCTATACTTTATTCGGACAACCCTGGGTAATACCGGCCCTGATCCTCGCTGCTGGTATAGCTACGAATTTCAGCCAGAAGCGAATACCGCAAACAGAACTGAAGCCCAAAAAGGTGAAGTGGTGGAACTTTTGGCTGTTTGGGATCATATTTGTCCTTGCAGCATTTCTTAGTGAAAGGGCCCGTATTGACGAATGGCCTGAACGGAAGCCGATCAACTTATTCGAAAATACGTATCGTATGGGGAGCCTTGTTTTTGGAGGGGGGCAGGTTTTAATTCCGATGATGTATGAGCAATGGAGTGTGCGGCCTGAGGAGAAAAAAATAAAAATTAAAAACCCAAACGCCATCCAGATAGATGAGGAAGATATGTACACGGGAATGGGTATTGTTCGGGCCATGCCGGGACCTGTATTTTCTATCGCTTCATTTACCGGAGGTATGGCTATGCGGGGTGAGGGAACCGGCAAGCAGGTATTGGGCTGCCTGATCGGCATGGTGGCCATATTTCTACCCAGCGCCTTGCTGGTGCTTTTCTTTTTTCCGATCTGGAATAATCTAAAAAAATATGCGGCCGTTTATCGGTCACTCGAAGGTATAAATGCCGTGGTTGTAGGAATCATCCTCGCTTCTACATTATATATTATGAAGGATATATCGATGGGGGCCTGGACCCTGCCGAGCTTTATCAGTATCGGTGTGATGCTATCGACATTTCTTGTATTGTGTTATACGAAGCTTCCACCACCTTTTATTGTGTTGGGCGTTTTGTTACTGGGTTACTTTTTATAGAGTAAATCTATTTCTTCTCTGATTTTTTTCGCTGGGTGATGGCCCGTAACATCAGAAATTCTGGTTTATTGATAAGCGGGATTAGTTTATCATAGACAGCTATGGATTCATCATAATTTCCTTGCTGTTCAAGTGACCAGGCCTTAAATACCATGCTCTGGAGGCTATTCGGTGTCATCTTGATGGTAACCGGTTCCTCCATCAGCACTTTATCAAAATCAGAAATTGCAGAGTGAAAATTGGTTAATAAAAAATATACCACTCCACGTTCCCGGTAGAAGGCTGAGTTTTGTTGGTCTTCAGGTTTCTTATTAAGCTCAAGCAGAACGGCTTGAAGCGAGTCTTTATTATGTGACAAGCGCATGGTTTCACGACCGGACTCCATCAGCTGATAATATTTGTCACAAGTAAAAATCATTGAGACGGCTAGTTTTGTTGAAATCATTTTACCAAAGGCATATCCACCCTCCTTTGACAATTCAATTTTATTTTTGACGAGTTCTTCTTCAAGCAGGTCTTTATCTTCAATTATACTGGCTGTCATGCACTCGGTAAAGTCATCAATAGTTATAGCATCAATACCAGAAAGGCAGTTACAGCTCTTGGTTGAAACCATCTCTTCAAATTTATTCTGCGAATTTGCAGTAACAGATATCAGGCTTACGATGCTAAGTATAAGTTTTCTCATATCATTTTTTATAGTACCCACCCTTCTCAATTTCCTCTCTTATTATATCCGGCACCATATAACGGATAGATTTTCCTTCTTTAATTAATTGCCGGATGGATGTTGCTGACAACTGAAGGAGTGGCGCATCAACTATCGTTAATCTCGCACCGATATCATTCCTTACTTCAAAGCCTGGCCGGTTGTATACATAGATGTCATAGCCTTTTATAATCACCTCATAGTTCTTCCATTTGTGGAGGTTTTGGAAACTGTCACTGCCCATGATAATACAGAATTCATGTTCGGGATGTTTCTCTTTTAAATAGGCAAGCGTGGCGCTGGTATAGGAAGGTTTGGGGAGTGTAAATTCTATGTCTGAAGCTTTGATACGGTTATCGTCTTCGGTGGCCACCTTTACCAGGTGCAGGCGATGGTATTCATTCAGGAGTGAGGCCGATTCTTTAAAAGGGTTTTGTGGGGAAACTACGAACCAGACTTTTTCGATGTCTGTCTCATTGAGAATATAGTTTGCAATAATCAGGTGGCCAACATGAACAGGGTTAAAGGAGCCAAAGTATAGCCCTATTTTCATATAAAATATTGATAATCAATGATTTAATTCAACAAAAATATGCTCTGCTTCATCCAGACGCAGGCTGAGCCTGTAGCCGGATACATTCACAGATATTGGGTCGCCTAAGGGAGCGATTTGTTCCAATAAAATTCGTTCGCCGGGTACACAGCCCATCTCCATCAGTTTCAGAAAAATATCATTGTCCTGGAACTCTTTGATGATCCCTTCTTGTCCCGGCTTCAAGTCAGATAACCTCGTAATCATGTTCCTGTTATTCAGGAACAAATCTAATCTTGTTCATTGGTAATTCTTTACGAATTTTGAAACTATGGCTTCAGTATCAAAAGTTTGTTTCTTTTTCGAGGTGCCGGTTACGCTGGTGAGGCGTAACGATCTTAAGCAGTTTATTGAATCCATCTTTAGGAAAGAAAAAAAGAAGCTTGCTTCTGTCAACTATATCTTTTGCTCAGATAAGCGGCTGCTGGAAATCAACCAGCAGTTTCTCCAACATGATTACTACACAGATATAATCACCTTCGACTTATCTGAATCCAATGAGACTGCAGCAGAAATCTATATCAGCGTTGACCGGGTAAAGGATAACGCCAAAACATTGGGTGTCTCTTTTCGTCAGGAACTTCACCGGGTGGTATTTCACGGAGCCCTGCACTTGTGCGGATACGGTGATAAATCTAAAGTTCAGGAACAGGAAATGCGAACCATGGAAGATTACTATCTAAGAAAATACTCTCGCTAACCACTGCAAGTGTTTCACGTGAAATGGCTTAGGTTGTTTGTGAAAATGTTTCCCGTGGAACAATCCCTTAAGACGAATCCGCAAAACCCTCTTTAACCTTATTAAAGCGGTTAGTTTGACTACCTTTGCACCCCATGTTTCCCGAATACGATGTAATAGTAGTAGGCGCTGGCCATGCAGGCTGTGAAGCAGCAGCAGCAGCGGCAAATCTTGGTTCCAAAACCCTTTTGGTGACCATGAATATGCAGACAATAGCTCAAATGAGCTGTAATCCGGCCATGGGCGGTATTGCCAAGGGGCAAATAGTGCGGGAAATAGACGCCATGGGCGGCTATTCAGGCATTGTAACAGACCTGAGCACCATCCAGTTCCGGATGCTGAACAGAAGTAAGGGCCCTGCGATGTGGAGCCCGCGGGCACAAAACGACCGCATGCTTTTTCACCTGAAGTGGAGGGAAATGCTGGAGAATACCGCCAACCTTGACTTCTACCAGGATATGGTAAAAGGGCTGTTAGTGAAGGATGGTCGTTGTTACGGAGTAATTACCGGTCTTGGGCATGAGATAAAGGCAAAGTCGGTGGTGCTAACCAATGGCACATTTCTGAATGGGATTGTACACATAGGAGAGAAAAACTTTGGCGGAGGGCGAATGGCTGAGAAAGCAGCTACTGGAATAACGGAACAACTCGTATCTCTTGGCTTTGAAAGCGATCGGCTGAAGACAGGTACTCCGCCCAGGATAGACGGCCGAAGCCTGGATTACTCCAAGATGGAAGAGCAGGCGGGTGATGAAGAGGTTGTTGGATTTTCTTATACCAAAACCCCAAAACCTACCAGGCAAAGAAGCTGCTGGATTAGCTACACCAATCAAACGGTTCATGATATACTGAAAACCGGGTTTGACAGAAGCCCGATGTTTGCCGGAAGGATTGACGGCGTAGGCCCGCGCTACTGCCCAAGTATAGAAGATAAGATAAACCGCTTCGCAGAACGGGAACGCCATCAGCTATTCATAGAACCAGAAGGGTGGAACACGGTGGAAATTTATGTAAATGGATTCTCAACCTCCTTGCCCGAAGAAACGCAATACGAAGCTCTTCGTAATATAGTGGGATTTGAGAATGTAAAAATGTTTCGTCCCGGGTATGCTATAGAGTATGATTATTTTCCGCCAACTCAATTAGATTATTCGCTCGAAACAAAACTGATTAAACGTCTCTTTTTTGCCGGACAGATAAATGGAACTACGGGATATGAAGAAGCTGCCTGCCAGGGATTAATGGCAGGTATCAATGCACACCAGGCAGCAAAAGAAGAAGTGCCTGTAATACTAAAAAGAAGCGACGCCTATATTGGTGTATTAATTGATGACCTTATTAGCAAAGGCACACAGGAGCCTTACCGCATGTTTACATCAAGGGCAGAGTTCAGGACACTGCTCCGGCAGGATAATGCCGATCTGCGTCTTACAGAATTAAGTTATGGCCTTGGTCTTGCTTCACAGGACAGAATGGACAAAGTGTTGGAGAAAAGAACATCAGTAGAAAAGATAAAAACCGTGCTGAAAGAAATGCCGGTTGAGCCCAACGAAATAAATAGCTGGTTTGAACAGATTGATTCTTCCAAAATTTCAGAGAAGCAAAAAGCAGAAAAAATATTATTGCGCCCCATGGTGGAACTGGCTGATTTTGCAGATGCACTACCAAAGCTAAAAGAAGCACTGAGTCCTTTTACAAAAGAAGCGGTAGAGCAAGCCGCCATACAGGTAAAATATGACGTGTATATTGAAAAGGAAAAAGAATTAGTTGCCCGCATGGCGCAGCTCGAAGAACTGGAGATACCAGACAGCTTCGACTATAAAAAAATTATTTCCCTGGGTAACGAAGCCCGCGAAAAACTCTCCAAAATAAAACCCCGTACACTGGGCCAGGCCAGCCGTATCTCCGGCATTAATCCCAGCGATGTACAGATATTGATGGTGTTTATGGGACGGTAAAAAATACCATAAACATGTACTTGTGAACAGGGTGTCCGGCATCGTATATTTAGGCTACCAATACCCTCCGTATCCACCAAATTTCCCCGTTTTAAACTGTATTGGAATATCGGTTTTGTCTTATGTATATCGGTTAGTAGCAGCATTACATGTAAAAAGCTTGTATAACCAATAATATACACTACCATGAAAAAGCTGATACTATTACCACTCCTGTTTATACTGCTGCTTTCCTGCCATGGAAATCAAAAAAAACGCTACAAGTATTTTGAAAACGACAAAGCAGATGTCCAGGACTGGATTACGGCTAAATTATTACGGCACAGGGACACTGCTTTTAATCCTTTTGAAAATGAGTATAAAGGGGAGCTAAAATTTGAAGCGGGTTTTGAAGATACTACATTGTCCGTATGGTATTCATCCCGGCAATTCAGTATCGCAAAGTATGAAGAAGGAGATGAGAACAAAACAGTGTATAAATCCCTCCGGTATATAGCCGACATAAGAAAGATTGATTCAGTGTTTATCCGGAAGGGTGCAGACTGGCCGGGCAAACAGTTAGTTTTTATCAGCAATGAAAATGGAATAACAAAGGTTGAAGGTGATTTTACTTCAGTAAGAAACACCGGAAGCGGCGGCACTGCGCAAAAACATATTAACCAGTTTGGCATTCCCGTATTTGCTGACACTTCTCCTGAATTAGCAGAACGTTTTTTTAAGGCGATCAGCTATTATAAATCAATAAGAGAAAAATGAGTGTGGGTTTTAGCTGACGTTGTTTATAACCCCGCTAATCCATTAAATAACTACCCGTTGCATTTCTTGCAGTAGTTTATTATCAATTGTAGCCCCCAGCCCTGGTACCTCTGGCACTTCCACCACACCGCCGGTTTTATATTGTATTCCACCGGTTACCGGATCGCTGCTGAACATAAGCGCTGTATCAAAGTCAAAATGATGAATAGCCGAATTGCTCAATGCAAAATGCGCAAAACCTGTCATCCCTAAACGGCTCTCGAGCATGGCGCCTACTTGTACAACAATACCAGCCTCTTCAGCCATGCGGGCTATTTTTATAGCTTTGTATATGCCACCGGATTTTCCCAGTTTGATATTAAACATATCACAAGCCCCAAGCGCAATCAGCCGCTCTGCATCATGATCATCGCCGCAACATTCATCAGCCATTATCGGGATAGGGCTATGCTTCCGCACTTTTTTTAATTGCATAAACTTCCAACGGGCTATCGGTTCTTCGCAATATTGTATATCATATATAGCTAAGGCATTCAACGTTTCAATGGCTTCTTTTACTTTCCAACCCTGGTTGGCATCTATGCGGATGGGTATTTCAGGGCCAATAGCCTCACGAATCGCTTTTATGCGTGCTACATCTTCTTTGCCGTTTTTGCCCAGCTTCACTTTTATAGCGGGAAAGCCCTGTTCTTTTATACGTATGGCTTCGGCCACCATTTTTGCCGGCTCGCCGACACTGACGGTATAGTCTGTGGTTATTTGCTTGTCTCTATTTCCGCCCAGGAATTGATACAAGGGTACACCGGCATGTTGCGCCGCAATATCGTATAGCGCCATATCGAATGCACTTTTAATACTGCTGTTGGCATAGATGATCCGGTCCATTAAATCAATACACTGTTTCAGTTGCAGCGGATCTTTACCTTTTAATGCCGTAGCAAAGTACTGGCCCACTATAAAACAGGTATCCTGGCTCTCCCCGTTAATGGGCATGTAGGGGCTGCATTCGCCAAAGCCGGTAATGCCTTCTTCCGTCACTATTTTCACCAGCACATTCTGTGCAGCCGTGTCGGTGCCCAATGATGTGGTAAAGGGTTCTTTCAGCGTAACGGAGAGTTTATACAACTCAGTCTGACGAATGGTAAGTAATTGGTTCATAAGCCTTAAAATAAAAGGGTAAAGATAAACCAGCCGCCCTTGCAATCTGGCCTTGTTTTTGACAAATTTGAGAAGAATGAATACCAAAAAGCCACAAAAAACCGTTTAATGAACAATCCATCTTTTATGAAAAAAACCCTCCTTGCACTTTCCTTAATTACATTATTGATTTCCTGTAAAAAGGAGATTAAAGAGTTACCACCTGCTACCGACACGGGCACGAATACATTTGGCGCTAAAGTGAACGGAAATTTATGGGCGCCACAAGGCTTTGGTCCCTTTCCGGCCAGCAACCTGCTTGAATCTATAATTGTAAGCGGCAGGCTAACGATTAATGCAAGGAATTTTGCCTCCTCTCCGAATGAAACAGAATTTGTGATTTGTGTTGACAATGTAACTGGCCCTGGTACTTATCAGTTAAATGCAAATGTTAACCACCCTTCGCTGAGTGGCAATTATGCCTACTATGTAAAAAGAAACCTGAGTCCGCAAAATGAATGGATTACCTCTTCAACAAATACAGGATCGGTAACGGTAACCAAACTGGATATGCCCAATAAGATAATTGCCGGTACATTCCAGTTTAATGCCATGAACCTGTACAATGCCCCGGAGCTACTCACCGTAACGGAAGGCCGCTTCGATTTAAAAATGAAATAAGCGTTTAGAAAAGGATACGCAGGCCGGTTGCAACGGATGCGCTAATCGGCGCTTTGTTATTTATAAACAAATAATTGGTGGGATAATCAGTTGTCGGCAACAGGGCTTTGGCTTCAGCATACACATAAAAATCACCAACGAGTGGCCGCTCCCAGCCCACACCCAGATCCAGCGTTAACCGTTTATACGCCCCCTTATCAGGAAGAACAGGCACATTGTAAGCAGCAGTATCTATATACTGTGAATGCGTGTTAGTGACTGAACCAAACAAAACGCCAAGGCCTGCAAGTGTATATAAGGAATAACCCTTTTCTATTTTGTATGTTCCTTTTACATAATGTTTCCAGCCAATAGAAAGATGGCGCAGACGCATATTGGCTTTATTGGAATAAGCAATTTGTTGCGGAACCGTTGCGGGCTGTTTGGCCGTTGCTATTACTTCTTTGTTGGTAAACTTGCCGTTGGTAAAATACGAAAACCAGACATAGGCTTCGTTCCTGGGACTGAAATGAAAATGCCCCTGGCTGGTAGCACCTAGTACAATGAACCGCTGATCCTTTTTAAAGGATCGCAGCAGGCTGGCATTGCTGGAAAAACTAAAGCCATCCAGTTGCGCAGAAGCTGCTAAGCTGCAGCAGCAAACCATGAGCAGAGAAAATATTTTTCGGCAACAATTCAAACAGGTACTTTAAAAACGAAAATATTCAATTATTTGACAAGGTTGGCATAAAACAAAATGGCCTGCCAGAAACTGGTAGGCCATTTTGTATAAAAAAACTCAATGAGTTACTTCATCAGCTTCAGTTCTTTGATAATATTAGCTCCACCACCAAGCTTGTCGATACACCAGAGCACATAACGGATATCAACACAAATAGTACGGTTAAGATCTTTGTCGAAAGCCAGTTTATGGCTGAGTGCTTCATAGTTACCATCGAAAGCCAGGCCAATTAACTCACCCTTCCCATTAATAACAGGGGAACCAGAGTTGCCCCCGGTAATATCATTGGTGGTGATAAAGCCAATCACCAGGTCCTTACGGGTTGGATCCATATACTGTCCGAAATCCTTTTTCTTCAGGAGTTCAATCTGGTTGGCCGGCAAATCAAACTCATAATCGCCTGCTTTGTATTTCTCCAATAAACCTTTCGACGTGGTTACATAGTCATAAAACACAGCATCCCGGGGGCGATAACTTTTTACATTGCCATAGCTAACCCGCATGGTAGATGTAGCATCCGGATACATCATTTTTGCTTTGGCCGGATCCATTTCCATAATACCCTTTAAATACAGGCGTCCAAATTCAGCATTCTTAGCGTTGAACTGCTGGAACAGGGGCAGGTACTTGCTGCTATAGTTAGTATAGAACGTACTGACATGGGCAAATGCAGGATCGCTTTGCAGCGTGACGGCATCCGGGTTGGCCGTGAATGCATTCCATTTTGCATCATCAAAAATCATAGTCTTGCTAAACATGTCAGCGGCATATTTTTTATAGGTGGCATCATCATCCAGCGGGCCATATGTATTTTTTAATGTGCCATAAAAACTAACCGGGTGCTGTTGTTTATCAACATCCTCATAAAACATACGGGTTACTGCAGCCACGATGTTTTGATCAGATGCTTTGTTTTCTCCTTCAAGAAATGCCGTGCGGTTAGCCTTAGCAGCATCCACTGCTTTTTTAATATCGGCTTGTGAACTGCCTGTTTTTACCAGTGCGGCTTCAAGGTTCAATAAGGAAGAGGCAAACCCAATAAGCGGCGATCCAAAAATGCCCTCAGTCATATATTGGCGATGTTTTGCATAAGGCCTCCAGGCGTCATAGGCGTTACCCCATTCAGTAAACAGGTTTTCATATTCAGGTTTTCCTTTTGCCCAGGTAATGAACTTTTGTTCAAACGCTTTCTTTTGCCCCTCTACATCATACTTCAGCAACTGCTTGGTTTCACCATCAAAAAACTTCCAATAGTTAGCAATGCTTGCATAGGAAGAAGCCAGTTGTAATTTGATAGCCGGATCTTTCTTCATTTCTTCAAACATATATTTCAGGCGTGCGTCACGGAGCTTCACCAGTGTGGGGTTATTGATATCAGTGGCGAGGCGGATACCAAAAGAACTTTCATAACGGTTGGTACTGCCGGGATAACCCCAAATCATGGAGAAATCACCATCTTTTAAAGGCTTCAACGAAACGGGCAGGTACCATTTTGGCTTCATTGGAATATTACCTTCAATTCCTTCGTCTCTTTTGACAGGGCTGCCATCTGGCTTTGTATACACACGAAATACCGAAAAGTCGCCGGTATGGCGCGGCCACTCCCAGTTGTCCGTATCACCACCAAATTTGCCAACGCTTTCAGGAGGCGTGCCCACCAAGCGTACATCGTAGTAACGCTGGTATACAAATGCGAGGAACTGGTTGCCCTTAAACAGCGGGCTAATCCTTGTTTCAATTCCCTTCGTTGCATCGCTCATTCTTTTATTGATAGCAGCCAGTACGGCCGCTTGTCTTTGCACCCTTTCGGCACCACTCAGTTTTGCCAGTGAGTCCATCACCTCTTTTGTTACATCATCGATGCGAAGCAGGAACTGCACAGATAAAGTAGTTGGAATTTCTTCACCTTTATTTTTTGCGTAGAATCCATCCCGCAGGTAGTTATGATCCACACTGCTCGCAGAAGCTATCGCATCATAACCGCAGTGATGGTTCGTAAAGATCAGGCCTTCGGCGCTTACGATTTCACCGGTGCAACCACCACCGAAAATGATAATAGCATCTTTCAGCGAAGCTTTATTAATATTATACAGTTGATCCTTGGTAAGCTTGAGGCCTTTTTTCACCATATCATTGTATACCTGCTGACCAAGTAACAGGGGAAGCCACATACCTTCATCAGCAAAAGACTTCAGGAAGAGGCTAACTGACAAGACAAACGTTAAGAGAATCTTCTTCATATATTGAAAATTTTTGGAAAACAAACCTACTATAAAAAAAAGGGGTTGCCAAAACCAATACCCGTGGTAAAAGTGTAATTTGACAACCGAAAATTCAATCTATGCCGTATCAAAAAACGCTTGTAACCTTATTCCTTGCCACCATTTTCTTAGCCTCTTGCAGTAAAAAAAGCAGTACACCGTCTAATCCTTCGAACCCCACGCCCCCGGGATGTGCCAGTAATATAAGCCCCGCAGCAGGGTCGTTTATAGCAAATACAGCCACAACTTTTGATTTTTCCTGGTCAGCGGTGTCCGGAGCCACTTCCTACGATTTATACCTGGGCACTTCGGCGGCCACGGCTACTGTTATTAAGTCAGATATTACAGGTACCAGCACAAGTATTCCCGCTCTTAATACGGTGTCATCACAAACCTATTTCTGGTATGTAAGGCCAAAAAATACAGGCGGCTCATCGGCTTCGTGTAACAGTACGGCCACTTCTTTTACCTATGCTGTTATTCAGGCCCCGGCGCCTTTTGGTTATTATGTAGTAGGTTATCTCCCGTCTTACCGGAGTGTGAGCAGTGTACCTGATGTAAAATTCAGGATGACGAATGTAGTGGTGTATGCGTTTTATTCGGTCAATGGATCAGGTACTTTATCGGCACCGGCTTCCCCGTCATCCACCCTGGTAGCTGTAAGAGATAAAGCCAGGACGAATAATGCCAAAGTGTTTTTAGGGATAAATGACGGTGCTGCCGGCAATTTTAAAAACATGGCATCAACTGCAACCGGCAGAAATAATTTTATAAAGGATGTGATGAATACGGTGCGGGCCAATAACCTGGATGGCGTGGATACGGATTGGGAATTTCCAACCACTACGGATGGAACGGATATAACATTTACGGCGCTGATGAAGGAACTGTCGGATTCACTCCATCGGGACGGACGTTATTATTTATCATGTGCGATTACAGCCGGTAAATATGCAGGTGGTATCCGGGATGCAGTCCGCAATGAAATATTTCCATACGTTGATTTTTTCAATATCATGGCTTATGATGATTTCAATACTTCGGTTCCTTATCGTCACCATAGTGATTATACCCTGGCAACCGTTTGCCTGAACTATTGGATAACCACCAGGGGAATGCCTGCGTCGAAAGCTGTTTTAGGCATTCCTGCATATGGAAGGCCGTCGGGCATAACGCAGAGCAATACCGTACTCACCTATAACGGTATATTGGGTCAGGGCGGTAATGCACAATACGACTCAGCAGTCGTTACGGCTTCTGGTCATCCCACACCTTATACTATTTATTACAATGGACAATACACCACCAAGCGTAAAGCGAAGCTGGCAAAAGACATGGCCAATGGTGTCATGTTTTGGGAGAAAGGACAGGATGCGATGGATGCTAACTCGCTGTTGAAAGCGGCTTGTGATACGTTAGGGAGGGCTTATTGAAATCCTTAATATATGGTTCGGAAAAAGGCTTCTGGTAAAAGATACCATAAATGCGGTATTGCCTGAATGGACTAATAATGTAAGTTTGTATTAGCCTACCTCAAACAAACAGCTTGTATTACTTCCCCGGCTGAGTTTACAACAATTGAGCATATTGAAAGACGTAGTGACTGAGTGTCGGTCAAAATTACCGCAATGCGGCTCGTCACCCTATTGCAGTACTATTCGTGATTAAAATTTTATGCCGACGAAAATGTAGCGAACAAAAAATAACCTCAAAGCAACTAATTAGTTTTTTATTAATCTAAAAACGTTGCTTATGCGATTAAAGTTGAAAACATTTTTTGGGGTAGTGACCATAATGTTAGTATGGGCTGCATGCCGAAAAATGGACAAAGAAGTTGAAAATGTAATGAACAGAACAAATAAATACACGAAATTTTTTAATGGATATGCTCCTGTTGACGCTTCCGTAGCGGCGATAGCAGCCTATGTAAGGCGGGAAAATGAGAAATATCATTTCACAGACAAGGTAGTAGCTCAGTTGGGTTATCCCCGCTGGGATAAAGCAAGTATCATTTCGCCAAAACATAAAGTCTCCCATCTTGACAATGAACCTGATTCAACAATAAGTTATTGGGTTCCGTTTGTAAGGGAAAACGAAAACTTTGTAAATGCCTCCCTTGTTATCAATACTACAGCAGGAGATACAACGCAATATTTTACCTGCGACTGGCAGTATAAAAACAGGGTGCACGGTTCCCCCATGATCGATACCACTGCTGAAGCAACGGCCTTGTTTTTTATGCGTATGGATTACCAAACATTTGGTCATGGAGAGTTCACAATTACTGATACACTCCTGTTTGGTTCATTTGCAGGCACAGGGCAACAGCCGAGGGTTATTATCAAGGAGGAGGCGCCAACTGAAGTAACCGGAAATATCTGCATACAAACCGTGATATGTGGCACACCGAATACCTGGTGTGCAAATGGATGTGATTTTCTGAACTGTGCGGGTACACCAGGAACAAGTAACTGGTGTGCTGTTTATGGGGAGCTATGCGAGTCCGACCCGCAAGCGCCACCGGGTGGAAGCGGTGGAGGCACCGGAGCAGGCACCGGCACGGGAACTGGTGGGACTGGTAGTGGCGGCGGCTCCACATGGACACCACCACCACCGAACTGTACACCGCCCATACTAAGCGAAGATGTAACCAACCCGCCACCTCCATGTCCACCGGGATGGATACCAACAAGTGGGGTTGCCAACAATACTTACGTACTCAACAATATGGTTATTATTCCACCGGACGAACCACCTCTGGATATGAATGAGTATTTAAAATGTTTCACAAATACTCCAGGAAGTGTTTATAAAATAACTATAACTGCTGACCAGCCAGTACCCGGACAATCTGATTGCTGGGGCTATGATTCTGATGGGGATATTGATGTGGGGCATACATTTATTACACTTGAGCAAATAAAACCTGACGGCTCAAAAATTACCAGGTCTTTCGGTTTTCATCCAACTACGTCGCCGGTAAAGCCTTTAAGCCCTACAAGCCCTGGCGGATTTTATATCGATACTTCCTATAACTCAGATGCAAGTTTAACTACAACAAGTACCAGTGGTAGTACATTTATGATGAATATAAATATATTAAAGACGATGACAGTTCCGCAGTATCATTTATCATTGCTTAATTGCACTACTGTGGCGACGTATATATATACATCCTTTACTGGTACTACAATCCCGCTTCAATCATGTTTTTGGGCAACGTCCGGTAACCCGGGGGATTTAGGGCAGTATATAAGGAATATGCAGCTTGGTCCTGATCAAACCCGGAACACACAAACAGCAAAACCATCTCCAGAAGCAGGGGGGTGTTAAATATTATCTTTTATGAAACCAAAGAAAATAATAATCCTAGTCCTGTTTTTATGTGTACTGGGGTTTATTTATTACTTCTATATACCTGGTAAGCGTTTCCCTAAAGTCAAAACCTTACTAGTTCAAAACAGTGGATTGGGAAATAATAGCGGGGCAGATAAGTATGTCGTAATCGACAGTGTCAAATGGAGAGTTATAGATGACCCTGTTTACATTGAGCGTATCAATAAAATAAGGAGGATCCGGATGGTCAGTATTGTTAAAAGAAAAATGCCGGGAAAAGTAATTACTGTAAATAACGATACAATAGATATCTCTATCTCTCTTCCCGGGGGATATATTTATAATAAGCAGGATGAAAGGACCTACGGCTTTGTAAACTCCAAAAAGCAAAAAAAGATACTCGAAATATTTTACTAAGAAACTGGCATGGTTTGGTTAGCGTAGTACCACAGGTTTAGGGTAATCCGGATGGCCTCTAAAAACTGGTGGTACTTTTTATAACCCCCTAAATAATGGTTATGCTCAAAAACTGGCAACAAATTAATCACACAATAAAGGAAATGATAATAACGTCCTGAGTTTCGCAATTACTTCCTTGTCAGGCGGGATTTTACCAACGACCAGTTTTTGGATCAGTAACTTCTTCAGGATTTGAGTTATAATCGGTTGATGGGTCAAGCAATTTATTCGTCTCACAATTATCACCATCACAACAGGGTAGTGTATTCGTTTTACATACCGGGCACTGGTAATGGCCGTGCACATGCACCAGCTGCACAAGATTGCCGCAGAAAAGGCATTGCTGTTTTTCCATAACTGCAAAACTATTGCTGTTCTTCAGGCGAATGCTGTTTACAAAATCGTTTCTTTCCCTTTTCTTTGCACATGGCTGTTGGGCAAAACAAACTCATCATCATCGCAGCACCTTCCGGGGCAGGTAAAACTTCTGTGACCAAACACTTACTACAGGCCATGCCCGAAAAGCTGGCATTTTCTATATCCTGCGCAACCAGGCAACCCCGAAACCATGAGAAAAATGGCGTGGACTATTATTTTATTACGGCGGATGAATTCAAAGAGCGGATTATTGCCAACGAATTTGTAGAATGGGAAATGGTGTATGAGGGCAAGTACTATGGTACATTGAAAAGTGAACTGCAGCGCATGTGGAATAACAACCAGGCCCCTTTACTGGATGTGGATGTAAAAGGCGGTATTAATATACAGCAGCAGTTTCCGGTGCAATCCCTGTCCTTATTTATAGAACCACCCTCTATTGATGAACTGGAACGGAGGTTAAGGGCCAGGGGCACCGAAACCGAAGAATCCCTGCGGGCAAGGATTGATAAAGCCTCGTATGAAATGGAGTTTAAGACCCAGTTTGACCGCATTATCATCAACGATGACCTGAAACGGGCCTGCAATGAGGCAGAATACCTGGTCCGCCAGTTTTTAGACCGTGTATAAGGCAGTTTTAGGGTTTTAATATCTTCGCAATATGATACCCTGGAATACGATTATATTTTTCATCATCACCCTTCTGCTGATGGCTTTTTTTGCCGGCGTGGAAATGGCTTATTACAGTGCCAACAGGCTGAACCTGGAAGTAAAGAAAAAGAAGGGCGGCCATTCGATGGAACTTGTCTCACACTTTATAGAATCACCTGCCCGCTTCTTGGGTACAACCCTGATCGGTTATCATATATTTCTGGTATTTCTTATTCTGCAAATGAGTACGGTGATGCGGCCGGTATGGGATTACCTGCGTGTGCACTCGCATACCATTCGCCTGGGCGCAGAAATAATACTTGCCACTTTTGTAGTGCTGGTACTTACAAGCCTGATACCCCGTGCCTGGTTCAGGGCGAAAAGCAATAGCTGGCTGGTAAAAACAGCACCGCTGACCGATTTTTTTTACAATATGTTTTCACCTGTCGCCACGGGCTTAATCGACCTCAGCGAATGGATATTAAAATATGTGTTTAACCTGAAGCTGATAAAAGATAAAGAGCCGCTGAGCAGTGGCGATTTGAAAAACCTCTTTGTTCCCCAGTCGGAAGATGAGCGGACAGAAAGAAACACACAGTTGCTGGAAAATGCACAGGAATTACCAAAAGTAAAAATCAGGCAATGCCTGGTTCCGCGGAAAGAAATAGTGGGTGTGGAAAGCAATACGACTATCGCCGAGCTGAAACAGAAATTTGTAGAAACCAAGTTGAGCAAACTGGTAGTATATGAAAAAGATATCGATCATATCATCGGCTATGTGCATCAGCTGGACCTGTTTAAAAAACCAACTATGCTGCAATCTGTGTTGCTGCCTATTCCGGCAGTACCTGCAAGCATGAGTGCGACAGATTTGATTGGAAAGTTTTCCCGTGAGCGGAAAAGCATTGCGTGGGTGGTGGATGAGTTTGGTGGTACAGCTGGTATCATTACTATGGAAGATGTGCTGGAAGAATTGTTTGGTGAAATACATGATGAATACGATACCGAAGAGTTTGTAGAGAAACAACTGGCTGAAAACGAGTACATGTTTTCCGGCAGGCTTGAACTTGACTACCTGGAGAGAAAATATGGCTTTGCCTTCGATGAAGATGGGGGGGAATCGGAGACCCTTTCCGGTTTTATCATTAACTACCACGAAAAAATACCCCGGCAAAAAGAACGGATCATCATAGATGATTACGAGTTTGAAATCCTCAACGTGGCCGATACCCGTATTGAAACGGTAAAGATGAAAAGGTTGAAGTAGATTAGTGATTGGTTATTTGGGGATTAGTTAACTTGGGTTTTACCATAGAAGTCAAAGTGTCATTTTTATGCAAACGTTAGACACGTTAGAAGTTTATCTTTTAGCGAAACTGTTCCGTAAAGAAGTGGTAATAATTGCAAACAGTTTTCCCAAAGACGAGAGATTTCTATTGACTGCACAAATAAAAGACAGCGCAAGATCAATTACAGCCAACATTGCTGAAGGGTACGGACGATATCATTACCAGGAAGTTATCCAGATTTGCCGAATATCCAGGGGTTCGTTATTAGAAACATATGACCATCTGTCCAGCGCCCTTGATGAAAACTATATATCCGAAGCAATATATAGTGAGATGAAAGAAAAGCAACAAGCCCTGCTGTTTAAGCTAAACGCATATATAGCTTACCTCAAACGCCGGAAGCAAGGCGACTAACTCCCAATTCCAAATACCTAATAAACAAATTTCCAATCCCTAATTCCAAATTCCCAAATCCCTCTCCCACACCTATCTTTGCTCCCTTGCAATAATCCATGGCTCTACTCGATTTTTTAGGAAGGCGGAAAAAGACAACAGACACAGGTGCTGAAATGTCATTTATTGACCACCTGGAGGAACTGCGGTGGCATATCATCCGTTCGGTGATAGCCGTACTGGCGGGTGCAATTGTCGTGTTTATCTTTATACGTGAAATCGTTGATAAGATACTTTTTGCTCCTGCCGACCGGAATTTTATTGCTAACAAATGGTTTTGTCAATTAGGTAGCTGGCTCGAGGCGAGGATTGGATTTGGCGATGCCTTGTGCCTGGCAGGTGTTGATGCAAAATTCCAGGCCAATACAATGACGGGACAATTTATATCTTCTTTCACCCTGGCATTTGTAGGTGGTTTTATAGTTGCCTTCCCGTATATATTTTGGGAATTCTGGAAATTTGTACGCCCTGCCCTTTCTGATAAGGAAAGAAGAAGAACACAAGGGATTGTTTTTTGGGTTTCCTTGTTGTTTTTTGCCGGCGTTTTCTTCGGTTATTTTATTCTCACACCGTTTATGATTAATTTTTATTTTTCATACACCCTGAGTGATAAGATTATTGTCCTGCCCACCTTCTCCGATTATATGGAGAACCTGATATACACTACTGTGGGTATTGGTATCCTGTTTCAGCTGCCACTGCTTATTTATCTGCTTGCTAAAATCGGCTTTGTTTCTTCTGCTTTTTTAAAGAGATACTGGCGGCATGCGTTAGTGGTTATCTTAATAGTAGCAGCCATAATTACACCCACTACGGATCCTTTCAGCCTGGGTATTGTCACTATACCGCTATACCTGCTTTACCAGGCAGGGATATGGATTACTATGCGGGTAGAGAAAAACAAGGCTAAACAAACAAAAGAGTGGAGCTAAGGAAGCCGGTAACTGGCTCCCGGTTCAACAGGCAGACTTTCGTAACTTTATAGTCTCAACCCTAACACAAAATAATTCGCATGCACTCACCTTTTGATTTATCAAAACCAATAGCCATCGGCAGCGATCATGCCGGGTTTGATTATAAGGAACAACTCATTTCATTCCTGGAAGGAAAAGGATTACTTTTTAAGGATTTCGGTACGCATAGCAAAGATTCTGTCGACTACCCTGATTTTGCCCACCCGGTAGCCCTGTCAGTAGAAAAAGGGGAAGCCGCTTTTGGCATCCTGCTTTGCGGCAGTGCGAATGGAGTGGCCATTACGGCCAACAAGCACCAGGGCATACGGGCCGGTATATGCTGGGGTGAGGAGATTGTAAAACTGGTACGTCAGCACAATAATGCAAATATCCTGTGCATACCCGCCCGCTTTGTACGGGAAGGAGATGCAGAGAAAATGGTGGCCCTGTTTATGACCACCGATTTTGAAGGCGGAAGGCATGCCAACCGGGTCAATAAAATCGCCTGCTCCTGATTCGTAACCGGTCATAACTTTTTTATCCCTTCCCATACCGGAAGGGATTACTTTTATCATTGTCTCATCGTCAACTAAAAAGTACGCATTAAAAAAATATGTATGAAGCATAACTTATGGGCATTGCTGCTAGTATTATCACCGGCATTGCTGAAGGCGCAAACAAAAGATAAACATGCTGAAAAAGCAGCTGCTACCATTACCGTGGCCGATCTGCAAAAACATCTCTACACCATTGCCAGTAAGGAAATGGGGGGCCGTGACACGCCTTCGCCGGGACTGGAATTGGCGGCCGATTATATAGAAAGCTTTTTTAAGTCGATAGGATTAAAACCCGGTAACAACGGAAGCTACCGCCAGAAATATAAACTCTATAAAGATGGACAGATAGAAAGTGCACTGGGCATAAATGGCACAAAGCTGGAATTGCATACCGATTACCAGCCAATCACCACCAGCAATATTGCACCGGTTTCTTTTACAGAAGTCGTATTTGCCGGCTATGGTATTGTTGACAGCAGCATAAATGATTATGCAAATGCACCAGCATTAAATGGTAAACTGGTGCTGATACTTGATGGTGCCCCTGCAGGGTACAAACCGTCTGCAGCAGCACGAAAAACAAATCCTGGCCCGGCCAGCACGAACGGAAAAATAGGTACTGCTTTACAAAAAGGTGCAGCCGGCGTACTGATTGTATATAATAACTATCCACGCAAAGCAAATACGGCAACCAGCTACTGGCGCACCAGTGAAAACCGGGGCAACCAGGCGCAGGGCATGGCCGTGAGTGTATCTGTAAAGGTAGCTGAAACGATAATGGGTGACGATGGTGTAAACATCTTTGAAAAGATGAAGGAAGGCAAACTAAGCACCAAAGCATATAAGACAGAAGCCGGCTACAAGCTTGCCCGCAATCTTGAAACCACAGAAGTAAGCAATGTGCTGGGCCTGCTGGAAGGAACAGATAAGAAAGATGAGTATGTGGTATTGACGGCCCACTACGATCATGTGGGTAAAAGAGGTGATTCTGTTATTTATTATGGGGCAGATGATGATGGCAGCGGCACAACAGCGATTCTGGAACTGGCGCAGGCATTTGCTGAAGCAAAGAAAGCAGGCAAGGGACCAAGAAGAAGCATATTGTTTATGACAGTAAGCGGTGAAGAAAAAGGCCTTTGGGGCAGTGCGTATTATTCAAACAATCCTGTTTATCCATTGGATAAAACAAGCGTGGATTTGAATATTGATATGATTGGCCGTATTGGTACTGATTTTTTAAAGGATAAAGATTCTGCCAACTATGTTTATATCATTGGCGATGATAAAATAAGTTCTGACCTGGCACCCATAACAGATATGGTGAACAATACCTACATAAATATGAACCTGGACAGAAGGTATAATGATCCAAAAGATCCCAACCGTTTTTATTACAGAAGCGACCATTACAATTTTGCAGAAAAAGGGGTACCAATCATATTCTACTTCAATGGTACTCATGCAGACTATCATAAACCAACAGACACGCCGGATAAAATAAACTATCCGCTGATGGCTAAACGGGCGCAGTTAGTATTTTATACCGCCTGGGAAATGGCCAACCGGAATGAAATGCTGAAAAGGGATAAACCCTTAGAGAAGCCGAAGGGGTTTTAATAAATAAATAAAAAGTTAAAGAGGCGGTCCGTGTGGCCGCTTTTTTAATGCGATTAAACCATCGGTAAAAGCCCCGGTCTATTTTCCTGTAACTGTATTAAAGAATAACTTAAAAAACTGAAATATGAAGAAGAATCAAATTGTAAAAATGCTTGTATTAACAGGCTTGTTTTTTATCGCTTTTTCTGCCAGCAATACAGCGGATGCCCAATGCCGCGGTGGCGTACGTGACAGGCGTGAAGATGTGCGTGACCGCCGGGAAGATGTGAGGGATCGCCGGGAGGATGTACGTGACAGACGTGAAGACGTACGTGATCGCCGCGAAGATCGCCGTGACGCCATGCACAACGGCGGTGTACTGGACAGGCTGGAAGATATCCGCGACCGCCGGGAAGATGTAAGGGATCGCCGGGAGGATGTACGTGACAGACGTGAAGATGTGCGTGACCGCCGCGAAGACAGAAGGGACTGGCGCCATTAAAACATGCAGTATAGCCTGCTCCACATATACCCGCACTTGCAAAAGGGCGGGTTTTTATTTACAGGCAGAACGGCGTTATTACATAAACAAAAAAAGAACCCCGCTGATACAGCAGGGCTCCTTACTATTAATACATATCATTTACCATCCAAGCACCCACGCAAAAATCAGGGGTGCAACAATCGTTGCATCACTCTCCACAATAAACTTGGGTGTGGTAATATCTAATTTACCCCAGGTAATTTTTTCATTCGGCACTGCACCAGAATAAGAACCATAAGAAGTGGTGCTGTCGCTGATTTGGCAGAAATAACTCCAGAAAGGAACATCATGCCATTCCAAATCCTGGTACATCATTGGCACCACGCAGATGGGGAAATCGCCGGCAATACCACCACCAATCTGGAAGAAGCCGACACCTTTACCAGCAGAATTGTTACGGTACCAATCGGCCAGCCATACCATGTATTCAATACCGCTTTTTACCGTGTCTGCTTTCAGTTCACCTTTAATTACATAACTTGCAAAGATGTTACCGGTTGTGCTGTCTTCCCATCCCGGTACTACGATAGGAATGTTCTTTTCAGCAGCGGCTACAATCCAGCTGTCTTTCGGATCGATTTCATAATACTGTTTGAGATCACCACTCAAAACAGTTTTATATAAAAACTCATGCGGGAAAAAACGTTCGCCAGCGGCTTCAGCATCTTTCCATTGCTTTACCAGGTGCTGCTGCAATCTTCTGAAAGCTTCTTCTTCAGGAATGCAGGTATCTGTAACCCGGTTGTAGTGGTTTTCAAGCAGGTCCCATTCTTCTTGCGGTGTAAGGTCGCGGTAGTTGGGAATGCGTTTGTAACTGTTGTGTGCCACCAGGTTCATTACATCTTCTTCCAGGTTGGCACCGGTGCAGCTGATAATATCCACTTTTCCCTGGCGGATCATTTCGGCCAGTGAAATACCAAGTTCGCCGGTACTCATGGCGCCAGCCAGTGTAATCATCATTTTACCACCTTCTGTCAGGTGTTGCTCATAACCTTTAGCGGCATCCATTAGTGCTGCTGCATTGAAGTGGCGATAATGATGCTGGATGAATTGTGAAACGGGTCCTTTGTTCATTTTTTTTAAAATTTTAAAGTGACCGCCTTCTGACCCCGGCTGTAGCAGCATCGGGGGACTTTGCGAAAGAGCCCGCCGGGCATATGGCTTTAGCGGGCAGGCGCAAAAATACAGTATTGTAAAAACAAAAGCCCCGCTTTTTCAAGCAGGGCTTTTAAAAAATGGTTATGAATCAGCTTTTGATTTTTTCTTTCTCGCTGATGTTACCGGCAGTATCCATTTTTACCCTGTACTTCTTGTTATCTTGTTTGAATGTAAAACGGTAAGAAGTACCGTCGGCATTATTTACTTCATATATATCCAGCACATCGGCTTTATCAAAACGTTTCGTAAAAGAAGTAAGAATACTTAACGGAAGTTCGTTTACAGTAAGAAAACGGGCGCTGCCTTCCAGTTCTCCGTCGGCATTAAAGTAAGCTTCAACAGGATTGCCGCTTAAAACAAAACTAACTTTATAAAAGTCACCCGACTCTTTCCAGATCACCGATTCGGCGCCTGCGAATTCTCTTTTGAATGTTTCTTTTGCTTTTTCTTCTGAAGAAGGATCGGGGTTAGCAATTGCTGCAGATGTAATAACTGTAAGCATTACTGAAAGGGATACAATATACTTTTTCATGGCTGAGAGTGTTGTGCCTGCTGTAGCAGACTGGTTAGTGAAATTTTTAATTACGATGTAAAAATAAAATAGCGACGAAGCGAAGTCAAGTGAATTGTGTTCAGGGGAAAGAAGTGATTGTTTGCGGACAGCAATGTTAAACTGTTTAACGCGGGTTAATGTTCATTAACGCAGAATGGCCGCTTATACAAAACCCCGCCTCAGCAAATGTGAGAACGGGGTTTGTTTTACCACACACCAAAACAAAATTTAAACATTCATGGCTTTACTATATTGCATTTCTGTTATTACCTTATTGCAAGAGCGGTATACTGTGCTGTTTGCTGCTTTATATCAATATAACGCTATAAAGGTAGAAACTGTTACATCCGGAGCTTGTTGAATTGTGTTCAAAGGGTGTGAGAGAAGATTAATGGCAAAAACTGTTAATGTTTTTTAACAGGTTTAAAACCGGCATCATGACCTGTTTTAAGCACAGGTGTATAAATGAACAGTTTGTCAGAACAGAACACCTGCCCTCCGTATTGTTTCTGTATATTGTACCATATCAATATGAATTATCTTGCACATGCATATCTTTCTTTTGCACAGGCCGGTATACTAACCGGTAACATGATCAGCGATTTTGTAAAAGGTAAAAAGAAGTTTGATTATCCTTCGTCTATACAAAAGGGTATTGAATTACACCGCCTGATTGATCGGTACACCGATGATCATGAAGCTACACGGGAGGCAAAAAAAATTTTCAGCCCTACTTACAGGTTGTATAGCGGTGCGATTGTAGATGTTGTATATGATCACTACCTGGCAAATGATACCAGCGAATTTGCCAATGAACAAAAGCTTTTTGCCTTTTCGCAGCAGGTGTATGCGATGCTGGAAGCTGACCAGGCGCTTTTTCCCGAAATGTTTGCCCGGATGTTTCCATATATGAAAGAACATAACTGGTTGTATAATTACCGGCTTAGGAGCGGTACAGAAAGAAGTTTGCTTGGCCTTGTACGGCGATCGGTTTATTTAACAGAAAGCGAAACAGCCTTCCGGTTGTTTGAACAGCATTACCAGCCATTGCAGGAGTGCTACCATCACCTTTGGAGCAGCATCAGGCCATTTGTTATACAGCAGTTGCAGGATTTAACAAATGCGGATTAGTACATGCGGTAACAATCTGTCTGGCAAATCGTTTTACATTTGTAACCACACAATAAATAACTATGCGAAAAGCCTTTTGCCTCTTAGCTTTTTTCCAATTATTTTTTTTATGCCTGTCCGCACAGTCCGGAATTCCAGCAGTTGATAAGTCGCCGATGGATATGAGCTATTACCCCGTGGGCTACCCGGTTCAGAAAATGAACGGCAAAACCACCGAACCGCCTATAGCAAGGGTAACGTACAGCCGCCCGCAAAAAGCAGGAAGGGTGGTGTATGGCGAACTGGTGAAATATGGTGAAATATGGCGGCTTGGCGCAAACGAGGCAACAGAAATACAATTTTTCAACGATGTTAAAATAGGGGGGAAGAAAGTAAACAAAGGACGTTATACCTTGTATGCTGTGGTGAATGATAATAATAATTCCTGGACTTTTATAATAAGTAAAGACACCGACACCTGGGGATCATTTGCCTATAATGCAAAAAAAGACATGGCAAGGGCTACGGTTTCCACACAAAAAACAGACAGCACTATAGAATATTTCTCTATGTATTTTGAAAAATCGGCTGCGGGCTTTAATCTTGTAGTGGCATGGGATAACACAAAATGCAGTTTGCCTATCAAGCTTAATTAATCGCATGTGACAAATTGCTAAAACAAAAATTGAAGCATGAAATTATTTGCCGGTATATTGATTTCAGGTCTGATTCTTTCTTCCTGTGGAGGTAAGTCCGGCAAGGATAAAAATGGCGGCAATACGTCTCCGCAAGACACACTCACGATTAAAAAGAATGGCAACCGGCCTAATCCGGTCAATCCGTATGCACAAATAGATATGTCGCCCATGGATATGGCATACTTTCCGGCCGATTATCCAAAACTGAAAATGGCACACCAGGCCGCACCTTTGCTGGCCAGGGTAATATATAGCCGCCCGCATTTACAGGGCCGTCATATATTTCATGAAGTATTGAAATATGGAGAGCCTTGGAGGCTTGGCGCCAATGAAGCAACAGAGCTTGAACTGTTCAGCCCGGCAACCATAGAAGGCAAGAAAATAAAAGCTGGCCGCTACATTCTCTATTGCATCCCGCAAACAGATAAGTGGACAGTAGTGCTGAACAGCAACATATATTCATGGGGCCTGCAACAGGATCCTGCCGAGGATGTTGCCCGCTTTGAAGTGCCCGTAACAAAAACAGAGAACTCCCTTGAGTTTTACACCATGATTTTTGAAGCAGCAGAAGGTGGTGCCAACCTGCTGATGGCCTGGGATGATGCGGAAGTACGCCTTCCCATCAAATTTTAATAAGTCCTCCATTAATTGGGATTTGGGAATTGTTAGTTGGATATTTGCCCTGTATGTGTGGCATTGCCGGTATTATACAAACCAGCCCCTCTTCGCATTCAATAGCAGATCTGCAACGAATGACGGATGCGCTTGCCCACCGCGGGCCGGATGGAGAAGGGCATTGGGTGAATGACAGTAATACGGTATTGCTTGGCCATCGCCGTTTGTCCATCATCGATCTGAGTGCAGCCGGGGCACAGCCCATGCACTACTGTGACCGATACACCATTATCCATAATGGCGAAATATATAACTACCTAGAATTAAGAGACCAACTGCAAAAGAAAGGCTACAGTTTTCGGTCGCAAACGGATACCGAAGTAATTGTTGCGGCTTATGATTACTGGAAAGAAGAATCATTGCAGTTTTTTGACGGAATGTTTGCCTTCGCTATCTGGGATGAAAAGGAAAAAGAGCTGTTTGCTGCAAGGGATCGGTTTGGCGAAAAGCCTTTTTATTACCATCGCTCAAACGGAGAATTTCTTTTCGCCTCTGAAATGAAAGCACTGTGGGCCGCAGGAATACCGAAGCAGCCCAACCAGAAAATGCTTTTCAACTTTATAACGATTGGGTATACCGATAACCCCGAAAGACCGGAAGAAACATTTTACGAGCATATCAATAAACTGCCGCCGGCTTCATACCTGAAATTGTCTTTAATTTATTTTACCGTCACTGTAGAACAGTATTGGGAAATTGATCCTGAATACCAGGATAAAAAAATCAGCGATGAGGCGGCCATAGAAAAATTCAAGCATCTCTTTCAAACATCTGTGCACCGCAGGCTGCGCAGCGATGTAGCTATTGGCACTTCCCTTAGCGGAGGCCTCGACAGCTCTTCGGTGCTTGCATTGGCCACCCCACTCGCCACTCGCCAATCGCCAATCACAGCGTTCACCGCATCCTTTCCGGGTTTTGAAAAAGATGAAACCGCTTATGCGCAACAAGTAGCAGCGAAATTGTCAGCCGGGCTTCATAGCATACCTGTTTCTGCCGATGGGTTTAGTGCTGATTGGGAAAAACTATGTTATCACCAGGAAGAGCCATTTGGTTCGGCGAGTATCTATGCACAGTATAAAGTGTTTGAGCTGGCAAAGCAGCATAATGTAAAAGTTTTACTGGACGGACAGGGCGCTGATGAAACCCTGGCTGGTTATCATAAGTACTATAAATGGTACTGGCAGGAGTTATTCCGTAACAGGAAATTGTCGGGGCGGAAAGAATTATCAGCTGCAAGGGCATTGGGTGTGAGCGAACCATTTACCTGGAAGAATAAGATAGCAGCCTGGATTCCGTCTTTTGCCAGTATTGTAATAGAAAGACAATACTTGATTAAAGCCCTGGAGCATCCATATCTTACCAGAGACTTTGTACAGCAACAAAGCAAGGAAGCGTACTATACTCCGCCTGACTATTATACGCTCAATGGCGTACTGCACTTCAACACCTTCACACATGGGCTGGAAGAATTACTGCGCTATGCCGATCGCAATGCTATGGCACATGGGCGGGAGGTTCGTTTGCCATTTCTGTCGCATGAACTGGTGGAGTTCATTTTTTCTTTGCCATCTCATTTTAAAATAAGAAAGGGCTGGACCAAGTGGTTGCTGCGCACGGCCATGCAGGATCGTCTGCCAGCTGAAATAACATGGAGAAGGGATAAAGTAGGATTTGAACCACCTCAGCAAAAATGGATGGCGCATCCGGAGATGGTAAAAATGGTACAAGATGCAAGGGAGCAACTGGTGAAAGAAAAAGTACTTAAGCCTTCGGTGTTGGATACACCAGCAACTGCCCTTCCGGCGCATTATGCAGATAATTATGACTGGCGTTATTTAGCGAGCGCCCATCTTTTCAGGTAGGCAAACGACCGCTTACCGGCGGAGAACTTTAAAGGCCATATCCCGGCCATGGCCCTGCATGATGGCTAAATTAATCCAGGATAAAGCCAGTTTTTCAAGGAGCTCCACCTTGTCGCCTTTTCCAAAGTCAATACATGAACCAAAACCGCAATCTAGTGCTAACTGTTGGGCCATGTGCTTGGCCTTTTCGCTATCACCCGCCATAAACATATCAATGGCCACTCCATTATATACAGGGTTGAGCATGTTTTCAAACCCTGTGCTGTTAAAACATTTTACCAGTTCTGCATTTGTTTTGTCTGCAAGGCAATGATATACCGTTTTGTAGTCGCCCGGATTGTTCGAAATGGTATTCGTGGCATCTATGATTACTTTGCCGCTTGTATCGCCCATCTGTTCAATGATGTCGAAAATGGCTGCAGGCGGTATAGCAAGTAAAACGACATCGCACTGTTTTACCGCACCCGCTACTGTGGTAAACCGGTCTTCACCGATTTTGGTGGCCAGCCGGATGTTTTTATCACTCAGCGGAAATTTTGCACCTACTAAAATGGTATGTCCGGCTTTTACCCATTGCTGTGCGAGGGCACCACCCACATTACCCGAACCAATAATAGCAATATTCATATTTTATCTGATTAAAATAAATAACCGTTAACAGGCATTGCCTTTTCCGGCAAAACCTCACCCAACATTTCCTTTAGATCTCTTTCTATTGTATTACAGAGAGCGGTCATCGGTATATCAGCCACTTCATTTTCAAAGGGGCTTTCATTTATCTCTCCCACTTTATTCATAACAGCAAACACAAAACTGATAATGACGCTCACCGGAATAACAAGGTAGTCAATATTTAGTTTGGCAAAATCGCCAATAAGGCAAAGGGGTAAAACAACAATAAAAACATACAAGAACAGCCTGGTAAAATACTGGTAATTCATAGGCAGGGGTGTATGCTTAATACGTTCACAAGCCCCCTGCCAGTTGTTAAAACTGGCTAAGTTTGGTTCCACGCTGATATTGTCAAATGCGCCTAATAATTCTTGCTGCACTGCCTGTTTAATGCGAAGCCCCTGTGTAAGCAGCAGCATATTCGGACTGTTTTGTTTTTGTATAACAGTCTCCCATTCTTTTTTTGAAAGCAGGTGTGCATATTCTTCGGGGGCATGCTGTCTTCGCAGATGCAGCCGAAGGCTGTGTGCAAAAGCAATCTGCCTGTCAATCATTTCTTTTTTATACGCACTGGCTTCCGGTGTACCGGCTTTGCCGGTAGCAACAGCATGATCTGTGTTAGCGATGATTTGCCTGGCGAAAATGCGGCTGTTATTGATAATGCCGCCCCAGGTGGTGCGGGCTTCCCACCAGCGGGCATAACTGCTTTGGTTTCTGAATGCAATAAAAATGGCCAGCGCAGAGCCGAGAATACCAGCAACAGCAAATGGTAATACGATTGTAATACCTGCCAGTGTATGTAATGTATAAACCAGGGTAGCAGCAAATAGCGTGGATAAAAATTCTGTGCGTATAGCCCGGAATATTTTTTGTACGCTGAAGTTCCTTTTTACAATCATCGTTTACAGTTCAGAAGCTGATGGAGAATTCCGTTAATTATTTTTCTGTTGACAGTAAGCCAATCTTATTGCCCTCGCTGTCGATTATTATAGCGGCATAACCGAATTTTCCCAGATCAATGCTGGCGTAAATGATTTTGCCGCCGGCGTCTTCCACTTTGTTGACAGCTTCACTAAGCTTTCCAAAAGCATTTAAATACAAGATGCCCCCCTCGGTTGTGGGTTTTAGATCGTCCCTTACCACAATAGATCCTCCTACGGCTTCGCCAGTGGCGAATGGTACGTCGAATAGTACCAGGTCTTGTTGGCCAAAACTGCCTTTGCGCACATGATTGTTCAGTACGGCAGTATAAAAGCGGTAGGCCCGGTCCAGGTCAAGCGCCGGTATTTCAAACCAGTTGATAGCATTCATTAGTTTTTATTTAATGCATTAACAATTAATCTGGCCGCAGCTGCTCCGCTGTTTTGTTGCTGCCCCGTAACCAGGTTGCCGTCTTGTATGGCATAGGAACTGAACGGAGCTGCCACTTTGAATGTGGTGCCGTGAATTTTTCTTGCCTCTTCTTCAATGCGATAAGGCTGAATCTTCATACCAACTGCCTGGTCGGCATATGCTTCTTCGGCGTCTGCAAAACCAGTCCATGTTTTACCTTTTACTAAAAGTTCACCATCCGATTTTTGGGCGTCGAGGAGTAAAGCAGTGGAATGACAAACAGCAGCGCTTGGTCTTCCCGACTCATAAAACGCAGCAAACAATTTTTCCAGTTCTTTATTTCCCCGGAAAGTGTACATAGGCCCCTGGCCGCCTACCAGGAAAATAGCTGCATATTCGCCGGGATCAACCTCGGTTAATTTCCTGGTGTTGTTGAGCATGGCCATAAAAGATGGCTGCTGTAAATAACCGAGGGATATTACATCATGGGCTGAATAGCCGCTGGGGTCAGTGGGGTTGGAATAGCTGTCCATTTCAACTTTTCCACCTTCTGTAGACACGAGTTCGACTTCATAACCCGCTTCCTGAAATACATGAAGGGGGTGCGTTAATTCTGCTGCCCAGAAGCCAATGGGCCATCCGGTTTGTTTGCTGGTGGCCGGGGAACTGGCCACCATTAAAATCTTTCCCTTTGCAGGGGCGCCATGAAAATGTACATAGCTGTTCAGTTCTGTTATCATAAATTTTAAGTTTAGTTTGTTGCCGGACTGGTGTTGGGAAAATACCTTCAACCTGTCCACCAGCCGCAGCCAAAGAATCAATTCGTT
>CAYLRV010000047.1:0-36266 GCA_964386395.1 uncultured Chitinophaga sp.
GCGTAAAGTACTGAAAACGCCATTGGAAGATTTGGATCTCTCTGTAAGGGCATTCAACTGTTTGAAAGCTGCGAAAATCAATTCACTGAGTGAACTGGTTCAGTACGAACAGGAAGACCTGATGAAATTCCGCAACTTCGGTCAGAAATCACTGGCTGAAATTGAGCAGGTCCTTACAGAAAGAGGTTTAGGTTTTGGTATGGACCTGCCTAAGCTGGGTATTGATGTAAGCGAATTCTAAGTATTAACAGTAGGCTGTAATTCCTGACACGGTACAGCCGAATTTTTTAAACCAAAATTGCAAATAGGGATTTGAGGACTGACAATTTTCACATTTCCACGTTTGCATATTTTCAAATTTAACAGTCATGCGTCACGGAGACAAAGTAAAAAATCTCGGCAGAAAAAAAGCACACAGGGATGCCTTATTAAGCAACCTGGCCTGCCAGTTAATCGAACACAAGCGTATTGTAACTACAGTAGCAAAAGCAAAAGCACTGCGTGTCTATGCTGAGCCTCTGATTACAAAGGCAAAAGATAACACTACGCATCAGCGCCGTGTGGTATTTAGCTATTTACAGGATAAAGTAGCGGTAACCGAACTGTTTGGCAACATTGCCGAAAAAGTAGCTGGCCGTCCTGGTGGTTATACCCGCATCATCAAACTGGGCGCCCGTCCTGGTGATAATGCTGAAACAGCCCTGATTGAACTGGTTGACTTCAACGAAGTGTACGGTAAAGGAAAAGGTGAAGCGAAAACTGCAGCGAAGAAAACCCGCCGTTCTTCAGGTGGTACTAAGAAAGCTGCTGCAAAAACAGAAGCTGCCGATGAAACACCTGCAACAGAAGAAAAAGCAGGCGAATAATACAACCAACTGTATTCATTATAGTGCCCCGACCCAAGGTCGGGGCTTTTTTGTTGCTGTGCTGTTGAAGTATGTCATCAATACACTATAACAGTTATTTTTACACTAATGAAGTATCCGGTTGCTGGGCTTTTTATAGTTTTGATTTACCTGTTTACCAATTCTGCTACAGCACAATTGTGCCAGGGCAGTTTAGGCCCGGCTATTTTGCACAGAACTTTTGGTTCGGGCAGTAACCCCGGAGGGCCTTTGGCAGCCTCTTCAACGAACTATACCTATGTAGCCAACGATTGTCCTAATGATGGCTTTTATACCGTCCGTAACAGTTCGAATGCCTGTTATGGCAGTACCTGGCATACGCTCAGCAGCGATCATAGCGGTGAGCCAGGTGGTTATTTCATGCTGGTGAATGCGTCATTTACACCCGGCGATTTTTATGTAGATACGGTAAGGGGTATTTGCAGCGGCACTACTTTTGAATTTGCAGCCTGGGTCATCAATATGCTAAGGCCCGGCGCCTGCAGCCCACCCATTCTGCCTAACCTGACCTTCCGGATTGAACGAACTGATGGGGCCCTGATACAGAGCTACAATACAGGCGATATTGGTTCCACCTCTTCACCACAATGGCAGCAAATAGGTTTCTTTTTTACCACGCCGCCCGGGGTTACAGATGTAATCGTTCGCATTACCAATAATGCCAGTGGCGGGTGCGGGAATGATCTTGCACTTGATGATATTACTTTCAGGCCTTGCGGGCCGTTGCTCAACTCATCCATTATAGGAGAACCTGGCAGGTCGATTTCCTTTTGTGAAGGGCCATTACAGCAATATATGTTTAGCTGCGCTGTGTCTGCAGGGTTTACCAATCCACTATTTCAATGGCAGCAGAGTATCAATGGAGGTCCCTATACAGACTTACCCGGTGCAAATGCAACGTCCATGAGCGTAACTTTTCTTCCTAATTCACCGCCTGCTGTACATTCATTCAGACTGGTGGCAGCAGAAGCCGGTAATATGGCCAATGCATCCTGCCGCATTGCATCAGAGCCACTTGTCGTAACGATACATGCTAACCCTGATCCCCAACCAAGCAGTAACAGCCCGGTTTGCGCTGGAAATACATTGAGCCTGGCAACAACAGGAGTAACCCGGTATGCATGGACAGGGCCTAATGGCTTCGCTGCTACCATTTTCAATCCCGATATTCCTGATGTTACACTAGCTGCAACCGGTCGGTATTATGTAGAAGTTACTTCAACGGCTGGGTGCAGGGGGATTGACTCGACAGATGTAATTGTGAATCCCTCGCCGGTAGCAACAATTTCACCTGCTGGTACCACTATTTGCGAGGGGGATATAGTCGCTTTGTTTGGCGGAGGAGGAAACAGTTATATATGGTCACCCGCTACTGGTTTGTCTTCTGCTGCTATAAGCAACCCCGTAGCTTCACCAACACAAACAACAGATTACCGGCTTATCGTTTCAACTGCAGAAGGATGTACGGATACAGCCTATAGTTTAATAACGGTACAGCAGGCACCCCGTGCAAATGCCGGCCCGGACAAAATTACCGTTGTGGGAATACCTGTTCAACTGGATGGCCAGGTAACCGGGGATAACATTACGTATACCTGGTCGCCTGTAATTCATCTCGATGATGCTTCATTGTTAAAACCACAAGTATCTGCTCCGGCAGGAACGTATACATATGAATTAGCAGTTTCATCGTCATGCGGTATATCCAGTGATTCGGTAAAAGTGATTGTCTATAATGACTTATTTATCCCAACGGCATTTACCCCAAACAATGATGGACGAAATGATACGTGGATGATACCGGCCCTTTCTGCGTATAAAGAATTTGAAACACGGGTGTATAACCGGTATGGCCAGCTTATTTACTTCACTAATTCAACCGGTAGCGGATGGGATGGAACGTTTAAAGGCGAACCACAACCCGGTGGTGTATATGTATACATGGTAAAAACAGGAAGCGGAAGCAGCGAACGGGTATACAAAGGGACTTTCGTACTGATACGCTGAGCCAGCCTGAAAAAAGAACCATAGCTTTCTTGATAGCACTGATATCAGAAAACTATGGTTGTTACGAAAAAGAATGGTGGCGGCTTAGAACATTGCCATACAATAAACCCAATACAACAAAACGTATTACCGTTACATTTTCATGTAGCGAAGGTTGGTGGTTTCGCCTGTTGTTTTATTTAATAAGCGGATGATATAGTTGCCCGAACTCAATGATGGGAGCTCCGTGTTGCTGTTGGCCAATCTTGTACTGTATACCGTTACACCGCTCAGTGTATGCACACTCAGTAACAGGTTAGCAGATGCATCAATCCCGGTAAAGCTGATCTTATTGCCAGTATTTGGTACCGGGAAAACACTTACAACCGAACCGGCTTCCGTAAGTTTTACAACACTGATAGCCGAGTATTCAGCTTTACCATCTATATCAACCTGTTTCAGACGGTATTGAATAGTGCCGGTACCAGGGTTGTCATCAATCATTTCGTAGTTGCGCACTTCAGCCGAATTACCAGCCGCAGCGACTGTTTTTACCGTACTCCATGATGTGCCGTTTACTGATTTCTCAACCGAAAAAGAGGAACTGTTTATTTCGTTTGCGGTCGCCCATTTTACTTTTACTTTATTAGAGAATGCAAAGGCGCTAAAACTTGTAAGACGTACTGGCAGTGTTGCATTGGTATTTGCACTAAATGTAACGAACCGGTGGCTGATGCCAGGGCCTTCAATTTCAATCGTAGCCAAATTGCAGGAAAGATTATTTACGGTAGCTGAATTGCAGGTGCTTGCGCCATTCCACACATTTGACTGGCTGATAACGGTTCCGTTAGCTTGCCCGTTAGGCAGATCAAAGAAATGACTGGAAGATCCGCATCCAAGTGTACCCTGCATGGTATAGAGGGAAGAGGGCTGGTTAGGGCCGGTATAGGTTATTGCATAATCCAGCTGTACGTTATAGTTGTAGCCGTATTGGCAGCTACCAGAGGAGGCAATAATACTTTTTGGAGTAATAACAATATTTACGGTGTAACCATCTGTGGATGTGACAGATATTTGTGCAGTAGCGCTAAAGTTCTGCGTAAAAAAAGAAACGGCAATAAGGGTAATAACCTGTATAAATGTTTTCAATTGGTAGGGATTTAACGCTGCAAAATTGCACAGAAAATACGATGCTTGCAATAGTAAAACTACGGTTCATGCATTTTTTTTTATTCTTCAACTGTTGGGTAAGCTGATTATCTGAAAAAGAAGAGGCACAATGCTTTCAGGTACAGACGCAGTCGTTTTCGCAGGGTATATGACGAAACAGGAAGCAGGTACAACCGGAGTAATTATTTAGCCACGGGTTTTTCGTATACAAAACGCACCATGGCATTTTTCTTCTCGTCGGATGTGAGGTACAACTGGTAACGCTGATCGCCGGCGTTTACGATCATTAATGCAGTGTTGGGGGGTATGGTGCCAAGATTTTCGCCCACCATAATAACTTCCTGTTCCAGGTGTTTCATGTCTATTTTGATGTTCATGGACACAGGTTTAGCTGTAAGCATTTTGCGGGAAATAACAGGCATGTTGTTTGCAAAAACCGAAATGGTGTCGCCATCAATCTGTCCATTATCGTAGAAATCAATTTTAACAACACCGGTATCCACTTTAATCTCTTTTACCAATTCAATTTTTCGTTTGGTAAGTGTTTCAGGAAGTTTAGGCTCGGGCTTAAACACCGATTTTTCTGACCGGTTCAGCACAATACTTCCCGGATCGCAAACGGTTTTGCCATCTATGGCTTTACCCGTTGCGGTATTCCAGGTGCCGCGCAGTTGTTCATCGGTAACCACATTACCGCCGCCTCTATGAAAAGTAAGGTTGTATGTTTTGATACAGGGTACGCAATCTTCTTTAATCCGGAAGGTAACGATGCCAATTTCTTTGATGGTAACCTTATTGCTGTCTTTGTTGTATGTGCCTTCAAAATTTTCCCTTAGAAAATTAGATGAATCGGAAAAGTGGTAGGCGGTGCCGGTAATACGGCTGCCGACAACCTGCAATTGCAGTTCTATATTATACACAGGGAAACAGCCGGAAGGAGCCATAACCACCCTGCCACGCCAGGTGCCATTTATATCCTGGGCGAGGACGCCCGAACAAAAGCAGGTTGCAAGTAATACAACTAAGAATTTACGCATATCCAGCAAAGTAGATAAAAACCGGTGTCCGGGGATTAAAATTTACAGAAACGGTTGCCTTTCGTCAAACTCAGGGTTTCTGGTATTTGAAACGGACTACCGCATTTTTCTGGTGAGTGGACGTAATCCGCACATCAAAACGTTGCTCACCGGCCTCAACAATCATGAGTGATGTATTGGGTGGAATGCGCCCCAGGTTCTCAGCCACCATGGTCAGCTCCTGTACATCGTTCTCATCATCCATTTTTAGCTTAATGATGAGGGGGGAAGCTGTCAGCCTTTTGGATGAAAGGGCGGCTTTATTATTCAGGTAAACGGAAATAGTATCGTCGTCTATCTCACCATTGTCGTAAAGTTTTACAATTACCTCAGGACTGGTTACTGTCAATACCTTCACCAATTCATTCGTCCTTGTTTTCAGCACTTCTGGTTGGGGTGTGACGACTGGTGGATTTACTTTGGTTATTACGGGGGGAGTGGTCTTCGTCGTGTCTTTAATTACCGGTGGTTTTGTTACCGGTTTGGTTACAACAGGCGGGTTTTTTATTTCCGGATTCGTTTTGACAGGGGGATTTTTGACTACCACCGGTTTTGTTTTTACGGTATCCCTCCTGGGTGGCTGGTTTACAATAATGGGCCTGTCGTTCTTCAGTTTGCCTTTCAGAAAAGGTTCCACATAAAAATCGGAATTAACTACCCGGCGCAGAAATACTTTGCCGCCACCGCACTGGCCCCATTTGTAAGGGTTAATGCCATCCTTCACTTCTGTTTTACCAAGATAGGTACCCTCCAAAAACTCTTCTTTACCGGAACGGGTATAGAAAAGATTGTAATTCATGATACAGGCTCCGCCACCAGTCATATTCTTCACCTCAACGGTTTTTATCTCCCGTATTTTCAGGTTTTTTCCGACTTTACTATAACTGCCGGTCATAGTTGCTTTTCCGTAGAAACGAACATCGAGGTAAGAATAAGAAACACCTTTGGAGAAATCGGTGGAGTTGTCTATCTGGAATTCCAGTTTATACCGTTCACCGTCGTCAGTTACAAAATATCCCCGCCAAATGCCGGTAATGTCCTGTGCTTTACTGGCGAAAAGAGATAAAGCAAAAACAAAAGAGAGTAGTAGCTGCTTCATGCCGGAACTTTTCATCTTGGCATCAAAACTAACGAATATGTTCGTATTGGATGAGGGACAACTGGCAAGAAGTTGTTAATTTTGCACCTCTTCCGAAGGAGGTTCTTCGGACAAATAAGAGGAGTAAATTCATGATCAATATTACATTACCAGATGGGGCTGTACGGCAATATGAAAAAGGTGTAACTGCACTCGATGTGGCGAAGTCCATTTCAGAAGGCCTGGCCCGGAAAGTACTTGCTGCGAATATCAACGGAGAAGTGCAGGATGCAACCAAGCCAATCAATAGTGATGCCTCTTTAAAATTGCTGACCTGGAATGATACGGAAGGGCAAATGACCTTCTGGCATTCATCTGCCCACCTGATGGCCGAGGCAGTGGAAGCCATGTTCCCCGGTGTAAAATTCTGGGTAGGCCCTGCATTGGAAAGTCCGAAAGGGTTTTATTATGATATGGACCTGGGTGATAGAAAGATGACAGAAGATGATCTGTTGGCGCTGGAGAAGAAGATGAATGAACTGGCCAAACAAAGTAACAGCTATGTGCGAAAAGAAATGCCGAAGGCCGAAGCCATTCAATATTTCACCGGGAAAGGGGATGAATACAAACTTGATTTGCTTAACAACCTGAATGATGGTGAAATCACTTTCTATTCGCAGGGAAACTTCACTGATCTATGCCGCGGCCCCCATATTCCGAATACCGGCTTTATTAAAGCAATTAAACTAATGAGCATCGCAGGGGCTTACTGGAAGGGTGATGAGAAAAATAAGCAGCTCACCCGTGTATACGGAGTTACATTCCCCAGCCAGAAAGAGCTGGATGAATACCTTAATATGCTTGAAGAAGCCAAGAAGCGGGATCACCGTAAACTGGGAAAGGAGCTGGGCATTTATACGATGGATGACAATGTAGGCCCAGGCCTCATTCTCTGGATGCCAAACGGTACCGTTATTATTGAAGAATTAGAAAAGCTGGCAAAAGAAACAGAACTGGCGGCCGGGTACAAACGGGTGGTAACACCACATATCGCTAAAGAAAGCATGTACCTGACCAGTGGCCACCTGCCTTATTATGCTGATAGTATGTTCCCTCCGATGGAAATGGATGGCGAGAAATATTATCTCAAAGCGATGAACTGCCCCCACCATCATAAGATTTATGATGCGGAACCCAAGAGTTATAAAGACCTTCCTTACCGCCTGGCTGAATACGGTACCTGTTACCGCTACGAACAGAGCGGGGAATTGTTCGGACTGATGCGGGTACGTTGCTTGCATATGAATGATGCGCATATCTATTGCACGAAGGAACAGTTTGCCCAGGAATTCAAAGCAGTAAATGATATGTACCTGAAGTATTTTAAAATCTTCGGTATTGAAAAATATGTCATGCGTCTGTCGCTGCATGATCCCGAAAAGCTGGGGCAGAAATATGTGAACGAGCCTGAACTGTGGAATGAGACCGAGGAACTGGTGAGAAATGTGTTAATTGAAACAGGCGTTCCTTTTGTGGAAGTAAAAGGGGAAGGCGCTTTTTATGGTCCGAAAATTGACGTGCAGATTTGGAGCGCTATCGGCCGTGAGTTCACTTTGGCAACCAACCAGGTAGATTTTGCGCAGAGCCGCAGCTTCAAGTTATCCTTCACCAATAAGGACAATGAACCGGAAGTGCCACTGATTATTCACCGGGCGCCTTTAGGTACCCATGAACGCTTTATCGGGTTCCTGCTGGAGCACTATGCGGGTAAATTCCCGTTGTGGCTGGCCCCGGTACAGGTGAAGGTGCTGCCCATCAGTGATAAATTTATAGAATATGCACAGGCTGTCTCAGATAAACTGAAAAAAGCAGATATTCGTAGTGAAGTGGATGACAGGAATGAAAAAATCGGTAAGAAAATACGTGATACCGAATTAATGAAAGTACCTTACATGCTGGTGGTGGGGGAAAAAGAGATGAACGAAAATAAAGTGGCAGTTCGGATACAGGGCAAGGGCGATGCAGGCGTTAAAACGGTGGATGAGTTTCTGGCTGATGCGATATCAGAGATTAAAGAAAGAAGGTAACAGAAAAATATTCAACACCAATAAGACAATAATCAATATTCAATAGAGTCTTCGTGTAAACTTGAATATTGTTTATCGAACATTGCGTATTGGTTATTCGTATTTAATTTAAATCTCCCTCTTCCCTGGAGGGAATTAACCAAAAAACAAATGCCGCTTGCAGGGGAGCGGCTCACTAAAAAGAATAAATGGCAGTACCACAAAAACCCGGAGGCGGGTTCAACAGACCACCTGGCGGCGGAGGTTATAAACCCGGCGGTGGCGGATTCAACAAAGGCGGTTTCAGGGGCAGATTTGTTCCCCGTAAAGAGGCCGAACATCGTATTAACCACCACATTCGTGTACCACAAGTAAGGTTGGTGGGCGAAAATGTAGAAGTCGGTATCTATGATACCCAGGTTGCGATGAAAATGGCGCAGGATCAGGCACTGGACCTGGTGGAAATATCCCCAACCGTAGACCCGCCTGTATGTAAAATCATTGACTACAATAAGTTTTTGTACGATAAGAAGAAGAAGGAAAAGGAGATGAAGGCCAAAAGCAAAGTCTCCGAGGTAAAGGAAATACGTTTTACACCCAATACCGATGATCATGATTTTGATTTCAAGTCAAAACATGCCATCGAATTTTTGAAAGATGGGAACAAAGTAAAGGCCTACGTTCAGTTCAAAGGCCGTGCAATCCAGTTCCAGGACAGGGGCCAGTTACTGCTGCTGAAATTTGCAGAGCGGCTGGCTGAAGTGGGTGTATTGGAAAATATGCCTAAAATGGAAGGGAGGAGGATGCTGGCTATGTTTGCACCGAAGGGAAAAAAGAAAGGATAGGCCGGGAACGTTCTTATCCGCTCTATATCCACAATAAAACCTCAAAGCAATGAAAAAATTACTCCCCGCTGTAGCAGCGTTTATGCTGTTATTTGCTGCTTGCAAGTCGAAAGGTAAAGCAAGCTGGCCCGAATCAGAAAGAAAAGCTTTTTTAGATAATTGTGAAAGAGAAGCAAATCCCCGGATGGGCGGCAAAGCAAAAAGCTATTGCAATTGCATGCAGGTTAAGATTGAAAATAAATATCCAAGGCCGGAAGATGCTTTGAAAATTGGTATGAAAGATATGATGGATATGGCAAGGGATTGTGCAAAGTAATTTCCATGTTGCCAACTTATATTTAAGGGGAAGCGGTGCTTCCCTTTTTTTATGACTTACCGCTGGTATAAATAGCTTAAACAAACGTTCTGCAAAGCAATGCATTCCGTATCTTCAGCCGCTATAAATTAAAGACAACGCTATGCAACGATTCCTACGAGCCACTTTATTTTTAACCGCCTTTATTACCAGTTTCTCCCTTGCTGCACAGGTAACTGTAATACCACCCAGTGGTGGTAGCCGCCCTGCAGACTCGTCAAAAAAGCCTGCAACCGGCAGTTTGAAAGCGTATAAAGATGTTATCACAGCCAAGGCTGTAACCGATGAAGGCCTTTTTTCTGTACATAAAATAGATGATAAGTTTTATTTTGAAATTCCGGACACCCTTTTCAACCGTGATATACTGGTGGTAAACCGGATGTCAAAGGCACCGGCCGGCATGCGTATGGGCGGCTTTTTTGGTTATGCCGGTGATGATATAGGACGCAGCGTTATTCAATTTCAAAAAGGGCCAAACAATAAGGTCTTTATCCGTACTATCTCTTTTGCGGAGTATACAAAAGACTCTACATCGCCCATGTACACGGCTGTAAATAAGTCAAACGTGCAGCCTATTTCTGCCTCCTTCGATATCAAATCGCTTGGTAAGGATTCATCAGGCGCTGTTATTGAAATGACAGATTATATCAATGGCGATAATGATGTGCTTCACTTCAGCAGCTCATTAAAAGGCCAGCTTCGGCTCGGTGGCGTACAGTCTGATAAATCCTATACTATTGGTGTAAAATCATACCCGATCAACGTCGAGATAAAAACAGTAAAGACCTATTCCCGCACACCATCGCCATCTGTGTCGGGCGGCAGTTTTGGAGGTGGTTCTGTAGGCGGCAATATGACGATGGAGTTAAACAGCTCTTTGGTACTTCTTCCGAAAACGCCGATGCAGTCAAGATACTACGATCCCAGGATAGGTTATTTTGCCGTTGGGTATACTGATTATGATGCCGATCCGCAAGGCGTGAAGTCCATTGCTATGGTAAAACGCTGGAGGCTTGAACCCAAAGAGGAGGATTGGGAAAAATACTACCGTGGTGAATTGGTAGAGCCTAAAAAGCCTATCATTTTCTATATCGACCCGGCCACACCCAAAAAATGGGTGCCATATCTTATTCAGGGTGTGAATGACTGGAAAGGGGCTTTTGAAAAAGCAGGATTTAAAAATGCTATTATAGGCAGGGAGGCTCCATCCAAACAAGAAGACAGCACATGGAGCCTGGAAGATGCCCGTAACTCCGCGATTGTTTATAAGCCATCTGACGTACCGAATGCAAGCGGCCCGAGTATTGCTGACCCCAGAAGTGGTGAAATAATGGAAAGCCATATCAACTGGTACCACAATGTAATGTCGCTGGTGCGTGACTGGTATTTTGTACAAGCATCACCCGTTGATACCGGTGCCCGTAAGATGTTATTTTCTGATGAGCTGATGGGTGAGCTGATACGTTTTGTATCCGCACACGAAGTAGGGCATACCTTGGGCCTCCGCCACAATTTTGGTTCAAGCAGCACTGTGCCCGTAGAGAACCTGCGCAATAAGGCCTGGGTGGAAGCGAACGGACATACACCGTCTATTATGGATTATGCCCGGTTCAACTATGTAGCACAACCTGAAGATAATATTGGCCGTGCAGGCATATTTGCACGTATTGGTGATTATGATCGCTGGGCCATCGAATGGGGGTACAAACTATTTCCTCAGTACAAAACTGCCGAAGAAGAAAAGACATACCTGAACCGCTGGGTGATGGAAAGGCTGAAAGATAAACGCCTTTGGTTTGGAACTGAAGGGCATCCGGATGATCCCCGCAGTCAGAATGAACAAGTGGGAGATGATGCGATGCTGGGCAGTATGTACGGAATTAAAAACCTTCAACGAATTATTCCTAACCTGCCAGAGTGGACAAAAGAGCCGAATGAAGACTATAGTAACCTGCGCAATATGTATGACCAGGTGCACAGCCAGTTCACCCGGTATATGGGTCATGTAGCTAAATATGTCGGCGGTATAATGGATACACCCAAAATGGTGGAAGAGTCAGGTCCTGTCTATGAACCTGTAAGCGAAGCCAAACAAAAAGAAGCAGTGGACTTCCTGAACAAAAATCTGTTTGCCACACCCACCTGGTTAATTAGTAAAGCGATTGTGGATAAAACGGGTTCAAACCCGGCTTCGATGATTGGCCTTACACAGGATGTCATGCTCAGCCGTTTGTTGAGCAGCCGCACACTCACAAAATTGCTTGATGCGGAAGCATTGAATGGCACATCTGCATACCAGATAACTGAGCTGCTCGCTGATTTGAAAAAAGGAATATGGGGCGAGCTGCCTGCCCGCAAGACTATTGATATCTACAGGCGCAACTTGCAGAAATCATATGTATCTACCCTCACCGGCTTACTGAAAAGCCCATCTATGCCGTCCATGCCCGGCCTTACAGTTATCATTTCTGGAGGAACCGATAAGAATGATATCCAGAGTGTGGTCAGGGGCCATTTAGGAGCTTTGCGCACTGAAATGCTGGCAGCAAGCGCTGCTATTGGTGACCAAATGTCAAAATATCATTTGCAGGATTTAGCAAAGCGGATAGATAATGCGTTGAATGCCAAAGATTAATTAATAAGAATACAGGAGAAAGCGGGGCAATTGCCCCGCTTTTTTATTGCTGTTCTGTTTTCTGTTTCTGCGTGTGTTTTCTTTTCATCGGCTGTGTATATTTCTTTCTCTGTTCTTTGCCTTCTCCGTTTTCGGTCGTATCTTTGCGCTCCGTTTAAAACGGCAGTTCTTTATAAGAACATATTCTCCTGAAGAGGTCCGACAAAGGCCTGCCCTGTGGTGGGATGCCTCAAAGGTATAATCGTAAACTAAGGTAAAATGCCTAAAGTAAAAACAAATTCCAGCGCCAAAAAACGCTTTAAAGTGACGGCTACTGGAAAAATTATGCACCAAAAAAGCTTCAAACGTCACATCCTGACGAAAAAATCAAAGAAGCGTAAGCGTAACATGCGCCTTGACGGAACAGTGGCCAAATCACACGTTGATTTCGTAAAAAGATTGCTTCGCCTGAAGTAATTCACTGACCGGTAACAAATAACTTTTAACACTTAACTAATTAAGATATGCCTCGTTCAAAAAATGCAGTGGCCTCTAAAGCCCGCCGCAAAAGAATATTAAAGAAAGCCAAAGGCTTTTATGGCAAACGCAAAAACGTATTGACGGTTGCCAAAAACGTAGTCGAAAAAGGTATGACCTACATGTATGTAGGCCGTAAACTGAAGAAAAGAGAGTACCGTTCACTGTGGATTGCCCGTATCAACGCGGCTGTTCGTGCAGAGGGAATGACTTATTCTGAGTTTATCAATAAACTGCAGAAAAAAGGAATTGAACTGGATCGTAAAGTATTAGCCGACCTGGCTATGAACAACCCTGAGACATTCAAAAACCTGGTTGATTCAGTGAAATAAAAAAACTGAGTATTGTATGAGCCCCTTTGTGAAAGCAAGGGGGCTTATTTTTTTAACCACTTCAGGAAGAATGGCAGACGGTTTATTTTCAAGAAGGGGTAGGGCTCAGGCAAAGCACCAAAGCCGGCGTAAAATGCTGCCAGCCCAGGTATATCCGAGCCCTCAAAATCAAGTATGAGCTTTCTGTTGCTATGGTCTTTTATAAAGGCATCTATTAGTGCATGCGACGCACCGACAAGTTTGCTGTCTGGGTGGTTGCCGACTAATATATAATAGGCCCTGTTGCCCGAAAAAAAGAAAACAGCGGAGGCCAATAGTTTGCCATGCTGTGCGATACCGTAGGTACGGGCCTGCCCTTTTGCGGATAGTTTTTTTTCGAGTTCGCGGAAACGGTTAACATTCTCTGCAGGTGGCGTGCCGTATTGTTTCATTTGTTGCAGCGCCAATTCTATCACCTGTGCCGTTTCTATACTTTTTTCCACCGTACATCCGCCCTGCCAGGCTTTACGGCAGTTACGCTGCGTATTAGCATTATAGCTGTTGAATAATTCATCATATGTTTTGTCTAATGCCAGTACATAGTTATTCCGCATGAATACCTGAGGCGATGCCGGATGGTTAGCACTGTTGAATGAAATTTCCACCAGGCGAAATGATGATGGTATATGGCTTATGAAGGAGTCTGTTAATGCTGCAGTGTTGTTACTGCCAAATATACCCAGCTGTGCCGTGAGGAAGGGTTGATAGATATACTTAATCCCATACTTTCTGTTCCAGGGTAATGGCATTACGGCTTCATAGTCATTGCTGACAAGCGCCGACCAGTTCTTCGCCATCTGGTCCAGGTACCATGTATAAGGATAAATACGTTCATTGGGGGCCATGGCAATACAGGCATCCCACTTGTTGTTATCAATTTCCCGCCGGGTAAGATACCTGATATGTCTGTCGCTGCTCATCAGAAATTCAGGTTGCGGTCTATTTTGCGCAAATTGAAATTGGAAATATCAATGGAGAAAGAAATCTTCTTTAAGAACCGCTCTTTTTTCAACGTGGTCGACGTTAAATAATCTTTGTAGATTTTGCTATATATAAGCGGGATGTAAATGTTTATTGTTTCCTTCAACAGGGGAATATGCAGGCCTGCATCGAATATAAACCGGTCTAATCCTGCATCCCTTTTCCAGGCATCGCTGTAAGTGCCAATATCCAGAAATAATTTCAGTGGTATTTTAACTGGTAGTACACTCAGCGGGTTAATAGAAGAAGGAATAGTTGTGCCAAAATTAGCTGCTATCAGCCAGTCATCACTACGGCCAACTTTATCAGCCAATAAATCAGTACGGATCTTAAAAGCACCATCACGTATCATGATTTGCTGGCTGCTCAGCCCTTCAAACTCATTGCGGCCAATAAAATAATCACTGTAGGTATAATCTTCATAGCCATTCGGTCCGGTCATATTGAGGTGGTAACGATCGGTTGCAAATTCTTTTGTTGTTGTCCGTCCACCTGTATAGAAAAACTTACCTGCAAAAAAGCGGACATCAAGACCGCCACCGCCGGGATAATTAAAATAATAGTTGCCTGTAAATGCAGCCCTTAAGAAATCTTTTCCTTGTTCGAGTTTCAGCTCACCACGGTACGGGTACAACACACGATAGTCTTCTATCACCAGCTTAAGCTGATTAAGTGTCCTGTTTGTGTTATCGATGTTCACCCTGGTGCCAATACTAGTATCAGGGCCGCTGATAACGGTGTCGCGGTAGAAATCAAATTCATCTTCGCTGATCAAAAATGATTTGAATTGTATAAACCGGTTTTTAGTACTACGGGCATTTTTTTCAGCTAATGTCAATTTAATACCCGGAACAATTTTGCGGAATCCTGTAAAATTAGTTTTCCCAAAATCATCTTTAAAACTGTTCATGGTGAACGTGGCAGCATCAGCGCCGATTTCTATCCTTCGAATTGTCTTTTCCGGGTAGAACGAATACCATGCGGAACCTAAACCAGTAAGTTTTTTAGTGCCTGTGGCGAAAAGGGGAACAGCAAAGAACCTGAACCTGTTTGGCGGAAACTTGATATTTGTAACCACTATACCCAGCATAAATTTGTCATAACTGTTGGCGCCCAGCATAGGCGAAACAGTTATAAGATTATTGGCCTTACTGTTGGCGTAAGTAGTGATAGTTTTTTTGCTAATCAGGGTTCCAAATTGGGTGCCACTTCTTTTCCAAATGGGCAATGCTCCCTTTCTATACAGATAGCCAAACAGGCTGTCCAGGTTTTTACCGGTGCTTTCTTCCAGCACCTGTTTGAAATCTTCTGGCTGCGGGTGTTTAAATTTCCAGCGACGGTAGTATTCCTGCATCGCTGTATTAAATGCAGTAGCGCCAATTGATTGTTCCAGCATCTTCATCCACTCAGCTGTTTTCATATATACCATCAGCCCATAATTTGACCAGTTGAAAGCTGCTGAAGAATCGGCTATTGGCTGGTCAGATTTTGTGGCAACAACTGATTCAACAGCAATGCGGGCAAGGTTGCTTTTTTCATTGTACTTGTACCGGCTATACTGCTGGTCATAATAGCTGTTGATCCCTTCATCCATCCATGGATACTTACGTTCGTTGCTTCCAAGTATGCCATAAAACCAGTTATGGCCGACCTCATGTGCGATCACGACATCGGTACCTTTTTTTGTCTGAGTTGGCGCTATCACCGTAATGGTTGGATATTCCATACCGCCACCAAAACTTTCCGGCCCTTGCACCGCTTGTGCAATACTGTACGGATACTCGCCTACCTGTGAATAGTGTCTCACAGCATCTTTCGTATATGCCGCCGACTGACCCCAGGTATGTTTATGCTCGGACGTATAGTAGGTAACCACTTCTATTTCACGGCCGGAGGGAAGTATGCAAGTATCATAATTTACGATAAACCGTTTGTCTGCAAACCAGGCGAAATCATGGATATTTTCCTGTTTAAATACAAGGGTTTTTAGTTCCTTGTCAGAGGGTGGAAATTTCTCTGTGGTTTTCTTCACCTGGCCGTAAGCGTTTTTTGTGGTTTGTTTTACGGGTTCCCATGTATAATTGGTGCGTTGCTTCAACCATTCTTTTTCTTCTTTATTCTGTAATTCGCCTGTTGCGGCTACCACATAGTTTTTAGGCACGGTGATGGTTACTTTGAATTTGCCGAACTCGCTGTAAAATTCCCCCTGGTCGAGATAGGGCATGGGGTGCCATCCTTCTTTGTCATACACAGCCGGCTTAGGATACCATTGTGTAGCCTGGTAGCTTTGGCCGTCATGGCCGCCACGGGAAAAATTGAAAGGCAGCTTTACGTGGAAGGATGTGGTAATATTTATTTTTTGTCCCGGTGGCAAAGGTGAGGGAAGCAGCAGCTTGATAATATCTATATGCTGCGGATGATCTTCGGTGGAAGCGGTTATATTATTTACTTTGAAATCAAGTTTGTTGATATAGCCCCGCTCTTCTTCTTTGGAAAAATAAAACCGGGTACTCCCATTTTCCAGTGACTGATCGCAAAAAGCTGTTTTATCGTTTTTATACGCATTTGGCCAGAGGTGAAACCAAATGAATTTTAAAGTGTCCGGCGAATTGTTGATGTATTCAATTGTCTCAAACCCATCCAGGCTATGATCTTTATCATTTAATGAAACGTCGATAGTGTAGTTGACTTCCTGTTGCCAGTAGCCTTGCTGACCATAGCTTGTTGCCAGCAGCAGGTGAACAATAAGCAGGAGAATGGTTTTCTTCACTGGTATAGAGTTTGTCAAAAATAGCGATAAACAACTGCAAACCCCGGAGGACTGATAGAAATGTATCATCCCAACCGGACTGCATCCCATCCATCCTTGCCTGGAATGCTAACTGCCCGCCACGACCTGCCAACTGCTAACTCACTTTCCTTTTCCTTTAAATATAATACGCAGGGTATGGATCATGATTTTAAAATCCAGTGCAAGCGAAATATTTTCAATATACAACAGATCGAATTTGCTCCGCTCAATCATCTGTTCTACGTTTTCTGCATATCCATATTGTACCATCCCCCAGCTACTTAGTCCAGGTTTTACTTTCAGCAGGTATTTGTAAAAGGGGTTTTGCGGAATAATCTGGTCTATGTAATGGCGCCTTTCAGGCCTTGGGCCTACAAGGCTCATTTCTCCGGTAAGGATATTCCATAATTGCGGAAGTTCATCTATACGCCATTTGCGCATTACCCTGCCCCAGCGTGTAATACGCTGGTCTGTCTCAGATGAAAGGGCAGGGCCATCTTTTTCCGCCTTATCTATCATGGAACGGAATTTATACATCCGAAACAGCTTCCCTTTATAACCAACACGATGTTGAGAATAAAACACCGGGCCGGGAGAAGAAAGTTTTGTGCGAATAGCTGCATACAACATGAGCGGTAATAACAGGATACCCGCCGTTATGGCGACTGTAATATCAATCAGCCTTTTTACATTTTGCTGCCACTCGGGCATCAGGCCTGTTTGCAGATCGATAAGGGCGGCACCCATTACATTACTGGTCTTTACAGAACCCGAAAGAATATCCATCAGGTCAGGTTCAATTTTTATTTCAACGTCTTTTTCACTCAGCCTGTTTAGTAGTGATACCAGTTCTGGCTGGTGTGAGCGGCCATAGGCGAGTACCACCAGTTTGATATGATGCTCATCAATGATTGATTCCAGTTCATCAACCGTACCAAGCCGGGGCAAGGATTTGGAGATGCCATTTTTTCCATTACTTAACGGGGATATATAACCGGTATATTGATAACCGCCATCCAGCAGGTTGGTCTGCGTTTCCCGGTATATACGCAGGGCATTTTCTGTGCTGCCTAATAACAGGGTGTTGAAGCGGACTTTACCGGTAAGTAATTGTTTTTTGGCTGCATTCAGTAGTAACCAGCGGCCGAAGAATGTGAGCAGAAAATGTATGAGCAGCAGTGCGAAGAAGGAGGAGTAAAAATAGGTAAGCGTCTGCAGTTTGTCATTTAAAACAAAAATGATAAAAAGGGTTACGCCACCGATAATGGTACAGATAAACGTCAGGGTAAACTCTGCCAGTCTCGATTTTTTGTAGAGGTGGCGATAAGTACCTGCCAGGGTATACAGGGAAAGCCAACCAGCCGGTACAATAAGAAAAATATACACCAACGCTTTATTACTCATGGGCCAGGCGCCATCATCATGCTGGTAGCTGCTTCTGAACAGGTAAAATAAAAACCAGGCAAGTACCGCCGTGAGGTAATCTACGAACGCATATACGGGAACCGGTATTTTCTTGCCGGTACTCATGAATGGGTAATGATATTGTGGCCTATCTTCTCTAAAATCTGGTGTGCAACATCCATAGCCATCAGGCCATCCATTTCGCTTACGATGGTACGGGTATTGTTGAGTACCGATTTTTTAAATTCTTCCAGCTCCATCTTTATGGCGTTTACTTCCGGCACCACCGGGTTGGCCATAGCGATGGTTTTCTTACCTGTGGGTGTTTCTATGTCGAAGGCAAACACATTGCTGTCCTGCGGTTCTTTTAGTTTAATGATTTCTGTTTTCTTGTTGAGAAAGTCAATGCCAATGTAGGAGTCCTTCTGGAACAGCCTTATTTTCCGCATCTTCTTCATCGATATGCGGCTGCTGGTCAGGTTGGCCACGCAGCCGTTGTGAAATTCTATACGTACGTTGGCTATATCCGGTGTCTCGGTCATCACACCCACACCACTGGCAGAAATAGATTTGACATCGCTTTTTACAATGCTGAGGATGATGTCGATATCATGGATCATCAGGTCAAGAATTACACTCACCTCCGTACCTCTTGGATTGAACTGTGCGAGGCGGTGCACTTCGATAAACATCGGGTTCAGGTGCATGTCTTTGATGGCAAGGAATGCAGGGTTAAACCTTTCTACATGGCCAACCTGGAATTTGATACCTGATTCTGCGGCCAGCTTTACTAGTTCCCTGGCTTCTTCCATACTATTGGCCAGTGGTTTTTCTACAAATACATGCTTGCCTTTTTTAATGGCTTTTTCGCACCATTCAAAATGAAAAGTGGTGGGGGCTACAATGTCAATGGCATCGCAGGCTTCTATGAGTGCATCTGCATCTAAAAAGCGGGGGAGCTGGTATTTTTCAGCTACTTCCTTCGCCGTGGTATCATCGGGGTCGAAAAAGCCGACAAGGTCAATACCGGCAATTTCTTTCCAGTTGTTTAAATGAAATTTTCCAAGGTGGCCAACACCAATGACGCCTACTCGCAGCATAGTAATTGATTAATCCTCAAAGATAAAGATTGCATTCCGAGAACGAAATGCCATTTACCATGCCGGTGTGAATAACTAATTGAGCATCCGGGACCTGGAAATATATGAAGGATGATATACGAAGAGGCAGGACCCGTTTTTGATCGTATTGATGATGGAGCGGCTTTGTGCCACCGGAACTGCCGGACAGCCCTGGCTGCGGCCGCTATAGCCCTGCGCATTTACCAAATCCTGTGACACGTATGCGGCGCCGTGCATGACTATACCCCTTTCAAAAGCCTTGTCATTAATGCCGGATTCCAATCCCTCCAGTTTCAGCGAATAACCGTTTTTGCCTTCATAAGTTCCCATGGTAACATAGAAACCAGGGCTGCTTTTATAGGATTCGTTCTGGTTAGAAAAAGAAGTAGCCATTTCACGGCCGGAATTGCGGCCATGCGCCACCAATGTATTGTGGAGTATTTTATAGTTCTTCAGGTCGATAACGAATAAGCGTTTCTCACTGCTTGGCAGGCTGAAATCAACAATAGATACGATTTGTGCATTCACCAGACGGCCATCTTCAACAAGTTTCTCCATTCCTTTTTTAGCCAATTCAAAAGCCTGCCGGCTTAGGCCACGCAGGTTAAGCTGCAAACTGTCGTATACTGATTTCAGTACACCGGGTGTTGGGGGAGGAGCTTCGCTATTTGCTTTTGCTACTGTATCACCGGGAGGCGTCATCCACAACCGGCCATTCGTAGCGGATTTAGCAAATGCAAACGGAAGATGTAAAATGCCGATGACCAATGAGGATACCAGCAGATAAAAACCTTTAATTCTTTTCTTCATCACTAATAATGCCTGTATACACACAGACGGAGCTTAACCAGAAAATAAAATGGCAGGCAGGTTTTTTGGTAATGTATCTCGTAAGGCAGGAAGAAATGTGCTTGTCGGATAAAAGCAATGGAGAAAAACAAAAGGCTACGCTGCGTTTTTCACATTACTGGTATTACAAGAAAAATAACGCTAATCCGTCGGTGATATTGTCGTCTCTTACAACTTAAACTAATCAGAATGAACCTCAATTTTTCGAAGGGCAAAGGTACAAAATCGGGCCGAAGGGCTGTTGTAGAAATGTTAAAATGGCCATTTAAAAGGCCTCTAGTTTTCCACGGACCTGATGTCGTTCGTGGAAAAAAAGGCTAAAGCGTTGGTATGGTGCTGCTTTCGAAACCGGTATCGGTGAGCAGGTTGGCGCCATCTGCGGCGGCTGTAGCCAGTTCATCACAGCGGTTGTTAAAAGGGTTATCGGCATGGCCTTTTACCCATTTGAATTTAATATGGTGTTTCTGCGCCAGTCGGTAATATTCTTTCCAGAGGTCAGCATTTTTTTTACCGCCTTTAAAGTTCGTCTTGATCCAGTTACTGAGCCAGCCTTCCTCCACCGCTTTTACTACATACTGGCTGTCGGAATATACGGTAACCTGCATGCCTTCTTTTTTCAATGCACGGATGCCAACGATAACCGCCATTAGCTCCATGCGGTTGTTGGTGGTGCGTTTATAGCCCTGCGACAATTCTTTACGGTGTTGTCCGCTCATGAGGATAACGCCATAGCCACCTGGGCCGGGATTGCCGCGGCATGCGCCATCCGTGTATATGGTAACAGCAGTACTCAAAATTTGCGATGGCAATATCAGGAAAATATTTTTGAAATGGGGGATTAGTTACAGGGTGGGGTGACGGTGTATTCTACTGTAACAATTCTATTTACGTTTTGTCCGCTTTCATCAATGTAAGAAATTTCTACTGGCATTTTATAAACTCCTGGCATTTTGCTTGATCGGAATTTATACGATGAGTAGCCATTTTCATTGAGGTTTAATTTTTTTTTGTTAATACGTATGTGAGGGTTTGCAACTTTGCTAAATGCGCCTACTCCGGCTGTAATCTCAATTTCAGAGCCCGGGCTTACTATATTACTGTTTTGACCAACAAGCAATGAGTAAGTTTCGTGAAAACTCAAACCACAAGTGGTACCTACTTGTTCATTGCAAAAAGTGACAGTTTTATTTTCTATTTGCCGGATATTATGCTGGATATTAGTCAGCATTGCTGTTGAAGATTCAGCACTTAAATTTTTAATAAAATCAGTTTGTGTTGTTTCCTTTTTAAACGGCAACTTATTTAAATTACAAATGGATAAAAACTGGTTATGCTCAAATTCAAGTTTGATTTTTTCGTCAACACTTAATAATTGACTACTGAACTCTTTAAGTCTTCTGCCAATTTCGTCAGCTGCATCATTTGATAACTTACCTTTTTTCTTTAGTCCCTCCATGTAAGTAAAAACGGAATCAGTTATCCGGGAAATTTCCTCGGCTTTAGGCAGCCATATTCCTGCTTTCTCACTTGTAACCGGATCAGTGGATTTGTCCGTCAATGCGAGAAGAACAAAGTCAGTATTCCGTCTAATACCTCCCTCAGATTTCTCTAATTGGTCTTCTAAAAGACTAATCAGTTCTTTATCTTTCGAATGAGTAGAACAGGAGGAGGTATGGATGGTGATTATTGCTAGCAGTAATGTCCGGGAAAAGCTGGTCATGGCGTTTTCTTTTCAAACGCCGGAATGCCAAAATTATTTTTGATTGAAGTAGTCTTGGAAAAACAGCAACTGGTACTTCACCGCATTTTGCCAATAGTTCCAGTCGTGCGCCCCCGGCCTTTCGATATAATCATGCGGAATTTTCAGGTCCAGCATTTTCTGGTGCAGATCCTTATTCACTTGGTAGAAAAAATCCTTTACACCGCAGTCAATGATTATAGAAAGGGGAGCGGCCGGTCTGTTTTCAATTACTGAAATAACCGAATAGTTTTTCCAGTTGTCTGCGTGGCTGGCTGTATCGCCCAGCAGGCTTTTCAATTCCCAACTGTTAGTAAAAGGCCGCAGGTCAACACCACCACTCATACTGCCGCAGGCACCAAAAAAATCAGCATGCCTGAAACCAAGAAACAAACCACCATGTCCGCCCATACTCAGCCCGGTGATAGCCCGGCCTTTCCTGTCTTTGATGGTGCTGTAGTGCGTATCTATATAAGCAGGTATTTCAGTGCCTACATAGGTTTCAAATTTTGAACCCGGCTCCATAGGACTATCCAGGTACCAGCTTCCATAACCGCCGTCGGGGCAAACGATATACATCCGAAACTGATCCGCATAGTCTTTTAGTTCGGGTACCCGTATAAGCCAGTTGGCATACCAGCCACTGTAGCCATGCAGCAAGTATACAACGGGTAATGGTGTGCTCTCATCCTGCATTACCGATGGTTTTATTACCACACACTTATAACTGCGCTTCATCGCATCGCTGTAGATAGCAACAGTGTCGACCGTTGCACTGTAAGCTGATAACGTAACACTAAAACAAAATAGCGCTGCAATTAATTTCTTCATTTCCTAAAGATAAAAAAAGGGAAGCAACCATTGCGTATGGCTGCTTCCCTTTTTAACTGATTAACCAGTTAACCAATCAACTAAAAACCTTTCTTATCCTGCGCCCTTTGCATCGGGTTGCCGGTTTGTCCGCCACCACCTCTTGGGCCGCCACCCTGCCTTCCTTTGAATATGCTGAACCTGGAAGGTTCAGGCATGGTGTTCCAGTTATTGTTCGCTTCGTTAATGTCGGCTGTTTCGCGGAATGGATCCAGTTTAACGGAAGCAACTTCTTTATCCTTGATAAAAGTTTTGATCACTTTGTTTTCATTCGCCCTCCATACCTGTGCAGGTATACGCTCCACTTCTTTGGTTCCGTCTTTATAGGTCCACTCGATGATGATCGGCATTACCAGGCCACCTTTATTGCTGAAAGTAAGTTCGTACATGTTCTTGTTGCCATACTTTTCCTTCTCTTCAGCCGTAAGTGGATCCGGTTTGCTGGCCGGGATTTTCACTTCCAGTTTCGCTGTGTCATACGGCTCTATTCCCCTGGCATACCTCCAGTAAAAATCACGCATACTGGTATCAACATCTGTCTGGAATTTTATGTTTTTATCTTCCCGGTTACGGATTTTAGAAATATCATCATATACAGGCAAGGATGGTTTATCCGCACTTCTTTTCACGGTCATTTCTTCTGTGGCATTACCCACTGCATTCAGATCAGGTTTTGCATATTTTACGGTATCCAATGAGATATCGCATACATCGGTACTATAGAACCAGCCTCTCCAGAACCAGTCAAGGTCTTCGCCACTTGCATCTTCGAGTGTACGGAACAGGTCGGCCGGTTCAGGATGTTTGAATGCCCATCTTCTTGCATATTCTTTGAATGAATAGTCAAATAGTTTACGACCCATGATAGTTTCTCGTAAAATGTTCAACCCTGTGGCTGGCTTTGAGTAAGCATTAGGACCAAACTGAATGATGTTTTCGCTGTTGGTCATAATTGGCTCCAGTTGATCTTTTGGCAACTTCATATAGTCTGTGATAAGACCGGCAGGGCCGCGGCGGCTGGGGAATTTATTATCCCAAAGCTCTTCTGCCAGGTATTCTACAAAGGTATTCAGGCCTTCATCCATCCAGCTCCATTGGCGTTCGTCGCTATTGATGATCATCGGGAAGAAGTTATGGCCCACTTCATGTATTACCACACCCAGCATGCCATTTTTTGTGCCTTCGCTGTAAGTCCCGTCTTTTTCAGTACGTCCGAAGTTGAAACAGATCATGGGGTATTCCATACCATTTGACGCTTCGATACTTTGTGCCACAGGGTAGGGGTATGGAATTGTGAATTTGGAATAGGTCTGTATAGTATGCTCCACTGCTTTAGAAGAATATTTGCGGTATAGCCCATACGCTTCTTTCGCATAACCACTCATGCACATTACTTTCTTACCTTCAACTTTAGTTGCTAAAGCATCCCATACAAATTTGCGGGAGGAACCCCAGGCGAAGTCACGAACATTATCTGCTTTGAATATCCATGTTTTCTTTTTGGGTGAACCAGCTGCAATGATTGCCGGTCCATTTTTTTCAGCAGCCTTTGCTTCGTCCAGGGTTACTACTTCTATTGGTTCTTTAGACGTTTGTGCCTGCTGCCATCTTTTTAATTGTGCGGGTGTAAGCACTGATGCGTAGTTTAAACATTCGCCTGTGCTCATCACCACATGGTCTGCCGGTACAGTCATAGCCACTTTAAAATTGCCAAAGGTGAGGGCAAATTCACCACGGCCGGTAAACTGGTGGTTTTGCCAGCCCTGGAAATCGCTGTACACACAAAGGCGGGGATACCACTGTGTGATGGTGAAAATATGGTTGCCGTCTTCCGGAAAAAACTCAAAGCCACCACGGCCACCGCGGCTCATGCGGTCGGCGATTTTATAATTCCAGTCCAGCTTGAATATAAAACGCTGACCTGGCTTTAGCGGTGCAGGTAATTCCACCCGCATCATCGTTTTATTGATAGTGTATACTAATGGCTTTCCGGCTGCATCAGTGAGTTTGATAATATTAAAACCATAGCCATTATCTGCCTTTCCTTCCTGCGCCCTTTCTATTTGTTGCGGGCTGATGTTACGCATCATCGCATTGCTGTTTTGATAATTGGCATTGTTCAGGCTGTTGTGCTGGTTTTCGTCAAGCTGCAACCAGAGGTAAGTAAGTACATCCGGTGAATTGTTGAAATAGGTAACAGTTTCGCTGCCGGTGAGTTTAGTGTTCTTCTCATCCAGTTCGCATTTGATGTCATAGTCACAACGCTGTTGCCAGTATTTGGGGCCAGGCGCACCACTGGCTGTACGGTATTCATTGGGCGTGGGGAAATTAGCTCCCATCTGCTCGAATTTGTTGCCGTGATTACTGCCCGGATTATTTTGTGTGTTTTGTGCAGCACTGCCAAGTGCTATTAATACAAGTGAAAAAAGTCCCGCAATTTTCTTCATAGTAATGTGTGTTTTATTGAGCCTTAATTGATTTCAAATCTACATAAATAGCGCTTGTCATGCCGGGTAATTTTTAGCAGTGCAGCCAATTTGGTATAAGCGGCATGATTGTATTGACCGGACGGTTTATATACATAAAAAAGCCGGCCTGTCAAAGGCCGGCTTATAGGCACATATTTATTTTTCTTATTGTGTCACCACTTTACCGGTAGCGATACGTTTACCGGCTTTATTGTACAGGGCTACCATATATAAGCCGCTGTTAGCGCCACGCAGATCAACAGAAATGCGCTGGTACGCTGAAGTGATATTTACTATACGCTTATAAACTAAGGCGCCTTTATTGTCAGATATCACGATAGTGTATTGTTCTTGTCCGGCACTATAGTATGACACATCAAACTGGCCATCATTAGGCGTAGGCCATATAAACAGTTTGGACGAAACAGCGGCATCTATAGCCAGGGCGCCAGATGTATTGCTGCAAGGCAGGCCTGTTGTGTTTTGTACAGTTACGGTATAGCTGCCCAGATCATCCAGGTCCACATCAGCCAAAGTGCTGCCTGAAGCACCCGTTACTTGTGTACCATTTTTGAACCATGCATAGCTATAGGTTCCAGCCGGTGTTACATTGGCTGTAAGTGTTGTTTTTTGGCCAGGTAACAGGCTGGTATATGGTGAAGCTGTAATTGTTACAGTCGGGTTCGGGCTGGCTGTTACTGCTGTTGCAGCAGATGAAGCCGAACAACCGCTGGCATTTGTTACCGTCACACTATAGTTGCCCGTATTAGTTACATTGATTGATTGCGTAGTGGCACCATTGCTCCACAACCATGAGCTGCCCGCTGATGCAGTCAGCGTTACGCTGGCACCCTGGCAGAAAGTAGTGGCTCCACCCGCCGTTACGTTAGCGGCCGGTGTTGGATTAACGGTTACCGTAACAGCTGAAGTTGTATTAGTGCAACCGTTGTTCACAACGGTTACAGAATAGTTGCCACCTGCATTAACCGTAATCGCTTGTGTGGTGGCACCATTGCTCCATGTCCATGAGTTGCCTGCAGATGCTGTAAGTGTTACCGTTCCGCCCTGGCAGAAACTGGTTGGACCGCCTGCAGCAATGGATGGTGCTGCAACGGAACTGATCGTTAAGGTTACAGGCGTTCTTGTTGTGCTTTCACAACCTGTGCTTGTTTCCCTGCTGCCTGCATAATAGGTAACAGTACCAACTGTACTTAAAGTAGGACTTGCTACTACAGAGCCACCTGAAGCAGCATTGTACCATACTACAGTGAAGCCTGCTCCAACAGAGGCAGTGGCTGTCAATGTTGGAACCGGTGCGCCAGGGCAAATAGTTTGTGATTGGTTACCACCACTGCCTGGTGCTGCCTGTGACGAGCTGCCCACTGTTATTGCATAGGTTGTTGGTGTAGACGAGCAAACGCCATTACCGGCAGCAACGGTTATGTTGCCGCTCAAACTACCCGCAGTATAATTCACCGTGATGCTGGTAGTACCCTGTCCTGATGCAATAACGGCACCAGTAGGCACAGTCCAGGTATAGGTTGTAGCACCGGCAACAGCTGCAATTGAATAAGGAACACCACTAGGTGTGCCGCAAATGTTATTATTACCCGTAACAGGGCCTGCATTGCCAACTCCGCCACCACCATTCGATGTAGTTACATTGATGGCTATAGCCCTTTCGCTCTCGGCATTATTGGTATTATTTTTTGCACGTATTGTAAACCACATACTGGTATTAGGTGTAAGACCAGTTGCTGTATGGCTTGTACCGGTTACATTGGGACTGAGTATCACAAATTCACCCGTAACAGGATCAAGCCGGTAAATATCATAATTCGTGGCATTGGTTACCGCACTCCAGCTGAAGTTAACTTCACCAGGGTTACAGGCTGTACCGTTACCGGCGAAGCCTGTTACAGTGCCCAGAATTTTAAAGCCGTTATCACTCATATCTGTAAGTGCGCCGCTCGTAACCCTGATTTTTGCTGTAGCCGTAAACGCAGCAGGCACCGACCAGTTAAGGCGGTTAGTAGCAGCTGCTACCGTTCCAATGGTTGTCCAGTTGGTAGTGCCATCTAAAGAATACTCTACAGTTTGGTTAGCGGTAACACCTGCATTGTCCCAGGTAAGGAGTTCCGATGTGCCGGGGTTTAATGACTCACCGCCGTTGGGGAAGGTAACTTCTATAAAAGGCATATCCAGGTTCCAGGTCAATGCATAATCCTGCGGACCGGTTGGAATGGCTGTGCCTGTTACACGCAATGTATAGGTGCCCGAAGGAGGATTATCTATCGTTACCTGCTCAATATTGCTGATATTATCTACTGCTTTAGTAGCATTACTGGCTGGGCTGTTTGGATTCAACACCCAGGGCAGGGTGGTGGTAGGTCCGTTAATAACAGTCAGGTCCAGGTTATTTACAAGTGGTGTTGCTGAGTTGGCAGCACCGGCAGGGTCATTCCAGGTGAGCATTACGTTCAGTTTGGCAGCGCCGGCCGGTACAGTGAGGGTAATATCCTGCACACCAGCCTGGGCGATGGTGTTCAAAGAATACCTGTTCTCTTCGAATACACGTACTGCCCTTAAAGCATTTACTCGTCCAAAACCGAAACGGTAATCCGGGCCCGGATTACCCAGATCAAGAGCTGTATTACAGGCTACATTTTTCACCAGGGCCGAAGGAGGAAGTACATTTGCATTCAGTTCTTTATAGCGCTGCGAAACCAGCGTCAATGTTCCTGCGATACCCGGTGTTGCCATTGAGGTTCCGCTGAGTGAGGCATAAGAGTTCAGCGGACTGTTATTGGTGGAAAACACCCCATTGCCGAACGCACAGATTTCAGGCTTAACCCTTCCGTCGTTTACCGGGCCAAAGCTGCTGAATGAAGTCATGCCGTCGGTTGAAGTCAACGCACCTACAACTATATTATTTTTTGCGGCCTTACCTGTACCTGTTATGGTAAACCAGCCGTTGGCACAGGATGCCTGTGCATTACCAGCTGAGTGGCAATGGAGGTGATAGGTATTTGTGTTGAGGTTTAGGTCGGCGTTTCTTGCCCGCAGTGAATAGGAAGTGGCAGCACCGGTAATGTTACATTGTACCCCGAGACCGTCATGATAAGAGTGGTTACTTGCCACCAGTGTTTTAGCAGGGATTTCTATTGCCATTTCCGCCAGGTTATTGTCAAAGTGGCCACCGCCGCCTGGGCCATCATAACCATTATAAGAATACAATTTTGCGTTTGGTGCCATGCCTTTTGCGATTGGGTTTACCAATCCGCGGCCGGCAATTGTGCCAGAAAGATGTGTACCATGTTGTCCGGCACCACCCACATTCACATTTACCATCCTACCCGAAGGCCAGAAGTCGAGGTGCTGGCTTGCTATTTCATCCCAGGCACCAACGTTCATACCGTCTCCCTTAAGATTGCGTACACCATCATGCAATACGTTTACATGGTGTTGGGAAACACCTGGCTTATTCTCTGGTTGGTTGGGAGGGTCTGCATATTCCATCCACTGTATAAATGGAAGCTCAGCAAGCTGCCGTACATTTTCTTTTGGCACCCGGATGCTGAACATTCTGAATACCGGAGCTTCGTTGATAACCCTGCCGGCAACTGAACTCACCATGTCACGTATTTGTGCTGTTTGCAACGCCTCATATGTTTGTACCTGGAGGTTTACATAACCTTGTTCAGTTATTGCATGGAGGGGGGCATCGCCTGATAAAACAGGGGCAAATGCTTTTTGCTCCGGGGTAAGGTATAAGACACTGCGTAAAGCGTATGAACGGAACTGTGCCCAGTCCATACTTGCAGGTACTATAGCTGTGTAAGCGTTCCTGGGCAGGTAATCTACCAGCGTAATTCCCGCTGCAGTAAGCTGATCTTTTTCAGCCTGTGTGGGAATGGCATTGAACTGCAGAACGAGGTAGTTTTTACCAGCAAAATAGGTCCGCTGGAAAACAGCGGATTGTTTGCTGACAGTTGTTGCATTTTCTGCCGGAACAAACTTTCCTGTGTTCAGGGCAAGTGTGTAATCAGTTTGCTGGGCAAAAACAGCTACCGGCAGCACAACAAGAACCAATAAAATAATTCGGGTAAAATAACGGTTCATACGCATTGTTTTGATTTGAATAGGGGAAAATAATCCACATGGAAAATTAAGTATTATTTCTCATTGATGAAGCCCGCCTTATCCACCTTTTTTTGAGCGGGGTGATTTGTTCGCAAATTATTGAATGACTTATCTTTAACAATAAAACACAAATATGGAGTTTGAATGGAAAGGCGTCTTCCCGGCCTTACTCAGCCCTTTTAACGGCTATGATGAAATAGACCTGGGCATGTTTGTCAAAAACCTGGAGGCCCAGGCAGAAGCGGGTGTGCATGGTGTTATCATCGCAGGCTCTTTAGGTGAAGCCAGTACACTTAGTGAAAAGGAAAAAGAAGAGCTGGTAAAATCTGCTGTTGAATTTCTTGGGGGAAAAATTCCTGTGATACTGAATATTGCGGAAAGCACCACAAAAGATGCCATACAACAGGCAGCTAATGCAAGGCAGTGGGGTGCCGATGGCCTGATGCTTTTACCCCCTATGCGGTATAAAACAGATGACCGCGAAACCATCACTTATTTTAAAGCAGTGGCGGCTTCCACGGATCTGCCGATTATGATTTATAACAACCCGGTAGATTATAAAATTGATACACGCCCTGATATGTTTGATGAGCTGGTTGCCTGTGAGAATATTACTGCTTTAAAAGAAAGCTCGAGGGATGTTACCAACCTGGTGCGTATGCAAAACCGTTTTGGTGATCGCTTTAAAGTACTTTGCGGTGTCGACACATTGGCAATGGAGGAATTATGCCTGGGTGCCGATGGTTTGGTGGCCGGCCTTGTATGTGCGTTTCCAAAGGAAACCGTCGCAATTTATAATTTGGTAAAAGCCGGAAAGATAGAAGAGGCCGCCAAAATTTATCGCTGGTTTATGCCATTGCTCGAGCTGGATATCCATCCAAAACTGGTGCAGTATATCAAGCTTGCTGCTGCGGCTACTGGTATTGGTACGGAGTATGTACGTGCACCACGCCTTATACTCGAAGGTGAAGAAAGGGAACGCATAATGGCCATTATCAATAAAGGGATAGCAACGAGGCCTCAATTATAAACAGTTTATAAATATATAATGATAAAGGAAACATCACCCGCTGAGATAGATGCGATAATGCAACAGGCATGGACAGCATTCCAGGTATATAGAAAATTTTCGTTGAAGCAGCGGGCTGCTTTTATGCAGGCCATTGCTATTGAACTGGAAGCTTGCGGCGATGAGCTGATTCATACGGCTATGCGTGAAACCAATTTACCGGAAGCCAGGCTTCGGGGTGAAAGGGCCAGAACGATATATCAATTGAACAGCTATGCAGACGCCTGTATAAAGGGTGACTGGCTGGAAGCAAGAATTGACACGGCCCTTCCCGATAAGACACCCCCCAAGCCAGATATCCGTAAAATGTTAGTGCCACTCGGGCCCGTTGTGGTATTTGGTGCCAGTAATTTTCCTTTTGCCTATTCTACGGCTGGTGGTGATACCGCCAGTGCTTTTGCAGCCGGTTGCCCGGTGGTGATAAAAGGCCACCCGGCCCATCCGCAAACTTCAGAGATGGCTGCACAGGCCATTATACGGGCGGCTAAAAAAACAAACATGCCCGATGGTATTTTTGGTCATGTAACCGGTACTTCATTCGATATAGGAAAGGCACTGGTTATGCATCCGCATACAAAAGCAGTTGGGTTTACGGGTTCGTATGGCGGTGGCAAACAACTATTCGACTGGGCGAATCAGCGAAAGGAACCAATTCCCGTGTTTGCAGAAATGGGTAGTGTGAATCCGGTTTTTTTATTACCGGGGAAATTGGAAGAGGGCGCCGAAGCTGTGGCTGAAATGTATGCCGGCTCGGTAACATTGGGAGTTGGCCAATTTTGTACAAACCCTGGTTTGATCATTGGAATCGCTGATAGCAACTTAGCGAGGTTTATACATGGGTTAGGAGGAGCTGTAGAAAAAGTGCAGCCGGCATTGATGCTGCATAGCGGTATTGCGGCTAACTACCATAAGAACAAAAAGGCAGTATTGGCAGAGAGCCATGTGAAACTGGTTGGAGAATCTGTTGCTGACGATAATGATACCCTGAAAGGGGAGCCCGCCATTGCGGCAACAGACGGGAAAACGTTTTTACAAAACCCATTACTACACCAGGAAGTGTTTGGGCCTTTTTCGTTGGTGGTGCAATGTGCAGATGAAGCAGAATTGCAGCAAGTGATCGCAAAACTGGAAGGTCAGCTTACGGCGACCATTATGGCGACTGCTGCTGACCTGGATAAATATGCGGAAGTGGTTAGTGCTGTAGAGGAAATATGTGGCCGGATAGTACTGAATGGTGTACCCACCGGAGTGGAAGTATGTCCAGCCATGCATCATGGCGGGCCGTTTCCTGCATCTACTGATTCCCGTTTTACTTCTGTCGGGGAAGATGCTATCAAAAGATTTGCCCGCCCGCTGGCATTTCAAAACTGGCCGGACAATAAATTGCCTGATGAATTAAAGGAGGGCAACCCATTAGGCATATACCGTATGTATAATGGAAAGATGACAAAATAAATTGTACGGCAAAAAGAAAACCGGCATACGTTGTATGCCGGTTGTACGGGTTTTCGTTCTTTTGGTTCTTTCTTATTTCTTCGTAATCACAGTGTGTTTAGCATATACTTCCTGGTTGCTCACTTCATATACAACCGTTTTGTTGGTGTTGCGGCAAGTAATACGGAACAACAATTTTGAACCATAAATTTCTTCCAGGTTGAAGATGAATTTTTTAGTGAACTGCTGACCTTTGATGTTTTCAGTGTAAAGCACTTCACCTGCTTCATCAGCGATGACGATGAGGAAATCGTTTTCCTCAGCTGTACCATTGATAGTCAGTTTTACAACTGGCTGCTCCTGGAAATTACCTACTAAAATAATTTCGGCTGGTACTGGCGATTTTTCATCAATGGGTACACCTGCAGCACTGGTGATAGTTGTGAAAATCGTCAGGAAGGCCACAAGAAGAATTCGGTTGTTACGGATGATCTTTTTCATAATTACAGTTTTAAAAGTTAATAACATAGGTTATCAAAAACATTTCATGGGGCAACCCTTATTATGGCTTAATCGCGGGGCAAACAAGCGAAAGACAAGCAGGATGTTTTCTTTGCGCTTTGCAACAGATTGTTGCGTTTGATGATGTAAAAGTAGTGCGGCGATTTGGGTGATGCAAACAGTATTCAGGACTGAAACCGTATCACCAACATGCAGGCCTGGTAGTTAATGATTTGAAAATCAGCCAGGTAGCTAATGGCGGATACGTATGCCCAAGTAGATATTCAAGAACCGGACAGGGCAAAAAACTGACAGGTTTTTTGTACCATATATTATTTTCTATAATTCCATAAAGCATATGCACGCAGCGGATATTGCCATAGACTGCATATAGCCAACAGCGATACACCGAATGGTGTGCAACGACAATTCGTCCGATAAGGTTTTACAACATTTGCAAACCGTCGGTCAGAACAAGGATACCAGCCTCTGCGCTGTAACAAGTATCAAAGCATTAAATAAACATATTTCGGTTCAATTGGGAAATGGATCAACGATTCATGCGGATATTCCTCGAAACATGATCACCAATTTCATCATTGACATTTCAGGATTGTTTCAAGCAAATAAATAAAGGGCCCCTGTAACAAGGACCCTTTATTTATTATTGCTGCATTAATTAGTGTCTGCAACGGAAACCTGTCCCCTGATTTCGCCCATCGGATGCGCAGCTGTGCGAATATTGTAATATAGTTTGCCCTGCATCAGGTAGGATTCTGCTTGCGGGGACAACACTATGGAGCCAGAAGCCGTTCCCCCGATCCCGTTGTTGGTGATGCTGAGTATAATGATTGCATCCGCATTCTCACCTGTCTGTGCCGGTCCGTGGAAATGCACGCCGGTGGCGAGGCCGGTAAGCGTTGCCCAGTCAATTGTGTAATTCATCGTGTTTGTTCCGGTATTATAGGTACCGTTTAATGCACCTGTTCCGGCAACGGTTAATGCCGGTGCAACCTGGCTGCCCGATGCGTCGCCGCTCAATGTGTAAGTATTATCTTCCTGATAACGGTCTGTATTTTCTTTACTGCAGGCACTTATCGTGGCTACAGCTAATCCTGCAACCAGTATCGCCATCCCGATATTCATTTTTTGTGTTTTCATAACGTATTTTTTAAAGATGAATTAGTCTAATCAGTTTTTTCATTTTACGCATTTTGCTTATAACAACCATGGGTATAATAACCGGGTAAAGCCTTTTGAACAGGAATAACCGGAGCGGTATTGTGAGCAATTTTTTCATTCGTTTTATTTTTTCGTGTCAGGGTTATCGCTTACAGGGGAATTAAAATCCCGATCAGGGGAAAAAAATCCCGGTATTAATAGTACATTCTTTGGATATGTTTTGCCGAATCCAGGTTCGTTTGCAGTGCGGGCAGGCTTTTCTCGGCCAGTGCACGCACATCCGGATCATTTGCATCCCGAATGGTTGCAGAGAAAAAGTTGATGGCTGCCTCATGTCCCTCAATTATTTTTTTCATAAAAAGTATATCGAAATTTTTGCCTGATTTTAATTTTAGTTCGTCAATTTCTTCCTGTTTTTCGGGTGTAACAGCTGCCGGCAGCAGTACTTTTTTTTGCCTTGCCAGTTCCCTGACGGCTGCAGTAAGGTCCGTATGAACACTGTGCAGCATAGTGGCAAAATCCTTCACATGCGTTATAGTTGCTTTATTTGCAGCGAGTGCCGTCATTACTTTCTCTGTCATGCCGGCATTTGCTGCTTTAATAAGAAAGGTTGTACTGGCGTCATTTAGATCGATTCCGGTATTGTTTCGGCTGGTCATCATATCGGTGCTTTCCCCATTAATATTGTCCGTTTTTCCTTTGCTTTCTTTACCGGAACTGTTGCAGGCCACCACCAGGGCAGAAGCCAGCATCAACAGGATAGCCTTCTTTTTTTTCATACCAGCAGATTTTGAATGAAAGCAGTATTTGTACTTACGCGGAAATTACCATGCCAATAAGTTTACGGTTTTTTTTGCACAGCCTCTCTGCTGGCATCATTTTTTCATTATTGAAACTGAGTTACGTCCGGTGTGTTTGCTGATCGAAGGAAAACCGGAAACGGTTCACCGCTTTTTGAAACATATCCGCAGTTACAGTACCGGCAAAAACCGGCACAAGTATGGTCGTAACTTTTAGCGTTCCGGTCTTACCGGAACGCCTTATTCGAAAATCGCAATCAGTACAGGTAGTTTTTATACACTTTTAAAACAAATGTTTATGAAAAAGTTGCGATTACAACTACTCGGGCTCATAGCAGCCATAGTAGCACTGACAGCGTTTTCGGAAAGAACAAATGCGGGTGGCAGTATACGTGGGACGGTAAGTCCGGCTGAAGGGGGATGGAAGGCTTGTATCATTGACAGGGCCGATACCATGGAAGTGAGTATAGTATCGGGAACCTATGAGTTGTCCGGTCTGCGGCCAGGCCAGTATGCACTGCTCATTAAAACAACAGAGCGGTTTAAGCCTGCGGGCAGGTCAAATATCATGGTGCAGGAGGGGGAAATAACATATGTAGATGAAATAAAGCTGGAACCACGATAAAGAAAAAAGGAGTGAACCAAAATACGATAGTTATGCATCAGTTTGAAACCGATAGGCGTTACAGAGGTAATAATGGCGAAGACCCATCTACGTATGCGGCAGACGAAATGATGACTGACATTCCCGTAGAAAAACTGGCGGCTATCGTAAAAAATGTGTTTACCTCATACATGCACAACTCCATCGTGGTTGGGCGGGATGAAGAGCCTACCATCTGTCACCGGCATTTCGACGATGACAGGCTACAGTAAAGATAAACAGGAGGCTATCAGCAATTAGCAATATATAAAATGGCGGTTATTCAGTTAACCGTCATTTTTCTTTTTTGCCGGTATGTCAGCATGTGCATTATTCACAAAAGAAAGGTCTGCAGCGATAGCCTGTTTCAATCAGGATACAAAAGAAGGATGATTTTCTTTTTCATAAACATATTTTAGGCAGTACATTTAATGCAATAAACCAGTACTGCATGCGGGTGCCGCCCAACCTCAAATACTTTCTTCTTTTTACGCTGGTGATTGGAGCTATAGTAGCAGGTACCATCTACCTGCCCCGTATCATACCTGGTATTGGCAGGGTACTGATGTGGGTGTTAATCGGCGGGATGGTGGTGCTAATGCTTTTTACATTCATTAAACCCTTCTTTACTTTTTTATATGCCAGGGCTGATGGCATATTGGAAGTTTTTATTGATCAAAACAACAAAGGGTTTCATGTATTCGCCTATCACCTCAATTCCGGCGGTGAATCGTTTAGTGCAGGCACCCGGGATATACAGCAATATTACATCGTGGCTGATACGGGTAAGTTGTATTACAAGCAGGTATACTCGCATACAATGGAGCCCATGTCTGGCCGCAGTGGATGGGGAGGGTACACCAGTTTTGAAGAAAGTGTGTTACCCTCACCTATGTTCGACAAATCAATGGCCAAACTATCCGGTAAAGCAGGCACCACATTACAATTGGGTAAGAAAGTGCAACCGACAGATGATAACCATTATTCTTTTTCGATCAATATCAACACAATTGAATTGAAAAAATACGAAGGCCTGGTGGATGAAGGTGTGGTGATTATTTGTAAAGATGCGAGGAGTGGGGTGGTGCAGTGGAAGCGGAAGATATAATGGTTGCCAGCTTCAGTAACACAGATGATCGTCCCCTGCGCCTGCCCGCCGTACTAATCTGGCATGCGGGCCGCTCCAAAAGAGCCCCTTTTGAGGCAATCTTGTACTTGTCTTGTCCTGAAATCACTTTACATATTTAGGGTGTAAATATGTAAACTTGA
>CAYLRV010000048.1:0-35858 GCA_964386395.1 uncultured Chitinophaga sp.
TCAAGTTTACATATTTACACCCTAAATATGTAAAGTGATTTCAGGACAAGACAGCACACTTTAACATAGATTTCTTCCTGCCCATAATCAGTGCGGTTATACCCGTGGTATTTTTAAGCCATGAACCGACTGCTCATTCCTGCACTCTTTATCATCACTCCTGCCCTGCTACATGCCCAGGGGCCCCTTACCGGCACTATTTATTATAAACAAACAGACTCGGTACTTTCAGGAATTAATGTGACCAACAATACCCAGTGGGTCACTTCCACTTCAGACAGGAAGGGCAAATACAGCATACCAGCCAAAGAAGGCGATATGATTATTTTTTCCGGCACAGGTATGCAACGGGATACCATTACCGTTACCTTCAGTATGTTGCTTACCCAGCATAATGCAGAAATGAAAGAGATGTTTGTGTCGCTGCGTGGTGTTACTGTTACCGGTAGTTATAAAGCCGATTCATTGGATCGCAGGAATGAATACCGCAACGTATTTGAAAATACAAAGAATATAACCGGGGGCAATCGTCCCACCGATGGTGTGGGTATCAGCCTCAGCCCTTTCAGTTATTTTTCTTCCCGGGCTAAAGCACAACGAAAATTAAAACGAAAACTATTGAATGAAGAACGGGAATCATATATTGATTTTTCTTTCCCGGAGCCCTTTGTTGCTTCGCTTACTAAACTTTCCGGCGATTCCCTTCGCCTATTTATGTACCAATACCGCCCTGACTATGATTTTTGCCGGAAAACGGACAGGCAGGGCATGATTATCTATATTAACGACAGCCTGAAAGAGTTTCGTAAGCCTAAAAAGCAATAATTGGCGGCTGTTTCCGCAAAACATATTGATTACTAACGCAGTTTATTTTTTAAAATGATAAACGGCAAACAGGGGAAACCGAAACCCGTACCTTCGCAATAACCAGTTACGGAATGCGGCACAAACAAATTTGTCATTGTTTACCGCATCATCAACAGTGTTGCAGCACCTGCCCCCTCATCTACCGCATTATTTCTGGCAGGCTGACTGTAACTACATGCTGTGAGGCCTGTATCAACCTGTTCGTAGGTCAGCGCAGAAACAGAATTGTTTAGGACAACGCATAGGATGCGGATGTCGTTCAATTTTTTAACCAAATTGACAGCTATGATTACTGTTATTATTCCCGCTTTGAATGAAGAAAAAACGGTTGGACAGGTAGTTCGCCTGGCCAAAAATTCGCCAAAGGTCACAGAAGTAATTGTGGTAGACGATAAATCGCTGGATAATACGGTAGATGAGGCCAGGAAGGAAGGCGCCCTTGTTATAACCAGCACCAAACTTGGGAAAGGTGCTTCGATGAAAGACGGTGTATTGTATGCCACAAACCCTTACCTGGTATTTCTGGATGCAGATATTACGACCTATCCGCCTAATATCATTCAGTTATTAACTGAACCGCTGCTGCAGGGTACCGGCGATTTTTGCAAGTCCTGCTTTTCCAGGCAGGCAGGCCGGGTTACCGAACTGGTGGCGAAACCCCTGTTGTCAATCCTGTACCCTGATTTCCCATCATTCTGGCAACCCCTCAGTGGGATGATTGCCGGGAAAAAAGAATTGTTTGAAAAAATCCAGTTTGAAGAGGGTTATGGCGTTGATATTGGTATCCTTATCGATGTGTACCAGATGGGCGCACGTATTGAGGAAGTAAGCATCGGCCATATTGAAAATAAAATGCAGCCGCTGGAACAATTGGGTAAAATGTCAAAAGAAGTGGCCAGTGTTATTTTGAAAAAATCAAAAACACATGGCGAAACGAATTTTGAAACCCTTGAACATATACAGATCATCCGTGAGCAAATGGAATTTGCTATACGTGAAAGCGCTAAAGCGCTGAAAAAGATCGCCATCTTCGATATGGATAATACCCTGCTCCGCGCCAGTTTTATCCATACGGCAGCAGCCAAATTTGATTTCAGCAAACAACTCCTGGAAATTGTTACCACACAAACCAATCCTTTTATTCGTACTAAACAAATAGCCCGCTTATTGAAAGGCCGTAATATCAGTGAACTCCTTAAAGTGGCGGATGAGATAACAGTTACACCCGGTACAAAGGAAATTATCGAAACACTGAAGGCAAATGGTTTTATCACCGGAATTATCTCCGATAGTTATGATTGCATTACGAATCATTTCAAAAACCGGTACTCATTTGATTTCTCGCTGGCCAATGAACTGGAATTTTCTAAAAGCATTGCTACCGGCGAAGTGAAAATTCCTTCTTTCTTTTTGCCACACACCGAAAGCGTATGCAATCACGAATATTGCAAAACTCATGCACTAACCCATATTTGCCGGCACTATAATGTACCTGTGGCCGATTCATTGGCGATTGGAGACGGTGACAATGACATTTGTATTATTAAAAAGTCGGGAATCGGTATTTCATTTTGTACAAATAATGCTTTAGTGGATGCCGTGGCTGACTACCGGATCAAACAGGCAGATTTTCGTTCCCTTTCAGCCCTGGTCCAATAAACTAACAGGCTTATCACGGATTTCTATATGTAATATTTTTGCCCGTGAACGGGAACTAATAAACCAGTTGAATGCGCTATATTAAAAAAACATACCAGCTACTGCTCAAACAGGTGCGCAACCGGCTTACCCGGGTACAACTGATTATGCTGCTGGCCGTGTTTACCGGGCTTATTGCCGGGCTATTGGCTGTATTGCTGAAAACGGCTGTGCACCTTTTCCAGCACCAGGTAAGCAAATGGTCTGCTGGCTCTTTTTATTATTTACTTTTCCCCCTTGCAGGTATCGCACTTACGGTATGGATCATTCATCATTTTTTCCGCGGGCATATTGAAAAAGGGATTGCAATGGTATTAAGGGCCATTGCACGCAAGTCGTCTTATATACCCCTCAATCATAGCTGGCTGCATATTATCACCAGTTCCCTGACGGTTGGTTTTGGCGGATCCGCCGGGCTGGAAGCGCCTATTGTTGCCACCGGTTCTGCGGCCGGCTCTAACCTGTCACGTATCAGTGATTTGAATTACCAGGAAAGGACTTTGCTGATTGCCTGCGGTGCAGCGGCAGGTATTGCAGCTGTATTCAATGCCCCGGTAGCCGGGTTAATTTTTGCGGTAGAGGTATTACTTACAGAGACCGTGATTAGTTACTTTATTCCGCTCATTATATCTTCTGTCGTTGGCGTGTTGTGTTCTAAAATTATACTTGAGGAATCATCCCTTTTCAACTTTGCACTTAAACAATCATTCGATTATAAGAATGTGCCCTTTTATATTTTAATGGGGGTACTGGCCGGTTTTATATCGCTGTATTATGCCCGTGTTTTTAAACGCACCGAACACGTCCTGCAGGGCTGGAAAATGAACCGCTATGCAAAAGCGTTGTGCGGAGGTATATTCCTCTCCGCTATTTACTTCCTGTTACCACCCTTGTTTGGTGAAGGCTACGAAAGTGTAAAAGTGGTGGCTGGTGATAATTTTGATACGTACACAGATAATACTTCCCTGCTGGGATTGATGAATGCAGACTGGGGAATTGTTGTCTTCGCCGGGCTCATTGTATTGTTTAAACCCGTGGCTGCAGGCATAACTATTGGGAGCGGTGGCAACGGTGGTAATTTTGCCCCATCCCTTTTCACCGGCTCATTCCTTGGGTTTTTCTTTGCGAGGCTGATCAACAACACAGGCTGGGTTAAAATACCAACCGGCAATTTCAGCCTGGTGGGCATGGCCGGTGTACTCAGTGGTGTTATGTATTGCCCGCTTACTGCCATCTTTCTCATTGCTGAAATTACCAATGGCTATGAATTGTTTATTCCGCTGATGCTGGTATCGTCTATCTCCTTTTTTATTGTAAAGTCGCATCAGCCTTTTTCGATGGAAACAAAGAAACTGGCAGAGGAAGGCCAGATATTCACACACCAGCGGGAACGAAATATCCTTACTTCTATCCAGCTTGAAACCATGCTGCACGATGAGTATGAAACAATCGGGCTGGACAAGAAACTGGGCGACCTTGTTGAAATAATCAAACGCAGTGACCGGAATGTTTTTGCCGTTACTGACAATAAGGGAAAATATGCCGGCATCATTGAGTTAAATGATATAAAACATAAACTGTTTCAGCCTGACCTGTTTGATAAAACTACTGTCCGTTCGATGATGAAAAAAGGAAGCAGAACTATATATGTCAGCCAGGATATGATTTCTGTAATGAAACAATTCGACACCTCCCAAAGCTGGTACCTTCCGGTGCTCCATCATGACGGACGGTTTGCCGGCTTTATTTCTAAAAGTAAATTATTCAGTAAATACCGGGAGATACTGGCAGCACAAACCGATCTGTATGATGATGATCAAACGATAAAAGATGAAGCGTAGCTGACAGATTAAGGGGCAACACCGTTATTGCGCAGGTGGCTGAGCCGGTACAGGTTTGGGTTTTGGGTGACCTCCTCCATCTTCAGGCTTTTTACAGGTAATCGGCAAACGATTGTATATATCCGGAGTGGCAGGCACATCGTCTGCATCATAACCACAATTAGCTATAGCCGTTTTTATTTGTTCAATATCAGTTCGATCAACAATGTATTTAACTTTTGTCTCGCCTTTCCGGTAGTTTACAGTTATCTCCATCACGCCATCGTATCGCTTCAGGTATGCTTCTATTCTTGTTTTACAGTTCTCGCAAAGCGCAGTGGGGGTTTTAATGACGGCCGTTACCACAGGTTTAGGTTTTGCAGGCGTCTGAGCCATCGTCATTGCATGGAAGCAGGCAAACAGAAGTACAAATAAGAATAGCTTTTTCATTCCGGGTCGTTTAGCTTGTAAAATTACTGGCTTCCGCCCCAACCTGCAGGGTCTTTCTGCCATTTTAACAAAATATCCAGTTGGTCTTCCGCTACAATCCCTTTTTCTTTTGCCAGCTCTATCAGCGTTGGATAATCTGTGAGCGGATAATAGGTCAAAGATGCGGCGGTAAAGGCCTCGGTTGCAACCGGGAAACCATAGGTGAATATGGACACCATACCCACCACATCAAGCCCCTGTGCTTTGAGTACATCCACGACCTGCAGACTACTTTTGCCGGTGCTGACCAGGTCTTCCACTACGATTACTTTCTGTCCTTTTTCATAAAAGCCTTCTATCTGGTTGCCCAGCCCATGTTCCTTGGGTTTTGGACGAACATAGACATAAGGAAGCTTCAGCTGATCGGCGGCCATGGCTCCCCAGGCTATTCCTGCAGTAGCAACACCCGCCAGTAATTCAGCATCGGGAAATTTGTCAAAGATTATATTACACAGTTCCGACTTGATAAAATCCCTTGTAAAAGGAAAGGATAATACTTTTCGGTTGTCACAATAGATAGGGCTTTTCCATCCACTGGCCCAGGTAAAGGGCTGATCGGGGCTCAGGCGTACTGCATTTACCTGCAGCAATTTTTCAGCAACGGCTTTGGCATCTGTCATTGTTCAAAGGTACAAGGTACAAGTGACAAGGTACAAGGCTTCACATTACAATATTTTCCTATTTTTATTTTATGTCAAAAGAATTGGAAGACCGGTTTCAGCATTTTGCTAAGAGAACGAGGAATTTTTGCCTGAACGTGAAATGGGACATTATCAATACTGAATACATAAAGCAAGTAATTCGCTCGAGCGGCTCAGTTAGTGCAAATTATACCGAAGCATCTGATGATTTAGGAAAAGCGGATGAAAAAATGAAACTGAAAATAGCCCGAAGGGAAGCAAAAGAGTCAATAAAGTGGCTTGACTTGATTCTTACATATAAAAATGCTATCCTTGATAAAGAACAGGCTGCTCTGATAGATGAGGGAGAGCAAATATGAAGAATTTTATCAGCGATCATTAAAAAACTGGGCGGTTAACATGAATACATAGGTTTGCGGGTTCTTCTTGTACCTTGCACCCTGTGCCTTGTGCCTTCAAATTATGTATATCAAAATCTACTTTGGCGATAAGCCACTCTTTCTTTGCGATGAACTGGATGAAACCATTCAGCCCTTCCTCCACCATGATGACGCAGTGTTTATTGACGAACTGGACAGCCATACGGTTAAATCCATGATACATGAGATGCAGGTGGAGAAAGTGCATGCCGGTGTTTTTTATCATACTGACCTGGCAGCACTGGAAAAAGCGTTCTTTAAAAAATTTACCATCATTAAAGCCGGTGGCGGGCTGGTGGTAAACGATCAGAAAGAGGCCTTGCTTATTTTTCGCCGCGGAAAATGGGATCTGCCTAAAGGAAAATTAGATAAAGGCGAAACCATCGAGGAATGTGCCGTGCGGGAAGTAGAGGAAGAAACAGGCCTGGCACAGGTACAATTAATTTCCCCGCTGATGATAACGTACCATACGTATCACGAAGGCACCCGCTTTGTGCTGAAAGAGTCACATTGGTATAATATGCAGGTCAAGGGCAAGCAATCGCTTGTACCGCAAACGGAAGAAGGTATACAGGAAGTAAAATGGGTTGCTACAAAAGATATTGCCCCTTATCTCCCGCTGAGCTATCCTTCTGTAACAGATGTATTAGAGGCTTGGGCGAATAAATGATTCTTTTCTGGGTATTATCGCCACCGTAAGCCTGCTTACACAAATCAGCTTTTGCATCTCATCGTGAATCTTAATATCCCATACATGGGTGTTAGCCCCAATATGTAAAGGAGTGGCAGTACCTGTTACAAAGCCTTCTCTTGCACTGCGTACATGGTTGGCATTTATTTCCAGGCCCACACAGGCAAATTTTTCATGATCCACTACCAGTGCTGAAGCTATACTGCCCACTGTTTCAGCAAGGGCACAGGATGCACCACCATGCAATAAACCATAAGGCTGCCGGGTGCGGTTATCAACAGGCATTTTGGCTTTTAAATAGTTGTCGCCAAGTTCTGTTAGTTCTATACCCAGGTGCTCACCCATCGTGTCGGGCCCGAGTGGTTTCAGATCATCAGTAGTTATTGCTTTATTAAACCAGATTGACATGCTAATTATTTTATAGTAAGTGAATCATACACCACTTCGGGCAGGAAGGGGCTTGCATCACCGCCGTTGCGGATGATATCACGCACGATGGTGGATGCCACCGATGTGTATTTAGGTTCACCAGTGAGAAAAATCGTTTCGATACTTTTATCTAATGTACGGTTGGCATCTGCAATCGTTTTCTCGTATTCAAAATCGCTGACATACCGTATGCCGCGGAGAATAAACTGTGCTCCGATTTTTTTACAAAAATCAATGGTCAGCCCTTCGTATACAGCACCCTCTACCCTTTCCTCATCTTTATAAATATTCTTGATCCACTCCACCCGTTGTTCCGGGCTGAACATGGGCACTTTGGCAGCATTGAGGCCAATACCCACAATAATCTTATCAAACAAAGGCAGTGCCCTGTTAATGATATCCACATGGCCAAGTGTAACGGGATCAAATGTTCCGGGAAATAAACAGATTCGCATGTGTTCGGTTTTTGATTTTTGATTTTCGATTTTGGTTTACCGCCATTGCCAGTCTAAAATCCAAAATCAAAAACCTAAAATAGCCATTAGTTTCTTCCAGAAAGCAGGTACAGCACCGCCATCCGTACGGCTACACCATTTTCTACCTGCTGCAATATAATCGATTGCTTACTATCTGCAACATCACTGTCTAATTCCACCCCGCGGTTGATAGGACCGGGGTGCATGATCACAATCTCCTTGTGCAGACTGTCGAGCAGTTTCCGGCTGATGCCATAAGCCAGGTTATACTCCCTGAGCGATGAAAATAATACCTGGTTTTGCCGTTCTAATTGTATTCGTAAAACGTTTGCCACATCGCACCATTGGAGTGTTTCCTCCAGGTTATAACTTACGTTTACACCCAGTGCTTCACTGATATACTTGGGTATTAATGTGGGTGGGCCGCAAACTGTAACTTCTGCACCCATCTTTTTGAGCAGGTACATATTGCTTTGGGCTACCCTGCTATGCATAATATCACCGATGATGGCCACTTTTTTTCCGGCCAGGCCTCCTGTTTTTTCTTGTATCGAAAAGGCATCCAACAGACCCTGTGTAGGATGCTCGTTGATGCCATCACCCGCATTTATAATTGCCGCTGGAATATGTTGCGAAAGGAAATGCGGTGCCCCGCTGGCACCGTGGCGCATCACGACCATGTCTACTTTCATGGATAGGATATTCCGTACTGTATCCAGTAAGGTCTCCCCCTTTGCCGCGGAGGATCCCGATACCGCAAAATTGATAGTGTCCGCACTTAATCTTTTTTCGGCAAGCTCGAATGAAAAACGGGTGCGGGTAGAATTTTCGTAAAACAGGTTAACGATGGTTACTTCGCGGAGGGAAGGCACTTTCTTAACCGGGCGTTGTAATACTTCCTTGAACTGGGCTGCGGTTGATAAAATAAGGGAAATGTCTTCAGGTGTGAGGTCTTTAATGCCTAGCAGGTGTCGGGTAGATAGTTGCATTAAAGAGCGAAGTTAGGGGTTTAGGAATTAATTAAAACGACCTCCCCATTTACCAGTTTCACCTTATCTGTTTTAGCACTGTCGGTTATCATACCAACATAATCAGCCTGTATGGGAAACTGGCGATGTTCTTTTCGGTCGATGAGGACGCAGAGCTCCACTTTAGCGGGGCGGCCCAGGTCGAGCAATGTATCTAAGGCTGCCTTAATTGTACGTCCGGTGAAAAGTACATCGTCTATCAGAATTACCGTTTTATTCTCAATATCAAAGGGCATGTGCATGGTATCAGGCGCCAGTATTTCTTTGCGGATATCATCGCGGTAGAAGGTGATATCTAACTGGCCATATTCAATTTTATGTTGCGGGTGAATATCCTGAATGGCGGCAACGATATCATTACCAATGACCACCCCACCTTGTTGTATGCCCACAAATACAACTCCCCTTAAACCGGGATGGTTATGGCTGATCTTTTCTGCTAACTGCAGAATTATTTTCTGTATATTATGCTCAGTTAAGAGGGTATTCAAAGCAAATCAGTATTTCTATCACTAAATATATTAAAAAAAGGCCGGAAAACTCCGGCCCCAAAGAACTTTTACTGCACTCTCACGGGCTCCATACTTAATTTGAAAAATCCAGTCTCATAATCTCTTGTCGTGTATTGAGTTTGCCCATTAACTTGTTGAGTAGATAAGATTACATTATCAGCGAAGTTAATAAGAACACTTCCCAGAAGATCGTTTCCTTGTACAAATGTCCTTGTGGTTGTTCTGGTTTGATTAATTTCTAAACTTGAACCAAATTTTAATCCAATCTTCTTAAAAATCGTGCCTTCAATTGCAAAATTTGTGGCAAACTTTACATTATCTGTCTCCGAAATGGTAGTTGTTTCGGTTAAATCAACCTCCTCTACTTCCACTTTAGCAATCGCTGCATATTGGTTTAAGTCCCAATTAAAAATCGGCAAGCTGATATCTTTTGTTTTCAAGCTCAAAGCTTCGGGAATCCAGTAATAGCTAAACTTTCTATAGGTAAAGTTGAACAACTCTGTTCCTAATGCAGAAAAGTAAGTAACAAATTCACTGCCAACGCCATTTCTCCCGTTAAACAGAACTTTAACTTTGAATTCAAAAGAGCCGCCAGTCCAACCAGCTGACTGACTAGGTGGAGTTGACGAAACATGAAACACTTTATCCTTTAATGTAGGATCGCCAGTCTGATCTGCAATTTTATTATAAGCTGCGGTAGCATCACCATTCATAGAAAATGTGGTGATATGCTCTTGAAAGTCATACGAAAATGGTCCTGTTGGATTCGTTGGTGTTATACCATAATATATATAATCTCTATGCCACCCATCTGTACCGGAATAAATATTATAGGCATCAATAATTCTCTGATCCAAACTAAAGGTTACGCGACTATTAACATCATTCTTGCTAGCATCGAAACAGTCGTCTATAAATTGATACTTATAACCGTCCACAGTAAATCTTGACCCGTTAAACCCTGTCTTTTCTGAATTTTCAACTACAGCAACTCGTTCATTCTCCTTAATTACAATAACTGGAAATGCAGGTATTTTCTCGCTTGACATGATGTAGGAATGATCATTATTGATAATTGCAACTTCATTTGTATGACGGAAAGAAACTCCTACACTAGGCGCCTCATTAGAAACATCCCACAAATTTGCTGAAAATGTGTTCTCAGGAAGTTCAGGTACAAAAATTGTCAATAACGGAATTTTACTCTCGATCAGGGCTAGCTTAGACTTGTCCTCAAAGTATACTTCTATAATTTGGCGAAATGTTCGTTTCCTGTCTACACGTTTGTCCTTCACTAAGAAATATAATATATCGAAATCATTATTGAATTTATTTAAGGCCTCGGTTCTAAGAAAAGCCCGCAGTTCCTGACTTTCAATCATAGCTTTTGATAGGGCACTCCCAAAAGCAAGGCGTAATTCAGAATTTTGCTTTGTTTCTGCTGAAATAACTTCGGCAACTGATACACTTGTAGAAATATCTTTTTTGCAACTGCAAAATAAAGTTGAGCAAAGAAAAATAAATACAATTATTCCATTGTTTTTATGCATGGTAAAAAATTATAAAAGAAGAAATATTGTTATTGTTGGAGGGCCTGATATAGAGGGAAAATCTATTTTGAAACGACAGACCACTTTTTCGCAAAAACAGCAGTAGTAAATCAGACATTATTTTATGTCATTTACTAAAATTGAATAACCAATAAAGAAAAAAGCCAGGCAGCTATTTTAGTTTACTGCCCGGCCTTTATGCTAATTCAAACAGTTGTCATTAATTAGTCTTTAGACTTCTTGCCACCACCAAAAGTGTAAGAAAGGCCTACCTGGAAGCCACCTACTTTCAAATCACTATCATTGTCATCTGAAATATTGCTAAGACCGAAATTGTAACGGGCGCCAAAGCCAAGACCGCTAGCCAATTTGTATCCAGCACCAATAGCAACAGAGAAGTTAGTGCTTTTCAAATCGTCTTTAATATCCTCATCTGTGCTAACACCATTAATTTTATAATCTGCTTTAGCACTAACTAAGAAGCCAATCTGAGGACCAGCCTCTGCATAAAAACCCGAAGCCGAGTTGAATTGTGCTAACAACGGAATGTTAACATAATTCAGATTGAAATTCACCCTGTCTTCTCCCTCAGAAACTTTAGCCCCTTCTGCAGAGAAAAGCAGCTCTGGCTGAAAAGAAAAGTTAGTTGAAATAGGGACATTAACAAGACCGCCTACATTAAAACCGATTTTTGTATCGGTATTTAAATCGTCAGCATCATCACCGCTGAAGTTATAACCATTTAACCCGGCCTTCACGCCAAATTTAACTTGTGCTTGCGCAGAAAATCCAATGGCAACAATGGCCAAAACGAAAACTACTTTTTTCATAAAGTTTGATTTTGTAATAAATGTTTTTTGACGCGCAAATGTAGCAATGCTTTAACTAAAAAGAACCGGCAATTAACCAGTTCTAATAATTTTTTAACAATTGCTGCGAAAATCAGTACGCTGCCTATATACTGAATCTGTTTGTATAAAAAAATTATACCGCTAACTTTCTTTCATAAAAGGATAAGTATAATCAACAGGCGGGTTAAATGTTTCCTTGATGGTACGGGCACTCAACCAGCGGTACAGGTTCAGGATACTTCCCGCTTTATCATTTGTTCCGCTGCCCCTGGCACCACCAAAAGGTTGCTGGCCCACAACGGCCCCTGTAGGTTTATCATTTATATAAAAATTACCGGCTGCATTACGCAGCTTATTTGTAGCCAGTTCCACAGCAGCCCTGTCTTGTGCAATTACAGCACCGGTTAATGCATACGGCGATGTTGAATCAACCAACTCCAGCGCCCTTTCAAAATTATTCGCCGGGTAAACATACACAGTTAATACCGGGCCGAATATTTCTTCGCACATGGTTACATACTTTGGATCCTTTGCCTGTATCACTGTTGGCTGCACAAACCATCCTTCTTTACTGTCACATTTCCCCCCCACCCATATCTCTGCTTTGGGATCTTTCTTCGCATTATCAATATAGCGCTTGATGTTGTTGAAGCTTTTTTCATCTATGACTGCATTGATGAAGTTGGAAAAATCTTCCACCGATCCCATCTTAAAGCTCTTCACACCAGCAATCAGTTTCTTCTTCACTTCTTCTGCTATATTAGAAGGGATATAAGCCCTTGATGCGGCTGAACATTTCTGTCCCTGGAACTCAAAGGCTCCACGCAATAATGCGGTTACCACCACATCGGGGTCGGCCGACTTATGCGCCAGCACAAAATCTTTACCGCCTGTCTCTCCCACTATCCGTGGATAGGATTTGTAGTTCGACATATTCTTACCAATCGTTTCCCACATGTTATTAAACACACCCGTAGAACCGGTAAAGTGCACACCAGCGAAATCACGGTGGTTAAAACATACTTTGCCAATAGTCGGGCCATCCACATATATCAGGTTGATAACACCATCAGGTAACCCAGCTTCTTTCAGGATGCGCATGGTCATTTGTGCAGAATATACCTGTGTATTGGCCGGTTTCCATACCACCACATTGCCACACATGGCAGCCGATGTAGGCAGGTTGCCGCCAATGGCTGTGAAGTTGAACGGTGTAACAGCCAGCACAAACCCTTCCAGCGGGCGGTACTCCATACGGTTGTGCATACCTGCACCACTGATTGGTTGCTGCTTATATATTTCTGAAAGAAAATGAACATTGAAACGTAAGAAGTCGATTAGCTCACAGGCACTGTCTATTTCTGCCTGGTATGCATTTTTACTTTGGCCGAGCATCGTCGTACCGTTCATATAGGGACGGTATTTGGTCGCCATTAAATCTGCGGCTTTTAGAAATATGCCTGCCCTGTTTTCCCAGCTCATAGCAGCCCAGCTTTCTTTTGCTGCCAAGGCTGCTTCTATAGCCTGGTGTACATGCTTTTCTTCACCTGCATGAAAATAACCTAAGGTATGTTTTGTTTCATGCGGCGGGTGCATGGCTACTTTTTTACCGGTACGCACTTCCTTACTGCCAATATACATCGGCACATCTGCCTGTTCTTTTTTTAGTTCAGCCAATACTGCTTTCAATCGCTTCTTTTCTGCAGAGCCGGGGCCATAACTTAAAACGGGCTCATTGACTGGCATGGGGTATGAAAAGGTTCCGATAGACATGTGTATAATTTTAATTGGAGAGGCAAAGGTAGCCCAATCGCCTTATTTCTGCTACGCAAAATCACTCCTTGGAGGGATACCCGGCCTTGCTGCAAAAAATAGTTTTACCCCATATTTTAATACAACCGTTATGCAAAAAACACTACTATCACTCCTGTTCTTTTTTACGGGGTTTATTTCCTTTTCCCAATCGCTGTCTCCCGCATCCAAACTGGCGGTCAACACTATTTCCAGCCTGCTGCCACGGATGCACATGAATGAGCAGTACACCCAGCCCATTGCTATCGATGATTTTGCAAAAAACCGGAAAGAATGGGAAGCCTACAATGAAACACATTCAGCAGCTATAGCCGAATGGAATAAAATACCCAAAACAGAATACCAGTTACCAGAGGTTCAGGCCATCCGCAAACCGCTGGCAGAGCGTATTGCTTTTTTCCAAAAATGGACGGCCCAGTTAAAAGCCACACAGAAAATTATTAATGATAATCCCCCACCCGTTACGAACGCTGTTCTTTCTGAAACCAGTAAAAAGAAATTACCGGAGATAGCCTTGCTGCTGTCAACAATAGAAGTACGAAAAGAATTCGGTGGAGTAATTACCCCAGCCCAACAAGTAGCTGCTGCAGAGTGGTTGTTAAAAATGCGGGGAAATTACACGAAGGCTGTCGGCCTGCTGAATTCATTACAGCCAATCGAAAGGCCGCATCCGGATGCCATGCAGCAGGAAGAAAAAGTGCTGGAGATACAGGCCTTGTTTTTAAATGTACAAAACCAGTTAAAGGCCATTGGTACTGCACAGACAAATAGTGGCATCCGTAAAATGTGGGCGCAGGATACAGAGAAGTATAAAGATGCTGTTTTAATTTTTGCGGATGTGCTGGGCATTGACCTGCCGCAAAACACGACCAACTCGCATACATTATTTGAACTGAAGCCGGAGAATTTTGATAAGACCATGAAAGACCTGGATGAACTGGCTGGACTGATGTCGGGTACCTACAAAGACCTCGTTGATAATTTCACCTTTGCTTTTCCAACATTGGATAATTCACCCTGTGTGTACCGTATGGTGTCGGTATACAGAAAAGCCTTATTGCCCGCAGTGGTGCAGCTGTCAGCCAAACGTTTTATGTTTAATGCTATGGCTGGTGCGCCACGCATTGAAGATTTAGAAAAAGGAGAAGGCTGGATGGATGTAAGCATGAGTGCAGCAGAGAGTAAAAAGAAACTGGCTGAAGTAAAATCATGGTTCCTCCCCGTACTGAAAAAAGCCGGCATGTCTGAAAAAGAAGCCGGCCTCGATCAGCTGGATACGATCTATAAAGCATTTTGGAAAAAAGCAGAAGAACTGGCACCACGCTGGACTTTTCCAACCGATGCCAATGCGGCGGGTGATGCCCGTGCAAAAACACTTTTTACCAATGAACTGAAAGCCGCCTATCCCGGTGTACAAATTATAAAACTCGGTTTTGCCTGGGATGCGAAATGGACCGTTTACCTGGATGCTAAAAACCAGCCGAAGCACCGGACAATCGGCACAACGGCTTTAATTAAGATTCCTGGTGATAAATTTTATACAGCCTGGCAATTATTGTTTAATGAAGACTATGTGGGCGGGGGCAAATTTTCCGGTGGAAGTATCCAGTGGCTGAAATGGAGATGGCAGGAGAATAAATAATCACCCAACAACATTCAACATGATGAAGCAACTCATTATAATAACAGCCTTTTTTCTTTCCCTATCATCATTGTACGGCCAGGTGGGTAAAGTCGGTATTAACACCAATACACCCGTTGCCATACTGCATGTGAAAGACAGCAGTGTATTATTTACAGGTATGGCTTCGTTACCAGCATCGCCGGGCAATACACCGGTTAGTGGTGCAGGCAGCCGCCTGCTATGGTATGCAGATAAAGCAGCCTTCCGGGTGGGACGTGTTACCGATCAAAGCTGGGATAAAGACAGTATTGGCATTTATTCTGTTGGAGCCGGACATAATGCAAAAGCAAAAGGAAGTTATTCCATTGCCATGGGCAATACTACGTATGCGCTTGGACACACTTCTACAGCTCTTGGTTTTGGTACGGTTGCCTCCGGTGATTTTTCCACATCCCTCGGCTACGGGGCAGAATCAAGTGGCAACCGGTCCATCAGTATGGGTTACTTGTCTTTTGCCCGGGGAGAATACTCCATGGCCTTTGGCCGGAACGTACAGGCCGAGGGAGAAAGTACAGTAGCCATTGGATATAATGCTGTAGCCAACGGGCTAACCGCTATGGCTTTTGGCTATGCCAGCGAAGCCAGCGGTACCGGCGCTATGGCAATAGGCCAGTCAAAAGCTACCCGGGATTTATCTGTGTCAATTGGATACGGAGCTGAAGCGAATGGCAATTTTTCTTCAGCATTTGGGGTAAATGCAGTTGCCAACGGCGAAGGATCAGTAGCCATAGGCAATATGGCTGAAACAAATGGATCCAGTGCTTTTGCAACAGCACACTCTACTGCTAACGGAGTTTATTCATGCTCATTTGGTGACAGAACAGTTGCTAATCCCTTCAGCAGTTTCGTTTTGGGGCGGTTTAATGATACCAGTTTTATCAGCAGAACAAGCTGGCAGCCTAATGATCCCTTATTTATCATTGGGAATGGCACAGGCCCATCGGATGTTGATCGCAGAAATGCCCTGACTGTTTTGAAAAACGGCAACACAGGTATTGGCGTTCCCGCTCCCGTTGAAAAACTGGAGGTAGCTGGCGCTATCAAAGCTGCAGGGTATAGTTACACAACACCACAAACAAAATACCTTGCTCTTCCGGCATCTGCCTTTCAGCTCATGCCTGTTGACGGAACATCGACGGCCGGTCTGTCCACCACCACCCTTGCAGGGGGACAAACATTGCTGAACGGTACGGCGGGTGTTGCGGCCTGGTACGAAGCACCGGTTTACTTACCAGATGGAGCCATTGTTACCGGTATTCTATTGAATGTACGGGATGCCAGCGGCACCTATGAAGTCTCTGCTGAGTTGCGGGAAGTGAATGGTGTTGCCTCAGGTATTGTAGCAGCTGTTCCTGGTTCAGGTACAACTGCAACGCCAGGCAATACGACGATAAGCGCCACCGGGCTCAGTGTGAATATAAATGCGCAGCGGCCGTATTTCTTACGGTTCAACACAATTGAGTTTAATGGCAACCTCCGTATTTATAATGCGCTTATTACTTATACCGTAAGCAGTATTGAATAAAACGAATTTATTGCAGCAAATAAAAACGCCATGCTAAACATGGCGTTTTTTATGTTCTTAGATTATAAAATCTTCAACTCTCCGCATCTTTCTCACTCATCAGGTAGGCTTTGATAAAGCCGTCCAGTTCTCCGTCCATTACGGGTTGTACATTGCCCACTTCATAGTCGGTGCGGTGGTCTTTAATCATTTTATACGGGTGGAATACATAGCTGCGTATCTGGCTGCCCCATTCTATCTTTTTCTTCTTGGCATTATTGGCATCTTTAATGGCATTGCGCTTTTGCAGTTCCATTTCATACAAACGGCTTTTCAGCATTTGCATGGCCAGTTCACGGTTGCCTAACTGTGTTCTGTCCTGCTGGCATACAACTACTATGCCGGTAGGTATGTGGGTCAACTGCACTTTCGTTTCCACTTTGTTTACGTTTTGTCCGCCTGCACCACCGCTTCGTGAAGTTTCCATTTTTACATCGGCAGGTTTTATTTCTATCTCGATCGTATCATCCACCAATGGATAGGCATGCACACTCACAAAAGAAGTATGCCTTCTTGCATTACTATCGAAGGGTGATATACGAACTAAACGGTGCACACCACTTTCGGCTTTCAGGAAGCCGTAAGCAAAAGGCCCGTCAAATTGAAGTGTGGCTGTTTTGATACCGGCACCATCGCCCCATTGCCAGTCGAGTTCAGTAACTTTCCAGCCCTGTTTTTCGCCGTACATGCGGTACATACGTGCCAGCATTTCGGCCCAGTCCTGGCTTTCGGTGCCACCGGCGCCTGAGTTTATCTGGAGTACGGCAGGCAGTTCATCTTCCGGCTCATTGAGCGTGGCCTTGAACTCGGCATCATCCAGTAAGGTCAAGGCATGATCGTAGGCAACCTGTGTTTCCTCTTCTGTAGCATCGCCAGCCTTCCAGAACTCGAAGAGCACGGCAAAATCTTCCACGGCAGTATTCGTCTGCTCATAGAGACTGACCCAATACTCATTTACTTTAATGTCTTTGAGAATGGCCGTGGCCCGGGTATTATCGTCCCAGAAACCGGGACTAAGGGAAAGTTGTTTGTCGTTATTTATCTTGGCATTTCGGTTCTCGACGTCAAAGAAACCTCCTTATCCCGACAATGCGGGACCGCATATCCTGTAATTTTTCTGTTGTCATGGTGCAAATATAATGGTTTATAGTTTGACGTTTAAAGTTTAGGGTTGGCAGGCGCAGGGGAAATATGTTGTAGTTTAGTTCAAAGTTTATGTATGAAACGACTGGTTATTTTATCTGCATTGATTCTTTCGTTCATAAACACCCGTGCCGGTGTTAAAGACAGTACTATTTATTATTCACTACCAGATAGTGTGAAGGCTGTACAGTTTATGACAGAAATAAGAATTGGAGATTTTGGAAAAACTAAACATTGCAGGACAGGCATACGTACTGATGCCGTTACACTTATTATCGACAATTATTCTAACCAGCTACATATTCGCTTTTATGCAAAAAATTATCTTAGGAGAAAAGTAACTGGTATTGGCACCTATGTTGATTTGAAAGATGCATACTTCAATTATCCGTACAAATGGAAAACAAATACATCTTATAAGTTACTTATTTCAGCAGCAACAGATTCCGCAAGCAATATCTCCTTGTATTCTGGTTATGTTTTTTTGCCGGAAGAGAATAAATGGAAGTTAATTGGCACCTACGAAATTTCAGGGTATGCCCCCAGCCTGCTAAACCCGTCATCATTTTTTATAGCTGGGAAAAAATACAATTCAAATATTGCCACTAGCCAGGCCTGGGTACAACGCAATAATGGATCCTGGAAAACCCTGAAAGATGAAACGATGACCCCACCTTTAATCAACATGTATGGACACATAGACAGTATCCGGCAACGACAGGTTGAGGAGAAACAAATACAAGATGCTATCGCTGTCGGCAAAACGGATGCGATAAAAAACCATAACGGTATTTACTACACTATGCTGAAAGAAGGCACAGGCCCGCAGGTAGCTGTAACCGATACGGTGGTGGCCTTTTATAAAGGCTACCTGTTTGCTGATGGCACTGTCTTTGATCAAACAAAAGAAAAACCGGCTACTTTCCCCCTGGGCAGGCTGATTAAAGGCTGGCAGGTGGGCTTACCCCTTTGTAAAGTGGGTGGCAAAATCAAACTGGTCATACCTTCCGACATGGCTTATTCCATCCGGACAAGGGCGGCGAAAATTCCGCCAAACAGTACACTGGTTTTTGAAATCGAAGTCGTAGAGACAAAGCCTGTAAAATAAGCCGGGCGAACATTATTTATACTATTACTGTTTAATAAAAAACATTTATGCAAAACTTCAAAACCTCCTTGCTGGCAAGCGCTGCCGCACTCGTTTTATTAGTAGCCTGCAAAAGCAGTGACAAGAAAAAGGAAGATGCTGCAACAAAGCCGCCTCAGCTAAAAGAAGAAACGGTAACCTATAAAGTGGACAGCCTGACCATGACCAGTTTTGTGGCCTATGATGAAAATAAAACAGGTAAACGGCCCGGCATTTTGGTGATTCATGAATGGTGGGGTCTGAATGACTATGTAAAGATGCGGGTGCGCAAACTGGCCGAACTGGGCTATATCGCCATGGCGGTGGATATGTATGGCAATAACCAAATGGGGCCCGATCCTAAAACGGCCGAAAAACTGTCCATGCCTTTTTACATAAACCCAATCATGGCCAAAAAGCATTTTGACGCAGCCATGGATAATTTTAAAAAGAACAGCATTACCGACACCACTAAACTGGCGGCCATGGGCTATTGTTTTGGGGGTGGTATGTCGCTGGGTATGGCCATGCTGGGGGCCGACCTCGACGGCGCTATTTGCTTTCATGGCAACCTGAATGTAGCACCGGTGAAGAAAGATTTGCTGAAGGCTGAAGTCCTGGTACTGCATGGCAATGCGGATGCCTTTGTACCGCAGGCCGAGATCGATCAGTTCAAAAAACAAATGGATTCTATCGGTGCCAAATACACTTTTATTGGCTACGACAGTGCCACCCATGCCTTCACCAACCCGGAGGCTACGGCAATTGGTGAAAAATACGGTCTGCCTATAAAATACAATGCAAAAGCCGATTCAGCTTCCTGGACTGAGATGAAATCGTTTTTCGAACGAATATTTAAATAGCACATACAAATAATTGAAAATCTTTATTTTATAATAATATCACCTATTCTCGTCGCTGAAAATATGTGGAAATTACGGTGCAGATTTTCTGAAAATTTACGTAGTAAAGCTATGATTTGCGAAAAGTAGTTTCTATTTTGTCCTCCCTTTTGGGACATCAAAATCTGGAAACCTTGAGCAAACTTTACTTACCCTTACTGGCGGCTATCGCCCTTATTTCGTCTTGTGCGAAGTACGAACTGGATCAACCTTTTGAGCCACCCGTTCCCGTTATACCTTGCGAAAAACAGACGGTTAACCCGGCCGGCCGCAGCTATTCCAGCGATTCCATCATTGCTTATACCTGCACATCAAAGTACTGTGGTTTCATGCCCATGAGCAGCAAAAACTATTGGGTGTATGAAGATTCTATTTTTGATAATGGCGTGTTTACCAAAATACAACTGGATACTCTTCGTTTCAATACAACCGTTAAAACAACCACCGACGGCCTTACCTGGTGGAAAGCCAACACAGATGTAGGTCTTCCTTCAGCACTCTACAGTACAGATTCAGCCGTTTTTGCCCTTACCCAGCGTGCATTCAGCCCGCAGTTTACAGACGCAAAGAAGGATTATGGTATGTTTGAGGGCGACTCTATCCGCTACTTCAGCAGTTTTGTAGATGTGGCTGCACAATGCCGTTCCCTGAAGTCAACCACTTCGATGACCACACCTGCAGGAACCTTCGCAGACTATATCTATACAGAGAAAAATGCCCGTTACTATCAGCGTGACCAGGTGTATTTCGCTCCGGGTGTTGGCGTGATTAAGTTCATCCGCGAAAAAGCACAACCCGGCACTTACCAGGTAAAACTGCGTGAGATCGCCACCCTGGTTTCTTATCACATAGAATAAGCAAATTTCCCTGAACTGCTTAACTTTTCTGCATGTTTCAGAAGGAGGTAAAAGCTGTATTAAATAAACTCCAAAAAGGGATGACTGGTTTCTTGTCGGCTATACCGTCAATCCTTATGAAGGGTGTAGCTGTAACTGCCTCCACTGTTATATCTGCGCCAGCAAGTACAGAGAGCAAATGGAAAATGGGTTGGTACTTAAAACAAAAGCACCACCCTTTATTCATTCCAAAATATGATGAGTTGTGTAGCAGTACTACTTCTCCTTCCTTTATCCATCAGCAACAATTAAAAAAGAAAATCATAGCCTGCTGTAAAAAATACCATATTGCTAACAACATACTTTCAATCAATGGATAAACTGGTAAATGAGATACAGACCCGGTTACTCGCTGCTGCTAAAGAAAGCAATCATGACTTCTTTATGAAAATGGTACCCGGTCAGCAAAAGATATACGGGGTAAAAACACCAGTGCTGAATGAAATGGCGAAGCGATACCAAATACATGGTTTGGCCCTTGCAGACGTTTTATGGCAATCCGGATCTTTGGAAGAAAGGGTGATAGCCGTAAAAATCTGCGAGAAAAAAGGCAAGGAAGACCCGGCAGCACTGCTGAAACTGTTTCAGCAGTTTGCGGGCGGGGTCGACAACTGGGCCGTATGCGATGGCCTGGGTATGCAGTTCTTGCATGGCATACGTAAAACACATACGGATGAAATATTTGCAATCGCCAAAAAATACAACAGGGATAAAAATCCCTGGAAGCGGAGACTGTCGCTGGTAATGGTGGAATGGTACACCCGTATGCCAAAGCATCACGCCAGCATTAAAAAGATGGTGCAACAATTAGAAAACGACGATGCGTATTATGTCAAAAAAGCAGTAACCTGGATCAAGCGAAATTTTTCCAATAATAAATAGTTGTTCAGGGAGTGAGGGTTTTAGCAACTGCCTGCAGCATTTGCGAGTACTCTTTTGTATAACTGTTACCCCCATCAATACCGTCAAAATCCGAATTATTCAACGCATCACTCAGCAGCCTATAAGCCTTATTCGCATCCTCGTCTGAGTAAAAAAAAGAAGTAAACCTGCTGTCTGCGTTAAATTCTTTCATCCCGATTGCATGCTGGTAAAATTTTATCGGCATAAATATGCGCACCGGCATAAAGTAGGACGCCTCTTCTGATATGAGCCGGAAATAACCGGCATAAAATTCCAGCATCTGTGCCAGGCGTTGCCGCAGTTGTTCTTCTGTTTCGGCAGCTTGTGGTTTTTTTCTCCACGTATTCATTCCGGGGTCAAACAGTTTGCCTTTGTAGCCTTCTTCGAGCCGCTTCAGGTTCCATATAAACCGGAGGTTCTCCCCTTTTACTTTTACGGTTTCTGTTATTTTTAATACAGAGTCCTGATCGGAATAGCCGGTAAAGGTTGCCCTGAAATTTTCAAATCCATTGCCTCCGTTACTGATCACTACATATTCCTCATCCTTTGTTCCCCATTTACCTTTATGGATACTGCTGTCAAGTTGAATAAAGCTGCCATCAGCTGTAAAACTGATCAGCTTCAGGCATTTGGAATCAGTCAGGGAATCCTGTATTTCGCCATAGATTGCTGACTGCTTTTGAGTGAGTAATTTATCATCCGGGTAAACGACGAACCAATTCCCGGTCACCACTTCATGAAGACTTTTATCTTTTGCTTGCTGTCGTTGGCTGCAGCCGGCCAGCAATAGTATGGTGAAAGCGAAAACATATCTCATGCAGCAAAAATAAATGTCCTCCCGGTAATGGAGGACATTTATATACCTGATTGGCATTTTCGCTGTTAAGGCAGCAGGATAATTCGCTGACTGTTTCCATTGTTCCAGCTAAGTAAGGCTTTGTTATCGCAATTACCATTGTTGGGGAAGCCAAAATCTAATTTCAGCACCCTGTCATTAATTTTAATTTTCAACGTGCCTTCACTTATCCATGGACAGGCTACTTTTTTCACCAGCGGGTCTTCTGTATTGATATTAATCGTTGTGCCGTTATTGAATACTGTTTTTGAACGGCCTGTTACCTGGTACACATCATCCCGGACAATATTGGTGAGCATACCGGCGATCTGTTTTACATTCTTGATACCATCATAGGAAAATCCGCGGCTATTCGGGAAGGTTACTTTACCATTGAGTACTTCTATACTCCATTTATGCACCGGGGGTTCGCTCAGGTTTTTGAAAATTTTGGTGCCTTCGATATGGGCACGGTTTACATAGTAGTTTACAAACGTTAGGGTAACAACTGAACCCGGTCTGCGGATGGGGCCTGTAAAGTGCAACACCAACTGGCCGCTTCTCAATTTGCCATCGCGGCCACGGCAGCTGTCGCCAAAATCTATGGTTACCGTCTTAGGATAGGTGCTGTCGTTGGGAGTTGCGGTAATGGTAGCACAATTGCCAATCCGTTGGCGGAGTTCAGACCAGCTTGGCAGGAAGGGACGGCCGGTAGTGCCGGCATTTTTTCCTTCAATACCAAAGCCACCAGCATTACCTTCTTCGTCTGCAGCTGTAAAGGCGATATCTTCAGCATCATCAAAGCTGGCTTCGGCCTGGGAGCTTTCATCCGATAAAGTTGCGGCTTCTTCCTCCGTCATTGTGTTGTTAGGGGTTACACCCGATTCTTTTTGGCATGCGGTAAAAAGAATGGTGGAAAATAAAACTGCACATACAGCAGCGATAATCCGGTTAAATGAAATAGTTTTCATGGCTATACTTTGTTTTTTGTTCTAAAATATTAACGCAACTTTTGAATACCGTGGAGCAAGAAAGTTTAAAGACGAGTAAAAAAAATTACTTTTCGCCCTCATGAAGCCTGTGTTTCAATATATAAAACAGTATTTCGACGACAATAACGGGCTTGTATTTACAGTCACTACCCTTTTCGCAGGCCTGCTGATTTTCTGCAATTATTATTTTGATATAGACAGGATGATACGTGGCCAGGAAACTTATGCCGCAGTGGCGATGGCCTGGTGGGTGGTTTTTCTTTTTGCATTTGTCTTACCCTATTTATTGTATGGCATACTGGATGGCAAGAATTACATCTCCGGGGGGTCATTCATCTTCCTTTTATTTTTCGCTCCTTTACTGTTTGCCCTCCGCATCAGCATCGGTCATATCAGCTTCTGCCCTGCAGACAGCGATGCCCTGTTTTGGAAACCCGTTATTACATGGACCGTTTCCTTACTATTTATGCTCGCTGCACTCTTATTGATATGGTACTTTTTTACGAAGGAAAAACCCTTCTACGGCACAGGCAAAGCAGGATCGCTGAAGCCCTATTTGTTAATGCTGCTCATCATGACACCGTTGATTATCCTGGCAGCCCGGCAGCCCGATTTTGCAGCGCAATATCCAAAATGGAAAATAGTAGCAGCTGCTTCACCTGAATGGTGGCAAAAGATGTTATTCGAATTGTCGTATGGCAGTGATTTTTTTACCATCGAACTATTTTTTCGTGGCTTCCTTGTACTGGCTTTTGCTAAATGGGCCGGAAAAGATGCAATATTGCCGATGGCCTGTTTTTATTGTGCCATTCATTTTGCCAAGCCCGCGGGAGAATGTATCAGTTCGTATATAGGTGGTTTGCTGTTAGGCATAGTAGTATATCACACCCGTTCCATCTGGGGTGGATTGCTGGTGCATCTTGGTATTGCATGGTTGATGGAAGTCGCGGGTTATTTGTGGCGATGATCAGGTTGTCCACTCATCATGCACCACACCTACCAGGTAATATTTACCGTCTATTAATTTGAAAACCAGGCGAAGGCTGCGCCAGTCCATTCCCTGGAATTTTTTGTCGAAACCAGAGAAATGACTTTCTGTAAAATCACAACCCGGATATACTTCATGCAGGTTGCTGGGAATATTCCCGCTGTATAATATGGTGTCCACACCCCTCTTTTCCGGTTTTATGAAATCAACATCATATACAAACTCCTTCAGGTATTGTTCTGTTGTGAGTTTGATCGGATCTCCGCTTCCGTCATAATCGCCCCATACCAAAACCTGTTGTTTCTTTTGTCCAGCCAGTTCTTTCAATGCTTCGGTGGATACGACACGGTCACTGCTTGTATCTACGAAGCTATAAGGTGAAAAGCGAAGCCCTAACTCAGGATGTACCAACGCAGCAAGTGCGGTGTAATTACGGCTTTTAATAGCACTCAATGTAGTATCGGTCAGTGCCAGCAGTGTGGCATTGCGTGCAGCAGTATCAATTTTAACCACGGTATCTGTTACCGGGGGCACCACCGGCTCCTCTTTGCTTTTTTTGCTTTTACAGGCAAACAGCAATAAAGCAGATGCTAAAAAAAAAGCTGCAATTTTCATCTTCATATCGGGAGATGTTGATTTTAACTAAAAAGCTACAAGCCTGTAAGCCGGATTCTGTAACAACCACCGAAGCCTTGGCGAAGGTGGTTACTGGCTATCATTTATCTGTCCCGGTAATTACTTACCGGGATCAAGCTGCCTACCCTGTACCCTGTCTGCCATAAGGCAGGCTTGGACGAGCCGCCCTTATAACGGTACTTTATGTGGCATTTCAGCATGCAAGGTTTACCCGTCTTCATAATTACTTATGGAGACTGTGAGCTCTTACCTCACATTTTCACCCTTACCCGAAGGCAGTTATTTTCTGTGGCACTTTCTCTTCCCGACTTTGTCGGGAGCCGGCTATTCACCGGTGCATTGCTCTGTGCTGTCCGGACTTTCCTCCCTTCGTTTGCACGAAAAGCGATAACCTGGCCTGTAGCGGTACAAAGGTACTTTTATTTTAACGTACGGGGATACTGAAAACTTGTGCGGGTTGGACTGGTCAATACTGAAAAAAAATCTCCGTAGCCCCATACCCAAAGCTGGGATGGTACTGATTGACGAAAGATTTAACTTCTCTTTTCAACCGGAGTATGTCGTGTATTTCATTGCGCAGGACGCCTTCCCCAACTCCGTGTACGACAATCAGTGTGGGTTGACGATGGGCAAGTGCCAGATCATAATATTTTTCAAATGTTTTTAACTGCAGGCTGACTATCTCGTAATTGCTCATGTTACGGTAATCATCAGCCAGTTTTTCTATGTGCAGATCTACGACAGTACGTGCTGGTTCCAGGTGCTGCCGGCCTTTGGATGCTTCGTAAATCCTATAGCCTTTGGATGCAAGGGCACCCATCTCCACTTTATCCTCGATCGATTTATCCGGATATTTCTCAAACAGGAGCTGGGAGAAGGTAGCCAGGTTTTTTTGTTTTAGCTCTTCTATTTTAGCAAAAAGTTGTTTGGGTTTCAGCTTTACTATGGCTTCATAATGCGGCTCTTTTTTCTTATCAGGCTGCAAAAGACTGAAATCAAATTCAAAAGATGGGCTGTCATTGAGGTCGGCAAAAGGAATATCATGGAGGTAAAAATCTTCAAAGGGCTGTACAGTTCCTTTCAATGAAAAATCGGGCTTACCAAAATAATGCAGCTTGTAGTCAAAATGATAAGCAGATTCAGTTCTGTTTATCAAATGGATTTTTAGTTCTTCCACAACAATATCACCAAATTCATCAGTATCCATCACCGGTAAAAAACTAAGCCATACACCATCGGCCACTTTTTCCTGTTTGCCGGGCTTTTCTTTGCGGATATCATCCACGTATTTCTTTTCCTTTTTTGCCGGGAACATTTTCTTTTCTGTAAAACGTTTGAAATAAGGAAAATCCACCTGGTCCATATACACGGGGAAACTGACGCCCCTCACTTCCACCAGCATCATTTTATCATTAATCAGATCCACCACCACTCCTTCTTCGTTCGAATGCAGGATTAAAACTGTATCGCCTACCTGGTACTTCATAGTGCAAAAATAAGACAGCCGTTCCGCTTGAACGGGACGGCTGTCGTTAAAACAGAAAAGATTTATTCTTTACTTTTTGCCAGTTTGCTGTTCCAGAAACTGTACATAAAATAAACCGCCAGTCCAATGAGCAACCAAATCAGGAACCGCATCCAAACAGTATGTGTTTCCTGTGCCATCAGGTAAAAACAGCTTATCATCCCTAAAACCGGGATAAGTGAAAATTTATGTATGACGCATAATATGCCGAGTATAATTGCAATCAGCCAGAACAAAGCCATGGGCCAAGTATCTTTTGTCCAGATATCTTCAGCAAAATGCGAAGGCACTTTTACGGCAATTAAGATGGCCGCCCCTGCCAGCAATACCGGGTATATGAACTGAGCATTGATATACGGTACTTTGAATTTACTTTCCGGCCTGTCTTTTTGCTTTTGCAATACCAGCACACCTCCGCATACCAGTACAAACGCAAATAAAGTACCGATACTGGTTAACGAAAGTACCGTACTAAGGTTTAAGAATAATGCAGGTACGGCCACTACTATACCTGTAAGGATAGTAGAAAAAGAAGGTGTACCATACCGCGGGTGTATCCTGGAAAATATTTTCGGCAACAGTCCATCACGGCTCATACTCATCCAGATACGGGGCTGGCCCAACTGGAATACCAGCAATACACTGGCGGTGGCAATAATTGCACTAACAGCCACTACACCCGAAATAAACTTCAGGCCTTTGGCATCAAATACCATGGCTAATGGATCACCAACGTTCAATGTATCATATTTTACCATACCCGTAAGCACCAGGGCCAGCAATACATACACAATCGTACAAATGATCAATGAGTTGATCATACCCTTCGGCAAGTCACGTTGCGGGTTCTTACACTCTTCAGCTGTAGTGGAAATAGCATCAAAACCGATATAGGCAAAAAATACGGCTGATACCCCCTTCATAATTCCGGAAAAACCGTTTGGTGTAAATGGCGACCAGTTGTCAGGATTAATATAAAATGCGCCCAACACAATCACAAGGAAGATAACAGCCAGTTTCAGCATCACCATTAGGTTGCTGGCTGATCTCGATTCCTTTATGCCAACAAATACCACATAGGTAATAAGCACCACGATCAACAGTGCGGGAATATCCATGATTAGCTTCAGGCCCATGATATCCGGTGCATTAACCCATGCAGATACCGCTTCAGCCGATTCACCTTTGCTGGCGGTTACATAATCCATAGTCAACCAATCAGGTATATGCAGCCCCGCAGAAGTCATGAGCCGGGTAAAATAATCACTCCAGGATATGGCCACTGCAATATTACCGATAGCATATTCCATCAATAAATCCCAACCAATTATCCAGGCAAATATTTCACCGAAAGCTACATACGAATACGTATAGGCACTGCCCGATACCGGTACAGTAGAAGCAAATTCCGCATAGCATAAAGCGGCAAAACCACAGGCCAGTGCCGTGAATATATACAGGAAGATAACCCCGGGACCGCCATTAGAAGCGGCAGAACCAATACCACTGAAGATACCGGCGCCGATCACAGCTGCCACGCCAAAAAAAGTAAGGTCACGTACCCCCAGCACTTTTTTAAGGCCCAGGGAATGGCCATCGCCATGGCCTGCTTCAGCCTCACGAAGAATATTAGGAATTGATTTCTTCCGGAAAAGTTGATTTAGCATAAATCCGTTGGTTTTGATTGTTCCAAAATAGGAAAAAAACCAACAGCAGCGCCAAGAATTACAGCAACTTAGTTTTCCCGCTGTATTAGGTAGTGCGCCAACTGACGGAGGGGCTCTTTCCGCTTCGAAAGCACCGCAATATCATCCAGGTGGGCCAGGGCTTCATCGAGGTATTTATTTTTCAATTCCAGCGCATACGCATCTGCCCTGCAGCTACGGAATATAGCCAGTACTTTCTCTACTTTATCCGGGGGATTTGACTGCAGCAGGGCTTTTAGCTCTTCTTTCAGAGCAGGTGTTGCTTTTTCAAGTGCATGTAAAAGCAGGAATGTTTTTTTATTGGCCAGTATATCCCCTCCTACCTGTTTGCCAAATTTTTGCGGGTCGCCAAATGCATCCAGGTAATCGTCCTGGACCTGAAATGCTATTCCCAATTTCTTACCAAACTCATAAACCAGGTCCTGGTTGCGCTCGCCTGCCCCACCGATAATAGCCCCGGTTTGCAAACTCGCTGCCAGCGCTACCGATGTTTTCAGTTCAATCATTTTAAGGTAGGCAGCAAGACTGACCGTTTCCATGGTCTCAAAATCCATGTCCATTTGCTGTCCCTCACATACTTCGGTAGCTGTTTTATTAAACAATGCAAGAATAGACTGCAGGTATTGTACATTGATTTTGTTCAATTCTTCATAGGCCCTCACCAGCATTACATCACCGGCCAGCAAGGCTGTATTGTCGCCATATTTTGTATGGACAGTAACCATGCCCCTGCGTAACGGGGCTTTGTCCATAATATCATCATGTATCAGGGTAAAATTGTGAAACAATTCTATTGCGGTACCCACATGCCAGGCATCTTCTTTGATATCATCAAACATCTCATTGCCCATCAGGCAAAGGACCGGCCGTATCCGTTTACCACCAAGCTTCAGAAAGTACTCATTCGGATCATACAGGGAAGCGGGCTCTGCCGGAAAATGACGGCGGTCAAAATGTATGGCAAACTGCTGGGAAAGTTGTTCGAATAATTGCATGTTAAGAGTTGCACGCAGGGAGCGCAGGGTTCGCAGAGGTTAATAATTATTTACAAGCCTTTTAATTCCATTTTTGAGCAATACTTCATTAAAATTAACCATCAAGCCTACTTTAAGTTTGGTAATTTTTAAATATGTAGTCAGCCGTTTATAATGTACTGGCGGAACAATATCCAAAGATTTCAGCGCTACAATAACTTCATCTTCAAAAATCATATCTGCACGAAACCCTGTTTCCATCCTTACCTCTTCAAAAATACAAAGGTATTCCTTGTTGCCGAAAAACCGTCAGTCCTCTTTTCCTCAACCTGTACTATAGCACGTCCTCATAAACAGATTCAAGCAACCCCGGTCCCAATTCGCCGTGAATGTAAATACACGCTTCAATAATTAATGAAGTAATCTCATTTATCTCCATTAACAGTACTTAATCTTCTCAGCATCCTCTGCGCCGCTGCGTGAATTCTCTGTATACTACTTTTTCTTTTTACCTTTTTCTTTAATCGTTTTTTCTGTGGTCAGTTCTCCTGCCACCACCCATTCATAATCCAGTTGCCGTTTCGTCAGGTTGGCGGCTACTACTTTTATCCGCACTTTATCACCCATCCTGAATTTTTTTCCACTCCGCTGACCTGCTAAACAATAGTCAGATTCCACATGCCTGAATTCATCGTACTCCAGCAGGCTGTTTACACTTACCAGGCCTTCGCATTTATGCTCAACCGTTTCCACCCAAAAACCGAAACTGGCCACTCCGCTGATTACACCATCAAACTCTTCACCCAGGTAGTTCTTCATATACTGTACCTGCTTGTATTTGTTAGAAGCCCTTTCGGCTTCCATGGCAGCCCTCTCCCGCTCACTCGTGTGCTTACATTTCTCTTCCAGTTTTTTGTCCGGGTTTATTTTATTGTTCAGCACATCAAACAGTATCCGGTGCACCTGCACATCCGGATAGCGGCGTATGGGCGATGTAAAGTGACAATAGTGGATAAAGCCCAGCCCATAGTGCCCCACATTCTCCGTGGTATACTTGGCTTTGGCCATCGTACGTATACCCAACTGCTCCAGCACATGCTGCTCTGGCTTACCATGCACATCTTTGAGCAACTGGTTGAATGAAGCAGCAATCGCTTCGGGTGATGAGGTATCGAACTTATGCCCGAATTTTTTGGCAAAAGCGGCAAATGGCACCAGTTTTTCCTCATCCGGATCATCGTGGGTACGGTACGGGAAGGGCAGTGGTTTATTATTCACCTTGATCTTTGAAATGTTTTCTGCCACAGTGCGGTTGGCCAGCAGCATAAATTCTTCAATGAGCTGGTGGGCCTCCTTGCTTTCTTTAATCATGATACCTATTGGATCGCCTTTCTCATCCAGCTTAAACCGTACTTCCTGCGAAGAAAAATTTATAGCTCCATGGTTAAACCGCTTTTTCCGGAACCGCTGCGCAATATCATTCAGGATTAAGACTTCTTCCGCATACAGGCCCGCTTTGTTTTCGATTATTTCCTGTACTTCTTCGTACGTGAAACGATGGTCGGAATGTATCACCGTCTTACCTAACCAATATTGTTTCACCTCACCTTTAGGTGTAAGCTGGAATATAGCAGAGAAAGTCAGTTTATCTTCCTTTGGCCGTAATGAGCATAACACATTCGATATGTGCTCTGGCAGCATGGGATTCACCCTGTCGGGCAAATACACAGAGGTAGCCCTGTGATAGGCTTCCTTATCCAATGCGGTATCATATTCCACGTAGTGGCTTACGTCAGCTATATGCACACCTATTTCGTAGTTGCCATTTTTCAGTTTCCTGAATGAAATTGCATCGTCAAAATCTTTTGCATCCAACGGATCAATAGTGATAGTGAATACATCACGGATATCATTCCGTTTTTTTATTTCTTCTGCCGGAATTGCATCCGGGATGCGGGCAGCTTCTTCCATTACTTCATCCGGAAATTCGAGTGGAAAGCCTGCTTCCAGCAAAATCTCTTTCATGGCTGCGTCGTTCGTGTTTTCAGCATCCAGTACCGTCACCACTTCCCCTTCAGGCCTTTTTCCATCTGTCTCCCATTTGGTCAGGCGCACCACTACCCTGTCATCATCCTTTGCGCCATTAAGTGCCTGCAAGGGTACAAATATGTCGGGCATTGGTTTATCCATTTCCGCGACAAAAAAGGCAAAGCCCTTATTCATTTGCAGATGGCCTATAAACTCCGTTCGTTTACGCTGCAGTACTTTTTTCACTATTCCCTGCACCCTGCGTCCATCGCTGCGTATTTCTTTTACAGCTACGGCTACCGTATCGCCATGCAGGGCTGTATTAAAATCAGATGGGCGGATGAGTACATCCATCTCCATTTCCGTTACGGTTACAAATCCCATTCCCGAACGGGTAATATCTAAAGTACCCTTCAGCAACCTGTCTGGCTGGTGGCGTTGTTTTCTTTTTTCGTTTTTCTTTTTCTTTGAATTCTTACGTCCCATTACTAATAATAAGGTTTAATGTTTGTTGTTAAAATGCTGGATAAATGCCGTTACACGTTTATCAAACGCTTCGTGTCCATTAAAAAGGAACCGGTGTTTCACTGGTATAATATATACCGGCAAGTCAGCAATATCTTGTTGAAATTTCAGCAGCCTGACTGCATCTTTTTCCGTTGTTAATATAATTTTATTTTCAGCCTCCATGCCGTCAAAACGTTGTTTTATCTCCCGCAGATCATCCAGGCTGAATATATGGTGATCGGCATACTGCAACAGGTGATAACTGTTACTGTGTTCCTCCAGCAGTTTTTTCAATGGTTCAGGATTGGCAATGCCGGTTACCAGCAGCACTTCACTTTTATTGTCCCATAACCGTTCTTCATTGCCCGATAATTTATACAGCATTCCATACTCAATCGCTGTGAAATAAACCTGCTGATGCGGCATCGGTTTTATCTCCCGGATTATTTTATCTTTTTCAGTAACCGGCATATCTCCTTTACACTTTGTTACCACTATCAGCTCAGCCCGTTTATAACTGCTTTTCAAATCCCGCAAATCACCTGTTGGCAAATAAAAATCACGGGTAAAAAGGTTACTGTATTCGGTCAGCAATATGTTCAATCCCGCTTTAACCGAACGGTGCTGAAACGCATCATCCAGGATGATGGCTTCCGTTTCCGGCCGGTCATGCAGCAATTGGGGTATGGCCACTATCCGCTCTTCCCCCACCGCCACCGGTATACCGGGAAATTTCAGATGAAACTGCATGGGTTCATCCCCTATCTCCAGTGCCGTTGTGTGTTCATTAGCCAGGGCATATCCCTTTGTTTTTCGTTTATACCCCCGGCTCAGCGTAGCCACTTTATATTTTTCTTTCAGCAAGGCCACCAGGTATTCCACCATGGGCGATTTACCGGTACCACCCACCGACAGGTTACCTACACATACAAGCGGCAGGCCAAAAGAGGAAGATTTAAAAATATTCTTGTCGTACAGCTTATTTCTTACCCATATTATGAGCCAGTACACCAGCGAAAAAGGCAACAGGAGTATGCGGAAAGATTTCAGGAAAAAATCAGAAAGCATAATTGCAGCATAATGAATATCAATAAAGTTAACCTAAAAACAATTATTCCCTGCTTTCAATAAAAGTAGTGAACACTGTTGTGCCATAGTTACGTTCCGCAGCGTAGAAAGGAAAACTTTTGTAATCGTTCCGGGGTGTATGCTCCAGTATAAACCTGCCTTGTGGAGTGAGTAATTGCTTTTCAAATATCAACCTTGGCAGCTCGTCTATCGTTGTCAATGCGTAAGGCGGCCCGGCAAAGATAAGATCAAATTTTGAATTACAGGTTTCAATAAATTTAAACACATCCATCTTCACCACCTTGAAGTTTTCCAACCGCAATGAAACGGATGTCTTTTTTATAAATTCGTACATGGCATTATCCTTCTCCACAATGGTTAAATCAGGTACCCCTCTTGATGCCAGCTCATAACTGATACTGCCCGTGCCCCCAAAAAGATCCAGGGTTTTCAGCGTTTCAAATTCCACCTTATGCTGGAGTATATTGAAAAGGCCTTCCTTAGCAATATCAGTTGTAGGCCGGGTATGCGGCATGTTATTCGGAGGGTTGAACTTCCGTCCTCCATGTTCACCACCTATGATGCGCATTTTGCGAGTTCATTAAATGATGTAAAAAAATGTGCAGGATATGCAGTTTCGCCCCAGTCAGCTTCTCGGAACTGAACCTGGATGAAATATTGATGCAGCTCCCTGTATAATGCAGACTGCTTATCGATGAGCCCGGACAATTGCAAGGCCACATGTTGCTGTGATAAACCAAATACTCCACAAGCCTTGAGTAAGTAAAACAAAACATCTTCAGGACTGCTGTAGGCGTAGGTTTCTGCCAATAGTAAACGCCCTTCCTTGGCTGCTATCACACTGAATCGATCTGTTTCAAATGATACATCCAGTACCCCTTCAGTATGACTGGTCAATTTTTTCAGCAACATGGTACGCAGGTGACGGCATCTGGCTGCCGGAAATCTTTTCATTACGCTTTCAATGATGATACCGGGTACAGCATAGGCAGTTTGCAATTGCCATTCGGCAACCGGTTCTGCCACCACGGAGCCGGCCATGCCCAATCCATACATACCGGTCAGCAGGGTTGATGCTTCTTCAAACTGGAAATGTTTTGCAGGTACGAATGCAGCCGCAGAAAAATTCCAGGCTACCTGGACTTTATAAAAATCCTGTTGCGATAAATTATATTTTTCAAAAAAAGAAAGGAGGCTCGATTCATTCCATTCTTCTGCCGTACAATAAGCGACCCGGTAAAGATGTACCCCTTCTTTGTCTGAAATGGTAAAGCCTGCATATCCTTCGCCTATCTGCAAGGCGAGTACCTGGGGAGGGCCAGCTTCATGTTCAGTTGTATGATAAAATAGTTCTTTCAACACTTGACTTATTGGTACGATAATAGGCAAAGGTAATGACTGCTCACGAGTCGGCAGGCAGAACATTATCATATTATAACGGTCCGCTTTTATATATTTTATTAGTTGTAGGTTTGCCGGCTCATTTTATGCAGGATAGCATACTACATAACGATTTACGGGTTGGTATTACCAACAGGCAGATTTTAAAAATCGCTTTGCCAATCAGCCTTGCCATGCTCGTGCCACAAATTAACTTTGTGACCAACAATTACTTTCTTGGAAAATTAGGTGAAAGCGAACTGGGCACGGCGGGCATTACTGGTGTATTCTACCTCATTTTCGCCCTGGTAGGCAACGGCCTCAACAGCGGACTGCAGGGGCTTATAGCCCGCCGAGCCGGTGAAAACAGGCCGGAGGAGATTGGTAAATTGTTTGGGCAGGCCTCATGGATTGCCTTGTTTTTTGCAATAGCCAGTATATCGGTCACATACATGTTTGCCCCTTATTTTCTGTCCCAAAGCCTTGTTTCGCCAAAGGCAGCTGCAGATGCGATTATTTTTATGCAGATAAGGGTGTTGGGAATTCCTTTCTTATACCTCTTCCAGTTATGCAACGCATTCCTGGTTGGCAGCAATAACAGCCGGTATATGAAATTTGCTTTTATCGTAGAAGCTGCAATCAATATTTTGCTGGACTGGTTGTTGATTTTCGGGCATTGGGGCTTTCCAAAAATGGGTTTCAGCGGTGCAGCTGTGGCCTCCCTTATTGCAGAAGTTGTAGCGGTTATTATTGTTCTCAGTATTATTTATTATAAAAAAATGCATCTCCATTTTGGCCTGTTCAGGCATCTTCGGTTTAACAAACCACTGGCAGGTTTAATTTTCAGGCAGTCCTCACCCCTGGTCTTACAATTCCTGCTGAGCATCCTGGCCTGGATGTTGTTTTATGTTTTTATTGAGAACACGGGGCATGAAGGCCGGCCATTGGCTATCAGCAATACCATGCGGAACATTTTTGGTGTCTTTGGTATTTTCATGTGGGCCTTTGCCAGCACGAGTAATGCGATGGTGAGCAATATTATTGGCCAGGGCAAAAAAGATCAGGTGGAACAATTGATTTATAAAATTATGCGGTTGAGTCTGCTCTTTACTTCATCCCTTTGTGTCTTACTCAATTTATTCCCCAATATTTTTCTATCCCTTTTTTCTGAGCGGGAAAGCTTTATTACTGATGCTATACCGGTGATACGTATGGTTTCAATCGGCTTGCTCTGCATGTCTGTCGCCACTGTATGGCTGAATGCAGTGACCGGCACAGGAAATACCCGCATCAACCTGCTGATTGAAATTGTGGCTATCAGCCTGTACACAATCTATGTTTGGCTGGTGATCAGGAAATGGGACATGGGGCTGGTATGGGCATGGGCGTCGGAGCTGTTATACTGGTCTGTATTATTTACCCTTTCCTTTATTTATATACGAAGCGGGAAGTGGAAGAAGAAAGTGATATAAAAAAAGGGACCGTACAAGTCCCTTATAAATTATTATTTCTTACTGATTTTATTTATACAACAACTCATAATATTCATGCGCCATGCGGTTACTATCAAACTGGAAGCGAACATCCCGCATGCCATTCTTCATTACCTGTCTCCATGTATTGTAATCTCCATAGTATAACGGCAGGATTTCTCTTTCGAGTATCTCGTATAATTTATTCAGGTCATAAATGTCCTG
>CAYLRV010000049.1:0-34223 GCA_964386395.1 uncultured Chitinophaga sp.
TTTTAGCGGGCAGCAAAAATAGCTGTTTAGCCGCTAAAATCACTACTTTACAGCTTCCAAATTGGCCAGTATGAAGAAGCTTTTCCGTTTTAGTTGCCTGTTTATCGCCCTCTATTTCATTCAAACAAAACCTCTTATGGCACAGCCCCGCATCAACCATATCGCTTTCTACGTTGTAGACCTCAATACCAGCAGCCATTTTTACCGCGATATTATTGGCCTGGATACTATTCCCGAACCCTTTCACGATGGCCGCCATGCCTGGTTCAGCATCGGGCCAAAGGCACACCTGCACATCATCTCTGGCGCCAAAGAAAAAACACCCAAGGATAAAAACAGCCACCTCTGCTTTACCGTAGCCTCCGTTACCGATTTTATGGAAACCCTGCGTAAGAATAATATCCCCTTCGAAAACTGGGGCGGCGATAAGAATACCTACGCCACCCGGGTAGATGGGGTGAAGCAGATTTATTTTCAAGACCCCGACGGCTACTGGATCGAGATCAACGACGCAAAAGACTAGCCCGCTTTTGGACAGAGGCCTTATCTTTGCCCCCCTCCGAAATTGGTTTTTGGGGCTAATTTTTCACTATGAAGTTTTATAATCTTTTAATACGTTACCGCCTCTGGATTGGCATTGTGCTGCTGGCACTGGCTATTTATGTTAACTATTCGGCCAGTTTCTGGCCCGCCTTCCCGCTGTACCTTATCGGCGTTATCCTGATCCTGGGGCATTTTTTCTTCGGCCCGCTCCGCCTTATCCAAACCTATATGGAAGAAGGTGATATGGACGGCGCTGAAAAAGTGCTGAATTCTATTAAGTTTCCCGGCCTGCTGTACAAGCCCATCCGCTCCGTATACTACACGCTGAAAGGCAATATCGCCATGATGAAACAGGACTTCGACGGTGCGGAAAAGATGATGAAGAAAGGCCTGGACCTGGGTATGCCCATGAAGGAAGCCGAAGGCGCCAGCCTGCTGCAAATGGGTATGCTGAGTATGCAGAAGAACGACATCAAACAAGCTGAAAGCTATATACGCCAGGCACTGCGCAAGGGCCTGCCCGATAAAGAAAACGAAGCAGCCGCCTACTTACAGATGTGCAGCATTATGATGAACAAAAGGGAGTTCAGGGCCAGCAAGGATTTTTTCCGCAAGGCAAAAGCACTGAAGCCAACTACACCGCAGATTGTTGATCAGATTAAACAGATTGAGAAGTATATTTCTAGGATGCCGGGATAACAGGCATCATATTATAAATAAAAACGGCTGACAAATTACTGTCAGCCGTTTTTATTTTATGTCATCTATGCATTAGTTCATTTTCTCAATATGCATTTCCAGCCTCTTATCTTTCTTGTAATAGTCCATGATCAATACCTGCCCCTGCCGGTTGGGATAGATGGCAGAAAACTTCGCTTCCGATTTGGTGTTGATCCGGTCGGTGGTCACTTTACCATCGGTTACGGTAATAGAGTTAAACGTGCCGCCTTTATAACTGCCCTTCTCCTTTACAAAATCACTATAGTACACAGAGAATGAACTGTTGTCCTTGCTGACCTGCGTGTACGAGTAATCAAAGCCGCCAAAATAAAACTTGATCAGTTTGCCCAATATAGGCGTACTCATAAAATCATAACCGCTGGGCAGCTCCATTTTATTGTTGTTTTTCTCATAGACTTTAGCACCCTTGATATTAAACTCCGAATCGAAGGTGATGATCATCATATCCGTTACCACGGCCTTTGTCATACTGGCGGCACCCCGGCCACGGCCGAGTACGGCAGAAGCAATACCCAGGGCACTGGCTGATTTTTTAAAGCCTTCACCGATGGCATATATTTTTCCATCATCTGTTTGCACAAACTGGTGCAGGTACATAAATCCAAAATCATCAATCTTACCTTTTGATGTTACAGACATGTATTTGCTCATTTCCAGGTCCCAGGATAAATATTTCTCGCTGGTTATCTTTCCTGTTTCGTCAATACCCCAGAAGGCAAAACCTTTCGATTTATCTTTCATAATGTTGGCATCCTCATCAAAGTATTCACCATAGATATAGGCCTTGCCCTGGTTGACCAAGGAAAGGCTGGCCGGATAAAAACGGTATTTACTGTCTGTGGGTTTTTCAAATAGTTTTTTCCCGGTTTCCAGGTTCAGCCCCAGTATATACGAGTCGGGCTTGCCATCAAAAGCACCGCCGTAGCGCAGCACTTCTATATACACCACGCCTTTGTAAGTACCCAGGTAGTCGCCAATGAACTTCTTTCCGCCATCTGTTGGTGTGTATGTCCACTGCTTTTTCTTTTCCGTAGAGAAGTAATCCACCTGGAAGGTATAGTCCTTGTCTTCGCGGCTGGGCATTACCGAAACAAAGCCGGCATTCTCAATCGGGTACAAGCCTTTATAGGTTTCTTCATCATCATCGAGGGCCAGGTAAGTGCTTTCTAAAAAGCGTTCTTCTTTTTTCGTCAACTGGCGGTTATAGGTATGCTTCTTCTTGCCATCCGCACCATATACCTGGTATTCAAAGGTGCGTTCATCATCATTGTACAGCAGGAACATTAGGTCCGTACCGTTGAACGATGATTCCAGTATAAATACATTTTTAGAGTCCTGGAATTTTACATCCTTCAGCAGCTTCAGCGTATTGTCCGTAATGCGCAGGGTGTACTCGTTTGTTTTCTTATCAATCTTATCGCTGATAAAAAAGAAGTAGTAGCCTTTTACATCCGAGCCTTCTTTGATAGCTGCTGCATTTCTCGGCGATGCCTTCTGCACATTTTCCACCGTCATTTTTTGTGCCTGTGCAGCCAATGCACTGGCCATAATCGTAACAGCGAACAATAGTCGTTTCATGGTGTTTTATTTTTGGTATTTATTGATGTGATTGTTTATACGCCTGTGCTTTTTTCATTTCTTCTTCAAAGCCCGCATAGCCCTTCATTTGCGCCGCATACTGGTTACAAAAAGCTGCATTGATTTCGGCTATTTCATAGAGCCGGAGCCGGTACAGCATGCGCAGCAACTGGTTGTACCCCTCCGTATAGCGCCTGTTTTCGGAATCCACGATGAGACCAAGCTCATGGTCTTTTTGATGCTTGTAGATACGATTTAAATCACGGGCAATGGAATAAATCGCCAATGGCTGGTGTTTGCCCTCCTGCAGCATTTGCAGGCTGAGGTATAGGTTGAAGCTGATGTTATCACTTTTGTACACTTCCTCGATTATCTCCGGGATAAATTCCTGTTTTAATTGCTGAAACAGGTTTTCATCCACGAGATAGTTTTTCCCATTGATTTGCAGAGCAGCATCTTGTAATAATTCGATACGCTTCGAGCAATCGGGGTGTGTTTTCAGCGAGTCCTTTTCTTTCTTCGTTAGCCCTGTGGCTTCATCTGGGTTCATAGCCCCGAATATGGCTGACTCCTTTTTTATCCATCGTTCTTTGAACGGGTATTCTGTAAAAGATAAAGTCTTCGACAGGTTCAGCGGCTTGAATAAGGCTGTATCATCTATTTTATCCAGCACCTGCATGGCGGTGATAAATCCTTGCCCATCATAGCCGGAGTTTTTAAAGAAGCGAAGTCCCACCCTGTCGGCTTCCTCTTCCTTATCACGGCTGTGGCGGCGTGCATCGAATGTATAAGTGCGCAGCAACTTTTCAAACTTCTCCCCCGCCCCGTATTCTTCTTTGGATAAACGTTTCAGTTCTCTTTTCAGGCTGTCACTGTTCATCAGTGTTATCTGCCTTTCAATTTTCTTCTTGCTGTGCTCGAGATAATAATGCGCCAGCTCATGCGAAAGTACAAAGGCCATTTCGGCTTCATTGTTCAGGTACACAAAGAGGCCGGCATTGAAGGCAATGGTACCATCGCCCATGCTGTAGGCATTGGGCACATAATCACGGGAAAATACAATGCGTATATCAAGGCCCTTGAGCTCGGGATTAGCATTTATGATTCTTGCGGCAACTGCTTTGATATAATTATCTGCCGATGGTGCAGTAACGGTGCGGCTGCTGAGCAATAAATCTTCCACCAGTTCAAACATGCCATTGTAAGCCTCTTTATAATCCTTGCTGTTTTCCTTTTTCAGGCCATCGATGATTTGCTTTTTCTTCTGGCTGGCTTCCTGGAAATATTCTCGTTTCAATGCAGTATCGTCCTGCTGAAATGGATGCACAGGCTGCAGCTGCGCCAGGGCGGCGCACGTAAAAAAAAGGGACATTAACAAAGCAAATAACCTGCTTCCGGTTCGCATCCAGGGGGTGGTTTGGTGCAAAATAAGGCGAAAGCGCCAAGCTACGTACAGATGTGGATAGGTTTCGGAAAGTTGTATTACCCCTCCCACTTTCCAAATAGTTCCTCCACTTTTTTATACCTGAATGCAAATATGCCTTCCAGCTTTTTTCGTACAAAAAGCCAGTTGGCCAGGCGCCCAATGAACCCCAGCGGGTTTTTATAATGCACAATATCGGTCATCTCCACTCCGCCCGGTATTACCCGGAAATGGTGCTGGTGGTGCCATAGTGTATAGGGCCCAAAGCGTTGCTCATCAACAAAATACTCGCCTTCCTTTACATGCGTTATCTCCGTCATCCAGTACACAGGTATACCCAGGATGGGCTTGATGGTGTATTCGATAATCTGGCCAGGGTACATGGTTTCGCCATGATGCTTTGAGATGGTTTTAAACTGCACATCATCCGGGGTGATGCTTTGCAGGTTGGCCGGATTGCTGAAGAAAGCCCATACTTCATCTAACGAAGAAGGGAATTTCTGTACTGTTTTTATGGTGTGAGCGGGCATGGGTGTTATTGCTTATAATAACCGAAAAGTTGGGCAAAGGTTCGGAATTGGAACACGGATGACACGGATCGAGCGGATAAAAGCGGACCTGCCTGCCGGCAGGCAGGTTTTTATTCTGCTACGCAGAATATTTCGATTCAGTTATCAGGGATGAGGACACAGATGGCACGGGTTAGACAGATACACACGGATTTTATTCGCCTGCGGCGAATAATTTGGATCATCGTTATACTTCGGAGGCAGGGATTGAGCGGATGAGAAGAATCCGCAAGGATTCTGTTGCTAAAAAATCTTTGTCTCTTTTCGTAATCGGTTAATACCAACATTCAAGAAAAAGATCAGTGCAAACCCGCCTGCCGGCAGGCAGGTCCGTCTGATCTGCGCCATCCGTGTTCAATCATGCTGATTATTGGCATAAATTCGTTTGAATTATTAAGATTAGCAGGATGTCATTGAATAAGGAAAGATTAGAACGAAAGTTTACTGAAGAATATGCCAGGCTGAACGAGCGGCAGCGTATTGCTGTTGATACCATTGAAGGACCGGTGATGGTGATTGCAGGCCCCGGTACCGGTAAAACACAAATACTGGCCAGCCGTATCGGAAAAATATTGCTGGACACAGACGCATCGCCTGAAAATATCCTTTGCCTTACCTATACCGACGCCGGCGTGGTGGCCATGCGCAAGCGGCTGCTTCAGTTTATTGGCCCCGATGCCTATAAAGTCAACATCTACACCTTTCACGCCTTTTGTAATGATGTAATACAGGAGAACCTGTTCCTGTTTGAAAAGACAGCACTCGATCCCATTTCTGATTTGGAAAAAGTGCAGCTCTTCAAAGAACTGATTGATGCTTTTCCGAAAAACCACCCGCTGAAACGCTACCGTGGTGATGTGTATTTTGAAGTAAGCAACCTGCAATCCCTCTTCAGCACCATGAAGAAAGAAGGGTGGACACCGGCTTATATCAACCAGAAGATTGATGAATACCTGGCCGACCTGCCCAACCGGGATGAGTTTATTTATAAAAGAAAGTACAAAGAGTTTAATGCAGGCGACCTGAAGAAAGACAAAATAGACGAAGAGAAAGAACGCATGGAAAAACTGCGGGCAGCCGTTGGCGAGTTCGATCGCTTTCAGCAACTGATGCGCCAGCGCAACCGCTATGATTTTGACGACATGATCAACTGGGTGATCAAAGCCTTTGAAGAAAATAAAAACCTGCTGGCCAATTACCAGGAGAAATTTCAATACATACTGGTGGATGAATACCAGGATACCAGCGGTACACAAAACAAACTGGTGGACCTGCTTATCAGTTATTGGGATAAGCCCAATGTATTTGTGGTGGGTGATGATGACCAGAGCATCTACCGTTTCCAGGGGGCCAACGTGGAAAACATGATGGACTTTGCCGGTAATTATCAAAAGGATTTACTCACCGTAGTACTTACGAGTAATTACCGCTCCACCCAACCCATACTCGATGTGTCGAAAACATTGATCGATCGCAATAAAGAAAGGCTGGTGGAAAAACTCCCGGGCCTGAGTAAGGAATTGCTGTCCAGCCGCGATGGATTGAAAGAGCTAACAAACAAGCCGGAGATACGTGAATTCGAAACGCAGCGGCAGGAAATGATTGCTATTGCCAAAGATGTGCAACAACTGGTTGCTAAAGGAACACCTGCAGGAAAGATTGGTATTATCTATAAAGAAAATAAATATGGTGAGGAACTGGCGCAGTATTTCAAACTGCTCAATGTACCTGTATACAGCAAGCGGCACCTGAATATGCTGGAACTGCCGGAAGCACAAAAAATAATACTGGTACTGAAATACCTGGCTTCAGAACATGATATTCCCTACAGCGGCGATGAAATGCTGTTCGAGATTTTGCATTTCGACTGGTTTCAAATACCGCCCGTGGAAGTTGCCAAACTAAGCGTGGAGGTAGCTGATAAAAAATACAACAGCGAGAAAATATCACTTCGTCAACTATTGGTTGAAAAAGCAAATGCACCCGCCAAAGATTTATTCAGCACCGGTATGCACGATGGGTTAAAAACGGCTGCGATTATTATTGAAAAACTGATCGGCGATGTTTCGAATATGACCTTGCGCCAGCTCTTTGATCGTATTGTACGGGAGGGCGGCGTATTGAAACATATTATGCTGAGCCCGGATAAACACTGGCAGCTGCAGATCCTTACCGGCCTATCCGAGTTTGTAAAAGAAGAAACACACCGCAGCCCGCTGCTGAATATTGAAGGCCTTGTTGATCTTATTTCCATGATGGAGAAAGAAGGCATATCACTACCACTGGTACAGGTGAGCGGCAGTGATAAAGGCGTAAACCTGATGACGGCACACGGTTCGAAAGGACTGGAGTTTGAATATGTTTTCCTCGCTGGGTGCAATGCAGCTTTTTGGGAGAAGAAAAGAAAACCGGGCGGTGGTTATAAATTACCAGATACAATTTTCTCCTCGCAGCCGGCTGGCAGTGATGAAGAAGAACTGCGCCGTTTGTTTTATGTGGCCGTTACCAGGGCCGAACAACATTTATTTATTTCGTACAGCCGTTTTAAAAACGATGGTAAAGAAATGGAACCTTCCATGTTTATTGCTGAGATACAGGATGCACAGGATTTACCTGTACATAAACCAGTAGTAGATGCGGATACCATGGCGGAATTTGCTGCTCTAAGTTTTGGTGAAGCGCTGGCGCCGGAAATTGAAAAGATGGAGGAGCAGTTTGTGGGCCGTGTGCTGGAGAAGTTTGTAATGAACGTTACCGCACTCAACCAGTACCTGAAATGCCCGCTTGAGTTTTACTATAAACAAATTGTACGCATTCCCTATCCGAAAAACGAGGCTACTGAGTTTGGATCGGCTGTGCATTTTGCATTGGAGAAATTATTTCGGAAAATGCAGGATGGCAAGAAAGATACCTTTGAAACAAAGCAGGAATTTATAGCCGACTTCGACTGGTATATGCACCGTCACCGGGAAAGCTTTACCAAAGAACAGTTTGCCCGTCGGATGGAATATGGTGTGGAAGTTTTAAGTAATTACTATGATAAATACATTACCAGCTTCAATAAAGTAGTTTCCATTGAAAGAAATATCCGCAACGTTTTAGTAAAAGGAGTTCCCATTAAAGGCAAGATTGATAAACTGGAGTTTGATGGCAAGTCGGTAAACGTGGTGGATTATAAAACCGGTGACCCTGATAAAGCCATTCCAAAAACCAAAGGCCCATCGGATAAAGAACCCAATGGCGGTGATTACTGGCGGCAGGCTGTATTTTATAAAATCCTTATTGATAACTATGAACAGAAAGACTGGAAAGTTATCAGTACAGAATTCGACTTTATAGAGCCGGATAAAAAGAAGAACTATAAACGGGAAAAGGTCGTTATTACCCCGGCCGACATCACTACGGTAACAGAGCAGATACAGTCAGCCTGGCAAAAGATACAGGGACGTGAATTCTATACCGGCTGCGGTAAAGAGGACTGTCACTGGTGCAATTTTGTTAAAACAAACAAACTCGCCATCGCCCTGCACCCTGCCACGGAAGAAGAAGAGGCCGAATTGTGATTTTTAAAACAGTTCGTTCCCGGTAAACCTGCTAAGTTTGCACCCTGCATGCAATTCCGGCATCTCATAACATCCATTGCTATCTGCCTGGTTATACTCACCAGTATTTTAAGCGGGCCTGGTTGCGCCAATATAGTGCCTCCCCAGGGTGGTCCCAGGGATTCATTGCCGCCTGTGCTGGTAAAAGCTGAGCCGGGTGATTCGGCACGGAATTTTAAAGGCACCCGGATAACTTTTACGTTTGATGAATTTGTGGATGTCCAGAATGTACAGGAGCAATTGATGGTATCACCCCTGCCGCAAAACCCGCCACAGGTGGAAGCAAAACTGAAAACAGTAACCGTACGGCTCAAAGATTCGCTGGAAGAAAACACGACTTACACGATTGATTTTGGAACCGCTATCCGTGATTTTACAGAAGGAAATACATTGAATAAGTTCACCTATACTTTTTCAACCGGCAATAACCTGGACTCCCTGTCCTATTCAGGCAAGGTCGTTCTGGCCGAAACGGGTAAGGCAGACAGTACCCTGATAGTCATCCTGCATACCAGCAGCGATGACTCTGCTGTTGTAAAAGAAAGACCGCGGTATGTTACCCGGCTCGACAGTACGGGCCGCTTTACATTTAAGAACCTGCCTGCTAAAACTTTCTATATCTATGCGCTGAAAGATCCGGGCAACCAGAAAAAGTATCAAAACAAAAAACAGTTGTTTGCTTTTGCCGACAAGCCTGTTGCTGTTGGTCAAAAACCTGAGCCGGTTACGCTATATGCCTACGCCGCAGAAAAAGACAAGCCTGCTACGGCTGCTGCCCCCGCATTGCCAAACCGTGGTAATACTACCGGCAATAACCGCCTTCGGTTCACCACCAACCTTTCGGAAAACCGGCAGGATTTGCTGGATACCTTGCAAATAAGATTTGAACGCCCTTTAAAAACCTTTGATACCAGTAAGATAAAACTGTATACAGATTCCACTTTTAAACCAGTGCTGCAGTACCAGTTTGTGCCGGACAGTTCTAAGAAAACAGTAAGACTGGATATTGCCTGGTCAGAAAACACCCTCTACCATATCATTATGGACAAGGATTTTGCAGAGGACACCACCGGCAAAAAATTATTAAAGACAGATACCCTCAGTTTTACCACGAAGAAAAAAGCGGACTATGGTGCGCTGAAATTAAAGATCCGCAACCTGGAGATGGCTAAGAACCCGGTGCTGTTGCTGGTACAAAACAATACAGTGTTGAAATCAGTTCCGCTTACCAGCCCTGAATATGCATCAGCTATGATGATACCGGGTGAATATGAACTCCGCATACTGTATGATGATAATAAGAATGGCGTTTGGGATCCCGGAGAATTTTTCAAAAAACATAAACAACCGGAGCTGGTCATTCCTATCAACCGGAAAATAGTTATTAAGGCCAACTGGCAGAATGAGTTTGAAGTGACTCTGTAGGGAGTGGCAAGTAGCAAGTGGCTAGTGGGGATGAACCTTTAACCATACCCGTGATTTAATCGACTCCCTTTCTGACAACTCACCACTGACAACTCCATACTCCCCAATCCCCAATTCACCAATTCCTAATCCCCAATACCAATTCACCAATCCCTAATTCCCAATTCACCACTCACTACTGACAACTCCCCACTAGCCACTCGCCACTAGCCAACCCCCTTTCCCTATCTTTGCCCCATGCAATTCTCCTCTGCCTTATTGGAAAATGCTGTTAATGAGTTTGCCAAATTGCCCGGTATTGGCAAGAAAACGGCCTTGCGGCTGGTTTTGCATCTTTTGAAGCAGGATGCCGGTGAGGTAAACCAGTTTAGTGAAGTAATGGCCAAAATGCGGAGCGAGATTAAGTTCTGCCACCGCTGTTTCAATGTGGCCGATGGCGATATATGCTCGATATGCGCCAATTCTTTACGCAAACAGGAAACAATTTGCGTGGTAGAAAACATCAGGGACGTTATTGCCATCGAAAGCACCCAGCAATACAACGGCACCTACCATGTGCTGGGCGGTATCATTTCCCCGCTGGATGGTATTGGCCCGGATCAGCTAAATATTGAATCACTTATCCACCGTATTGAAAAAGAAGCTACGGCTGAAATAATCTTTGCCCTCAATCCGAATATACAGGGCGATACCACTATTTACTATATACAGAAAAAACTGCAGGGCAAAGCCGTCCGTATTACCACTATTGCCCGTGGCGTTGCCTTTGGGGGAGAACTGGAGTATGCTGATGAAATGACCCTGGGCCGCAGCCTCCAAAACCGCCTGCCGGTTGAAAGCTATGTATCTAACAGGTAGCCAGCTGGTTTGAGATGCTCCCGTAAAGACGAAAAGGAATTATCTACCCGCCAAAGACCCAACCTTAAACCTACTTCGCGTCTTAGCTGGAAACACATCGCAGCCAGGCGTACCAGTTTGCTTATAACCCAGATATATTGTAGCTTTGCCCTATTACGGCGGATTTGTTTATTGTTCGGCCTACGGAACTAATAAACGTTACTAAACTCTCACCAGTTTTCCCAGCGTTTAATAGTTTTTTACCAGCAATAGGATCACGGATGATCGTTCCTTGCGACGCTCCGTTCATCTGCAGTACTACTATTCATCTGTTTACCTGCATGATGCCTTTGCGTCCATGTCTACCGACAGGCAGGTTTGCGGGAAAAAAATTAAGCTATGGCAGACATCAGACAAGAACTACAAAAGCGGATACTAATTATTGACGGGGCTATGGGTACCATGATCCAGCGGCATAAACTGAGTGAAGCAGATTACCGTGGCGAACGCTTCAAGGACTGGCACTGTGACGTGAAGGGCAATAATGACCTGCTCAACATAACACAGCCCGATATAATTATCGGTATACATAAGCAATACCTGGATGCGGGTGCCGATATCATTGAAACGAATACATTCAGCAGTACTGCGATTGCCATGGCTGATTATGAAATGCAGTCGCTGGCCTACGAACTGAACGTGGCTGCTGCACAATGTGCAAAGAAAGCCGTGGAGCAATCGGGTAAAGAAGCCTGGGTGGCCGGTGCTATCGGCCCCTTGAATAAAACATTGTCCCTTTCCCCTGATGTAAATAATCCCGGTTTCCGTGCTGTAACCTTTGATGAAGTGGTAGAGGCTTATTATGAGCAGGTGAAAGGTTTGGTGGATGGCGGCGTTGATTTATTGTTGATTGAAACCATTTTCGATACGCTGAATGCAAAGGCTGCGATCTACGCCATCAAAAAATATTTCCGTGATATTAAACAGGAACCGCTCCCTGTTTCTATTTCTGGCACCATCACCGATGCATCGGGCAGAACGCTCAGCGGACAAACGCTGGAAGCTTTCTATACGTCTGTAATGCATGCAAAACCCTTAAGTATTGGCCTGAATTGCGCCCTGGGTGCTAAAGAAATGCGGCCGCATATTGAAGAGCTGTCGCAAATAGCTTCCTGCTATGTATCGGCTTATCCAAATGCAGGATTGCCCAATGCTATGGGCGAATATGATGAACATCCGCAGGATACGGCGCATTTCCTGGAAGACTGGGCTAAAGAAGGCTGGGTGAATATTGTAGGTGGCTGCTGTGGCACCACACCTGATCATATCCGCCATATTGCAGAGGAAGTAAAAAATATCAAACCAAGACAGTTACCGGTGGTTGAAAAATTTTTAACCACAGTGTAACACAGAGGTATTCACAGAGGAATGGAGGAGATTAATCAGATAACTGAGCAGATTCTAAGGTCTGCGTTTAAGGTTCACACAGAATTGGGACCGGGATTGCTTGAATCATCTTATAAAGAATGTCTCTTTTATGAATTAACACAAAGTGGCATTTATGTTGAAAAAGAGAAACCTCTTCCTTTGATTTACCAGACAATAGAATTAGAGGTTGGTTATCGGGTTGATCTGCTAGTTGAAAATAAAGTAATCGTTGAAATAAAAGCTGTAGATGCATTACATGATATTCATACAGCACAGGTGCTAACTTATTTAAAATTGTCGAAATGCAAAGTTGGGCTACTGCTCAATTTTAATACAAAACATCTAAAACAAGGTATAAAAAGATTGATTCTGTAACCCACTTGCCCCTCTGTGTAAAACTCAGTGTGCCTCCGTGGTTAAAAAAAAGTTATGAGTGTCGCTATCAAACCATATCTGCGTCTTTCGGGACTTGAGCCATTAGTTATCCGCCCGGAAACAAATTTTGTGAACGTAGGTGAAAGGACAAACGTAACCGGCTCTAAAAAGTTTGCCCGCCTTATTAAGGAAAATAAATACGAAGAAGCATTAAGTGTTGCCCGTCAGCAGGTGGAGAACGGGGCACAGGTACTGGATGTAAACATGGATGATGCCCTGCTGGATGGCGTGCTGGCTATGACCACCTTTCTGAACCTGGTGCAAAGCGAACCGGATATTGCAAAGATCCCCATCATGATCGACAGTTCGAAATTCGAGATTATCGAAGCCGGACTGAAATGTGTGCAAGGCAAGTGCATTGTAAACTCTATCTCGATGAAAGAAGGGGTGGATAAATTTATCGAGCAGGCCATCATCTGCCAGAGCTATGGTGCTTCCGTTATCGTGATGGCATTTGATGAAAAAGGCCAGGCCGATACAAAAGAAAGAAAAGTTGAAATCTGTCACCGGGCTTATAAAATACTAACGGAACAGGTTGGTTACGATCCGCAGGATATCATATTCGATCCAAACATTTTTGCTGTGGCAACCGGTTTGGAAGAACATAATAATTATGGAGTGGATTTTATAGAAGCCACCCGTGAAATAAAACAACTGATGCCGCTGACAAAAGTGAGCGGTGGAGTGAGCAATCTGTCATTCTCCTTTCGTGGCAACGATCATGTCAGGGAAGCCATGCATTCCGTATTTCTTTTCTATGCCATCAAAGCGGGTATGGATATGGGCATCGTAAATGCAGGGCAGCTGGTGGTGTATGATGAGATAGAGCCTCAACTGCGTGACCTGTGTGAAGATGTAATTCTGAACCGGAATAACGACAACAACGAAGCCACAGAAAAACTGATTGCCTTTGCTGAAACGGTAAAAGCGAAAGGAAAAGAAATAGTAAAAGATGAGGCATGGAGAAACGCATCAGTAGAGGAAAGGCTGAAACACTCCCTGGTAAACGGCATCACCGATTATATAGACGCTGATACCGAAGAAGCCCGTTTGAAATATCCTAAACCACTGGAAGTAATTGAAGGCCCGCTGATGGCCGGTATGAACGTAGTAGGTGATTTATTTGGCAGTGGTAAAATGTTTTTGCCCCAGGTAGTAAAAAGTGCAAGGGTGATGAAGAAAAGTGTGGCCTGGCTTACGCCGTTCATTGAAGAAGAAAAGAAAAACAACCCGCTGGCGGCCCAGGGTAGTGCACCTAAAGTGCTGCTGGCAACGGTAAAAGGCGATGTGCATGATATTGGTAAAAATATTGTAGGTGTGGTACTGGGTTGTAATGGGTATGATATTGTTGACCTGGGTGTAATGGTGCCTGCTGATAAAATCCTTGATACAGCTGAAAAGGAAAAAGCGGATATCGTAGGCTTAAGTGGACTTATCACTCCATCGCTCGACGAAATGGTGCATGTGGCGCATGAAATGAAACGGCGCAATATGCAACAACCTTTGCTGATTGGCGGTGCCACCACTTCACGCATGCATACGGCAGTTAAAATTGCCCCGCAATATGATAATGGCGTTATTCATATCCTTGATGCCTCCCGCAGCGTAACAGCTGTAAGCACTTTACTGAGCAAGGAGAAAGATGTACTGCTGAAGAAAACGAAAGATGAGTACGAGGGGTTAAGAACACAGTTTCTTAATAAGGATAAAAAGAATTTAATCCCATACAGTGAAGCGGTCATCACCAAAGAGTATTTCGACTGGAAGAATTATGTGCCGGTAAAGCCCGCAGTGAATGGTGTTAAAGTACTGAAGCAGTTTGACCTGGCAACAATTGCAAAATATATTGACTGGGGCCCCTTCTTTATTGCCTGGGAAATGCCCGGCCGCTTTCCTGAAGTATTGTCGGATAAAATCTTCGGTACTGAGGCAACAAGGTTGTATAATGATGCAAAGAAACTAGTGGAGAAGATAGTTGCAGAAAACTGGTTTACCGCAGATGGCGTTATTGGCTTTTGGCCGGCCAGCAGCAATAATGCAGATACCGTTACCCTGCAAACGGGCAATGGTGAAGTGAAATTAGAATCATTGCGGCAGCAATTGAAAAAAGCGGTGGGGCAGCCTAATTTTTCATTGGCTGATTTTATCAAACCCAAAGAGCTGGGCGAAGATTATATGGGCAGCTTTGCCGTAACCATCCATGGTGCAAAAAAGCATATTGATAAATTTGCTGGTGAGTTTGACGAGTATAATAAAATAATGGTGCAGATCCTGGCCGACCGTTTTGTAGAAGCTTTTGCCGAATGCCTGCATGAAAAAGTGCGTAAAGAATACTGGGGCTATGCTAAAGATGAAAACCTGACCAATGAGGAACTGATTAGAGAAGGATATAATGGCATACGCCCGGCGCCCGGGTACCCTGCCTGCCCTGATCATACGGAAAAGCTAAAACTCTTCAGCCTGCTGAACGTTACTGAAAATATAGGTATTGAGCTCACCGAGAGTTTAGCCATGAACCCGCCTGCATCTGTTTGCGGCTGGTATATTGCCCACCCCGAAAGCCATTATTTTGGCCTGGGGAAAATCAACCAGGATCAGTTAGAGGATTATGCTAAACGGAAAGGGATGAGTATAGAAGAAGCGGAAAAATGGTTGCGGCCTGTTTTGGAATAGTAATCCTGTAAGTATGCGTATATGCCAGTTCATAGTGTTTGTTCTTATCGCTTTTCCTTCTTATAGCCAGGAGAAAGTAGTAAAGATCATATGGCATAATGAAGCCCTGCAAAGCATTGTTTCGTCATCAGCAGAAATTCGTTCCATCGCTTTTAATAAGAATGATATTGCCAATATTGAAATCAGGCCCGATGCTTCAGCCATACCGCAAAAAAACATCTATTACGATGGCTGGTATTCAACAGTGTATGCCGGGCATATTGATCGGTTTACACAGAAATACGGCAGGTTTCCTGTAGAGATTTTAGCGAATAAACTGGATTCGCTCCGCCGTCGTGATTGTGAATACAACCACTATGAAGGAAACATCTTTGCAAACCGCATTGAAATCAAAGTAACCAGCAGTTGTCCCGGTGCAACCGAGATGAGGATTTTTAATAAAGTAGATAACGAGCCGGGATTTTTAGGCGGCCATAAAGCCTTTGAGCAACTTTTGCAAAGCCGGCTGTCCTGCACCAATTACCGATCATATATACAGGGAGATTCTGTATTACGGTTTCATGCCATCATAAAAAGAGACAGTATTGTTTACGAAGCAAGATCCATAGATTCGGTAAAATCGCCGTTGCGACAACTTATTATCACTGCCCTCTCGGGTACCTATGGCTGGAAGCCCTATTTTAAAGAGGGAAGGAATATGAATTCCGTCAAAGAAATATTTGTACGGATACGTAAAGACGGAACTATTGAAGCTGATTACCTCCGTTATTAATTTATCTTGTCTTTACTACCATCGTTTTAGTCATGGAGTCATGCCAGGGTTTATCACCAAATCCACTAAAAACTTCAAAAGGGATCATCCTGCAAAGGGATCGGAGAAGGGCATCTTTAAACGTGAGTTCCTGTCCGTCTTCCCGGATCGCTCTTGAACCAGTGATAACTTTTCCAAGGGTATACCCTCTAAATGCTTTCTCACAAATGGTGTAGTAAATCAGGTAATTGAAATACCCAAGTAAAAGGGATAATACCCAAAACCGCCAGGTTTTTGCACCTCCTTCTATTTCATAAGCCACATCCAGTAAAAACTCTGGTGCCACAATGGCTAATATATACCCAAATGCATAACCGGTTGCAAGGCTGAGTACAAACCGCATAAATAATGCATCGATCAGAAAATTCAGGAACCGCTGGCCCTGCGTGGCTAATGTATACTCTATCTGATCATTAAATAAATCTGTGGCTTCCTGCGGTTGCTCCGTAAAATTTTCCTGCATAATTGTTATTTAAAATAAATTCAGTTTAGTTAACGATGTCGCTAAATCCTGGCTGTTGTGATAATGAATACTCCGGATACCCAGGGCTTCTGCTGCTTTTGTGTTCCGTACATTATCATCAATGAACAATGCCTCTTCCGGCTTAACATTATAGCGATTCAGCAATATATGATAAAACTCCGGAAATGGTTTTCGTGTTTTCTCCTCACCGCTTACCACCCTTCCATCAAACCAATGGAGAAAGTTATACCGCACCAGTGCGATATTAAACAAATCGGCCTGCCAGTTGGTAAGGGCGTATAGTTTATACTTACCCGATGCTTTTAACTGGCGGAATATGTCTACTGTATCATCAATAGGCGCTTTGAGCATTTCTGTCCAACGGCCATAATAATCCCGTATTGGTTTTTCCCATTCGGGAAATTTGGCTACCAGTTCCTGCGTGGCTGCTACAATGGATCGGCCTGCATCCTGTTCTTCATTCCAGTCTGATGTGCAGATATGATTGAAGAAATATTCCTTCTGTTCTTTTGTTTCAAAATAATCATCGGTGAAAACATAGTTCGGGTTCCAGTCAACCAGCACACCGCCAAGATCAAAAATAATTGTAGTGATTGTATCAGGCATGGTCATATCGGAATTTTAGCCAAATCATTATCATTGACATACAAAGTACCACTGCGTTGGTGAGGATAATTACCCAGTTATTTAATAACGCACCGTAGATGATCCACATTACTTCATTCAATGCGGCAATTAAAAACATATTCAATGAAACATCTTTGGCCGATTTAGATTGCCAGGTTTTTATTACTTGTGGCAAAAAAGTAAGGCAGGTAATGGCACCTGCTGCGTACCCCAGTATCTCTACTCCTGTCATAGCTGATAATTTGAATTATTCAAAAGAGGCCGAAGATACTCAGCGCTTTTCAAACAGCCACCAAAACCGTTTGCGGGGCTTTAGCTTATAGTTGGTGGTAATATAGTAGCGAATATGCGCCATGGCCTCCTGTACATCATCTGTCAGCAGTACCAGGTCCATATCCTCCTTTGAGATGGTGCCCTGTTTGGCCCACCATTCTATATTCTCCATCAGTGGCTGGTAGTATTCTTTTCCAAACAAAACGATTGGAAAACGTGTAATCGTTTTGGTTTGCACCAGTGTCAGTGTTTCAAACAGTTCATCCATGGTACCAAAGCCGCCGGGCATGATAACGAATGCGTAGGAATATTTTACCAGCAATACTTTTCGTACAAAGAAATGTTCGAAGGTCACCGATTTCTGCATGTAAGGATTTTCGTGCTGCTCAAAGGGAAGACGGATATTACAGCCGACCGATTTACCACCGCTTTCATAAGCACCGCGGTTAGCAGCTTCCATAATGCCGGGGCCTCCGCCTGTCATGGTTGTAAAACCAAGCGCAGCAATCTCCTTCCCAAACTCCCTGGCCTTTATATAATAGGGATTATCGTCGCGGAAGCGGGCGGAGCCAAAGACGGTAATACAAGGGCCGACAAAATGCAGGGTACGAAATCCTTTAAAAAATTGCCAGAGCACACGCCAGGCGAATAAGAATTCGTATCCCCGGCTTTTAGGTCCGTCCAAATAAACATGTTCTTTTGGCGGAATAATGGCGCCTTCTGTATTTTTAGATGCTTTATTTGTCATAGTAAACTGTAAATTGCCTCAATATAAAACATATTACAATGCGTATCATCAGTTATAATGTTAATGGTATCCGGGCAGCAATTAAAAAGGGGTTTATTGACTGGCTCAAAACAAACCCGGCCGATGTTATTTGCGTACAGGAAACCAAGGCTGTGCAGGGTGATGTGGATATAAAACAGTTTGAAGCACTGGGCTATCATCATTATTGGTACAGTGCACAGAAGAAAGGGTATAGTGGTGTGGCCATTTTTAGTAAAATAAAAGCCGATAAGGTTGAATATGGTTGCGGCTTTCCGGGTACGGATGATGAAGGACGTGTGGTACAGGTGGACTTTGGTGATGTGCGTTTAATCAACGCTTACTTTCCCAGTGGCACCAGTGGTGATGAAAGGCAACAGTTTAAATATGTGTGGCTGGATGATTTTTTTAAATACCTGAACAAGCTGAAAAAGAAATATCCGAAACTGATTTTATGCGGCGATTATAATATTGCGCATAATGAAATTGATATTCATGATCCCAAGGGCAATAAAAAATCCTCCGGTTTTTTACCGGAAGAAAGGGAATGGATGACAAAATTTCTTGACAGCGGCTGGATTGATACGTTTCGCAAGTATCATCCGGAGCCGCACCGTTACAGCTGGTGGAGCCAGCGCTTCCCAAGTGTACGGCTGAACAATAAGGGCTGGCGTATTGATTATATTACTGCAACAACTCCTTTAGAAAAACAACTAAAGGATGCAGATATATTTCCAGATATAAAACACAGTGATCATTGCCCGGTGTATCTGGAGGTGAAAATTTGAGATTGGAACGCTGATGATGCGGATTAAGCTGATTTACGCTGATTTTTTTTCTATAAAGAGGAAGCTGTTCATATTATTTATTGTGTTTGCACAATTGGAGGTGCTGGCACAGGACAGCTGTTGTATTAGTGACATAACTTATAAAGTTCATTTCAAGAATAAAGCAACTTGTTTATCAATAAAGAATAAGAAAACGCTGGATTCGGTCGTAGCCATCTTAAGTAAATGCCCAACTCAATATTTTACTGTAAACTCCAGTGAGGTCACAGCAAATAGCCGGTTAAATGAATTAATCTGGAACAGGATGCTAGTATCTATAGAGTATTTATGGTCAAAGGGCGTAAACAAAGAAAGGATTATTTTCAAATGGCATGGCCATGAAATTCATTACAACATAATTACTTTTACTTTAGAATTCACCGAACCATCTCATTCTCCCCCACCTCAGCCCCATATTCGGAAAACTGAAGCCAGTAAGCCTGAACTGAAATAAAATTGTTTTCCCCAACCCAATCTTCCCTAAACTTTAACAAGACCCGTTAAAAGAAACCAAAATCAAGCCCTGATTTGCAAATACATCAATTTCACCCGATAGTTTTAGTAGAGAAACTATAAACCACTGCCGGCAATATCCAGTTCTTCCCGTACCCATTTACGTTTTGTTGGGCAGTTATTGTTAACTAAAACTTACGTTGATGGAAGGTCTCATCCTGTTAGCCATTCTTATCCCTGGTATTATCATCATTTTATTATTTAGTATACTTCGCCGCAGCAATGAACAAGGGCGCCTGCTGGAATCCTTGTATGATAAACTAAAAGATCTGCGCAATGATCTGTCTGCATTATCGGCCGATCTTAAGCAAAAAGAAAAAGAGCCGGTCATAGCTGTTCAGCCGCTTTTTAAAGAGCAGCCTGCAAAAGACCTGGTACCGGAAAAACCCCAGGTGCTGAAAGAAAAACCTGTTATACCGGCACCAAAGCCTATAACACCAAAAAAGCCGGAGGTTATCTTACCAAAACAAGAATTGCCTGCACCCAAGCCGTCAGCACAACATGCAGCAGCCGAAAAGAGTACTACTCCAGCTAAACAGGAGGAAGTAAAAGACCTCGAGAAGTATATTGGCGAAACATTGATCAGCAGGATTGGTATTGCCATCCTTATTCTCGGTATTTCTTTCTTTATTAAATATGCCATTGATAAAAACTGGATCAATGAGAGCGGCCGTGTAATGACCGGGTTTATCTGCGGCGCTGTACTTATGTTTATTGCGCATCGTTTGCGTAACACCTACCGTTCTTTCAGCTCCGTGCTGGTGGGCGGTGCGCTGACAGTATTTTATTTCAGCACCGCTTTTGCTTTTCATGAATATGGGCTTATAGGGCAAACAGCAGCCTTTCTCATCATGGTGGTTATTACCGGATTTGCTGTATTCCTGTCGATCTATTATGACAGGCTGGAACTGGCCATATTGGCTGTTATCGGTGGTTTTATCACGCCATTTCTTGCCAGCACAGGCAATGCAAATTATAACGCCCTGTTTGTATATCTCTGCATTCTCAATTCCGGGATTATTATACTCTCCTGGTACAAACGATGGCCGTCCATCAACAGCATAGCTTTATTTTTTACTACCGCCATTTTTGGTGTCTGGTTATTTCAGCAAACAATGGCAACGGATGAGTCATTTCCCAAAAAAGATGCGCTCCTTTTTGCTATCGTCTTCTATTTGCTATTTACCGTTATGCATATCATCAATAACCTTCGTATGCAGCGAAAGTTTGCCGCTTTTGATTTCATGATGGTGCTTGGCACAAATGGCCTTTTCTATCTCGCCGGTATGATTATTCTTGACTACACGAGCAGGGGTGAAGGTTTATTTACATTCCTGCTGGGGGGATTCAATTTGTTGCTGGCTTTTTTATTTTACAGGCACAAAACGATTGACCGGAATTTTGTTTCCCTGTTGCTTGGCCTCGCAATTAGCTTTATTTCTTTATCCATCCCTGTTCAGTTTAATGGCAACGTTACTGTTCTATTTTGGGCAGCGGAGTCGGTTATACTTTTATACCTTTTCAGGAGAACAACCATTCGCCTCCTTTTTTATGCCTCCCTGGTCACCACTTGTTTGTTTATGGCCGGGCTTGTCACCAACTGGACAAGGGTTTATTTTATTCAGGACAATATTATCCCAATACTATTTAATAAAGGATTCATCACCGCATTCTTTGCCGGTATGGCAACATTAGCTTCTTACCTGCTATTGAGACAAAAAACACCGGCTATCCCGAATTCTTTTTCCCCGGTAGTTTTAAAAAATGCTGCTTGTGTACTAACTATCTCAGTATTCTTTCTTACCGGTTTGCTGGAAATATATTACCAGTTCAGTACCCGTATACCAACTATTCCTGTTCATTTTCTGTATATGCAGCTGTATACTTTTATTGCTGCGCTGGTCGTCCGGTATATTTTTCGCAACAGTACCGGTTATCCTGTCCTGAAAACAGCACTGACGTTTTTGTGCGCCGGGATCTATCTTACCGGCCTGTATCAAACGAAGCCCCTGGCGATTGCGATAGCAGGCACAACACAGGCTCCGTGGTTTATTGTTCATTGGCTTGCTGCTGCAATTTTGTTGTGGATGCTGCTTGACCTGTTGCGTTTTTTCTTCAGGGGAGAAGGAAAAAAATGGGTCGCTTATAAAGAAACAGGTGCCTGGGTACTTTGTACGGCCATACTGGTATTATTGAGCGCTGAGCTTTACCAGGCCAATATATGGGCGAACCTGCACGATGGTAATTACTGGACCTGGTGGAATAATCTTTATTACAAAGCAGGTCTGAGTATTCTCTGGGGTTTATTCTCTTTTGCGCTTATGTGGGCAGGTATGAAGTATAATCAACGTGTATTGCGGGTTATCTCATTAACCATGTTCTCCATTACTATTGCCAAACTTTTCATCTATGATATCCGGAATATTCCACCGGGTGGAAAAATAGCGGCCTTTGTTTTGTTGGGAGTCTTGTTGCTGGTGGTATCGTTTATGTACCAGCGACTTAAAAAAATCATTCTCAATAATGACACGGAATAGTATTTTGCGATATGCTTATCTACAATGTCACCATTAAGGTTGCCCACCCCATTGCCACCCCCTGGCTGCAATGGATGGAGGCAGAACATATTCCCGAGGTAATTGGAACCGGCTGCTTTACCCATGCTGTAATTGTACGCCTGGTGGAAGTGGATGAAACAGACGGCCTTACATATGCCGTGCAATATTATGCGGAAACGAAAGAGCTGTACAACCGGTATATCTCCGAATTTGCCGCAACGATGCGAAAAAAGGGGTTTGACAAGTGGGGTGACCAATTTATCGCCTTCCGCAGCGTTATGGAGGTGGTTGGCCGTGTGGGATAAATAATATTTTGCCCGAAGGATTTAGCCTGTAAATTTGCCCCCTTGATAAATAGCACCACTTACACATGAATAAGGCTGATCTCATCGAAAAAATAGCAGAAGACACAGGTATTACAAAAGTTCAGGCAAATGCGGCGCTGGATTCTTTTATTGACGCTGTTACGAGAACCCTGAAATCGGGCGGAAAAGTAACCCTGGTGGGTTTTGGTACCTTCCTTTTGTCATACCGTGAAGGAAGAAAAGGCCACAACCCGCAGACAAAAGAAAGCATACAGATTAAAGAAAAAATATTACCACGATTTAAGGGAGGTAAAGAATTTAATGCCAAACTGAAATCTTCATTAAAGGATTTAAAACCACTGCTGGCCAAAAAAGCTGCCCCTGCAAAGGATGCGAAAAAATAAACCACGCAGGCACTAAACATTTAAAACAAACAATAACATGGGAAGAGGAGATAAAAAAACGGCTAAAGGCAAACGCTTCAAAGGTTCTTTCGGTAAAAGCCGCCCGGCTATAAGCCCTGATACTAAGAAGAAAAACGCAGCGAAGAAAAAAGCTTAATCGCTTTTAGGGAGCCAGGCGCTCCATAATCCATTCGCCGTTATCCTGCAGGCTGTACTGCAGCCTGTCGTGCAGGCGGCTTTGCCGCCCCTGCCAAAACTCCATTATAACCGGCTTTACTATATAGCCGCCCCAATGTGCAGGGCGATCTAGCTTTGCCATGCCCTTACTGGCCTCTTCGATGGCAGCATATTTTTCTTCAAGCCAAAGCCTGTTGGCGATTACCTGGCTTTGTGGTGATGCACAGGCACCAACCTGGCTGCCGATTGGTCTTGATACAAAATAAGCATCGCTCTCTGCAGCGGGTACTTTCTGGATAATACCGGTTATACGTACCTGCCGCTCCAGTTCTTTCCAGAAAAACACAAGACAGGCGCGGGGATTTTCAGCAAGCTGCTGCCCTTTAAAACTTTCATAGTTCGTAAAAAAAACAAATCCTTCCTGGCTGAACCCTTTGAGTAACACAATCCTTGCAGCCGGCATTCCATCTGCGGACGCTGTGGCCAGTGTCATGGCATTCACCTCCCCTATTTCTGCGTTGACAGCCTCATCCCACCATTTGGAAAACTGGTCTACCGGATTTTTTGCCGCATCAGATTCGAGCAGGGTTTGTTTGGAATAACTCTCCCGTATATCAGCGATATTTTTCTGCATCATTGTTCTTTGCTGCAAAATTAGCTGCTTTTACCTGCCCCAAAATAAGATTGCCCCTTCAGGAGGGGCAATACAGAATGATTTTTATCAGGCTATGATTAGCCGGCTTTCAGCTGCTGTTGTTCTGCCCGTTTATGCATTAGCTGTTCTTTCTCTTCTGTTATGATATTCAGCATACTTTCCAGTTCGCCTATCCGCTTCAGCTGGCCCTCCAGTTTTTTATGTGTATCCGCTACGGTTTGCATATCGTTGTTCAGCTCTTCGAGATAGGCTATTTTTTTCTGTAATTGCTGGCGTTGATGATTCGCTTCCTTCAATTCGTCTTCTGTGTCATTTAGTATTTCTTTCAGTTCCCTGTACTCGGTACTTACAGACTGGTACTTACGTTTCATCTCCTCATAATCGGTCATCATTTTCCGGTAGCCTTCCTTCATATCTTCATAATCAAGATTCGTCCGTTTGGATACGGCTACCTGGTGTTCCAGTTTTTCTATTTTTTCCTGCAGTACGCTGAATTCGGTATATGCATTGTCCAGCATAGACGTCATTTCTTTGGTCAGGTTTTCTTTCTGGCGAATGCTGCTTACTTCTTTTTCTTTTTGCGAAAGTTTATGGCGGAGATCATCTATTTCTGTGGATAGTTCTTCGTTGTACTTCAGTATTTCTTTTTGTTTCTCCTCTGTTTCTTTTACAATATCAATCTGGCCCAGCAGTTCATTTATTTTTTGGCTGTGTTCAATCAGGCTGCTTTGTGCCATTTTCAATTGCTGGGTATAGTCAGCCTTTCCCGGCGTTTCAGTTGCTGGTTGCCGTTGTCTTAACTCTTCCAGTTCCTGCTTCAGTTTTTTATTCAGCTTCCGGGTTTCTTCTGCTTCTATTGCATTGATGTTGTTGTTTTCTTCGAGATCGATCAGTTGTTTTCGTAAAGTGGCCAGTTCTTTATCGCGGAGTTCTGTATCATTAAAGTATTTTGATTTCCATTCGCCGAGTTCTTTGCCGGTTTTACCTGCCATTTCATTCGTAGCTTCCCTCAGTGTTTTCCGGCTGGTAATAAAGAAGTGTATGGTGACACCGAGGGTAATTGCCCCCAGCATCAGCACAATAATTTCCACCAGCGAAAGGGAGAGTTCAGGGCCCATAAACAATAACGTCAGTTTGGAAGCTATTAAAAATCCGGCTTATACCGGTTAATAGTTTTTCACAGGTGTGCTTGGAGATGGCACAAGATAGTAGTTGCTGCAAAAAAAAGTATCGTAAAAACACTTAGGATTTACCCTCTTACCAGGGTACCCACCTTTTCGCCTGTAACCACAAGGCGAAGGTTTCCTTCCTTGTTCATGTCAAATACAATAATGGGGAGATTATTTTCCTGGCAAAGGGTGAAAGCCGTCATGTCCATTACCCGAAGGTTGTTTGTGAGGCATTCCTGGAAGGTGATTACATTGTACTTCGTTGCAGTTGGATCTTTTTCCGGATCAGCTGTATAGATTCCGTCCACCCTTGTTCCTTTCAGTATAACATCAGCGTTTATTTCAATAGCCCGGAGTGAGCCTGCTGTATCTGTTGTAAAATATGGGTTACCTGTGCCTGCACCAAAAATCACCACACGGCCTTTTTCAAGGTGGCGGATAGCCCGGCGGCGTATATATGGTTCAGCAATCTGTTCCATTTTAATGGCACTTTGCAATCGGGTATACACACCCACTTTCTCCAGCCCGGCCTGTACAGCCATTCCGTTGATCACAGTCGCCAGCATACCCATATAATCGCCATGTGCCCTTTCAATACCGGTTTCGGCTTCATTCATACCCCGGTATATATTACCTCCGCCAATTACCACAGCTACCTGCACGCCCAGTTCTGTTATGGATTTGATATCCTGTGCATACTGCGCAATGACATCGGTATCAAAACCAAAACTTTTGTCGCCCATTAATGCTTCACCGGAAAGTTTGAGGAGGATGCGTTTGTACTTTGGTAACATGGAACAGATTTTCGGGGCGAAGATAAGGGAATTGAGAAAGGTTTTTTTGAACCTTCATATTATTCAGTGACAACAGCCATAAATATTTCACTGAGAATTTTATCTGCCCGGGCAGCAATGTCAATAATTTCCGGAATGTTGACGGGATGGAGGTTATCGGGGTCACATTCATCTGTAATGACAGATACAGCAGCGCAAGGCAGTCCGATTTGGGCGGCCACAATTACTTCTGGCACGGTACTCATTCCCACCATATCAGCACCCATATTACGCAGCCAGCGGTATTCTGCCCTGGTTTCCAGGCTGGGGCCTGCAACGGCTACATACACCCCTTCTTTGACAGCCACGCCCTGTTTACCAAAACTTTCTTTCAGCGCCTGGCGCAGTCTTTTATCATACGGACAAATCATATCGGCAAAACGGTTGCCCATTTCCGGGTCATTCATTCCCCGCAGCGGGTTATCGGGCAACAGGTTAATATGGTCCTCAATAATCACCAGGTCACCTTTTTTGTAACCGGGGTGCATACCACCAGCGGCATTACTCAACAAGAGGTAATCTGCACCCAGTTCCTTCATTACCCGAACCGGAAAGGTAATTTGCTGCATAGCATAGCCCTCGTAATAGTGGAAACGCCCTTGCATGACAATGACCGGTACATCAGCAATATGGCCATACAACAGGTTGCCTTTATGAAACTCTACGGTTGCAACAGGAAAATGCGGAATTGTGGTGTACGGAATGGAAACTTTTATATCCATTTTTTGCACCAATGCCCCCAACCCTGTTCCCAGTACAATTCCAGCCTCCGGCTTTTGAAAACCTTTTGCCTGTAACCATGTTGTAGTTTCCAATATGGCCTGTTTCATATTATCCATTGTACTGGCTTTAGTAAAACCTAATTTAGGTAAAATACGTAGATATCTTAACAGCCATTACTACGAAATAACCAACTATTTCCTGTGAAGTATACACTTACGATAGTTTTATGGTTTATAGTTTTTACGGCAACATCCCAAAATGTTTACCGTGTAAATGATAAGGCGGCTGCTTTCCCGCTGCCGGTCGTTATCAATAATGTGGAAAGTATCTCCTCGCTGGGCCCTAATAAAAAAAGTATTATTATTCTCGACTTTTTTGGAACCTGGTGCATTCCCTGCATTAAAGCGCTGCCACACTTAAAAGCCTTGCAGGAAACATTTAAAGACGAGATCAGCATCGTACTGCTTTCCAACGAACAAAAAGCAAAGCTGGAAAAATTCGTCAGTAGCCGTCAGCCTTTCCCTTTTCCCATAATTGCAGACGAAGAAAATAAAATTACAGCAGCCTTTGCCCCTCCATCATTTCCATATACGGTGGTTATGGATAAAGAAAATACTATTTTGGCGCTGACAGATGCCGAAGCCATTACGGAGTATAAAATAAAAGAATGGCTTGCCGGGAAAAAAGAACCTGTTACAATGAACCCAGCGGATATAAAAACAGAAAAAGTGGTTCCCATCAACCTCCAATCTTCAAACAAATTAGTACAGATTTCGCAGCAGTTTATGTATGCGGCCAAAAGCGGCGACAGCACGGCTTCCTACATCCGGCAGCTATCTGCACTTGCATATAAAGACCTGGTTGACCAACTACAATCTGACGATGAAAAGAAAGCCTTCTGGATAAACCTGTATAATGGCTATACACAGGTATTATTAAAACAAAACCCGGATAGTTATAAAAACAGGCACAAGTTTTTTTCTGACAAGCAAATTACAATCGCTGGAAAGACATTTAGCCTGGATGATATTGAACATGGCATCCTTCGGCGATCCAAAATAAAATGGAGCCTGGGGCATTTAAACAAGCTCTTTCCAAACAAAACAGAAAAAGAATTACGGGTGCGTGAATTAGATTACCGCCTGCACTTTGCACTTAACTGTGGTGCTAAAAGCTGCCCTCCTATTGCTTTCTATAATCCGGAAAATATCAATCCGCAGCTGGAACAGGCGACCAGGGCCTATCTTCGGAGTGAAGCGGTGTATGATGCAGGAACAAATACGCTACAGTTACCGGCAATCATGAGCTGGTTTCGACGTGATTTTGGCGGGAAGAAAAAAATGGTACAATTACTGAAAGATAAAAACCTGTTGCCCGTGAATGCCAGACCGAAAATAAAATTCAAAGCTTACGACTGGACCTTGTATACAAACAATTTTGTAAACTAAACTCAGCAATATGACCAATCATTATTACAATGCAGAAGACCTGAAAAAATTTGGCAACATCGGTGAATACCAAAAAGATCTTGCCGATAAGTTTTTTACATGGTATACTTCCGCTTTTGCCGACAGCGCTTTGTCTGCAAAAGAAAAATCATTAATCGCTTTAGCAGTAGCACATGCCGTGCAGTGCCCTTACTGCATTGATGCCTATAGCAGCGATGCTTTTGAAAAAGGATGGAGCGAAGCACAGATGATGGAAGCTGTACATATTGCCGCCGCCATCAAAGGAGGAGCCGCATTGGTGCATGGCGTACAGATGATGAATAAAGTGAAGGAAATTGCGATGTAGTCCGTCCTGATGGTAAATAAATGGAAAAAATGAAATCATTAAAAGCGCAACAACATACCCTTGCCGACGTACGGGAACAAATAGAAATCCTGGAACATGGCGACGGGGTTAATGAGTATAAATTGGTTCCTTTTCAGCAAAAACTGGAAAGCATTGGTCTCTACCCGCTTTTGCCCACAACGCTTGAAATATTTCAAATCAACATTGGTAAAATGTGTAACCAGGTCTGCAAACACTGCCATGTGGATGCCGGTCCCGACCGTAAAGAAATCATGACAAGGGAAACCATGCAGTTATGTTTGGATGCATTAACCAAAAATCCTTCTTTCCATACGGTTGATCTAACCGGCGGTGCACCTGAAATGAATCCTGATTTCCGCTGGTTTGTGGAGCAGATAAAAAAAATAAACAGTGGTATTAAAATAATCGTACGCTGTAACCTCACCATCATCCTTGCCAATAAAAAATATCATGATTTACCTGAATTTTTTAGACAACATCAGATAGAAGTCGTCTCCTCACTACCTTTTTATAAGGCCGACCGTACAGACAGGCAAAGAGGTGACGGTGTGTTTGAAGACAGTATAAAAGCTTTGCGTATGCTGAATGAAGCCGGCTATGGCATAGAAGGAACAGGTTTGCATCTGAATCTGGTATATAATCCAGCCGGCGCATTTTTACCGCCGGCGCAGCAAACATTAGAGAAGGAATACAAAGATGAATTGATGCAACGCTATGGAATAAGGTTCAACAGCCTGTTTACCATAACCAATATGCCTATCAGCCGTTACCTGAATTATTTATTGCAGGGCGGCAACTATGAAACGTACATGGAAAAATTGTTAGGTGCATTTAATCCTGCGGCAGCAGCCAATGTCATGTGCCGCAACACCGTTTCCGTTGGCTGGGATGGTTATTTATACGATTGTGACTTTAACCAAATGCTGGAGCTGAAAGTAAGTTGTCGCAATGCACAACATCTTTCACAGTTTGATGCAGCAGCATTACAAAAAAGAGAAATCATTATTAACCAGCATTGCTTTGGGTGTACAGCCGGAGCAGGCAGCAGTTGCGGCGGAGCTGTAGCATAAAAAGATAACTATGTCATATTTAGAAACTACAATTAACGTATATAAAGAGGCAGCAGAAAAGCCCAATCTGGGTTTATGCTGTACTACCACACCGATCTGGCAGCTGCCAGGCCTGGATATTCCGCTAATTATGCAGCAAATGAATTATGGTTGTGGCAGCACGGTGAATTCAAGGGACCTGGCAAACAATCCAAACATTTTGTATGTGGGAGTTGGTGGCGGAATGGAGTTATTACAGTTTGCCTACTTCAGCAGGAAGGAGGCCGGTGTTATTGGTGTGGATGTGGTGGACGAAATGCTGGTTGCCAGCAAAAAAAATTTCGCGGAAGCAGAAAAATTAAACCCCTGGTTTAAAAGTGAATTTATTGGGTTGAAAAAAGGGGATGCGCTGAATCTGCCGGTTGAGGATAACAGCATTGATGTGGCAGCACAGAACTGCCTGTTTAATATTTTTAAACAGGAAGAACTGAAAAAAGCACTGCAGGAAATGTACCGGGTGCTGAAACCCCGCGGCCGTTTAGTCATGAGTGACCCCATCTGCGAACAGGAGATAAATGACACGCTACGGGAGGATGAAAGGTTGCGGGCATTATGCCTCAGTGGTTCGCTGCCACTGAAGGATTATATAAAAATGATAACTGATATTGGTTTTGGAACAGTGGAAGTACGGGCACGGCGTCCCTACCGCATTTTAGACCCTAAGCACTATGCCACTGACGAAATATTATTTATAGAAAGTGTGGAAATATGTGCCATTAAAGACCCGATGCCGGCCGACGGCCCTTGTGTGTTCACCGGAAAAACGGCTATTTACTTTGGTGACCAGGAATGCTTCGATGACAATAAAGGTCATGTGCTGCTGCCCAATATGCCCCTGGCCGTGTGTGATAAAACAGCAGGTGCATTAGCCAGTCTGCAAAGGGACGATATATTTATTTCAGGTTCAACCTGGTTTTATGACGGTGGAGGCTGTTGTTAAAATGCAAAAGAAAGCCCTCATCATATTTGTACGTAACCCCATTCCCGGCAAAGTAAAAACAAGGATTGCTGAGTCCGCCGGTGATGTCACTGCACTACTTATCTACCGGCAACTACTTCAACATACAGCAGCGATCACACGCCCCGTTGAAGCAGATAAATTTGTGTTCTATAGCAACGAACCGGAAATGAATGATTGCTGGGATGATGAGATTTATCACAAAGATGTACAACAGGGAACATCACTCGGTGAAAAAATGCAGCGGGCTTTCGAACAATTGTTTACCGCAGGGTATGAACAAATTTGCATCATTGGCAGTGATTGCTATGAGCTGAATAATGCCCTTATTCAACAAGCCTTTGCGACGTTAGAGAAAAAAGATGCGGTGATAGGACCTGCTGCTGACGGAGGCTATTATTTACTGGGGCTAAGTAAAATGCTACCGGCGGTATTCACCGGCAAAGCATGGAGCACTTCTTCCGTTTATGCTGCTACCATTGCTGATTTTAGGAGTGCAGGTTTTACATATGAACTACTACCTGTATTAAACGATGTGGACAGACTTGAAGATGTTCCGGCTCACTTTTTACAGTAGATAACAATTTATTCATGCCGGTAATGCAGTTCGCTCCCGGTATTTTATGTCATCAATAAAGCCGTGGCGTTATCATTGAACACTCTTACGTTCATCCCAAAATCATCCCTATAATGAAGTTTGGCCTTTCCGGCATCGGGTACTCCAATGCCCACTTGTTGTATTGCGGTAATCTGCCCCATAAGAGAAAATACGTAAGTAAGCTGTTGTAAGATTACCGGTAGTTCAGCATGTCCTTGTATTTAGCTGTCATGGCATCCTGCGAGGCGCCCTTCTTATACATTTTTACAATCGTATAGTTCGCTTTCTGCACCTGCCACCAGGAATTGTGGTCATATTTCCGGTCAGATATCAATGCGCCTTTCTTAAAAATTTTATACCGGGCCCCGGTACCCTTCAGTCGTTTCGTCAATTCAAAATCTTCCATTATTCGCATGTCACCGCGGAATCCTCCGCTTTGTTCAAAAAGGCTGCGCTGAACAAAAAGTGTCTGATCGCCTCCATAACAAACAAACCAGTCAAACCGGGTAAACCATTCATTTACCCGGAGGTACCATTTTTTTGTATCAAATCGCATAATATACCGGCCAAAAGAATAACCCCCGGTAACAGCCTGATCAATATCACGTACAAATGATGTGGGGGGAAAGACATCAGCATGAACAAAGTACAGCACATCGCCATTGGCAATGGAAGCACCGTAGTTCATTTGAGCCGCCCTTCCTTTTTGCGAAGAGAGTACTGCGTTGGCCCCGGCATTTCGTGCTATATTTATCGTATCATCAGTGCTACCTCCGTCCACAACGATAATTTCAGCCAGCGGGGCATTTTTTTGGAGGTAGCTCACCAGCTTTCCAATATTTGCTGCTTCGTTGTATACGGGGATAATGATGCTGAGCACTTTTACATTTTATGGCTAAGTACGTAATAAAGAAAAGACAGGATTTTCAGTTATGGCTTTGTTGCCTTTAGTGAATAAACCATCGGTATCTTTCCTTCCAGTCCTTTTATATGCCATTTTCCTTTTTCAAATTCCACCACATTCCGGAAACATGGATAGGGCGAATACATATGTTCATTAAAAAATTCCAGCTTAAGTCCGGCACCCACCAGCGCATTCAGCACTTCGCTGATACTGTGGTTCCAGCTGTATTCTTTCGCTTTTATGTCGGCATTTCGATCGGTGTAGGTTCCCTGGCTTTCCGTTACAATCACTTCACGGTTCTCATACGAATAAGCAATATGCGTGAATTCATCATCAAAGATCCAGACCACCGGGTGAAACTCAGCTATATAAAAAGTACCTCCTGGTTTCAGTTTTTCTGCAATCATTGTTGCCCAGGGCTTCAGGTCAGGCAGCCAGCCGATAGTGCCATACGATGTAAAGACTATATCAAATTGGCCGGGCACATACTGGCTTGTATCCAGTACATTGCAGCAAACAAAATGTGCATCCAGCCCAAGCTCTTCATTCAGCTTCGTGGCCTCCGCAATTGCTGCATCGGATAAATCGACACCGGTAACTTTTGCTCCACGCCTTGCCCAATCAAGGCTGTCCATACCAAAATGGCATTGCAGATGCAATAAACTTTTACCCCTTACATCACCCAGTTCATTCAATTCAATAGACGTGAGTACAGTATCGCCGGTTTTAAAACCGGCAAGGTTATAAAAATCAGAATCACGGTGCACCGTGGTGCGCTGGTTCCAGAGTTCTCTATTGGCGTCGAAGTATTCTTGCTGATCCATGTTTCACGTTTTTAAAAGAAAATGGTGAATAAGGACAGCCCTATTCACCATTCACTAATCATTATGCACTGGTATTATCCTAAAGCCACCCTCTTAAATTCAGTGATTTTTACATCACCGCTTTCTTTCAGGTATTGCTCTACTGTTTTGCTTGCATCTTTTACGAATGCCTGGGCAGTGAGGGTTTGCTCTTTAAAGAAAGCACCCATTTTACCTTCTGCGATTTTAGCAATCATCTCGTCAGGTTTGCCAGCCATTTTAGGGTCCTGCTTCATCACTTCCATGATGATATCTTTCTCACGGGCTACCACATCAGCAGGTACAGAAGCTGCATCCACAGCTACCGGGTTCAGCGCAGCAATTTGCATCGCAACGTCCTTACCGGCTTCTGCTGCTTCTTTGCTCATACCTACCAGTACACCGATACGGTATGCACCGTGGATGTATGATGATACGAAAGGAGCATCTACTCTCTCAAATTTAGTTACACCAATTTTTTCACCGATAGTTGCCAGCTTTTCATCAACCAGCTGCGCTACTGTCAGGTCACCGATTTTAGTGGCCAGCAGTTCATCATGTGTTTTTACATTACCAGCGATAGCGGCATCAGCGATGCTTTTACCGAAGGCTACGAAATCAGCATTTTTAGAAACGAAGTCAGTTTCGCAGCTTACACATACCACGATACCGGTTTTGTTGTCGGCCGTTGTTTGTGCTATTACCACACCTTCTTTTGCTTCACGGTCGCTGCGCTTGGCAGCTACTTTCTGGCCTTGCTTGCGCAGCCAGTCAATAGCAGCTTCAAAGTCGCCGTTTGTTTCAGTCAATGCTTTCCGGCAATCCATCATACCGGCGCCAGTTGCCTGGCGAAGTTTGTTTATATCTGCTGCACTTATTGCTACAGTACTCATAGTTTAAGATGTTTGAAGTCTGAAGTATGAAGTCTGACTGGACTCCGTCCCTCAGGGTTTTAAAAAATAAATACAAGAACGCTGGCGTTGTCAGGCTTCTGACATCTGACTTCCGGCATCAGTCTTACCTTCTCGCACCACCAGGTCCGCGGCTGCCACCAGCAGGTGTACGGCGTCTTTGTCCGCCACCACCAGCACCACGACCACGTCCGCCACGACCACCTTCTGCTTCAGCTTCAGCAAGAAGCTTAGCTGCTTTTCTTTCTTTTTCATCATCATTTACATCATCTACCTCTTCATCCTTAGCAGCTTGTCTTTCAGCAAGGCCTTCAGCGATAGCAGCAGTGATATAGTTAACGATAATAGCGATTGATTTGGTAGCATCGTCATTCGCAGGAACGGCGAAGTCTACTTTGTTTGGATCGCAGTTGGTATCCACCACACCGAATGTAGAGATGCCCAGGCGTTTTGCTTCCGCCAGTGCAATATGTTCGTGTCCGATGTCAACAATGAACAAAGCAGCAGGTACACGGCCCAACTGAGCGATACCACCCAATACTTTATCCATTTTATCACGGTCACGGGAAAGCGTCAGTCTTTCTTTTTTAGTAATGCTGTCAAAAGAACCGTCGCCCAGCATTTTTTCAATGCTCTGCATTTTCTTTACGCTCTTACGAACGGTGTTGAAGTTGGTCAGCATACCACCCAGCCACCTTTCGGTAACA
>CAYLRV010000050.1:0-32106 GCA_964386395.1 uncultured Chitinophaga sp.
GAAGACCCTGCCAGGATGGATAACACAAGAGGTGAACCACTGTATGCCGTGCCTACTGCAAGGGCTTATGTAACCGTAAACAAGGAACTTGTCCGGAAAAACGGTACCGTTACCCCAAGTGATAGTGTTTTCGACAGAATTGAAATTGCCTTACCGGATAAAATGCTGTTCAAAAACGACCTTGCTATGCTGGCAATTATTGCTACGAATAACTGGGAGCGTCCGATTTACTTTACATCGCCGTTTGGTTCACTCGGATTTGGTCAATACCTGCGTAAAGATGGTCTCGCCTACAGGTTGGTACCCGTTCAGTATAAAGTACCACAAGCAAACTGGACAGTAGAAACCAAACTGCGTGAACTGACGCAAAAATACCGGGTAGGTATGGGTACCCAGATGCGGGATAACAATAGCGATACCATGTACAAAAACCTGATGACCCATTTTGAATTTGGTGGTGCTAACCGTAAAGGCATGTATTATGACGAAATGAACCGGCAGAATATCATGAATATCCGCAATATATTTGGTGAGGCAGCAGGCAACCTGGCTGATATGGGCAAAAAGGATGAGGCCGGAAAGCTGATCGATAAAGCTGAAGCTAATATCAGCCCCGACAACCTCCCGTATGCGATGGTAAGCCGTTTCAGCAACCACAACCAGAACAACCTGGAATACCTGGAGGCCTGCTACAAAGCCGGCAAAATGGAGCTGGCCGAAAAAATCAGGGCTGCTTTGCGTAAAGACATTGATCAGCAACGGAAATATTACCAGTACCTGGAAAATGAGGCTTCGGATAAATTCATTCAATTGGATTTAGAGAACAGGATGAACGAAGCCATGAGTGAAGTACTCGATGCAGTGGTGGCCCGTTATACCAGTCAGCCGAAGCCAGCTACAACAGGTGAAACACCGACGAATATCGGTGGCAAACCCAAAGACACGATAAAATAATCTCCTCGGTAGTTTTAAACAAAACGCTAAAAACCCTGTTCAAGATGAACAGGGTTTTTTATTTGATAACAAGTACCGGTAATTTTGGCCCCGGATTTGTCGTAAATTGTATGTCCGATGAGAGGTATCCATTTTTCAAGATTCGACCCTAACCAGGATGGCAAGAGCCGCTTTGACCAGTTGCTTGACATTTTCATGCAGTTACTTACCTATACCAGTGGTGATGTCAATGAAGCCATGCAGTGGATGAATGAACTGGACAAACAATACCAGCTTACCAATGATGAGTACGGTATGGGTGATTTTATTGATGAGTTAAAGGAGAAAGGTTATCTCACAGATAACAACGAACAAGGCCAAATAAAGATTACACCCAAGACCGAACAGGGCATTCGGAAACGTAGCCTCGAAGAAATATTCGGCAAACTCAAAAAAACAAAACAAGGTGATCACAAAACCTTCAAACCCGGGCAGGGAGATGAAACAAACCCGGAGACCAGGCAGTTCCGTTTTGGCGATATGCTGGAGCAGATTGATTTTACAGAGAGTATACGCAATGCACAGATCAACCACGGGGTGGAAAGTTTTCACATACAGGAAGATGATTTAAGTATCCGGGAAACAGATTTCAAGGCGCAGACATCCACGGTGCTGATGATCGACATATCCCACTCTATGATATTGTATGGGGAAGACCGGATCACACCAGCCAAAAAGGTAGCCATGGCGTTGAGTGAATTAATTAAGACACGTTATCCAAAAGATACATTAGACATTGTTGTCTTTGGCAATGATGCCTGGCCGATTGAAGTGAAAGACCTGCCCTATTTACAGGTAGGGCCTTATCATACCAACACGGTTGCTGGTTTGGAATTAGCCATGGATATATTGCGCAGGAGAAAAAATCCCAACAAGCAGATATTCATGATTACGGATGGTAAACCTACCTGTTTGAAAATTGGCAAACGATATTACAAAAACAGTTTTGGGCTGGATCGGAAAGTGGTGAACAGGTGTATCAATCTTGCAGCGCAATGCAAGAAACTGAAAATACCAATTACTACGTTTATGATCGCCACTGACCCATACCTGCAACGGTTTGTGCAAGAGTTTACAGAGATGAATAATGGCAAAGCATTCTTTGCTTCCCTGGATAAACTGGGCGCATTTATATTCAAAGATTTTGAAAGCGGGAAAAGGAAGACGCTGTATTGATAAGGAAATGGGTTCTATAAAATATTGTTTCAAAGCATTCTAAATGATTACCTCAAAGCTGTATTTGCCGGGAAGACGAAAAGACGTCTGGCATTAAAACAGTAAAATATGTATCAATTAAATGAACATGAGGAATCACTATGCAGAGAAATTACTGACGCGGCTTACCATGTGCATAAAGGACTTGGGCCTGGCTTGCTTGAAAAGATATATGAAGCCTGTTTTTGCCATGAGTTAAAAAAGAAAAACATAACATATCGCAGACAGGTTAATCTGCCAATTTCCTATGATGGCCTTATTTTCGATGAGGGATTAAGAATTGATGTACTTGTTGAAGATTTTATTATTTGCGAGATTAAAGCAGTAGAGACCGTAAATCCCATTTGGCAAGCTCAAGTATTAAGTCACCTCAAACTAACTGGAAACAATATTGGTTTCCTGATTAACTTTAATGTACCACTGATAAAAAATGGAATAAGAAGGTATTGCGTAGAATAACGTTTACCCTCTTCCCGACTTACCGGCATGAATAAAAATATCAATACCCTCGGCCAGCTAAAAGCCTCCGGTTATCAACCGAAAAGTATTAAAGAAGAAATCAGGCAGAACCTGGTAACAAAACTACAGCAGCAAGAACCGACTTTCTCGGGCATTGTGGGCTATGAAGACACCGTGATACCCGATGTGGAAAGGGCCTTGCTTAGTCAGCACAATATTTTATTTCTCGGCCTCCGCGGACAAGCAAAGACCCGCATGGCACGGCAAATGGTACAACTGCTGGATGAGTATATTCCTGCTATAACAGGCAGCGACATCAATGATGACCCTCTGCAACCGGTATCGCAATTTGGAAAAGATCTCATAGCTCAGCATGGCGACGATACACCCATTCACTGGATACATAGGAGTGAACGCTACGGTGAAAAATTAGCCACCCCCGATGTTAGTGTTGCCGATCTGATTGGCGATATCGATCCGATCAAAGCAGCTAACCTGAAATTAAGTTTTGCCGACGAAAGAGTAATCCATTACGGTATCATCCCCCGCAGTAACAGGGGCATCTTTGTCATTAATGAACTGCCCGATTTACAGGCAAGGATACAAGTTGCGTTATTTAATATTTTAGAAGAAGGCGATGTTCAAATCCGCGGTTTCAAACTCCGCCTGCCTTTAGATATACTGTTTGTATTTACAGCCAACCCTGAAGATTATACCAACCGTGGCTCTATTGTAACACCACTAAAAGACCGGATACAAAGCCAGATACTGACCCATTATCCCAAAAATCTCGAAGACGCATTGAGTATTACTGAGCAGGAAGCCGGCATCAATCCTGCTCAAAAAGGAAAAGTGCAGGTAAGTGATTTGGTAAAAAGATTAATCGAACAAGTTGCATTTGAAGCCAGAAACAGTGAACTGGTGGATAAGAAAAGTGGCGTGAGTGCAAGACTTACGATTTCTGCCTTCGAGAATGCTGTAAGTGCTGCCGAGCGCCGTGCCATTATAAACGGAGAAAAAGAAACACAGGTATGGATAAGTGATATGGCCGGGATTATTCCATCCATCACTGGTAAAGTAGAACTGGTATATGAAGGCGAACAGGAAGGCCCCTTCCAGGTGGCCATGAACCTCGTGGATAAAGCCATCCGTACACAATTTATACAATACTTTCCCAATCCCGACCAGTTAAAAAAACGCAGAAACACCGGGAAGCCTTCTGCCGAAGAACAAAAGGATGATAATCCCTACAAACCCATTACACAATGGTTTGATAAAGGTAATAACCTGAATATCTCATTTAACACAAAAGACAAGGACAAAGTGTTACTGCTTTATAAAGTCAGTGGCCTGCATGCACTGGTAACAAAATATTTCCCTAAAGCCAGCGAAGAGCAGGCGGCCCTGCTGATGGAATTTGTGCTGCATGGCCTTGCCTCCTATTCACTAATCAGCAAAAAAATATGGGAAACCAAAGTCGAGTTTAAAGACCTGGTAGGCAGCATGATGAATTTTGATGAGAAAGATTTTGAATTTGACGAGGAGGCCTGATTTGAACCGCATTCGAATAGAAAAGCCCCGGCATATGCCGGGGCTTTGTGATCCGGATTGGACTCAAACCAATGACCTACTGCTTAGAAGGCAGTTGCTCTATTCAGCTGAGCTACCGGACCATGTCAAAAAGAACTGGCGGCAAAGGTAATTTTTTTAAGGCTTACTGCCAACTGAATTTGCTTCGCTAATTTGCAGCATGCAACGACTGTATAAATTCATTCTGCTGCTTTTCCTGGCCCTTTTTACCCTCTTATTTATCTATGCTTTTGCATCATCCTGGATACAGTTTAAAGTAATGGCCGCCAGCATCCGCGGGGTTTTGAAACCGGCTATGCCTGACGTTTCAGCTATTGCAAAGCTTGCTTTACAGGAAGGATTGATTTATGCTTTATCACTCCTGTTAATAATAGTTTTACTGCTGCGAAAATCAATGGCGAAGCAGCAAAAATTCACGTTGAAAAACATACTGCATACAACCGGATGGTTTCTGCTAGCCACCGCGGTTATAAACGGGGTGATGCTGGTGAATTACACCGGTCAGGCTGGTTTTGCCAAATATGCCTGGCACATGAAGGACGCCTTTATTTTTCCGCTTGCGAAATGGACGCTGTTTCTGCTAACCTGGTTCCTGCTTTATTTTACCTTAGCATCACGGATTGATAAATTTGCATAATGGACGTAAAAATCGAATCATCCTGGAAAGAAGCGCTGAAAGATGAATTCAGTAAACCGTATTTCCAACAGGCGGTACTGCATCTTAAAACCGAGAAGACGCAAGGCAAAACCATCTATCCGCCAGGCAGCCTGATCTTTAATGCGTTTAATACAACTCCCCTCGATACAATAAAAGCCGTCATATTGGGGCAAGACCCTTACCATGGTCCGGGACAGGCGCATGGACTCTGCTTTTCTGTACAGCATGGCGTACCACCTCCGCCTTCGCTTGTTAATATTTTTAAGGAACTGCATGATGATATTGGCTTTCGTATACCTAATCATGGCAACCTGACCCGTTGGGCAGAGCAAGGGGTGTTTCTGCTCAACGCATCGCTCACCGTAAGGGCTGCAGAACCAATGAGCCATGCCAAAATCGGTTGGGCACCTTTTACGGATGCAGTGATTAAGAAGATATCTGAGTTAAAAACCAATGTTGTTTTTTTATTGTGGGGAAAATTTGCACAGGAAAAAAGAATACTGATTGATGAAAGCAAGCATTGCATACTTCGCTCCGTACATCCCTCTCCCCTTTCTGCACATGCCGGCTTCTTTGGCTGTAAACATTTTTCTAAAACAAATGAGTACTTAACCAGTAAAGGAATTGACCCGGTAGACTGGAGCTTATAAAAGTCATATGCCTGATAAAATAATTATACCTGCAGCACTGTCGCTTGAAACACCCCGCATTTTAATGCGGCCACTGTCAATAGATGATTTCAGCACCTTCCTTTGCCTGGCCAGGGCGGATGAGGATATGTGGTATTACTTTACACTGAACCTCGGTATCGAAGCACACTTAACCCGCTGGTTTGATACGGCCTTTGCTGATAAGGCGGCCAATACAAGAAGGCCCTTCACTATTATAGACAAAAACACCGGACATATCGCCGGCAGCAGCAGCCTGGGGAATATAGCCATATATGACCTGCGGGCTGAGATTGGCTGGAGCTGGCTGGGCAAAGATTTTCGGAGTACTGGCATTAACCGGCATGCTAAATTCGCCATGATGAAATACTGTTTCGACACCCTGCAATTTGAACGGGTAGAGTTTAAAACAGACGTGGACAATGCAAGGGCCAGAAAAGGGCTGGCTAACGTAGGTGGCATAGAAGAGGGAATTCTGCGCAGCCATATGACGATGTGGAACAACCGCAGGCGTACATCCATTTATTACAGTGTATTGAAAAGTGAATGGCCCGGCCTGAAAGAAACGATATTTGCTGATATTGAAAATTAAAGAGGTGGCAGTACTTAAAAATATATTTGGCCGCATATGGGCCTTTTGGGGAATGGTTAGTTTCATCACCACCTTCCTCATCTTCTTTATTCCATCCATGCTTACCTGGCTCATGCCCGACCCTGTGGGCCAACGTGTATTTATTGGTATTGCCCGCTTATGGATGAATATCTGGCTGCGCCTGGTGGGTTGCCCGGTAACCGTCAGAGGACAGGAGCATTTTCAGAAAGGAACCAGCTATGTTGTTACCTGCAACCACAATTCGCTGATGGATGTACCACTTTCTTCTCCTTTTATTCCAGGGGCAAATAAAACAATAGCCAAAACTTCTTTTGCTAAAGTTCCGTTATTTGGTTTTTATTATATGAAAGGGGCGATATTAGTGAATCGCAAAAGCGAGAAAAGCCGGAAAGTAAGTTTTGAAAAAATGAAAGCGGTATTAAAAAAGGGCATTCACATGTGTATATACCCGGAAGGTACCCGCAACCGCACTGCAGAGCCATTGAAAAAATTCTATGATGGCGCCTTCAAACTGGCAACTGATACAGGTACCGCTATCATCCCGACTGTTATTTTCAATACTAAAAAAGCATTGCCTGTAAATAAGCCTTTTTTCTTCACACCGGTAAGATTGCATATGCACTTCCTGCCGCCTGTAGCCGTAAATGGGAAAACAACAGATGAGGTGAGAGAAACAGTATTCGGTATTATGAAAGATTACTACCTGGCCAATTATCAGAAGTTGGAGAAATAACGGGTACGGTTGATTTTCAAATCCTGCAATATGGATGCCTTCGGGCTGATAGAGAAATTAAAGGAGCGGAATAAACCAATAGGCGTTACATTGATGGACAACTGCCAGCAGTGCATCTCCCGGTTAATGCTCATACTGAATGTTTCCAGTTTCTTACTATCGAAATCAAAATAGCCATTAGCCGTAAAATTCCATTTCGGCGTGAGATTAAAGCTGCCGCCGAAAGTAACGTTTGATGTAAAGTCTTTGATAAACCCGCTATAGTCTTCTTTAAGCCTGTTATAAAATGCCAGGGAGAAACCAATGTTGACCTGCCAGGGCACATTAAAGTCGACGAATTCAGAAGGATTTTGCTGCATGTATTCCATCAGACGCTGGCGATCGCCAATTACGGTGGGATCATTCATAGCCGCATCCATCTGCTTTTTTCTTTCCTCATCTTTCTTCTCATCCTTCGGCTTACTCTTGAAATTGGTACTCATGGATACACTGCCGTAGGTAAGCCGGCCCAGCTTAAACTTACCATCTTCCCAGGCATATTTAGCTATACTTCTTCCCCGCTCATCGGTTTGATACGGGTCCAGCGCCGTACTAGCCGTAATACTTATTTTTTCAAACAAGGTTGTACGAAAATAGATATTTACAATATCCAGCTTCATAGAATCACGTAAAAAATTATAACCGGTGGAAAAACCATACCCATCAATAAGCTTGATGCGTTTTATGGCATTTTCGCCGGTGTCCTTTTTTGAACGCCATTTCATTTCGAGGTTATTGTCCAATGCGAAACTGATACCACCGGTACGCCCCTCACCATAGCCTCCGTACAACGCCCCTTCAAATTCTGAGAACCTGAATTTGTAACCGGATGTATCAACCTGCATGGAATAATAATTCCTTTTAGAAAGATTCGGTTTATAATTGAAACTCAGGGTTGGACGTATAACATTGCGAATAGCGATTATCCTCGATTTCTTAAACTGGTAAGTTGCATATAAGGCCGTGTTTAATCCTACCGAGAAAGTAGCCTGCTGATCAATAAACAAGCCCTTTGTAATAGTGGTGTCCAGCTTCTTATTAACCGGATCCCAGTTGCGCCTGAATTTTTGCGCTATCCACACCTGGGAATACGACACGGATGGAGATACTATCACGGCCCCTCCAAGAATCGGAGGAAGTGATAAAGTGATCGGAAAATTGTGCTGCGCACCCCATTGTAATGTATCGATCAGCCTTTTAAACTGGAAGGCTGTGTCGTAAAAAGAAAACTGGTTGCGGAATGTACCATTATAGCCAACACCCAATTTTTCATACCATTTGGAGGAGCCAGCCGACTCTTTTGGCTGAAACGGGTACAGCGTAGCAACAGAAAATGCTGCATCGGGTAGGCTCACATTAATCAGGCGGGTTACGTTATTCTGGTTATGGTTGGCACTCAGTGTTAGATTATACGGTTTTCCTGCCCATGATTTGGAATAAGTAATAGATGAGCCCAGCTGGTTTTGAAAATTAATCCGGTTACTGTTTGGCACCAACTGGTTAAACTTGGTAGAACCCGCATTTACACTAGCTGAGAAAGTAGTTCCGGGCCTCGCTTTGCTGTCTACTGAATGGTTCCAGGTGACAAAATAACTGCGGTTCTTTAAAAAGTCCGGATCATTTTTGAAATTAAACTTGGTATTCTGTACAGATATGTTGAAAGAACCCGCATAGCGGTAACGCTTACGATAAGTGGGGTTAATATTGACAGACCAGCCACCGTAGGAATAAATATTGCCGTATACCCTTGCGTCCCAGTATTCGCTGAGCACTTTGTAATAGCCCAGTCCTTCTAAGCCGAGGCCAAAATCTTCATTCGCTGTAAACTGCGGCGGAAGCAGGCCGGAATGCCTGCCACGTTGCAAAGGATAAAAACCAAATGGAAGATAAATGGGTACGGGGACCCCTTCAAACTCCGGGTGTGCCGGGCCTGACACAGCCAGTTTTTGATTGACCACCTTCATTTTCGGGGTAACAAATGCGAAATGCGGTTCATCAAGCAAACAGGTAGAAAATTTTGCCCGCTTGATAAAAGTCGTATTCTCATTTACCTTTTTTACCTGATCGCCAATAACAATAAAATCCCCCTGTTGAGTAAACGTGTTTTTAGTGAGGCCTATCTGCGATTTAAAGTTATACCGGATGGTATCTGCGGTGAAATCACTTTCCCCGCTTTTAAAATGGGCTGTCTCCAATATAGTTCCGCTACTATCCCTGCTGTTCACTGCCGTTACAATCTGCGTTTGCTGATCTAATTCCACCTGGGGGGCCGTGAGGGTAATATCCTTATACTCTGTTTTTGTTTTACCGTATAATATGATCTTCTTCCCCGTTACCAATATCACGGCAGAATCTTCGGCAGCATATTTCAGCGGGGCATCGAGCGAATCTTTTGATAAACGCAGGTTGAATGTATCTGTTTTGTTGACAATACCACTTGTATCCGGGATAAGCGGTTTTGTTGTATCAATAACAACAGCCCCGCCTGTGTCGGCAATAGTCAGGGGACGCAATTTAGTGGTATCCGTTTTTCGTGGAGGCTTTGTCGTATCTGCCGCAGTTGTTAAAGGCTTGTAAAAATACTTGCTGGACCTATCATAAACGGGGGTTTTCCACGTCATATGAAAAAACAGTACGGCCCCAATGAGGCTGGCTGAGAAATAATTTGATGTAAATTTGTACTGTTGACTCATTAAGCAATGGGCAAATGTACTTTATTATCCGTTTGTACCCTTTGAACAGAACTAAACAATTTGTGAATATTGAGCAGGCCACTTAAACGAAAAACCATGGTTAAACGGATTCTCCTGATTTTTTTAATAGTATCATTTTCTGTCGCTGTTTTTTCTTTTGTTAAATCCGGATCAGGAAGCAGCGATCCCCAAAAACAAAAAGCAATTAAGACCATCATCATCGACCCCGGTCATGGTGGCAGTGATGCCGGTGCCAAAGGCCAGTATTCCTATGAAAAGGATATTTGCCTGGCTGTATCATTGAAGCTGGGAAAGATGATCGAAAAGGAGTTTCCCCATATTACCGTAAAATACACCCGTACTACTGATACCTACCCCGCCCTGCATTATCGTGCCGATTATGCCAACAACAATAAGGGGGATCTTTTTTTATGTATCCACGTTAACTCAGCTCCCATGAAAAGGGTATCGGAAGTAGTCGGTTATAAAACCGTTACATACTACGAGGGAAAAGGTAAAAACCGCAAGAAAAAAACAAAACAAGTACCTCAGTACCGGTATTACAATTTACCGAGTGCAGCAAAAGGTACCGAAACCTATATCTGGGGCGCCCATAAGAGCGAAGAAAAAGAACTCGCTGTGAGGGAAAATGCCCCAATGTTGAAGGAAGAAAATTATAAAGATAAATATGGCGATGTGGATGTAAACTCACCGGAGTTTATCGCCCTCTCCCTTTTAAAAACTAAACAGTATTTCAAACGCAGTGCCACTTTAGCGGGCATGGTACAGGATGAATTTGTAAAAGTGGGACGGGTTGACCGGGATGTAAAACAGCGTCCCGTTGGTATATGGGTGCTCCAGGCTACCGCAATGCCAAGCGTATTGGTGGAAACAGGTTTTATCTCTAACCCCGAGGAAGAAAAATACCTGAACAGCAATGAGGGCCAGACAGAGCTTTCCGAATGTATTGTCAAAGCCCTGAAGAAATATCAAAAATGGCTGGAAGACAAAGCCGAGGATGCGGAGAAAAAAGATGATAAAAACACGGTTGCGGGTGCTCCAAAATCTGCTGCCGCCGATACAAAAGATTTTTTGCAATTTGTAGCAGACAGGGAAAAGCAGCGCAATCACTAACTTGCAGCTGAATACTTATCTTTTCGCTATAAAATTCGCCCATGAATAAAGTTTTCCTGTTAACACTGTCTCTTTTTTTCGCATATACAGCGGGATTCACGCAAACACATAAAAAACCCGTTTCCACGCTTATCATTGATCCCGGCCATGGTGGATTAGACCCCGGGGCGAAGGGTCTGTTTACCAAAGAAGCACAACTGGCGCTGGAAGTATCCCTGCGCCTTGGCGACACGATGGCAAAAGCTTACCCGGATATGAAAATCATTTTTACAAGGACAACTGATATTCTACCGGGCAATTCACCCACGAAAGACGCCGGCCTGAAGTACAGGGCCAAACTCGCAAACGACAATCATGGCGATCTGTTTGTTTCGATACACCTGAATTCATCGGGCCTGCCACCAGGCGGCACCTATCAAAAGAAAGTGGTTAATAAAATACCGCATACAAGAAAAGTAAAAAAAGGCAAGAAGACTGTAACCCAGACTTATTATGAATATGAATATGAAACAGTATGGGTGCCGAATAAAGCGAAGGGCACTGAGACCTATGTGTGGGCGGTGAACAAGAACGAATCAAAGATGAGTCATATCCAAAAGAACCAGGAATTTGACAGCGAAGATGATTCTACTTCCACCCTTACCCTGCCCGATCCCAATGATCCTTCTGAAAAAGCCAGGATGCTGGTATATATGCAAAATTATTTCCGTAAAAGCCTGAACCTGGCTTCATACGTGCAGGAAGAATTTAAGGATCATGGCCGTGTTGACAGAGGTGTAAAACAGCGTAACGATAAAGGCATCTGGGTGCTGCAGGCTACGGCAATGCCCAGTATCCTGATAGAAATTGGATTTATTACTAACAAAGAAGAAGAAGAATATATGGCCAGCGAGGCCGGTCAAAAGGAAATAACGGCCAATATTTTTACTGCGCTGAAAAAATATATTGATAAACTGGAAGAAAAAAGCAGGGAAAAGGATGCGGATGAAGGAAAAGGGGAAAAAAAGGGATTTTGATGTTCTCCCGCTTTAAATTAAATGGTTAATTTGCCATTCATTATTCCGCACCTGCGGGCAATTATTCTGAATGAAAGTCAGCAACGAAACAAAAGTCGGCATACTTACAATAACAGCCCTTACGATCCTTATACTCGGCTTCAATTTTTTGAAGGGGAAAGACCTTTTTAAAAAGAACCGGAAAATTTACGCAGTCTTCAATGATCTTGGCGGCCTTTCCAAATCGAATGAAGTTAAAATAAACGGATACGTTATTGGCAGTGTATACGCCATTGACAAAAAGGACAATGACCTCAGTGGTTTTGTAGCGACCATCAACCTTACTGACGAAGTCAATATCCCCGTGAATTCGAAAGCCATAATTACCTCGCCGTTAGTAGGTTCTTATTATATAAATATTGAAAAAGGTGACAGCGCTGCTTTTTTAAAAATCGGCGATACACTGGGCTCCAAAAAGGATGTGGGTATTATTGATGATGTAAAGGCCCAGCTGACACCCACACTTAGTAAAGTGCGTATAACCCTCGATTCACTCAATTCTGTATTCGGTAAAGTAAACGGTCTTATTGACAATGAAGCAAAGGCCAACCTGCAGCAAACCCTGGCCAATATCAACCGGGCCAGCAGTGCACTAAACGGATTATTGGATAATGCTACCGGTCCGCTGGCCAAAACGCTGAACAATGCAGAAGAATTTTCCAACAGCCTGAAGAGTAATGCGGATGATATAAGAGCCACTGTGGCCAATGCGAAGACCGCATCTGAAAAATTTGCCGCTATTGACATACAGCCTACCATCAATAACCTGAATGAAACCGTTGTTCAAATGAAGGCACTGGTTGCAAAAATCCAATCAAACGATGGCACATTGGGCGCCCTGATAAATGATAAGACTTTATACAAGAAACTGACCGACGCCATTCTGAGTGCTGAAATACTGCTTGATGATGTGCGGAAGAATCCTAAACGCTACGTTAATATCTCCGTATTCGGAAGGAAAGATAAGACAGGGCCTATAACTTCGCCTGCTATAAAGGACACTGTTCCGAAGTAGACAGTACGCATGCAACCGAAAATAATTTTACGTTCACTCACCCTGCTGATTGTATTAGCGGCAACCACGATGACAGCCAGTGCTCAGTTGCCGCCTGGTGTTGTATCCGTTCCGCAACCGGGAACCGACACGATGCGGGATGTGCAGATTTTACGTTCACGACACCTTACCATCAGAAAATTGAACGACAGTACTAACCTGCAAATATTGGCGGGTGACGTACAACTGAAGCAAGGCACCGCCTTATTTTACTGCGATAGCTGCGTCATTAACAGTTTTACCAATACTTTCGAAGCATGGGGCCGCGTACATATCAATGATGCCGACACGGCGAATATATATGCCAATCACCTGCGCTACCTCATCAATAAAAAACTGGCTTACCTGGATGGTGCTGTAAAACTAACTGATGGCAAAGGCACCCTTACCACCCCCGACCTGGAATATGATATGAACACGGATGTGGGGATATATAAACATGGCGGTAAAGTGGTCAATAAAAAATCTGTACTAACGAGCCGTGAAGGTCAATATTATGCCGGTCTGCGGGATGTTTATTTCCGGAACAATGTGGAGCTGAAAGATCCGGCTTACAATATAAAAACTGACTCACTGATATATAATACACAAACACAGATAACACGTTTTATTGCTAAAACAATAATAAAGGATAGTAGTGGCCGCATCATTGAAACGACTGAAGGATATTACAATGTGGCAACTGGTAAAGCTGAATTTGGCAAACGTTCTGTAATCCGGGATGGTAAAGTTTATATAACAGGTGATAAAATGGCGTTCGACGACAGCCTTGGCATTTCGCAGGCAGAAGGCAATGTGGTAATTGTCGACTCTGCCCAGGGCACCACCATTATAGCCGGAAAGGTTTTTCGGGATAACAAAAAAGAGCGGATGCTCGCTACCAACAAACCCCTGATGATTATCAAGCAGGAAAATGATTCCATTTATATTACGGCGGATACATTATTTACTGCCCGCCTTACCGATTTATACGGCGCTAAAGATTCACTGGAAAAAGACACGGTGAAGGGGACTAAAGTGGTGACGGTTGACCAAAAAAAATCCGACAGCACCAACAGGTATTTCGAAGCCTACAGGCATGTACGTGTTTTTTCAGATTCTTTGCAGGCCGTGTGCGACAGCCTTTTTTATTCCTTCAAAGACTCTACGTTTAAGATGTACCAGGGGCCAATACTTTGGGCCAAAGAAAGCCAGATAACGGGCGATACAATTTATACATATACCAAAAATAAAAAAGCAGACCGGGTCAAAGTGTTTGAGAATAGTTTCATGATCAACAAATCAGATCCGGAGATATTCAACCAGGTAAAATCAACCCGGATGGATGCCTATTTCAAAGAAGGCAATATTGATTCTGTCAGGGCATTTGGCCTAGCTGAATGTATTTATTATATACAGGATGAGGACAGTGCTTACACGGGCATCAATGAATCCAAATCCGACATCATGGATATATATTTTGCCAACCAGGCACTGGAAAAGGTTGTTTTTCGAAGCAGCGTTAATGGAACTATCTGGCCTATGCGTGATAAAACCCCGCAGGAAATGCGCCTGCCCGGCTTTCTCTGGCTCGATGATCGCCGCCCAAAAACTAAATACGATCTATTCTTCTAATCTCAGCCTTCGGTCTTCCGACTTCTGACTTCCATCTTCTGTCTTCCTTCTTCTGACTTCCGTCTTCTGACTTCCATCTTCTGTCTTCAGACGTCATTTCACATTTCCTTATAGATGTTCTGGCATCATTTTTCGTTAAAGAGATAGATTAAAAAGTAAGTCATGAAGAAAATCATCCTCTCCCTCATCATCGTTTGCACAACATTTGCAGCCGTACAGGCGCAGGATTATAAAACAGCCCTTGGTGTGCGGCTCAGCAGCAGTAATGCCATGGTCAATAATTCAGTTTCTTTCAAACAATTCATTAATGAAAAGACCGCTATAGAAGGCTTGCTTTCTTTTGGCGATCCGCTTGCTTTTGGCGCTTTGCTGGAAATTCATCAGCCACTCTCCCCGGCGGGCCTCACATGGTTTTATGGTGGCGGTGGCTACCTGGCATTCGCCAAAAAATACGATGCTAACAAGCAACGTGAAGTAACAGATCCCAATTTCGGGGCACAGGGTGTTATTGGGCTTGACTATAAATTCAACAATATACCACTCAATCTCTCGTTAGACTGGAAGCCGGAATTGAATATCGTGAGTGATATCAATTTTGAGCCGGCAGCAATCGGGTTCACAGCAAGATTTACATTCGGCAAATAAACTTTCCTGCTTTGCCATTGTCGAAGCAGGCACCATTCTCAGTATAATACTTTGAGCTTGTATGAAAGCTCCCGTCCCGTCCCGGATCACTCCAGGGCGGGACGGCCCTTTTAAGGGGTTTACGGGTCCGTTTCTGACCCCATAATCACCTGCCATTATTTAACACCCTATCCACATCTTGCAAATTTTGTCCGGTTTGTGCGTTTTTTTTGCAGGAAATTAACTTATTTTAGTTCGTCAAAACTATCTGATGCTGAAAAAAGAGCGGCAGGCTTATATCCTTCACCAGGTACACCTGCATAACAAAGTATTGTCGTCTTCCCTTTGTTCGGAGATTAATGTCTCTGAAGACACAATACGCCGTGATCTCCAGGAACTCGCAGATGAAGGGAAAATCATTAAGGTGCATGGCGGTGCTCTTTCCCATTCCTTCAACCAGGTATCTTTCCCGGTAAACGGGGTTTATTCGCAGAACCAAAAAAAGATTATTGCGCAAAAGGCCATCAGCCTTATCAGCAATGGCATGTTTGTGCTTACGAGTGGCGGTACGACAATTATTGAAATGGCCCGTTCGCTTCCGCCCCAGTTAAAAGCCACATTTATTTCAGGAAGTATTCCGGCAATTCTTGAGTATATGCACCACCCCAGCATCGAAGTCATCATGATTGGCGATAAGATATCAAAGAACTCTAAGATTACGGTAGGCTCGGAAGCTATCGCTAAGATCAAACAGGTAAAAGCCGATATCTGCTTTTTAGGTACGAACGCTATAGATGTGGAGCATGGCATTACGGATAATGACTGGGAGGTGGTGCAGTTAAAAAAGGCCATGATTGAATCGTCGAAGAAAGTAGTGTGCCTGACAATAGCTGAGAAGGTGAATACGGTACAACCAATACGTGTATGCGGGGTCAATGAAATAGATATGCTGATAACAGAGCTGAACCCTGCAGATGAAATATTAAAACCCTATATAAAGGCCGGGGTACAAGTGGCCTGATTAGTTGCAAACTGCTTATTAATTATACAAAAAAAAACAGCTATGAGAAAAATTCTCCGATTGTTTCTGGCTTTATCGCTGGTTTTGTTCGCCCTGCCATCTGTTGTACAGGCACAGGAGCGTACGATTACTGGTACGATAGTAGCAGAAGACAGTAAAGAGCCATTGAGCGGCGTTACAATCAGGGTAAAAGGAACCCGTAAGATTGTAACCACCGATGCGAATGGTAAGTTTTCCATCAAAGTAAACCCGGGCGAAACGTTACAGGTTTCATTTGTAGGCTATGAAACCCAGGATGTAAAACCAGGCGCAGGCGATACAATGGGTATCAGCCTGAAAGCGGCCGACAATACAATGGGTGAAGTAGTGGTAACGGCGATGGACCAAAAGCGAAATCCGAGAGAACTTGGATATTCGGTGCAGAAAGTAAGTGGTGAAGAAGTGGCAGAAACACAAAGGGAGAACTTTCTAAATGGTTTAGGCGGACGTGTTGCAGGACTTACTGTAAATCCTACAAGCGGCAATGCCGGCGCATCCACACAAATTGTATTAAGAGGTTTTAATTCTCTATCACTGGATAATCAACCATTGTTTGTAATTGATGGAGTGATTATGGATAATTCCGGAGTTAACGAATCTGGCGGAGGGGCATCCCTGGGGCTGGTAGAAACATCGGCACGAAATATCAATCAAACAGCGAACAGGAACACGGATTATACCAACCGTATGGCTGACATCAATCCGAATGATATTGAATCCATCACTGTGCTAAAAGGTCCTGAAGCAACCGCCCTGTACGGAAGCCAGGCGAGCTCCGGCGCAATCGTTGTTACAACCAAGAAAGGAAAGATGGATGGTAAGTTTACAGTTAACTACGATAATTCTTTCCGTATTTCCCGCCTCACCCGTTTCCCTGAATATTCCAATAAATGGCAACCGGGCAGCAATGGTGTTTCGGATCAGGTATTTACCTATTTTGGCCCGGCCTATGCAGAGAACGTTCAGAAATATGATAACGTTCGGAATTTCTTCCAAAGTTCGTTTACGCATAACCATAACCTGACTGCAGAATATGGCAAGAAAAATGTGAGTTTCCGCTTCTCTGGTTCTTTCCTTGACCAGGAAGGTATTGTACCTGTGAACAATTACAAACGTTACTCACTCAGGCTGACCAACATAACCAAAATTGGAAAATATATTGATATACAGCCGTCCATCACTTATATCCACAGCAATAACGACAAGCCCAAAAGGGGTGCAGGAGGCTACTTGTTGAACCTTATGATATGGCCTACAACGGATGATGCGAGGGATTACCTGAGCTCAACGGGCAGCAAAAAATTGCTGTATTCTATATCGCCTAACTCCGAAATTGACAATCCATTCTTCAATGTGAATTACAACCGGGGCTATGATGTAACCGACCGCTATGTTGCAACCTTAGGCATCAATATCAACCCCTTCAAGTGGTTGAGTATTTCAGGCCGGTTTGGATATGACAAATTTTCAAGTACCGGATGGTCGTTCTATCATCCCCTTTCATCAATTCTTGCTAAGGGCATAGGTGGTACACAGGATAACTATTACCGGGAGTTTAAAGGATACAATCATACCATTAATGTAACTGCTAAAAAATCATTGGGCAAGTTTAACCTGCGCCTGATGGGCGGTACCATGTGGCAGGATAACCGGACAGATATGTATGCGGTATATGGCACCAATATCGTTGACTCGGTGAATACAGCGGGCCAGATGGTAAAAAACAACCAGGTTATCTCTATGGACCAGATCAATCAATGGATGGGCGATAGTAGTATTACAAGGGTTGGAACCAGGCTGCGTAATAACAGAGGACTGCTGCCACCGGGTGGTCTGTATAACTATGTCTTAAGCCGTCAGCTTGCTTTCTTCGGAGAGTTTTCTATCAACTATAAGAACATGGCATTCTTCACCTATTCTCACAGGTTTGAGAATTCTTCCATTTTCCCCAAAGATTTTCGTAATTATAACTACCCGGCGGGAAGCGTGAGCTTTATCATGAGCGATATTTTCCCTGGTATGAAGAAGAATAATATACTCAGTTACTGGAAACTCCGTACATCATTGGCAACAACTGCCCGGTCTCCCAGTCCATATGCCAACCAATCCGTGTTTAATAATGTAACCTCCAGCGGAGGTGGCTTTGCATATGGCTTTACGAATAACAACCAGTTCATGGAGCCCGAAATTCAAAATACCTATGAAATGGGAACGGAGATGCGCTTGTTTAAAAGCCGTATTGGATTAGACTTTACCTATTACAATACATTGAATAAAAAGCAAATCCTTGAAAACTTCAGGGCCAGCTACGGAACTGGTTTCGTATTAAATACAATTAACGTTGGTACAGTAAGAAATACCGGTATTGAAATTGGCATAGATGCCAAAATAATTGAAAAGAAAGGGTTTTCATGGTCAACCCGGTTCAATTTCAATAAAATGAGGAATAAGGTGGTAAGTCTGCCGGCGAATGTTTCTGAATTTTACATCTCCGATACATGGCTGTATGGAAACGCCCGTGGCGGTCTCGTAACCGGCGGACCAACAACAGGTATTACCGCTTATGGATATGCCCGGAACAATGCCGGTGATATTCTGATAAACCCGTCCAATGGCCTACCTGTTTTAGACCCTAACTTTAAAGTTCGCGGTGACAGAAATCCTGATTTCACACTGGGCTGGGTAAATAATATTAAATACAAAAACTGGTCATTAAACTTCCTGTGGGATCTGCGTGTAGGTGGCGACATCTTTAATGGCACTGATATGTACCTGACTTTGCAGGGTATCAGCAAACGTACAGATGACCGCTACACACCAAGGATTATCAATGGCGTATTGAATGATGGCTTGCAGAACTCGGCTGCACCAACCCGTAACACAATTGTTGTAATACCTGCGTATAACCAGGCTTACTATACCTTGTTACCAGAGGAAGAGTTTATTGAGAAAGATATAAACTGGTTCCGCCTGCGGGATATAACCCTGCGATACACGTTCTCTCAGAATATGGTAAAGAACATGGGCTTTGTGAAATCGCTGGGTGTATTTGTTACTGCCAACGACCTTATACTGATGACCAACTATACTGGCGCGGATCCGGCCAGCAATGGTAATACATCTGCCACCCGTGGTGTCGGAGGCTGGGGTTTTGATTTCGGTAACGTGCCAGCCCCGGTAAGTGTAAATTTTGGTATCAGGGCAGGTTTTTAATTCATTCAACGACTTAAAATAACAGACGATGAAAAAAATATTAATTGCAATAACATCTGTTTCGGTGATAGCAGTTGCGATGAGCAGTTGCTCCAAAAAAATAGATGAGGCATATGCCAATCCAAATGCCGATGTGAGAGTCCCGGTAGAAAAACTGCTGCCCGGCCTTATTTCGTCAATTCCGGGCAACAGCGCCGGCCACGGGGCATTGAACGATATACGCTTCGTCGGGAAGTTTGTACAATATTTCCTGTTTTGTAATTCTGCAGGCGAGTGGGACCAAATGGGTAATCGCCCCGGTACAGATAATGCTGCTTCTATGTGGCGGGTCCATTTTTACGATATAGGGCAAAACTGTAACCGGATGATTGATTGGGCGATCGAAGAAGAAAAATGGGATTATGCCGGGGCTGGTAAAGCCATATTTGCCTGGAGCTGGCTTACACTTTCTGACTACCATGGTGAAGTGATCAAGGTAAGCGAGGCATTTAACTCCAGTGCCCTTACATTTGGCTACGGCTCGCAAGAAGAAGTCTATAACTATGTAAGGCAACTCTGCCATGAGTCGCTCAACTATCTTAACAACACAGGAGGCGGGGCCAGCCCTGCCAACTTTGCGATCGGTGACCAATACATGTACGGTGGCGATGTCAATAAATGGAAGAAGTTTGTCTACGGCGTTCTTGCCCGTTCTTTCCATCACCTCACCAATAAGGCAAACTACCGTGCAGACTCAGTTATTTATTATAGTGACCTGGCGATGAATAGCAATGCAGATAATGCCACGGTAAAATTTGCAGCAACTGGTATCAGTGGAAATAGTAACTTTTTTGGTCCGCTGCGTGGTAATCTTGCCAGTACAGCAGTTGCTACAGAAACAGCCATTCGCCAGAGTGCATATATTGCCAACCTGATGTCTGGTTTGAATAATGCTTTCCCTGGTGTAACCGATCCGAGGGCTATCTATTTACTGCGTAAAAATACAAATGGGACGTTCAAAGGGCTCGCACCGAACAAGGGGCAAACCATCATCACGGCAAATGACAGACCTGAAAGTTTTTGGGGTATCAGCCAGGCTGCTGGTGTAAACAATGGAACGCCGGCCAATGATGCGAACTGCCGCTACCTGTTCCGCAATAATTCTGAATTTCCCGTCATGACGGCTTCTGAAATTCAGTTCATGAAAGCAGAAGCTCTTTTTCGTTCAGGTGATAAACCCAATGCACTCGCAGCCTATAAAAAGGGCATTGAGCTGAACTTTGATATGCTGATGAATACCTACAGCACCAATGTTCCCGCAGGCGAACTCCTGACAACATCGATCCGTGACAATTTTGTAAACAACCCTGCTGTTGTGCCAACGGCTGCCAACCTTACCCTGACCCATATCATGTTGCAGAAATACATTTCCCTGTATATACATGGTACATTTGAAACATGGGTGGATATGCGCCGCTATCACTATACTGATTTGGATCCGATAACCGGTCAGCAGGTGTACCGCGATTTTGCGCCTCCTTCCGGAACTGATCTTTATCCAAACAATGCTACCAAGTTAATATATCGTTTGCGGCCCCGCTTTAACTCAGAGTATGTGTGGAACCTGAATGAACTGACAAGAATTGGTGCCACCGCATTGGATTATCACACCAAGGAACAATGGTTTTCACAACCCTGATATTTAAACTACTTAAAATTGTAAACGATGATATCCAAATCAATTAATTATATAACAACAGTTGTGGCAGTTGCCTGCCTGCTGCAGGCTTGTGCCAAGCAAGAGGAAAGCATACTTTCGTCGGGCACCAACTCCAACTTTAATGGCAGCACAATTGCACAGGTCTTTGTGGCCACTGTAAATGCTAACAGAAACTATGTATATGTAGATGGCAATCCCGTAACGGGTGCCGCCCTCACCTCCGGCAGTGTATTCCCGGCCAGCGGATACGGCTTTAATGTGGGCTCCGGGAACCGTGCCTTCCTGGTACAGGATACTTTGCGTACCAGCACACAGGTTCCTCTTTCATTTGGTGAAAATTTGCAGATAGGGAAACACTATACCATCTTTATGTATGACACCATCAACAGCCCTAAACAGAAAACAGTGGAGGATAATATCGTGGTGCCGGCTGACACTTCTGCAAGACTCAGGTTTGCAAATTTTATTTATAATCCTTTTGCAGTTCCTGCAATTGACGTATTCTCTTTTGCCCTGAACAGGAATATATTCACAAATGTAAATGTAACCGATGTAACCAGTTTTATACCTTATCCATCCAGGCTGGGTACCGATACATTATATATCCGTGAAACAGGTAGCAGCACTAATATTATTAAACTCGCTATCAATGGTGGGCTTACTTTTAAGAGGAGTTATACTTTAGTATACCGGGGTTCTCACCGCGGTACAAGAACCACTTCCCTTTTTGCCAACTATTAGTAAAAAAGCCTCGTTATAAAAAACCGCCCAGAAGGGCGGTTTTTTATTTTCCGCAAGGCGCTGTTTAAAAATTATATTTGCAGACAGCGCAAATAACCAAGCAGATGTCTTCAGCAAAAAGCAGCCGTATCACCCAATCTTTTCAAAAAGCGGGAAGTAAAAAGAAATTGCTCAATGTCTATTGCACAGCGGGCTATCCAACACTCAACAGTACCCTGCCCGTCATGCAAGCATTACAAGAACACGGAGCCGACATTATTGAATTAGGCATGCCGTACAGCGATCCTTTGGCCGACGGCACCGTTATTCAGCACAGCAGCAGTGTGGCTTTGCAAAATGGTATGACTATTAAAAAACTCTTCGAACAATTAAGCGGCTTTCGTAATACTGTCCATCTGCCGGTGGTATTGATGGGCTATATGAACCCGGTACTGCAATATGGCTTCGAACAATTTTGCGCTGATGCTGCGGCTGCTGGTGTTGATGGATTGATAATACCCGATCTGCCGGAACATGAATTTGAAACGGAGTACGGCGACATCATACATCGTCACGGACTTGATTTCATTTTCCTCGTAACACCGGAAACCTCCCCGGAACGAATTAAGAAACTTGACCAGCTCAGCAGTGGCTTTCTTTACGCAGTTTCCTCCTCCTCCACAACCGGTCATGCCAACGCTAATACAGATATAAAGGCATACCTCTCCCGCCTGAAAGAAATGAGCCTCAAAAACCCGGTACTGGTGGGCTTCGGTATAAACAATAAAGAGAGTTTTGATGCCGTTTCTTCCCTGGCCGATGGTGCAATTATTGGCAGTGCTTATATTAAAGCGCTGGAAAACAATACTGATGTTAATGCAGCCACCCAATCTTTCCTTTCGTCCATAATTGCCTGATAAATTGGACTCTTTTTATAAATTTGCTATTAATCCGGCCCAAAAGCCATTGAAATAATATTATATATGAAGAAACTGTTTTTCTGCCTCCTGCTCTGCCCTGCATTTATTTTTGCACAAAATGGTTTTGTTATAGCCGGCAAATTAGAAGGTTATCCAGAAAATACTTCTATCAACCTTTACCAGAATGGTGCGCCGGCACCGATGGCCAGTGCCAAACTTTTAAACGGTAAGTTTGAACTGAAGGGCTCCGTGGAAGAACCTGTGCTTTGCCTGCTGGTAATTGGAGAAGACGGACAGCAAACGGGCCGCCCGCCGGAGATATACGTGGAGAATGCCAACATTTCCTTTAAAAGCAATAAGGCAAAACCGGCTGACTATGAAGTGGAGGGTTCGGCTTCCCACAAAGACTTTTTGGCTTTCATAAAAGGCTTTATTCCGAAAGTGCAGGAAATGAATACACTGGCAAGCACTATAAATTATTCCGTAGCAGGTCCTGCCCGTGACAGCATGCTGGCTGTTCACGCTACCGCACAAACTGCCGTACAAGCTGAGATAGATAAGCTGGTGACGGCTAAACCTAAATCGCTTATTGTACCCTTTGTACTTACTGCAACGTATGGGTTTAATGAGGATGTGAACCTCCTCGAAAGCCGCTATAACAAACTGCATGAAACAGCCAGGAATTCCAATGCAGGTAAACAACTAAAAGAGTTTATCGCAGAGAAAAAAATCGGTGCTGTAGGAACTGAAGCGATGGATTTTACACAACCTGATCCTGACGGAAACCTTGTGGCCCTCTCTTCTTTCCGTGGCAAATATGTGTTAGTTGATTTTTGGGCAAGCTGGTGCGGACCTTGCCGTATGGAAAATCCAACAGTCGTTGAAAACTATAATTCGTTCAAGACGAAAAACTTTACTGTATTAGGTGTCTCTCTCGACAGGCCGGGACAAAAAGATAAATGGTTAAATGCTGTGAAAGAAGATGGTCTTACCTGGACACAGGTGAGCGATCTGCAATTCTGGAGTAACTCAGCAGCACAGCTTTATCGCATATCAGCGATTCCACAAAACTTACTGATCGATCCCAATGGTAAGATAGTGGGTAAAAACCTCCGGGGCCCTGCTTTGCGTGAAAAACTTTGCGAATTGCTGGGATGTAATTAACGTAAAAGGAAAGGAGAAAAATGGTTAACCACCGGTACTGCCGGTCCTGACCTTGATCGTCTTTTTGCCGGAGTTTTTCTTTTCGTATTCTTTTATTTTCATCAGGGCAGGATCAGTTGCACGCCGCAACGAGTCGGACATATTATTCTGCTTCCCCTTGCTGATTTCCAGCGGACGGATTTCATCCTCTCCCACCATACTGCCGTCATCTGTCTGCAGTTTGTTCATTACATAAGTCTCTACAGCATCAACAGTGCCCTCCCGCGGATCATAATATATCCACTTGCCATGCTTCATGGCTATACCGTCATTTTTTACCACCACCCGCCTTAGTTCTTTAGACGGATCCTGAATATCGTAAACAGGAACTGTGTCGTAGGCATTTGCCGGATCAATCGCACGCCAGTTTTCCACACGCATCAGCCCGCCATTATATGTATAGTATTGTTGTTTGCCATTCAATTTACCCCACCTGTAGTTTTCTTCCGCAATCTTCACTCCTTCCAGCGAATATTTTTTCCAGGTACCTTCCTTCTGATCATTCTCATAATATCCTTCTTCCTCATACCCCCTTTCGCCACGTAAATCAGGTATATTAACGCTCCATGGGCCCTGCTTTCTTCCTTTCATATCCACACAGTTCAGCGTGTCGCCCTGGCGGTTGAGAATATAGCTTTTCCACTGACCATATCCGCTGGTGGAAATAAGCAGAAAAAGAAGGATTGTTAATCGCATTGTTAGTAAGTTTGATGAGCAAGCAAGGTCTTACAACCTCTGTTTCCCTTGCAAATTACTAACGAAAATCGACTGCTTTTATGTTGCGCCTGTTAAAAATTGGCCTTATCCTGCCTATTATAGCTTTTTGCCTGCCAGTATATGCACAAGTTGGCCCCACTCCGGCCGGTGAACGCATGCAGGGCCTGGATCAACGCCGGAAACTCGAATCCCGTTCTTTACTGAAAGATGTACCCTTTAAGAATATCGGGCCCGCCATTATGAGCGGTCGGGTGGTAGACCTGGATGTAAACCCGGAAGACCCTACAGAATTTTATGTGGCCTATGCTACCGGTGGCTTATGGCATACGACGAATAATGGACAAAGTTTTACACCCATTATGGATAGTTTAGATATGCTGTTCATTGGAGATATAGCCGTTAACTGGGAAAAAACAACTATTGGTAAAGGAATCAATGTTTCTGAACGCATCATCTGGGTGGGTACCGGCGAAGTGAACAGCAGCCGTTCTTCTTATGCCGGCGTTGGCATTTATAAAACGAAAGACAATGGAAAACATTGGGAATATGCCGGTCTTCCCGAATCACATCATATTGGCAAAATACAGTTACACCCTGCTAACGAAAATGTAGCCTGGGTAGCTGTATTGGGGCACCTTTATTCTGCCAATAAAGAAAGAGGAGTATATAAAACCACTGATGGTGGCAAAACATGGAAACAGACATTGTATACGGACGAAAATACAGGCGCCGTTGATTTGGATATTAACCCGGCAAACCCCGATGAGTTATACGCTGCGATGTGGTATCGCACACGCCGCGCCTGGAAATTTGAAGAAAGTGGCAGTACCAGCGGTATTTATAAAAGTACAGATGGCGGAGATAACTGGAAACTGGTATCAGCTGCGGGTAGTGGTTTTATGACGGGCAATAAGATTGGCCGTATTGGTATTGCTGTTTATCCCAAAAACCCAAATATTGTTTATGCCGTAGTGGACAACAATACACCTAAACCAGACACCTCAAAAAAAGTAGACACTTTTTATAAGAAAGCAGATTTCGCTTCTTTGAATAAAGAACAGTTTGCTGCATTAAAATCAAACCTCCTGGATACTTTTCTCCGGAAGAATGGTTTCCCCCGCAAATACACAGCAAAAGGCGTAAAAGAAATGGTGGCTGCTGATAAAATAAAGCCAACTGCCTTATGGGATTACTTGGACAGTGATGATGGCTTTCAGAATACAGGCATAGCCGGTTGCGAAATATACAAGAGTGAGGATGGCGGTAAAACCTGGAAGAAGACACACGATAAGCCAAATCCAAACTTCAACACGTACGGTTATTACTTTGCCAAGATTTATACCTCGCATTATAACCCTGATAAAATTTACTCACTTGGATTTATAGCGCAACTGTCAACCGATGGTGGCAAAACTTTCCAGACGATTGATAAAGGCAATGTACATGCTGACCACCACGCCCTGTGGGTAAACCCGAAAAAAGATGCACATATCATCAATGGCAATGACGGCGGTGTAAATATTTCTTACGATAACGGTGAAAACTGGTTCAAGGCCAATATGCCATCTGTCGGCCAGTTCTATGCCATTACTGTAGATGATGCTAAACCGTATAACGTATATGGCGGCCTGCAGGATAATGGCAGTTGGTGGGGCCCATCCACACATAAAGAAGATGCCGGATGGATTGATAACGGGCAATACCCTTACCGCACTATCAATGGTGGCGATGGTATGCAGGCACAGGTGGATACACGGGATAATGCAACAATCTATTCGGGATCACAATTTGGCGTGTATGGCCGTTATGGTAAAACGCAAAGAGGTTCCCAACGTTTTATCCGTCCACAGCATGAACTGGGTGATAAACCACTGCGCTTTAACTGGCAAACACCTATCTGGCTCAGCCGCCACAACCAGGATGTGCTGTACTATGGTGCCAGCCGGTTGTACCGTTCGTTAAACAAAGGTGATACATTGATACCTATGTCGCCCGACCAAACCAATGGCCGTGTACCCGGCAATGTGCCTTACGGAACGATAACAACTATTACTGAATCGCCTTTACGTTTTGGATTGATCTATACAGGAACAGATGACGGGAATATTCACCGGTCTAATGATGGTGGATATACCTGGCAAAAGCTAAATGGAAGTAATGACATTATTGTTGTACCTGGCAAAAAAGGAACCAAAGCTGCGACAGATTACGCCGGCTTTCAGACGAACAAGTTATGGGTAAGCCGTGTAACAGCCTCCCAACATAAGGAAGCAAGGGTGTATGCATCGCTTAACGGATATCGCTTCGACAACTTTGCACCTTACCTCTATATTAGCGATGATTACGGTAACAGCTGGCAGCAGATTGGCAAGGACCTGCCCTATGAACCCATCAATGTAGTAAGAGAAGACCCTAAAAACGATAGTATACTATACGTGGGCACAGATGGAGGATTGTATGTGAGCATGGATAAAGGAAACACATTTATGATCTGGAATGCTGGTATGCCTAAATCTGTACCGGTACATGATATTGCTATACAGCAAAGAGAGAATGAAATTGTAATCGGCACGCATGGCCGTAGTTTGTATGTATCAAAACTGGATGATGTACAGATGCTGAAGAAAGATCCGGACTGGATGAATAAAAAACCGAAACCAAAGAAAGCTTCTGGCAATAATCAAAATGATGACGATGACGGGGCAGAGCCAGAAATTGATTAAGCGGTTTGCCGAAAACAAAAAAATGCGGAAGTTACTTCCGCATTTTTCAAAAAACTGGCAGGTTATACTCAAGATGTAGTGCAATAGTTAAGGAAACATTGACCAGTACAGGCTATCAAACAACCTACACCTGAATGACATTCATTATTGCAACCAGTCATACATATGGAATACACTGGCTGAATACAAGCCGGCTTATCGGTTAGTACAGTAGCTACTTCTTTCGAAAATGTACCTATATACACTACACTATTTGTCTTTAGATTAATGGCCATAACCATCTTCCCTGAGAAATCCTTCAGGGTAAATTTCACTTCGTAGTAGTGCACATCTTTGTTCGTTAGTGACGCCAAAGCGGCTTGTTCATGCTGACTGCTATTATTCCGGTACAAAACAATCAGGTTTTCTGCACGCCGGGAATCAATCTCAATTTCTTCATACGAGGAGATTTTTCCTTGCGCATTTCCAATAATTGCTGAACTGAAAAGCAGAAAGAATACGATTAGCTTTTTCATAAATTTCAAGGTTTTGGTTATAGAATAATAAATACAACATTATTAAGTTAGATAAACTTCACAATGGCATTCTACCCAAATTGAAATTTTACCAAAAAATTCACAAATTAAATCATAGCTTCTTGGATAACCATTTAAGGGCGAGTTCATAGCCCTCCAACCCGAGTCCAAATATGCTCCCGGCTGCTTTACCACTTACATGTGAGAGCTTACGAAAATCTTCACGGGCATGTACATTCGAAATATGCACTTCCACTAAAGGAGTTTTTATAGCAGCAATGGCATCACCGATAGCAACCGATGTATGTGTGTAACCACCGGGATTGAACACGATACCATCATAGGAGAACCCAACTTCCTGTAAATGGTTGATTAGTTCACCTTCCACATTACTCTGGTAATAGCTGATTTCTATATTTGCGTATTTTTTACGCAGTGTTTCCAGGTATTCTTCAAACGGCATATTACCATAAATATCTGTTTCCCGCTTGCCAAGCAGGTTCAGGTTGGGGCCATTAATGATAGCAATTTTCATAACCCGAATGTAATTCAATTCCTGCAGTGATGCCAGCCCTGTTTTAATTCTTCTGTTCCTTTATCAACTGAATGAATTCATCAAACAAGTACCGGCTGTCGTGCGGGCCAGGTGTGGCTTCCGGGTGGTACTGTACCGAAAAAGCAGGCTTCCCTTTTACACGTATACCTTCAATGCTTTGATCATTCAGGTTTACGTGGGTGATTTCTATATGATCAGCTTTTTTTACGGCTTCCGGATCCACACCAAACCCATGGTTCTGGGTGGTGATTTCAGATTTGCCTGATATAATATTTTTTACGGGGTGGTTCAGCCCACGATGACCGTGGTGCATTTTAAATGTTGGAATATCGTTGGCCAGCGCCAGCAACTGGTGACCGAGACAGATACCGAATACCGGCTTTTCTTCTTTTAGTATTTGTTTTAATGTGCTGATGGCATAATCCATCGGGGCCGGATCGCCCGGTCCATTGGAGATAAAGTAACCGTGTGGCTGAAATTCATTCACTTTGGCTAAAGGCGTCTTTGCCGGAAATACTTTCACATGAGCCCCCCTGTCTACCATGCACTGCAGGATATTGCGCTTAACGCCATAATCCATCACCGCAATGCGCACGTCAGCGTTTTTATCACCCAGTTCATATGCTTCTTTGGTACTCACCTTACTGGCCAGTTCAAGACCGTCCATATTCGGTGTTGCTGCCAGTTTCTTTTTCAGTTCGTCAATATCAGTTGTCTCCGATGAAATGATACAGTTCATTGCTCCTTTTGTCCTGATATCGGCCACTAAAGCCCTTGTATCCACTCCTTCAATAGAAACAATGTTATGTTGCTTCAGGTAATCGTTCAATGAACCTTTCGCCAGTTTACGGCTATAGCCTTCTTCGAGGTTGCGGCCAATGAGACCACTGATTTTCACGGTATCGCTTTCCACATCTTCATCCTTTACGCCGTAATTGCCAATATGGGCGCTGTTCATAATGAGTATCTGTCCAAAATAGCTGGGGTCGGTAAATACTTCCTGGTAGCCGGTCATACCCGTATTAAAACAGATTTCGCCGGTGGTGGTGCCGATGGCCCCAAAGGCCTGGCCATGGTGTACCGTTCCGTCGGCGAGTAATAAAACAGCAGGGATAGATGAGTTGAGCATGTTAAAACAAATTGCGCAAATGTACGCCTGCGCAAGGGATTCTGCAGTAAATTTTTGCAGCAGTTATACACAGGATCGGGCAATCCGGTCAGCTTGCTTTTGCCAATGCCGCCTTCCTGTGCCGGAGGCCCCACTCCACCATTTTGTCCAGCACATCACCCAGTGATCTCGCAGAAGGGGTCAGCTCATACTCCACCGTTACCGGCAATGTATCGTATACCGTTCTTGTGACAATGCCATTAAGTTCCAGGTCTTTCAGTTCTTTCGAAAGCATCCGTGGCGTTATTTTAGGAATATTTCGCTGTATCTCCGTAAAGCGCTTTTTCTTGAATAGCAGCGTGCCAATGATAGGCAGCTTCCATTTCCCGTTGATGACATTCATGGTATCATTAACGGCCAGGACAAATTGTATTGAACAGGCTTTTGCCTCCCTGAAACTGACTACTTTTTCCATTGCTGAATATTTATTCACTATACTAAAGTATAGCAATATACTTTAGTATAGTACTTCTTTTTGTATAGTAAAGATATATAGTTTTGTTATGACAACTATCAGTTTAACATTAAAACACATGCATATGATTTTGGTAACAGGGGCTACCGGCCAATTGGGCAAACATGTAATTCACTTTTTATTGCAGCAGGGCGTATCGCCGGATGCCATTGCCGCATTGGTAAGAGATGAAGCAAAAGCAGGCGGATTAAAAGAGAAAGGTATTCAGCTGCGCTCCGGTAATTATAATAATTATGACTCGCTCGTGAACGCATTCACCGGCGTGGAAAGACTGCTTCTGATTTCAGGTAATGATATTGGCAACCGCAGTGCGCAGCATGCCAATGCCGTAAAAGCAGCTAAAGCTGCAGGCGTGAAACATATTCTCTACACCAGTTTTGAAAGGAAAAACGAAACAGCATCCTCTCCTATTGCTTTTGTGGCCCAATCGCATATTGATACGGAGAACGCAATCAGGGCAAGCGGTATTCCTTTCACCATTTTCAGAAACACGTTGTACATGGATTTTGTGCCCGTATTTCTTGGCGATAAAGTACTGGAAACTGGCGTTTACTGGCCAGCCGGAGATGCTAAAGCTGCTGTTGCAACCCGTGAAGATATGGCTGAAGCTATTGCAAATGTACTTACAACAGAAGGCCACGAAGGCAAAGAATATGTCATTGCGAATACGGAGAGTGTTTCCTTTGGTGAAATAGCCAGTATAATCGGTAAGGCAGCCGGTAAAGAAATAACTTACACCAGCCCCTCACAGGATGAATACAAAGCAGCCTTAACAAATGCATGTGTTCCTGCCGATTATGTTGGCTTGTTTGCAGGTTTTGCAGAAGCGATAAAACAAGGTGAGTTTGCCACTACGCATACTGACCTGGAGACACTGTTGGGAAGAAAGCCCGTTACTGCAGCAGCCTATTTGCAACAAGTGTATAGTGCTAATTAATTCTTCGTTTATAAAAAATTCCGGGAGTTTTTATGCTCCCGGAACTTCAAACGTTAAACCATAAACCCGAAACTCATCATCCGCGGCGGCCCAGCAAAAATTTCTGCCGGATAACATCCTGCACGTTTACACCACTGATTTTACTTTCCAGCCAGGATATAACATCCAGATAAACAAAGGCACGGCTCTCGAGCGGGTTACCTTCGTACTTTTTTAATTTGGTATGCAATTTTTCAAACTCGGGTTTGAGTGCATGTGCACCAACGCTGAATGACTTGCGAAGAAATGCAAACATCTCCTCTTCTACCTTACTCAGGTTTTCCATCTTGGCCATGTAGCGGTATACCGACTTACTGAGATATTCCAACAGATCAAAATTGCCAAGCTCATAATGTGCTATCAGGTGAAGCAGGCGGGCATAACATTGCAAATCGGTTCGCAGGTCAACTTTTTGGTTGATGATGCGGTTGAGATAATCAATGGCCTTGCTGTTATCGCCGCTGCCGAAATAAAGAGATGCGATTTTGTAATAAAAAACCAACACACGGTGCGTATCAAGATAAAGACTGTATTCCTTCAGCATATCTTCCAGGAATGGCACCATACGCAGCCCTTTTGTAAACGTGCCTTGTAAGAAGTAGAGATTGATTCTTGCAGTATACAGGTACTGGTAGGCAAGGATGCGGTTATTCTCGTTTTCTTCAAGATATTTTTGTTTCGTAAACTGTTCAAACTGCTTTATACTTTTTGCCAGTCTTTTGTAATCAAGCAAATTGAAATGTGCACCCATCAGGTTGTGCATACCCTTGATATAGTTAGCAGTTTCCACTTTCAGCAAACCCGGAAATTCATCGAAGAGATGGACCCATTTTTGCGAATAGCGGTAGTATTGCAAAAAATCCTGCCGGATAAATGCATACCATACATAGGATTGATACAGGTACAAGCGTTCATAAAAACCCGATGCTTCAATAACATTCGCCGGTAATTGCTTTTTAAAAAAAGCTTCTATGCTTTCTGTATCCTTTTCATTTCTCGCATGGCCGTGGCGTATATAC
>CAYLRV010000051.1:0-31442 GCA_964386395.1 uncultured Chitinophaga sp.
TGTGCAAACTAATAGGAGCAGCGAAATAATTTCTGCGGCAGCATTGCCCGAACGCTTTGGTGGCGACCGGCATATATCTACAGCTATATATTTCTTATTAGAAGCAGGAAATTTCTCTGCCTTTCATCGTATAAAAAGTGATGAGTGCTGGCATTTTTACAGCGGCGATCCGCTGGAAGTATTCGTTATACAACAGAACGGAGAACTTGACATCATTACATTGGGAAATGATATATCGAAAGGACAGGTATTTCAATATGTTGTGCCTGCCAATTGCTGGTTTGCCAGCCGCCCTGCGAATGGAAGTAGTTACTGTTTTGTAGGCTGCACCGTCTCTCCCGGTTTTGACTTTGCAGACTTCGAACTTGCCGAAGCAAAAGAACTTGCTCCAGTATATCCACAGCACACTGAATTGATAGAACAGCTTTGTAGAAAATAGATGTCGTAAAATCCAAAAAAAATGTGCGTCAGCACATTTTTTATCCGTGATCATCCGTAAGATCAGTCAAATCCGTGTTCCCATTTTTATATAGCGTAATCCTGAAAATATAAAATAGCCCCGACCGAAGCCGGGACTATTCCTAAAGACAACCTTAATTCACCACTATTTCCTTCTTCACATCTTCTTTACCAGCAATGACAGGAAGGCTCACTTGTAACACACCATCGGTGTATTTAGCAGCAATATTTTCCTTGTCAATGCTTTCATCCAGTGTAAAGGCCCTGGAGAAACCACCGCGGCTATACTCCCTCAGCACCCAATCGGGGCGGGGAAAACCTTCGGGTGGTGTGTAAGAAATGTGCAGCTCATTTCCTTTTACATCCAAATGGAAATGCTCTTTGATGCGGCCGGGTGCAAACACCAGCATTTCAAAACTGTTTTCTGTTTTGTAAATGTTGACTGCGGCCCGTTGCGATGAGCGGATAAACCCCATTCTTGCGGAGTTTCCGTACCTGTTGCCTTTTGCGGCCTGGGATGCCATACTGTGGCGTTGGCTCCCGCATGACTGATTGTAGTACATGTTTGATAATTTAAAAATGAAAAATCAATAACAAATACATACACGGAAAATAATGCCGCAGCAAAAAGAATGCAAGGCTGGCATAAAACCTGACTATTTGCCCGGCTGGTAGCGGAAAATAGTCAGCAGCTTTAGCTGCTGCGTATCCTCAACACACTGCATAAACCAATCAACTGAGCAAGCCATAGGAACATAGAATCCCAAAATGTGCGTCCAGCACATTGATCCGTGAGCATCCGTAAAATCAGTCCAATCCGTGTTCCAATTATTTCGTCACCTGGTATCTAAAAATCTTTCCCAGTAAGTCGTACAGCTCCGGGTGTTTGCTTTTCAGCAGTTCTGGCCGTTCAAAGAAATACTCTGATACAACGGCGAAAAATTCGCCATCATTGGTGAGTGCATAGGGATCGATATCCGATTTATTCTTCGCAATCTGCTGAGCACTTTTTCGTATCAGTTGTATCCAGGGCACAATGTACTGTTTGTCGGTAAAGAACTCGGGTATGCCATCCACGCTGCCATCTGTTTTATCTACCAGGTGCACAAACTCATGAATAGCGGTATTCGATTTCCCCGTTTTATTCCAGAAAGCCTGGCGCAGTTCGTGTTGTGAGAGTATCATCATCCTGTTCATAGTGCCGTCGCCTACCATGCCAAGTATGTTGCGGCCTTCGCCGGTTTGTTCAAAATCGTGGTTGAATGAATCGGGGTAAAGTAATACTTCGTTCAGGTTGTCGTAGGTCCATTCCGGGAAGCCGAAAATGGGGATGATAGCGCTGGCGGCCACATAGATTTTGTCTGTTTCTTCCACCGTGGTATTGATGCCGGTAATACGGGTGGTGGCCAGGAAATACATCATACGATGTTCAAATTCCTGCTGGCGGGTGGCATCCAGCCGGACATAAAAGGGCACATCTTTTAGCAGGATTTGCCGCCAGCCATCGGGCAGGGGAGCCACGGTTACAGGCTTTTGGCGGCGGCGCATCAACAGGCTGAGCAACAGAGCCATAACGGCCAGTACTACGAGTACGATAATGATTACATCCATGCTGGAAAAATCTAAATATTCCTTGGTTTGAAGTTTTGTCTGAAGGCAAATATCCTTATTTTTGCACCCCATTCCTCCCTAGCTCAGTTGGTTAGAGCATCTGACTGTTAATCAGAGGGTCGTTGGTTCAAGTCCAACGGGGGGAGCTGGAAGAAAGGTCAACTACGGTTGGCCTTTTTTATTGGCAAATACTTCCCCGGCTCAGTTGCCTGCCTCCGGCAGACAGGGTTAGAGCATCTGACTGTTAATCAGAGGGTCGTTGGTTCAAGTCCAACGGGGGGAGCTGGAAAAAAAGGTCAACTACGGTTGGCCTTTTTGTTTGCAAATACTTCCCTCAGCTCAGTTGCCTGTCTCTCTGCCTACGCAAAGCTTCGGCAGATAAACTTGCAGACAGGGTTAGCGCATCCCGGCGGTAGTGGGAGGGAATGCCGGGCCGGTATTATTATTTTAAGAAAACAAAGTGCTGTTTGCACCGGAAGGTCTTATTCTTTCAAATTTCGCAGCCTGAATATCTCCTGGGTAATAAGCATTGTATTTAAGCCCAGTTCCTGGAGATCGCATGTAATGATATCAATGTTTACTGGCAGTCCGTGTTTTGTTTCCATAAGTTCTACATACAACATATTCTTTGTATCGACCTGCGAAGAGCCTTTCAGTTGTTTGAATAAGGCACTCGCAGCTTCCCGGTCTGCACCAAAATCAAACTGGCCAAATTTTTTGGGCCCTTCCTTTGTTTGAATGCTTATGTTGATATAGAATTCAGAACCGGCCATACAATATCATTTAAAGGTAAAGCCGCTTTGAACCAAAGCGGCTTTAGAACCATTACTTCACATCGATAGCGATAGACTTTGGCATCGCTTTTTCATTTTTTGGCAGTACGATAGATAATATACCGTTCTCGTACCGGGCACTTATTCTTTCTGTATCCACGGTATCATCCAGTGAAAAGCTTCGTGAAAATGATTGTAGTACGTACTCATTTCTCACCCATCCGGCCTGCTCATCCTGCTGATTTTTTTGTGTGTCCTGCTCAAATGAGATGGTCAGTTGGCCGTTCAGCACACGGATTTTAAAATCCTCTTTACGGCAGCCGGGGGCGATAACATCCACCTCGTATTGGTTGCCATTTTCCCGCACATTTACCGGTACAGATCCGATGGTGTTGCCGCTGCTGGTATCCCAGAAATTCTGATCAAAAAAACGGCGTAATGTGTTGTTGAAGATATTATCGACAACACTGCCCAGGTTTTGGTTCATAGAACCATTTCTTTTTTGAATTGCATTTGTCATAATAGCCTCCTTATTATTATAGGTTAAACAATAGCATTACCAGATAAGGAATGGATTATCCTCATCGTTCTTTTTGATTTTTTGCAAACGGCGCCTGAACAGCTGTTGCCCAATCAACCGGATAATTTTTTCCATATACTGCAGTTTTTCCAATCCTGTTTTCAAATAAAATACCAATTTGGCGGAGTGTGGAAATTTTGACATTGGGGGCTGAAAAAATTTCATTTCCGATGAAAAATTTGCAGGTGTAGGTAGTGCAGATTATTTCAATAGTAAAGAACGGAAATACGCATTTTGCCGTATATAGTGGCCGCACGGGCAAGGAAGTGCTGCACAACACCCGCGGTAATAGTAATATTTCCCCAGCATCTGCTTGTCTTTAATAGTGGCGAACATTAAAACGAAATTTATGTTTACTAGTCGATGAATACAAGCATTCAACAGCTGCAGCAGGAGCTTGAACCGCTGCGAAGACAATTACTCAGCCATCCGGTATATGGTAAGATAAAAGATCTGAAAGGTCTCCGGCAATTTACTCAGGTGCATGTGTTTGCAGTGTGGGATTTTATGAGCTTGCTAAAATCGCTGCAGAAAAGTTTGACATCGGTAACCATACCCTGGATGCCAGTGGGCACGGCGGATACCCGCTATCTTATTAATGAAATTGTATTGGGTGAAGAGTCGGATGTGGATGAAGAGGGCAACCGAACCAGTCATTTTGAACTTTACCTGAAAGCCATGCAGAGGATGGGTGCAGATAGATCAGGCATTATGTCGTTACTAACGAGTATACAGTCTGGTACCGTGGTAACTGAAGCCATAGAAAAACCAGGTATTCATGTTAATATCAGGAAATTTTTACAATATACGTTTGATGTGGCATTGCATGCGCCACCGCATATAAAGGCTGCCGTATTTACGTTCGGCCGGGAAGATTTGATTCCGTCTATGTTTCATCAGTTGCTGGGTCAGCTACATGCAGCAATGCCTGAAAAGGTAGCTGTTTTCAAATATTATATTGAGCGGCATATTGAGGTGGATGGTGATCACCACAGTCACCTGGCTATCCAAATGGTATCTCAACTTTGTGGTGAGGATCCGGAGAAGTGGCGGGAGGCCGGAGCTGCTGCAAAACAGGCATTGCTTATGCGCAGCTTGCTTTGGGATGCAGTAAGTGCCTGTTAACCGTATAGATGTTACACAACCGAACAGCGCCTTTTTTACTTCTTAATCACCACCTGCCTGGAAGGTTTCCCATACCATTTCTTATACCAATACTGCTGATACTTATTCAGCCATTGAGTGTGTCCTTTGATCATTGCTTCAGTTCCATTTTTGGGAAACAGCATGGCCATTGCATCCAATTCTTTAAACATGCTGCGGATATCTTCTTCATAATAATCATGCTTGCCGTAGCCCCTGGCAATAAAATATTCTACTAACCGGCTGTCAACCCCGATTGTATTACCAGCAAGGTGATTGATAAAGTCTGTCAGCAATTGCTGTGGCGGTACATTGGCTATACGGCAGAGTAACAGAAACGGTGCAGGCAGCGTTGCTTCAAATTTTAGATGCGGGCTATAGTTGCCGGTTTGCCATTTTAGGAGAGGTTTTTGTTTGGGTGTTTTGTTTAGCGAGATCTTTTTCATTTTAAAGATGCTCAGAGGTTTTAGAAATAGTAGTCAATCGTTTAGAAATTCTGGAACAATTTATAGAAAGTATTGCAATTCGGTGAGCAATTTGTTTAGATTTTCTAAAAAATTTTATTTTACTGCTAGTAAAATGTACAGAAAATCTTGACAAACAATGACTAAGCTAGGATTATATCTCGCAGAAAAGTCAGTTAATAAATCTGAAGTAGCCCGAAAAACCGGGTTAAGTAAAGCTCGGATGAGTGAATTAGCCTTAAACGAATCAACGAAATTGAGGGCTGATGAATTATATATGATTGCTCTGGCGATAGGCGTAAGTCCATCGGATTTACTGGAAGCCCTGTATGGAGATATGAAGTTGAAATCTATAAGCGGAAATACTTAAATTTCAAATCCTTCACCAGATTTTGTAGCTTAGTTTACCATCTGAGCCACTACTTATGAAATTTTTGCAAGAGAATTCCTTGACAAGAAAGTTATATTTGCCTGTAAGAGGAAAAGCAATACCATTACCAGTCTATTTTCCATCCATCTCATCGGTAAAAACAGGGCTAAGTCCTTTCGAATATTTTAAGATATTAAAAGCGCTTGGACAGTCTCATTTTCTTGTTTCTGCATTTGATATAGATAAATCTTTTAACAAAGACGACTTTTTAAATATTTTAAAAGAAAATCAGAAAAATGATGGGCCAATAATTTTAATGGACTCTGGAAATTATGAAAGTTATTGGATAAGAGATAAAAGTTGGACCATTGAAAATTTCAATGAAATTCTCAAACAGGAAATCAGTGATCTGGCTTTTTGTTTCGATAATCAATCGCCTCCCGACAATCCAAAAGAAAATGCAGCCGGCGTAGCTATCTCAACGGAAAATAGCCAATCTGTTGCCAATTCGACATCGATTATTCCAATAATTCACTGTGATAAAAAAAATCTCAATGAGACGGTTTTAGAACTATGTAATAAAACTAACGCCCCTATAATCTCCATTCCAGAAAGAATTTTAGGTGACGGCTTGCTTGAGCGTATTTCAACTGTAACTCATTTAAGGAGGGAATTAAATAAACTAGAGAATTACGTTTTTATTCATTTGTTAGGGACAGGAAATCCTTTTTCATTATTACTTTTTTCGCTTTCAGGGGTTGATTCATTTGATGGTCTTGAATGGTGTCAAACCACGGTAAATACCCAAACAAAGGTATTATATCACTTTCAACAAAGGGAGTTAATAGAAGATGATTGTATTTATTGTAAAGAAAAAGGCCTGGATTATAACCTGAAAACTTTGGGTCATAATCTTCTGTTTTATAATTCATGGATGAAAAGAATTCAAGAAGCGATTCAGAATAAAGAAGAAGTAGCCCTTTTAGGAGAAGTTTTTGATAGTAATTTCTTAAATTCTTTGTCTAAAATTTGGAAGTAAATTATTTATACGTGACATCAGCTTTAAAATTACATGATACAGTATTGAAGGTCTCTAATGAGGCAAAAGCATTATTGCCCAAGATGCCAACAATTAAAAGGGAACATAAATTGTTATCAGAATTGGTTCTTTGTATTCTAAGTAGCCAAGAAAAATATGAAATTGCATTAGGAGCAATGAAAATGCTTCGTAGGGACAATGCTTTAACAATACCTCTTAATAGATTAGAACTTAAAGAGCTTAAAACCAGAGTAACAGCAACTCTTAAGGAGCCTATTGTGTTTGTGTACAAAGGTAAAGAGTATTCAAGGAGGCTTAGGTTTTTTAATAAAAAGTGTGATTATATAATAGATACAATTCGGAATATCTATTTCAATAATTTAACAATAAAGGAACTTTTGTCAAATAAAGATTCTATTCAGGAGACTCGTAATAGTATTATTCGTTATAGCAATGGATTGGGGCCTAAACAAGCTAGCATGTTTTTACGAAATGTTGGCTACTATTCAGAATTTGCAGTTTTGGATAAACATGTGATTGATTATATGAAAATGATTGGAATTACAAATGGCTCAAACAATGTTTATTCCACAATTAAGCAATATCAAATTGCTGAAACGAGTCTGAAGACTTATGCGGATACTTACAACGTTAGTTTGCTTCATCTAGATATAGCTATTTGGACAACAATGCGAACTTTATCAAAATTCAAGTAATGAATACACTTGTTACATTAGTGTCGGGTGGAATCGATTCTACTTTAATGTCAATACTTGCAAAAGAGCAAGGCTTCGAATTACATCCCCTTTTTATTGATTATGGTCAGTTGGGTGTGAAATTAGAATGGGATGCCTGTCGCTATAATCATATAAAACACAAACTTCCTGAACCGAAAAGGATGGCCTTATCCGGTTTTGGCAAGGTTATACATTCAGGGCTAACAGATAGAAGATTAAGGATAAGGGAGGACGCTTTTCTGCCAGGGAGAAATTCTCTCTTCCTTTTGGCAGCAAGCTCTTATGCATATCAGCTAAAAAGTAAGAATATTGCAATTGGCTTACTTAATGAAAGGTATAAACTCTTTCCTGATCAGTCCAGCGATTTCATTAGTTCAATTGAAAAATTTCTCTCTTTTGAGATGAACTATGAAGTAAAGATATTGACGCCTTTGATGAGTTTTAATAAGGCAGAAGTAATTAAGTTGGCTAAAACTAAGAAAATAAATAAAACCTATTCATGTCATTCGGGAAAAGAAAGTCCCTGCGGAAAATGTATTTCATGTCTTGAAATAAAAACGGCACTGAAAACTCTTAAAAAATAAATAATATGGGAGGTGGAGGTAATAACTACGATACCAGAATCATTGACAGACTTGCGAAAGTAGCCCAAGATTCATTCGACAAGGCAGAGCCTGAAAAACGAAATGTATTTATAAGCTTTGTCAATGAAGACTTAGGTGATGTAAATCTGCTACGGGGTCAAGCAAAGAATGAAAACAATGACTTAGAATTTAATGACTATTCACTTAAGGAGCCTTACGATAGCGAAAAAGCTGAGTACATTAAAAGCGGTATCAGGGAGAGGATCCGTCAAGCATCAGTTACAGTTGTTTATATTTCTGAGAATACGCATGCGAGTAAATGGGTTGACTGGGAAGCGAGAGAAAGCAGAGCACAGGGCAAAGGTATCATATGCGTTCACAAAGGTGATACCGCTCCCTCAAAACTTCCACGATTTGTTAGCGAACTTGGGATTAAAGTTGTCCAATGGAAGCATAAGGAGCTATCGGAAGCAATTGAACAGGCAGCAAGAAATCGTTAATGGGTTTTAACAATGTAAAACATCAGGTATGGTATATAAGAAAAAAGTTTTTATAAGCTATGATTACGATAGTGATAGACATTATAAGAATTTACTGCTAGCTTGGGATTCGAATACTCGGTTTGATTTTTCTATGAATGATCATTCTGTAGATATATCAGTTAATAGTGTTAACGCTTCGGCAATAAAATCAGTTATTTCAAGATATATAAATGAGGCGACCTACTTTCTAGTAATCATTGGGAGAACTACGCATAGAAGTTCTTGGGTAATATGGGAAATTGAAAAAGCAAGTGAGCTTAATAAGAAAATTATTGCAGTTAAAACCGATAGGGAGAATATTTCACCGAGTATTTTACTTGGGATTGGGGCGAACTGGGCGATGTCTTTTACATATGAGTCCATTTCCAATGCTATAAATAATTCTTAATATGGCTACAAGGAAAACATGCTTTGTAATTACTGGTTTTGGCCCCAAAACTGATCATGAGACTGGGAGGATAGTTGATCTAGATAAAACGTTTGAGCATTTAATTAAGCCTGTATTTGATAAATTAAGGATTAAATGCTTTAGAGGAAAAGAAATTAGACACTCAGGTAGTATTGATGTCCCTATGTATGAATGGATTTACAAAGCTGATATTGTTGTAGCGGATATTTCTACTTTGAATGCAAATGCGTTGTATGAACTAGGCGTAAGACATGCGATGAGACCAAATACGACAATTGTAATATCAGAGAGTCAAACAAAATATCCCTTTGACATAAACCACACTATAATCTCTTCGTATGAACATTTGGGGGCAGATATTGGGGTTACTGAGGCAAATAGGTTTAAATCTGAATTAGAGAAATTAGTAAAGGCAGTATTGAGGGAAAAGAAAATTGATAGCCCTGTGTATACGTTTTTACCTAAACTGAAGCCGCCGGTTTTTACTGATACGGATATTAAATTGATCACGGAGCAGCCAAGAAATCAAGTTACCTTATCAGAATTAATTAGTGATGCTGAACGGGCGAAGAATAATAATGAGTTTGAAGTAGCCATTCTTTTGTATAGAGCATGCTTAAAATTTGAGCCTTTGAATGTTTTTTTACGGCAAAGGCTTGCTTTGGTTACCTATAAGAATGGAAAGCCTAATATGAAAAGGGCATTATTGGATGCTCAAAATATACTTAAGGATCTAAAACCAGATGATACAACAGATATTGAAACGTTAGGGATTTCAGGAGCAATTAATAAAAGACTTTATGAAGAAACGGGCAATATTAAATATTTAAATAGTTCAATAAAATATTATGCTAAAGGCTATCACATTGCTCAGGATTACTATAACGGAATAAATTACTCTTATTTACTTACGGTAAAAGCAATTTTACAGACAGATAAATATGATGCGATTTCTTTTTTTGCTCAGAGTCAGAGAATTCGTGAAGAAATCGTTTCTCTATGTAATGACCTAATTAAACAAAAATCATTTAAGGATCGTGGTGACAAAGAATGGGTTTATCAATCACTAGCACAAGCATATTTGGGGCTTAACAGAAGAAAAGAGTTGAATCAAATTATTGGGAAAATTAAGGTTCTTTCAAAGGGGAAGTTTGATATTGATACATTTCAAGAGCAAAATAAGAAGTTAATAGATAACCTAAAACATATCCGCAAAAAGTACAACTATAGGCAATAAATAATAGTATATGCTCTAAAATTGAATTCACACTGATTTATGTTTTATCCCTGTTACGTCTACTTCCAAACCACCCGCTTTCTTTCTCCTTTCCCCATGTTACCTCAACTTGCAGTTCGCAGCTAGTGTTTTAGAAATAGCCCTGAGTGGCCTTTCAGTGGCTTTATGTAGGGAGTATATAGGGAGTAAGGGCCTGTCATAAGCCTATAACACGCCTATAATATGCCTATAGTACGCCTATAAGTCGGGGGTACCTCCCTTTTTCGCTCCTGTATTCCGGCAACGCTCACTGCAATACTTTACCTCATCCCAAACTTTTTCCCATTTTTTGCGCCAGCTAAAGGGGCGGTGGCACACTGGGCATACCTTACTGGGCCGGTTTTCTTTTTTGATGGCTTTCATGGGTGTTTATTTCAGGGTGCCTATTCCTCCGTCCACACCTATTACCTGCCCGGTTATCCAACCCGCATTGTCTGATAATAAGAAGGCGGCCAGTGCAGCCACTTCACCGGCATGGCCTATCCGCTGCAAGGGATGCCTTTTGGCAGCCGCTTCTTTTTTCTCCGGGGTATTGGTGATGAAGGAGGAGAGCGGGGTTTCCACCAGCGATGGTGCTACAGCATTGAAGCGGATATTGCTGCCGGCATATTCTGCCGCCAGGCTTTTTACCAGGCCCTCTATACCACCCTTGCTTACCGCTATACTGCTGTGAAAAGCCATGCCTGTTTGTACAGCCACGGTACTAAAAAGTACCACACTGCTGCCACTTCGCTTCAATGCCGGTATACATTTTTGTATCAGCCGCACTGCGCCCAATACATTTTGTTCAAAGTCCTGTAAAAAATCCGCCGTGCTAAGCCGGGTAAATGGTTTCAGGTTGATGGATCCCGGGCAGTACACCAGCCCGTCCAGCGCATCGGGTATGGTTAGTTGTTCAAGGCTGCTTTCTTTGGCCAGGTCGGCATAGGTAATGCTGGCGCCGGTGCTTTCCAGTTCTTCGCTTGCCGATTTTGTGATGGCATACAGTTGGTGTTGCGTGCCCAGCATTTGGGCAAGGGCCAGGCCAATGCCCTTGCCTGCACCAGCTATCAGTATATTTTTCATGTTGTCTGTTTGTCCAGTTTATTTAAAAAGTCCTGCGCCTTTTGGAGTACCTGCTGTTTTTTTGCTGCACTCCATTTGTCAAATGTGCCCAGCAGCATACCCAGCCTTGGGTTTTGTAAAAAGAATGACCGGTGTACATGCATGAAGCGCCAGAAGAGCGCATCCCAGGTATCAGCCCATTCTTCGCCTTTCGCATAATCACTCATCCTGAAAAGATAATTGCTGGAACTGATATAGGGTTTGGTTGACATCAATCCTCCATCGGCAAACTGCGCCATGCCATATACATTCGGCACCATCACCCAGTCGTAGGCATCTATATACATTTCCATAAACCACCGGTACACTTCATCGGGGTCAAACTCGCAGAGCAGCATAAAATTGCTGAGTACCATCAGCCGTTCTATATGATGGTTGTAGGCTGTCTTCAATAATTTTTTGATGGTGCTGTCAATGGGTTTTATACCCGTGCTGCCATCATAAAAGCTGGCGGGTATTTTCCGGGTAAACTGCCAGTAGTTCCGGGTGCGTTCTTTATTTCCCTCCCGTATATACACCAGGCGTATAAACTCACGCCAGCCGAGTACCTGGCGAACAAAACCTTCCAGGCTATTGAAGGGTACGCCCTGTGCGGCGGCATAGTCCACGGCTTTTTCAATAACCTCCATCGGTAGCAGCAGCCCGGCGTTCAGCAAAGGAGATAGTACCGAATGGTGAAGGTGTACTTCGTTGGCTACAATGGCATCTTCATACTCACCAAATGCTGCGAAGCGGGTTTCAAAAAAATCGTGCAATGCCGCTTCTGCTTGTTCGTGTGTAACGGGGTAATAATATGTTGCATCAATGCTGCCCGGGTTGGCTGAAAAATTATTTTCAATGTATGTGGCCGCTTCGGTATGATAGGCCGAACTGTACTGTAGCTGCAGTACTGGTGCTTTTTTTCCTTTCGGATATTTTTTCCGGTTGTCTGCATCAAACGACCATTTGCCATGCAGCGGTTCGCCCTTATCGGTTACCAGTATGCCCCTTGTTTTTCGCTGGTGTATATAAAAGTCTGTCTGGAAATATTTTTTTCGCTTGTCCTGGTAGGCTGATAAGGCTGCAGTGGTATTGATGAAAAGGGGATTGTAGCTAAAGGATAGTTGCATACCCGTTGCTGAACAGGTTTGTTTGCTTCTTCTCTCCAGCCATTCATCGCAGGGGTCGTACATATCTATTTGCTGTACGCCTTGCTGGTGCAGGCTGGTAAGCAGGTTGCGTATATCAGCCCGTTCATCGCCCGCAGGTATATACTGTACTGTTAGCCCCGAAGCAGTAAGATATTGTTCATAAGCTTTCATGGATGCCCGGTGAAAGACCAGCTTTTGTTTATGAAACTGGTATTGGCTGAAGTACAGCATTTCTTCAACGAGATATATAGTCTCAGCTTCCTTTAACGGCGCTATGTCTTTAAACAAATTGTTGGGAAATAAAATAAAGGCTGAAATCAAGCAGGTATTATTTCAGGTAATAACAATACGGGCCTGCTTTTGTTTGCCGTCTTGTCTCCGCATCAAAAAAGTCAGGTTATAACCTGACAAAATTAATTACCACCCAAACCACCCGCTCTCTTTTTCCATGCCCACCCACACGGCATCATCGCGCAGTTCCACCGGCCAGTGTTTCAGGTAGTAGCCTTCACCGGATGCATTGCGGCCATTGGCCATATTGAATTTGTAGCGGTGCAGGGGGCATACCACGTTGCCAATTGCATCTATATATCCATCGGCCATTATACCACCGGCATGCGGGCATTTATAGGCAAAAGCAAATACCTGGTCCTGAAATTTAGCGATACATATTTTCTTGCCCTTTACTTCAGTTACGGCAATATTGTTGGCAGCAAAATTCAGCTCATGCAGGTAATCGGCGATTTTATGCCAGGTATAGGTTTTATCCCCCATCAGTATATGAAGTCTGTTTTGTAGGGATAGCGAATGCGGTACAACTCACGTACTTTTTGCAATATGGTATGGCGCAGCGTATCCATATTCGTTCTTTCCAGGGCTGATATGAATACTGCCTGTCCGTTTGTTTCACCCTGCCAGCGTTCGTAGAGATCGTTTAGTATTTCTGTCTTCGTACTTTCTTCCAGCCACTCGTCAAACGTATGGCGTTCGTACAAATCCATTTTATTGAATATGGTGAGGGTGGGTTTCTCAAACGCATTCAGCTCCTGTAATGTTTTATTGACCACGCCCAGTTGATCTTCATAGGCAGGGTGTGATATATCCACCACATGCAAGAGTATATCTGCTTCCCGCACTTCATCCAGTGTGCTTTTAAAACTTTCCACCAGGTGGTGGGGCAGTTTGCGAATGAAGCCTACGGTATCGCTCAACAAGAAAGGTGTGTTTTCAAATACCACCTTGCTGGTTGTTGTATCCAGTGTGGCGAAGAGTTTGTTTTCGGCAAATACATCCCGTTTGCTGAGCAGGTTCATGATGGTGCTCTTGCCTACGTTGGTATAGCCAACTAATGCCACACGGATGAATTCACCACGGTCTTTACGTTGTGTAAAGGATTGTTTATCTATTTCAGCCAGTCGTTTGCGCAGCAAGGATATTTTATCCCTTACAATTCGACGGTCAGTTTCTATCTCCGTTTCACCGGGGCCTCTTGTACCGATACCGCCACCAAGACGTTCTAAGTGCTTCCACATACCACGCAGGCGGGGGAGTATGTACTGGTATTGCGCCAGTTCCACCTGTGCTTTGGCCTGTGCTGTTTTGGCACGGCGGGCAAATATGTCGAGGATTAAATCACTGCGGTCAATGGTTTTTACTTCCAGTGCCTTCTCAATATTATTGATCTGTGCCCCGCTCAGCTCATCATCGAAGATGGCGATGCGGATATCTTTTCCTTGTATATATTGTTTTATTTCTTCCAGCTTGCCTTTGCCGATGAATGTGCGGCTGTCCGGGTGCTGCAGTTTTTGTGTAAAACGTTTTACGGCTACGGCGCCGGCTGTTTCAGCCAGGAAGGCCAGTTCATCCAGATATTCATGCAGTTGCTGTTCGGTCTGGTCTTTATGCACCAGGCCAATCAGCACGGCCCTTTCTTCTTTCTGGATTACATTTTTTTTGTCTAGCATAATATTCGTGTACAGTATAGTGCAAAAATAAAAAGCAGCCCCTTACAGAGGCTGCTTCGGAATATATTTAATACGGTAAACAGGATTTTCTATAAACCGCTTAAGGTAATACCAATCGAAAAGGGTTTCACAACAGGACCGGCACCATCCTTCAACAAGGGGGTAAGCTGGTAGCTGCCAAACAGGGAGAGGTGGCCATAACCAATCCTCACCATACCGGAAATGCGGGTCTTGTTAAAAAATATCTTGCTGGATTCTTTCTGCACAAAATCATTGATCAGGTCGCCGTTTTTGTTTTGCAGCTTGGCATTGCGTGTATGCGCATTGATCAGCGTACCCACTTTTACACCAAGGGCTGCTTTAAAGCCTTTGCCTGTTTCTGGGTTGGCTGAATAGCGAAACTCGATCGGCGCTTCCAGGTATACAGTAGCCAGTTTTGATTTTTTAAAATGGTTGGTATCCGGCACATTGTTAAACTGCAGGGTTTGTGTTTTGTCTTTGATACCAATATTTGTTTCAGTAAATAAGATATGATCGCTGGCAATACCTGCTCCGATGGCCATGCTCAAATATGGATTCGTCTTGAACGGAAAATCCAGCATGAAGTAGGCATTGAATGTTTTGGAAAGGCCTTTTTTATTGATGGTATCAGGCGTGCCTGTCCATCCGGCATAGCCTAATTGCAACATTAAATGATCGTTGCTGCGGTTGCTGAGGTCAATTTTTTTCTTTTTTGCCGGGGTGGGCGCATCCTGGGCAAATAAACCCGACATAAGCAGGGTGCAAAAAGCAGCAGTAAGTAATTTCTTCATAATAAATTTAGTAGTCGACAAATGTATTTTCAATCCCGGTTAATGAAAGGTTAAAGAACCTGACAGGCTTTGATAATAACATAAATAAAAAGGCTGTCTCAACGGGACAGCCTTTTGTGGACCCTGTAGGGCACGATCCTACGACCCCCTGATTATGAGTCAGGTGCTCTAACCAGCTGAGCTAAGGGTCCAATTTTATTGGTATATATAAGAACTAAAGGTCTTAGGCGGCTGCAAAAATAAAAAAAACAGTTGTAATTCAGGTCATTTAAATATAAAATTGAATTCCTTAGATTTACACCGTTAAGGTTGTTGGTTATGACCGAGAACGAGAAGATTAAACGATTGCTTACGGCTATAGAGCTGAATGACGACAAATCCGCTTATAAGGAGTTGTTTCTGTTGTTGCATGGCCGCCTGAAACAGTTTGCCTACTCCATACTCAAATCAGGAGAAGAGGCCGAAGAGCTGGTTTCTGACGTATTTATTAAAATATGGCAGCGCAAAAACCAGCTCAGCACGATTGAATCACCCTTGCTTTATTTCTACACCACCGCCAAAAACCTGGCCCTGAACCGGTTGAAAAAGCAAAATAATCAACGTACTATCAACCCGGATGAGTGGTTGGTTCAGCTCAACAGCGTTTATTTCGAACCGGAAAAGCTGATGATGACGGCTGAAATGCTCCGGCAGCTGCGGGAAGCTATCAATGACCTGCCGCCCAGGTGCCGCCTTATTTTCAAACTGGTGAAAGAAGACGGACTTAAATATAAGGAGGTAGCCGAGCTCCTCCACCTCTCCCAGAAAACCATCGAGGCCCAAATGGCCATTGCCCTCCGCCGCCTTACAAAAGCTATGCAATTGCAAACCAGCTTTTTACAGACTCAGCCAGTCCCGGCAAAAAAAAGTTAAATTTCTTAGGGGTATCTGTTTCTTTTTACTGTCTTTAAGTTTCCCGAACACTATTATGACGGTACACGATAACTTTTGGGTGCTTTTTGCTAAAAACCTATCAGGTGAAACCACACCGGAGGAGCAGGCTTTACTGCAGGAAATGATCCAGCAACATCCTGAATGGCAGCAGGCGCTTCAAAATGCTGAGTATTTCTGGAAAAACAAATCAGCTGCTACCAGTGCTGACAGCCTTACGGCGGAGGATGCCTATATGCTCCACATGCACCGGATGAGCGATTTGAATATTGACCTGGATGGATTTGAGGCCAATGTAAACCAGGGAACTGTGAAGCGAATGCCCGCCCGCCGCTGGTACTGGGTTGCCGCCTCGGTACTGGTGGTTGTTTCTTTTTTGGGCATATCCGCAGGTTTTTTCTCCCGGAAAAAATCAATACAACCGCTGGCAGAAAAGAATGAAGTGTCTACAAAACCCGGCTCTAAATCTACTATAAAGCTGCCTGATGGATCGGTGGTAACACTGAATGCCGGAAGTAAGCTCACGTATAATAAAGATTTTGGAAAAGAACTGAGAGAGGTAACACTTTCCGGTGAAGGCTACTTTGATGTGGCTAAAATGAAAGAGAAACCATTTATCATTCACACATCAAACATTAAAATCAAAGTGCTGGGCACTGTCTTTAATGTAAAAGCGTACCCGGAAGACAAGCAAACTGAAACAAGTCTTATTCACGGCAGTATAGAAGTTACGATCAGGAACAGGCCGGAGGATAAAATTATATTATCTCCCAACGAGAAGCTGGTAGTGGAGAACGACAGGGCTAAGCCTTCTGCCAAACCGGAAGGAAACGGTGAAGCACAAGCAGCAGCCCCGCCTTTTGTGCATGTAAATAAGATTTATTACAACCCATCGGACAGTACAGTGGCTGAAACCGCCTGGCTTAACAATAAGCTGGTGTTCCGGGATGAGGCATTTGAAGACCTGGCCCTGCGGCTGGAAAGGAAGTATGATGTAATTATTAAAATAGATAATGAAGGGATGAAGTCGGAGCGGGTAAACGGAACTTTTGAAACGGAGACGATTGGTCAGGCCCTGCAGGCTTTGCAGGAAATGGTTCATTTTAAATTCGAAAAGAACGGGAATAAAATAGTTATACAATAATCACTTAACTGCTAATTGCTGCCATATGTCTAAGATTGCTAACAACACATCCTGAAGGGGATAAAAAACGGGATTTCGCTGCAACGAAACCCCGGATTGAAACAAGGTATTGACCGGGAAGTTCAAGCCGCCCGGTATTGTTAACCCACTTCAACTGAAAATTATGAAAAAAATTGAAACAGCCCCTGTTTCAACAACGGTTCTGCAGTATCAAAAGATTACCAGAATTATGAAACTAATGATTGCCTTGCTGATGTTCGCCTGTCTCCAGGTTTCTGCCCGGGGACTGGGACAAGAGCGTATTACGCTCAAAATGAATGAGGCGGAAATCAAGAAAGTGCTTTTTGCGATTGAGAAAAAAACGGATTACCGCTTCCTCTTTACAGAAGACGCTGTAAAAGGAAAACCCAAAGTAACGGTGGATGTAAAAGAAGCCACCCTGCCTGAAGTACTCGACAGGATACTGATGAATACAGGTATCTCTTACAAAGTACTGAATGCAAACCTGGTGGTGTTGAAAGAAGGTGTTAATGCCGCTGAAGTTGTTACAAATGATATAAGAATTACAGGCCGTATCACATCGGCAACGGGTGAACCGCTAGCAGGTGTATCTGTTAGTGTAAAAGGTTCACGCCTGGGCACTGTAACGGATGCCGGTGGTAATTTTTCCATAACTGTGCCGGATGATGCCATACTGGTTATTAGTTCTGTAGGGTACGAATCACAGGAAATTTCTGTGAAGGGAAAATCGACAGTGAATGTTTCCCTTAAACAATCAGAAAAAATTCAGGATGCCGTAGTGGTAATCGGGTATGGCTCTGCTGCAAAAAGAGACCTGACCGGTTCTATCACCAAAGTAAAGGGAGAAGTAATCGCTGCACAGCCAAATAGTAACCCACTGGCCTCTTTGCAATCTAAAGTGGCAGGTCTTAATATCGTGAACACGGCAATCCCGGGTTCCGCACCCGATGTGCGCATCAGGGGTACAGTGAGTATCGGAAGTATTCGTCCTGTTTATATCATCGATGGTATTTTCAGCGATAACATGGATTTTGTAAACCCAAGCGAAATCGAAAGCATTGAAGTATTGAAAGATGCGTCTTCATTGGCCATCTTCGGTATCAAAGGTGCGGCAGGTGCTATCCTGGTAACTACCAAGAAAGCCAAAGCCGGACAAGTGAATATTAATTTCAACACAGCTTACGGCACAAAGAAACTGGTGGATAAAATAGAGCTGGCTAATGGCGATGAGTTCAGGAAACTGGCTGCCTTTGAAGCCCAGAGCCGTGTGGATGATGATCCAAGCGATCTTTCACTGCTGAACTTTGTAAATAATGTTGGCGGTCCTGGTATGGGTGCTTTCACGGGCAATACAGACTGGATTGATGCCGTAACACGTACTGCTAAATTCAGTACCACGAATGTGAGTGTGGACGGAAGCACTGATAAGAACAGGTTCCACATGGGCCTTGGTTATACTTATGATGAAGGCCTGGTAAAGCATGTACGCTACGATCGTATGACGATGAACATCAGCGATGAGTTTAAAGTGAATAAAAACTGGAAACTTGGCTTTACGCTTATAGGATCAAAAGAAAGGCTTCCTTATAACAGTGGTGCGTTGGAAAATGCACGCCGTATTGTGCCGATTGTGTCAGACGCTACTAAATCTTACTACACAAAAAATCCTTACGGTGTTGATTCTGGTTATTTTAACCTGTATTCCGTGGTGCCTATCATTCAAAACTCGGAAACAAACCCGCTGGCTTCACTGGAAAATAACTGGGATAAGAAAATTGATGACAGGTACCGTATTGTGGGAAATGCTTTTGTAGACATCAACATAACGAAAGACCTGAATTTCCGCCCGACATGGTATGCTGATATGAGCTGGCGCAACAACCGGGAGTACACCCCGCTGTATGACCTGTATGATCCAACATTGCTTGGCGACCAGGTAATTGGCCGCAACACCACTACTGCTGTGCGTGAAGACATCATTAGCACAAGGGCTTTCCAGCAGGATTATATTGCGACCTACAAGAAAAAAATCAACGACCACGCCTTTACACTCACAGGAGGCTTCACCACGTATTATTTTAAGTACGAGCAGTCTTCATCTACAGTATCACAAAGAGAGGAAGGAAAGAACATCATACCCAACAACAAACGTTTCTGGTATATCAATACAGGCTTTGGAGATATTCAGAGTGTAATACCCTCCGGTCAAAGCGAGTATACTACTGTATCCGGCCTGGCCAGGTTGCTGTATAATTATAAGAACAAATATTATTTCAACGCCAGTTTCCGCCGCGATGGCGCCAGCCAGATCAGCAGGAACTATAATGATAAATTCCAGAGCTTCTGGGCTGTGGGTGCTGCATGGGAAATCACCCGCGAGAAATTCATGGAGAACCAGAAACTGTTCAATTACCTGAAACTAAAAGCCTCTACTGGCTTGCTGGGTAACTTTACAGCACAAGGAAAAGCGTACCCTGCTTATCCTACGATCTCAACCAGCTCTTCTGCTGTGTTTGGCGAAAACCTGGTACCTGTATATGAAGCAGATTACCTGTATGATCCAAACCTGCATTGGGAAACGGTGAACTCTTCAGAAGTTGGTATAGAAACAGACATGCTGGACAACCGCCTGCATTTTGAAGCAGCTTATTATAATAAAAAGACCAATGACCTGATTACGTTGCTGCGGCCTTCTGGTATTCTGCCAACGCTGACCAATAATGGTTCTATCCAGAATAATGGCTTTGAATTTGTGGCCAACTGGAACCAAAAACTGGGCAAAGAGATTAACCTGTCTATCGGTGGTAACCTGACCACATATAAAAACAAAGTACTTCACCTGGAGTATCCTAACAGGCCTAATATCTCATCCAGTGAGCAAACACCAAACCAGGCGCAAACTGGTTACCCTATCGGGTATTTCTATGGACTGGTGGTAGAAGGCATTTACCAATCTTATGCAGACATTCTTGCTTCTCCGGTTAACACTATCAATGGTGGTGGTGCCAAACCTGGTGATTTCAAATTCAAGGATCTGAATGGTGATGGTGTAATTAATGACGGAGATAAAAAACAAATTGGTAATCCTACACCGGATTTCATATACGGCATCAACACAACTTTACGATATAAGGCTTTTGATCTCAATATTGATTTCAACGGTTCTTATGGTAATGAAGTATACAGGGTATGGGGAACATCTGAGCAGAAAAACTCTTTGTATAACTATCCTAAAAATTATACAGAAGGATGGACAGGCGCCGGTACTTCTAATTGGATACCGATTGTAAACCAAAAGCACCTGATCAACCGTGCACCTTCAACCTATGGTATTGAGGATGGCAGCTATTTCCGCATCAGGAACCTGAACCTGGGTTATACATTCTATAAACTGCCAAAAGCAACAGGTATTAAAAACCTGAAACTAAGCCTGGCGGTACAGAATCTGAAAACATGGAAGAAAAACCTGGGTTACTCTCCTGAGTTTGCAGGTGATGCCCTCGGGTTTGGAATGGATTTCGGTAGTGCAGGAAGTGCTTTACCAAGAATCATCACATTTGGACTGAATGCTAATTTTTAATTGACTAAAACATCCTATATGATAACGATTATGAACAAACTCAAAAAGCTGCTTGTTGGAGCATTGCTTGCAATACCCATGCTAAGCACTGTGGCGGGGTGTAAAAAATTTCTGGACCGGGAACCGCTGAGCGCCACGCAAAATGATCTGAACGTGGGAGCACTGGAAGGGAAAGCCCTGGCCTTATATGGAGCCGTACGTAACTCAAAAGCTGATCCTTTCTGCGGCGATGGTTTTCAAAGCATCCCCTGGGTGGCTATGAATGGTTTCCGCTCGGATGATGCGGAGATAGTGGCAGACCCGGGTGCTTCTGCCTGGCGCCAGACCTACGATAATTTTCAGTACACCAAGGATGATTGGGGCGCAGGTCTTTACTGGGATAAACACTACATATTCATCGGTCTTTGTAATGAAGTAATGGATGAAGCACAGAAAGGAAATTATACTGATCCGGCTTCGCTCACTAACGTAGCGGAAGCAAAATTCTTCCGGGCTTATTCTTATTTTGATATGGTAAGAACATTCGGGGCTGTACCTAAGATCGACTTCAAGATCAATACACCAAGCGATGGGTATAAACCAAAATCAACGGTGGCCGAGATCTATGCCTTTATTGAATCAGATCTTACCTATGCAGAGCAATACCTGCCTGCGAATGTTGATCCGAAGTTTGAAGGCCGGCTGAACAAATCAGCAGCCCGGACCTTCCTGGCAAAAGTGAAACTGTACCAGCAAAAATGGGCCGAAGCACTTGCCCTTTGCAAACAAGTAATGGCTTCCCGTCCAGGTGGTGCTGCTGCACCCCTGTATACTCCTTACTGGAAAATATTTAAGAAAGAAGGTGAGCTGAGCGAGGAGTCCATTTTTGAGATACAGGCCCACAAAACTGCGGGTGATGGAGACAGGTATTGGAGCAGGCTGGGCCAATGCCAGGGTGTAAGGGGTTCCGGTACATGGGATCTTGGCTGGGGATGGAATACACCTACCAGTGCACTGGTAGGGGCCTATGAAGCCAATGACCTGCGCCGGGAAGCTACGATATTGTATTCTAACCAGAGCGATGGCGGTAGTAATACCGGCGGATACGGACTTGTACTGCCTAACCTTACCAATGCGCTGTACTGGAATAAGAAAGTGTACAACCAATACGCTGACTACCAGGCTGCGGGTTTGGGAACACCCAACAATGAAGCGCAAAATACATGGGTGAACCAACGTGTTTTCCGTATGGCAGATGTTTACCTGATGGCAGCAGAAGCGGCAAACGAACTGGGCGGTGCACAAAACGAAGCTGATGCAACGACATGGGTGAATATGGTAAGAACAAGGGCAGGCCTGACAAATATTGCTTTTGCAAACCAGGGTCAAATGCGTACGGCTATCAAGCAGGAAAGAAGAGTGGAGTTTGCCATGGAGTTTGAGCGTTTCTTCGACCTGGTAAGATGGAATGATGCAGTAAGTGTGCTGGGAGGTAACGGATACCAGAACAAACATCGCTTCTATCCTATACCGAACTCAGCGCTGAATGCTAACCCGAACCTGGTTCAAAATCCTGAATGGTAATTTAGTCATCACTTTAAAACGGTTAAATATGAAAAAGATATTCAACATTAGTTTAGCAGCGCTGACCATTATGGTTGCTGCTACGGGCTGTCAAAAAATGGAGAAGCCTGCGTTCAGTGACTACCTGACTGACGCAAACCCGCCAAATAGCCCATTGAAATTCTATGCGGCATTTGACGGCAGCACAGCTAACCCATTGATGAATGCGGTAGACAGCATCAAAGCAAACTTCCCAAGTGATAATCCGTTTACCACTATTGAGGGTGTAAGGGGCAAAGGCCTCTCCGGTGTGAATCAGAAATATGTGAAATACCCTTCGTTCAATGCATGGGCATCCAGCAGCAGCATGAGTATTTCAGTTTGGTTCAAGCAAAATGGCCAGACAAAAAATAACAATGGTACCAATGGCCCGTCTTATATTCTTTCACTGAAAGCGCAGGATGGCTTCCATTGGAGTAATGCAGTTGCTTTCCTGTTTTTAGAAGGCAATAACAGCGCTTGCGCCGTTAAATGCATGCTGAACAGCGATGCAGGCGTGGGTGCATCCGATCCATGGTTTACATGGGAAGGCGGACAAAGTATTGCCGGCCTTTGCGATGATCAATGGCATCACCTGGTACTAACCTATGATGAGACTACGGCAGATGTAAGACTTTATATTGATGGGGTACAAAACCCAAATGTCAGAAACTGGGGTGCCAGTCATGGTGCGCTGCGTCTCGCCACAAGCAAGATTAGTGAGTTTCGTATTGGCGCAGGCCCGTCTACCAACTATGCATCAGACGACTGGCTGGCTTGTACCTTCAAGGGCGGACTGGACCAGGTGCGTTTGTACAGTAAGGCGCTTACACTGGCAGAAATACAAGCTTTATATACAGGAAAACAGTAAGGCTGGAAAATAGTTTTTTGTTTTAGCAGATACATAAGCAATAAAAGGCTGAGCAGTTCTTGTTTCAGCCTTTTTTAATCTCTTAAAAACGATACCAGGATATGTATAGTAGAATGCGGTACTATATATTCATTGCCTCAGCCAGTATTTTCTTTTTGGCCTGCTCTTCTAAAGAAAAGAAACAGCCAGCCATGTTCGAAAGCCTGCCGTCTTCGGCAACGCATATCGAATTTTCCAATACGCTTACGGAAAAGCCCATGCTGAATATACTTTACTACCTGTACTATTACAACGGTGGTGGTGTGGCAGCAGGGGATATTAATAATGATGGCCTGGTTGATCTTTATTTTACCGCTAATACTAAAGCAGGCAATAAGCTGTACCTGAACAAAGGCAATTTTGAATTTGAAGATATAACGGCAAAAGCGGGTGTGGCCGGCACAGCCGACTGGTGTTCCGGTGTAACCATGGCAGATGTAAATGGAGACGGCTACCTGGATATATATGTAACAGCCAGCAGCGCCCATCACGGACTTACCGGGAGTAATCAGCTTTTTTTAAATAACAAGAACAACAGCTTTACGGAAAGTGCTGCGAAATTAGGTTTGCAGTTTTCAGGCTTTGGCACACAGGCTGCTTTCTTTGATTATGATCGGGATGGTGATTTGGATTGTTACCTGCTCAACCACTCGCAAAAGCCACATGCCAATATTGTGGATACGCTTGCCCGGCGTACGCCTGATTCCGTTTCGGGCGACAGGCTTTACAGAAACGATTTAACCACCACTGGCAGGTTTACAGATGTATCTAAGCAGGCTGGTATTTATCAAAGTAATCTTGGGTATGGCCTGGGCATAGCCGTGGCCGATTTCAACAATGATGGCTGGGATGATATTTATGTCGGTAATGATTTTCATGAAAACGATTATTACTACCTGAATAATGGTAAAGGCGGTTTTACAGAAAGTGGCGCTAAGCATTTTAAACACTACAGCCGCTTCAGCATGGGCAATGATGCGGCTGATTTTGATAATGACGGGCAAGTGGATATAGTAACGGTGGATATGCTGCCCCCTGATGAAAGGGTATTGAAAACATATGGCAGTGATGAAAACCCCGACATCTACCGCTACAAACTGAAAGGGCACGGCTATCAAAACCAATACTCGAAAAACTGTTTACAACGAAATAATGGAAATGGCAGCAGCTTTAGCGAAACAGGATTGCAGAGTGGTATTGCCGCAACAGACTGGAGCTGGGCACCACTCTTTGCCGACTTTGATAATGATGGCAATAAAGACCTCTTTGTTTCAAGCGGTATTGTGAAAAGGCCGGTTGACTTAGACTATATACGGTTTGTATCAGATCTTGTATTGAAGAATGATGTGGGCAATTCCCCCACGTACGATAAAGAAGCCATCGACAACATTCCTGATGGCTCATCGCATCCTTATTTTTTTAGCGGGAATGGCGACATGCGTTTTTCAGATGTAAGCGCAGCTTGGGGTACAGGTGATATGAAAGGGTATTACAATGGTGCCGCTTACGCCGATTTGGATAATGATGGTAACCTGGATATGGTTATCAACTGCATCAACGCACCGGCAGTAGTATTAAAAAATAAAGCACCGCAGAAATATACTGTCGATCTGATGTTAAAAGGCAATACAGCCAACACATTTGGAGTGGGTGCAAAAGCATGGGTATATACCGGTAACAAAGTACAGTACCAGCAACTGATGCTGACCCGGGGATTTCAGTCATCCTGCGATACCAAAATGCATTTCGGTGTGGACAGCCTGCGGTATATAGACAGTATATTAGTGGTATGGCCGGATCAGAAGTACCAAAAAATGAAAAGCGTTCCGGCAAAAGGGGTGATAGAAGTAAAACAGGCAGAAGCGGGTGGTGTGTTTGATTATAGTACTTTTTTCCCGGCAGCAACTGCTATGCTGGAAAACATAAGCAGCATTGCCGGCATAAACTGGCAACATAGAGAAAACGATTTTCTTGATTATAATAAACAATACCTCATCCCGCACCAGCAATCAACCAGGGGGCCGAAAATAGCCGTGGGCGATGTAAACAAAGATGGACTGGATGATTTTTATGTATGCGGCGCTGCCGGACAATCTGGTCAGCTTGTTACACAGACTGCAGCAGGTTTTTCAAAAGACAGCGTACCCTTTTTCACAAACAGGCAATCGGAGGAAGTGGATGCTATCTTCTTCGATGCAAATAATGATACATACCCCGATTTGTACGTGGTAAGCGGAGGTAATGAACTACCCGATGGCGATACCACGCTGGCCGATCATTTTTATTTGAATGATGGCAAAGGGAAATTTATAGTACAAACAGGGGCGATACCACCGTTGTTGAAAAATAAGTCGGTTGTAAGCAGCGCAGATATTGATAAGGACGGAGATGCAGATCTCTTTGTAGGCGGACTTTGCAATGCCCAAATATATGGCCAGGCGCAATCGTCTTATTTATTGCTGAATGACGGACAGGGCAAGTTCAGCACAGCACCAACAACAGTCATTAGCCTTGATAGTATTGGCATGGTTACCAGTTCTGCTTTTGCGGATCTGAACCGTGACGGATGGCCTGATTTGATCGTTACAGGTGAATGGATGCCGTTAAAGATCTACATTAATAGTAAAGGAACCTTCGGCGCTACTGATATAAACGGATCAACAGGATTATGGCAAACAATTTACACTACTGATGTAAACGGTGACGGGTATACGGATATACTGGCCGGCAACTGGGGCCATAATTCAAAATTCCATGCCGGTAAAGACGGGCCGCTCAAACTCTATGTAAAGGATTTTGATAAGAATGGTTCAGTTGAGCAGATAATCGCATACAATATAAAAGGCAGTGAATATACTTTTCTTGCCAAAGATGAACTGGAACGATCATTGCCGGTATTGAAAAAGCACTACCTGAAATACAGTGATGTGGCTGGTAAAACGGTGCAATACATGTTTGATGATTTATTCAACAACTACATTGAACTAAAAGCTGAAGTGCTGGGCTCTTCCTGTTTTATGAATGACGGTAAAGGAAATTTTACCCGTACGGATTTACCGGATGCGTTGCAGACGGCCCCGGTGTTTTCATTTGCGCCAATGGCTGGCAACCCGTCCATGTTTGTGGCTGGAGGAAATTTTTATGGAGTAGTCCCTTACGAAGGCCAGTATGATGCCTTGCCACCAACTATTTTTTCATATAATCCTGCGGCGCAACAAATACGGTTCAACCAGTATTTCGCTGCACCGGACGGAGAAGTGCGGGACATAAAATGGATTAAATCAAGAAGCGGGCAGGATATAATATTGCTTGCGCAAAATGATAAACCAATCGAAATATTCAGAAAAACAAATAAATAAAATCCTTATGATGCAATACAGGAAAATAAACCTTGTCTTATTTCTGTTTGTGCTGTTCAGTTTTATCGTTGCAGGCGATTGTTCTAAGAGTGGTGGCGGGGGAACCGTAGATCCACCTCCTGCACCTGCCACAAATGATATGGATATGTGGATGACCAGGGGTGATCAGTCGGCCTTATTGCAAAAGCAAACAGCAACATTGTCGTTTGGTACTACGGCAAACAGTTTCCAGTTTATTGATGTTGACTCATCGGTGGCCTACCAGACTGTTGATGGATTTGGCTATACGCTTACGGGTAGCAGTGCCTACCTGATTAACCGCATGGGCAATGCAGAGAAAACAGCCTTACTGAATGAAATATTTGGAACCGGTACCAATTCAATCGGTGTAAGTTATATACGTGTCAGCATCGGGGCATCTGATCTTAGCCCTGCTGTATTCAGTTATAATGATATGCCTGCGGGGCAAACGGATCCTACATTGGCCAATTTCAGCCTTTCACAGGATTTGACAGATTTAATTCCCGTGCTGCAACAAGTACTTACCATCAATCCTTCCATAAAAATCATGGGCTCGCCCTGGAGCCCGCCTGTATGGATGAAAACAAACGGCAGCAGTATTGGCGGCAGCCTGCAAACACAATACTACAGTGTGTATGCGCAATACTTTGTAAAGTATATACAGCAAATGCAGGCCCGGAATATTCCCATCCACGCAGTAACCCTGCAAAATGAACCGGAGCATGGGGGCAATAACCCAAGTATGCTGATGACAGCACCGCAGCAGGCTGACTTTGTAAAAAACCATTTAGGCCCGGCATTCCAGGCAGCAGGGATCACCACCAAAATAATTGTATGGGATCATAATTGTGATAATCCAAACTACCCGATAACTGTATTAAATGATGCTGCAGCTAAAGCCTATATCGACGGTTCGGCCTTTCATTTATATGCCGGCGATGTAAGTGCTCTTTCTACGGTGCGTGCAGCGCACCCGGATAAAAATCTCTATTTCACTGAACAATGGACGGGCGCCAATGGAAGTTTTGACGGGGATCTGAAATGGCATCTGAAGAATGTAATCATTGGCACCATGCGCAACTGGAGCAGGATAGCATTGGAGTGGAACCTGGCCAATGATCCGGCCTACGGCCCGCATACACCCGGCGGTTGTACAGAGTGTAAAGGGGCTATCACGATTAGTGGTTCCAACTATAGCCGCAATGTTGGCTATTACATCATAGCCCATGCATCGAAATTTGTTCCGGCTGGTTCCACTCGCATATCCAGTACAGATATAGCAGGATTGTCAACCGTAGCTTTTAAAACGCCAGCGGGAAAGAAAGTACTGATAGTGATAAATGACGGAGGGGCGCAGGGTTTTAATATTCGTTATAAAGGGAAGTGGGTATTTACATCGCTGGCTGCAGGGGCAGCTGCAACCTTTGTTTGGTAACATATAAAAAAGAAATTATGCGAAAAGCAGGCTTTGTTTTATTGGTAGTTGCACTATATGGATGTGCTGAAAAAAAAGAAGCGACTACGGTAGCTAATAAGGGCGGTGCAGCCTTTTCAACAGAAGGTAAAAAAGTAACCGTATACACTACCGCAGACAGCAGCAACCTGCGCCTGAGTGCTACAGATACGGTTGAATTCAAAGAAATGGGTCAGCCGCTGGAGACACAAATTTGTGTGTTTGTAGACCCGGCAAAAGAATTTCAGACCTATGTGGGTATAGGTGCTGCCTTAACGGATGCATCTGCTGAAACATTTTATAAACTGCCGAAAGATAAACAACAGGAAGTATTAAAGGCTTATTTCGATAAACAAAACGGGATCGGTTATACCGTTGCCCGTACAAACATTAATAGTTGCGACTTCAGCAGTGATATATACACTTATGTGCAGGACGGTGATAAAGAATTGAAGAGCTTCAACATTGAGCACGACAAGAAGTATAAAATACCATTTATCAAAGAAGCCATGCTGGCAGCCGGTGGCAAACTAAATTTATTTGCCAGCCCCTGGAGCCCGCCAGCCTGGATGAAGGACAACAATGATATGTTGCAGGGCGGAAAATTGAAACCTGAGTTCTATGACAGCTGGGCCCTGTACTACACAAAGTTTATCAAAGCGTATGAAAAGGAAGGGTTGCCAATTTGGGGTATCACCATACAGAATGAACCCATGGCCAAGCAACGCTGGGAAAGCTGTATCTATTCTGCAGAAGAGGAAAGAGATTTCTTAAAGAATCACCTGGGCCCAACAATGGAGAAAGAGGGTTTAAAAGATAAAAAAATTATTGTGTGGGATCATAACCGTGATTTGATATACCAACGGGCTCAGACTTATTTCAGCGATCCGGAAGCAGCCAAATATATATGGGGTATTGGCTTTCACTGGTATGAAGACTGGAGTGGTGGTACACCTATGTATGAAAACCTGCGCAGGGTGTATGAGTCGTTCCCGGATAAAAATATATTCTTTACAGAAGGATGTGCGGAAAGTTTTAATGCCGGCCGTTATAAAGCATGGGTGTTGGGCGAAGAATATGGCCGCAGTATGATTAATGACTTTAATAATGGCATGACTGGTTTTACAGACTGGAATATCTTATTGGATGAAACAGGCGGACCTAACCATGTGCAGAATTTTTGTTTCGCACCAGTACATGGTGATACAAAAACCGGCGAGATTATTTATACTAATGCCTATTACTATATCGGACATTTTTCCAAATTCATACAACCGGGTGCAAAGCGTATAGCCGCTGCAGCCAGCCGCAGCCAGTTGCTGACTACAGCTTTCAAAAACGAAGATGGGAATACAGTGGTGATAGTGATGAACCAGGGGGCTGCCAGCACCCCATATTATTTATGGATAAATGGAAAAGCGGCTGAGGTAACCGCAAAACCCCATTCAATTGCTACATTAATATTTTAATGATTGAACATGGCTCAACGATTTTGTCCATATTTGTTATCAGCATTAATACTCGCAGGGTTGTTAACGGGCTGTGGTGATAAAAATACCGATCCTCCGCCTGCACCACTCCCGCCCTCAGCATTGGTGCTGGTAAGCGCAAAACTTGATAATACCAATGCGCAGCCCGTTAACTTTAATATACGGCCACAGGTTACGGTACGCTTATCCTTCAATAATGCGCTGGATCGATCAACAGTGAGCTCATCCGTATCAGTAACGGAAGCGGGCTCTGGGTCAATCGCATTGAATTTTGGGTATGAAAATGGCGACAGTACACTGGCCATAACAGCAGCAGCACCATTAAAATACTTAACAAAGTATGTGGCGGCTACAGGCAGTGGGCTTAAATCGAATAAAGGAGGCACGCTGCTGACAACAGGCAGTTATACATTTATTACACAAATTGATTCCACAGATAAATTTCCGGCGCTGAGCGATAATGCATTACTTGATTTGGTGCAGCAGCAAACATTCAAATATTTCTGGGACTATGGCCACCCGGTAAGCGGACTGGCAAGAGAAAGAAGCAACTCATCTCCCGAAACGGTTACATCGGGTGGATCGGGTTTTGGCATCATGGCTATACCGGTTGGTATCAACAGGGGATTTATTACAAGAGCCCAGGGTCTTGCGAGGATGCAAACCATTGTCGGCTTCTTAAAAAATACAGCACAAAAATTTCATGGTGCTTTTTCTCATTGGCTGAATGGTACAACAGGTGTGGTCATTCCTTTTAGTACGAAAGATGATGGGGCAGACCTGGTGGAAACATCTTATCTCGTGGCAGGCCTGCTGACAGCAAGGCAATACTTCAATGGCGCAGATGTGGCAGAAACAAACTTGCGGAATGATATCAACACCATTTGCAATGCTGTGGAGTGGAACTGGTTTCGTAAAAGCAATGAAAATGTATTGTACTGGCACTGGCGCCCGGTGTTTAATTGGGATATGAACCATAAAATACAAGGATGGAATGAATGCCTGATTACCTACATTCTCGCAGCTTCTTCCACCACCTATGGCATACCACAGGCAGTATACCGGGAGGGTTTTGCAAGAAACGGGGCTATGCAAAATGGAAACACTTTTTATGGTTATCCGTTACCGCTCGGCTCAAATAACGGCGGTCCATTGTTCTTTGCGCATTATTCATTCCTTGGTATCAATCCAAATGGGCTAACAGATATGTATGCTAATTACCAGACACAGGTTACCAACCATACAAAAATCAACTATGAGTATTGCCGGGCAAATCCACGAGGATACTTTGGCTATAGCAACTTGTGCTGGGGGCTTACGGCAAGCGATATACCCAACGGGTATAATGCCAATGAACCGAACAATGATGTGGGGGTGATATCCCCAACAGCCGCGCTGTCATCATTTCCCTATACACCAACGGAGAGCATGAATGCATTGAAGTTTTTTTACTACAAGCTGGGCGATAAAATCTGGAAACAATACGGCTTTTCGGATGCATTTTCGTTGAAAGATCTTTGGTTTGCTGAATCACATCTTGCTATTGACCAGGGGCCAATCATCATCATGATAGAAAACCACCGGACGGGATTGATATGGAACTTGCTCACCAGTTGCCCGGAAGTGAAAAACGGAATGAAGAACGTATTAGGATTCACGGCACCATATTTATAATAAAACATGAGAAACGCTATAGGCTTATTCGTAATCATTTCTTTGTTGATCGCGGGCTGCAACCCCGGGAAAAAAGCAGTAGCTGAAAACAATACAATTATTGCCGCTGAAGACACAGCCCTGTTCAGGCTGGTGCAGCAGCAAACCTTTCAGTACTTCTGGGATGGTGCAGAACCAGTTAGCGGTTTAGGCCGTGAACGCTTTCATGTGGATGGGAACTATCCGGACAATGATAAAAATGTGGTGACAAGCGGCGGCGCCGGATTTGGTGTAATGGCCATA
>CAYLRV010000052.1:0-31192 GCA_964386395.1 uncultured Chitinophaga sp.
GCTCTTCAATTCTTTTATTACCCCCTCCCCTTTAAACCGTACATCACTGGCACCACTGGCCTGGGCATTGATTTCTTTATTCACTGTAATCTTGATATCACTTGCACCACTTGCCTTTGCTGAACAATTCTCTGTAACCAGGTCATACCCCTTAAAGTTGCTGGCACCACTCGCTTCTATGTGTACGCTGGATACAGATCCGCTTACCACCATATCCGATGCTCCGCTCAGGTCAATCCATAATTCTCTTACATCCAGTTTACCTTTGAAATCGCTGGCGCCGGATTGTTTAATCTGGAGTTTCTGACTGGCAATAGAACCAGCCACCACCACGTCACAAGCCCCGCTTACATCCAGCTTGTCCAGTTTTTTGAAAGAGATATACGCTTTCAATTTCTTATTGCCATTGCTCCATTTCCAGCCTTTATCGAGGCCAATATAAAGAATGCCGTCTTTTACGTCAACAGTTATGCGTTCACGATCCTTAACATCTGCAGCACTAACGGCCACCGCTTCTTCGTTGCCCTGGCTCAGGTATACATCAAAAGCATGCCCTACACTGATACCATGAAAATCTTTTGCAGCACGCACTTCAGCATTCGGATCATTTATCTTCTGTGCAGACAGGCCAAATGTGCCTGTCATCAACAAAAGAAATACTACATACTTTTTCATAATTGCTATTTAGAGTTGTTCGATTAGATTTTTGATACAGAACCGCCGGTATTCTTTTTAATTTCCTTCACTGCCGCATCACCTTTATATCTTATACTGCCACCTGTGCTCGCTTTCGCATTCAATTCTTTACCAGCATGTATGGCTATTTTAGCTCCCGTATCCACTGCAGCACTGCATGTTGAAGTCTGCAGGTTTTCTCCCGCAAATTTACTGCCGGTATCAGCTTTTACAGTAAACTTCGTTGCGGTTCCGGATAACTCCACTTTTGACCCGGTGCTTTGCGCCAGCTTTACTTCAGTTGCATTCAACTCGCCTTCAATACGGGCACCGGTAGATGCTTCCATATCCAGCATGTTGGCCTTTAGCACAGTCTTTAATATTACGCTTGCGCCCGTTGATGCATGCAATTTATCCAGCATTTTGCAGGAAACATAGGCCCGGAGATTTTTGGCTTCTTTTGTTTTATTTACAGAACCCGTGTTTGTTTCATAATGAATTTTAAGTATGCCATTCTCTACTTTGGTTACAATCTTGTCCCTGAACTCAGCCTTCGCTGCGCTTACGGCCACCTCTTCTGTCCCGCCCTGCGTAAGGAACAATTCAACACCAGTTGCCACTTCAATTCCATGAAAGCCGGCCACCGTACGTTTCTCCACGTTCGGATCGTTGATGGGTTGTTGCGCACTGACGGTAATGGCTAAAAAGCAAATCGAAAAAAACGAAAATAACTTCTTCATAAACTATGGTTTAGAAGTAATACGAAGGATAGGGTAATAAGGTTACAGCTTTCCTGAAATATTATAGGTATATTTGCAGTGTCAGCATTTTTCGTCGAGAAAACTGTTGATTTTCAGCGCCTGCCAGACAGCAGGCTGGTTTCCCGGGGTGTTTCTTCCCAAAGCCTTTAAAGCAGGCCAGCAAGAAGAATCTGAGATTATACCCGAAGAACCTGGTCAGGGTAATGCCTGCGAAGGGAAGGAATTGATTATATCCTCTCTGCTACAGCGTTTCCCTCTTATTTTTTAACGATTAAAATCTAAAAAATGAAGAGGATTTTTATGTCCATCACAGCCATGCTGGCTGTGCAAATTTTACAGGCCCAAACCAATGAACAGGCCGTTAAAGACAGTTTTCACTTTCTTTCACCCGTAGAAATCAAAGCCGTCCGGGCCGGCGAAAATGCGCCTTTCACCAAAACAAACATTACCAAAGCAGAGCTGGTGAAAAACAACCTGGGGCAGGACCTGCCCTTCCTGCTTAATCAAACACCTTCTGTGGTAGTTAACTCAGATGCAGGCAACGGGATTGGTTATACAGGAATTCGGATTCGCGGTACAGATGCCACACGTATCAACGTTACGCTTAATGGTATACCGTACAACGATGCCGAAAGCCAGGGAACCTTCTTTGTTGATCTGCCCGACTTCGCTTCTTCTGCCGGCAGTATTCAAATACAAAGAGGCGTAGGCACTTCTTCCAATGGCGCCGGTGCTTTTGGCGGCAGCCTGAATATAAGCACCAATGAAATAAATAAGGAGGCTTATGTTGAAATCAACAATGCGTATGGCTCTTTCAACTCGCTAAAGAATACAATTAAAGCGGGTACGGGTTTGCAAAACCGGTTGACCAGTGAGATCCGTTTATCGAATATAAGCAGTGATGGGTTTATAGACCGGGCAGCAAGCAAACTGCGTTCGATCTATTTTACAACCGCCTATGTGGCACCGAAAGCGTCTATCCGGTTAAATGTATTTAGCGGAAAAGAAAAAACATACCAGGCATGGAATGGTGTTGCCCAGGCCGACCTGGACGCAGGCAACCGCACCGTGAATTATGCAGGTACTGAAAAACCGGGAGACCCTTACGATAATGAAACAGACAACTATACACAAACGCATTACCAGCTTTTTTATAATCAGCAGGCAGGTAAATATGTAAACTTTAGTACAGCTATATTCCTGACAAAAGGCGAAGGTTATTATGAACAATATAAAGCTGACCGGGAATATGCCGAATATAATATGCCGGATGCCCCAGGCAATAATGGGCCCATTACCCGCACAGACCTGGTAAGGCAGTTGTGGCTGGATAATGATTATTACGGTACAGTCTTTTCATTGAATTATAGAAAGAATAAGGTGCAGGCCACACTCGGTGGGGCCGCCACCCGTTATGATGGCCGGCATTTTGGAAAAGTAATTTGGGCATCGAACGGATTAACAAGCAATAACCGCTGGTACGATTTAGGAGCCCGGAAAGACGACTATAATATTTATCTGAAACAGCAGGTAAATGCAGGCAGCCACTGGTTTTTATTTTATGACCTTCAGTACCGTCATGTTGACTATGCGATTGGGGGGTTCAGAAATAATCCTTCGCTGAAAATAAACAGCCGTTTCAATTTCTTTAATCCGAAAGCAGGTATTTCATATAGTAAAGACGGATGGAAGGCTTTTATATCCTATGCCATCGCCAACAAAGAACCCAACCGCGATGATTTTGAAGCTGGCAATACGCAGCAACCCACACCCGAAAGGCTGGACGATATTGAGTTGGGCATAGAAAAAAAGCAACAGCGTTATAACTGGTCTGCAACGTTCTACTACATGAATTACAAAGACCAACTGGTACTTACCGGCAAGGTAAATGATGTGGGCGCCTATACCCGCACAAATATTGATAAGAGCTACCGGGCAGGTATTGAATTGCAGGGCGGATATCGTTTCAGCAGTAAATTCTCAGCGGCAGGCAATATCACATTTAGCCAGAATAAAGTAAAAGACTTTACAGAGTATATAGATGATTACGATAACGGCGGGCAAAAAACCATTCCTTATACCGATGCGGATATTGCCTTCTCTCCTGCTGTAACCGGTGCGGCAACTATTGTGTACCAACCGGTCAACAAATTAGAACTAAGCCTGCTGAACAAATACGTAAGCAGCCAATATTTAGATAATACTTCTAACAAAGAAAGAATGCTGGATGCATTTTTTGTGCAGGATTTCCGGGCCAGCTATACGATCAAATACAAATGGCTGAAGGAAGTAAATTTCATAGCACAGGTGAATAATTTGCTCAACCAAAAATATGAGCCCAATGGTTATACCTTCAGTTATATCTATGGCGGTGAAACCACCACGGAAAACTATTACTTCCCAATGGCGGGAATAAATTTTATGCTTGGCGTGAATATGCGGTTATAAAGTGACAAGTTTTGCAAATAAAAAAGGGAGATTTTTCAATCTCCCTTTTTTATTATAAAGCGATGATATCATATCAAGCTTTTCAGCATCTTTATGAGCAACACCTTCTGACTTCAGATTTCTGTCTTCAGGCTCACCCTCCAAACTTCGCCTGCCATTCCAGCATCCCGCCTGCAACGTTCTTGGTATTTTTAAAACCCATGGTATCGAGTATGAGACAGGCCTGCCCGCTGCGGTTGCCACTGCGGCAATGAATGATGATTTCCTCATCTTTCAAATCTTCAAGTTCTTCCAGTTGCATCGTTTGAAACATACCTAATGGCATCAGTTTGGCGCCGATATTAAATTCGGCATACTCATGTGGTTCCCGGCAATCGATCAGGTTTATTTTTTCCCCGGCATCCATCCGGGCCTTCAGTTCTTCTACAGTTATATTTTGCATAGTTTATTTTTTAATACCCATTATCGTCATCATTGTTATCGTCTTCGCCGTCAGTCTTTTTCACCGGCTTCTTTATTTTCTTCTCCGGTATAAATCCATTTTTTTTCAGGCTGTCTTCCGATGGTTTATCAGGCTGCAGTTTTACATCCATTGTTTGACCGGTGCGCATAAAGAGCATCCGTTTCTCATCGTCAAACCGGGGCGGGTTTTGCCAGTAAATCCAGGCACTCATCGTATCATTTACGTTGGGATCGGCCACAATAGAGCCGATAACAACACCCCTTTCCTCCAACATGGCTTTGGCTTCGCCAAACTGCATACCTAACACAGCGGGCACGGCAAATTCCTTATCCCCTATCCCATCGCCGAGTATAAAGGAGATGGTACTTCCTTTCCTAATCCTGGTACCGGGTGCTATGTCTGCCCCGTTGTACAACTGATTTAATACGGAGTTCTTAGCAAAATCTGGTTTGAAGCTGGTATCACCTAAACGCAGATCCATATTCTTCAATACCATGATGGCATTGCGAATACTATATCCCTTCAGGTTGGGCATTTCGATAAACGGAGGTTCGGATCGGCTAACGATAAGTAAAATAGTCCGGTTCGTTTTCACCACTTCGTCCGCCTCCGGCACTTGTTTCAGTACCACCATTGGCTTTACCGTATCGGAATATATGGAGTCAAGAATCTCATAATCGAATCCGGCTTTCTTAAGCGTTTTAACAGCGTCTTCAAAGCTCTTTCCTTTTATAGAAGGTACGGTAGAGGATTTGCCATGACCCGTAATCCAGTCAAGCGATAACAGCGCCAATGAAAAAACGGCGATAGCTAATACGAAACCAACCAGTATGTTGACCCACAATGGCCGGTGCGTGATGAATTTAAGCATATATTAAAAATACAGGATTCAATAATATTAACTGGCAAAACACTCCATCACCAGTTTGGTATAAAAATCTTTCAGGTTCCAGCCCATGGCCCTTACCTGCTGGGGTACTATACTGGCCTCACTCTGTCCCGGTATCGTATTTACTTCCAGCATATACGGCCGCCCTTCTTCCTCATTATAAATAAAATCGATGCGCACCACACCACGGCAATTGAACAGACTATATACCTTACGGGCTGTTTCCCTTATTTTTTCCGCAATGACCTCATCTACCACCGCCGGTGTGGTTTCGGTGGATTTGCCCTGGTACTTAGCTTCAAAATCAAAGAAGGTTTTATCTGCATCGGCCCGTACTTCAGTAAGGGGCAGTACATGGATATTACCTTCGGACTTAAACACACCCACCGTAAACTCGCGGCCTTTTATCATCTCCTCCACCAATACCTGGTCATCTTCTTTAAATGCTTTTTCAATTGCGTAGCCCAGCTCATCCGATGCTGTATCCACCTTAGACATACCAATACTGGAACCTCCATTATTGGGTTTAATAAATACCGGGAATTTCAGGTTCTTCACCACCTCATCCGGGCTGCCAAAACTGTTCTTTATAAGTATAACTGATTTGGCTACCGCAACACCCCCCATGCCGGCAACGGCCACGGCATACCTTTTATTAAATGTAATGGCCGAAGTGGCGGCATCACAACTGGTATATGGAATGCCCAATGTATCAAAATAGCCTTGCAGTTTACCATCTTCACCCGGCGTGCCATGCATTCCAATAAATACGGCATCGAACTTTATTTTATTGCCATCAAGTATTAATGAGAAATCATTTTTATCGACCTCCGCTTTGGTACCATTGTCATGCCCATACCACCATCCTGTTGGGTTAATGTCAATCTTATAAACCTGGAAAAGATCCCTGTCGAGATTATTGTCGATGGTAACAGCACTTTTATAGGATATTACGGCCTCGCCGGAAAAGCCCCCTGTTACAAGGGCGATGTTTTTCTTCATGTAGGTGTTTCGTGGTTTTGCCTTGCAAATATTGCCCAAATAATTAAGATGCCCAACCCAAAATGCGCTGGCAGCCAATCGTTATGAAAAATTTATGCTAAATAAAAGAAACAGCAGGTAATTTATCTTCCGAAGTTCCGCCGTTTACGAAGGGAGAAAATCCGGCTGTAGTTTTGAAATCACCCGCCTTCGCTAAAGCTACGGAGGGGAAATAAGAAAGGTGAAGGCTGTTTCTCCTTCACCTTTTTACGACGGGAAATATCACCCGCCACTCTTTGAGCAGCCTTGACGCTGCTGCGTATATAGAGAGATGTTTACGTAAGTTACGACCATCCGCACCAAAACACATCAATGAACAGCCGGAAAATTTATGCACATCAAATATGCAGTTTTGCCTTTTTTTCCATGAGCTGATCTACTGTTTCCTGGTACATTTCATCTGGTACACAACAATCTACCGGGCAGACAGCTGCGCACTGTGGCTCCTCGTGAAAACCCTGGCATTCTGTGCATTTATTGGGTGTGATATAATAAGTATCGGTGGCTACGGGTGCATTTTTTTGGTCTGCATCCACTACCGAGCCATCCAAGAGGGTAAAACTGCCTTTTACTGAGGTTCCGTCGGCTATTGCCCACTCTACGCCACCTTCATAAATAGCATTGTTCGGACATTCAGGTTCACAAGCACCACAGTTAATACATTCTTCGGTAATCTTGATTGCCATATCGTTATAAATTTAAGGGTTCAGGTTATTTTTGCAGTCACGCCAAAGCGTTCCTTTGCAACAAAAGTAATTTACTGGAATGAATTTACAACACCGGATTGATTTATTAAGCAGGCTGGGGCAATATATTTTATCAAATGACAGCGACTGGCAGGCCATAAAAGATAAAGCCGAAAGGGAGAACGGCTGGTTTACTCCTGCGTTTATTGATGCCGCCGTACTGCAGATTGCTGAGCAATTTCTGCAAAAAGATAAACTTGAAAACTGGATAAGCAAATATCCTGCTTTAATAAGCGGTCATACAGCCAAAAAAGTCGGTATCGTTATGGCGGGCAATATTCCGATGGTAGGCTTTCATGATTTGCTGGCTGTTTTTATCAGCGGGCATACCGCCATTGTCAAACCTTCATCCAAAGACCAGGTTTTAATACGCCACGTTGCTGACAAACTTTCAGAGTGGGAACCAGCCTGTACTGCAGCCATACAATTTGCCGATATGCTGAAAGGCTGCGACGCCTATATCGCAACCGGCAGTACTAATTCTTCCCGCTATTTTGAATACTACTTCAGCAAGTACCCGCATATCATCCGGAAAAACCGTACATCGGTGGCTGTGCTGACCGGCAAAGAAACACCCGCTGAACTGGAACTGCTGGCGGATGACATACATTTATATTTTGGGTTAGGCTGCAGAAATGTCACAAAATTATACGTGCCCGAAGGATATGACTTTGTCCCCCTGCTTGATTCCTTTGCCAAATACCTGTACATGGCCGACCACCATAAGTTTAAAAACAACTACGATTACAACCTTGCCCTGCACATGCTGAACAAGAAGTATTATATGACCAACGGGGCTGTTCTGCTTATTGAGGATCCGTCCATTTTCTCCCCTATCAGCCAGTTGAATTACTCGTTTTATGCCAATGAAAGTGAATTGGCCGCTAAGCTAAAAAAGAACAATGATATTCAATGCATAGTGGGCCGGGGGTATATACCTTTTGGGGCTGCCCAGCAACCTGAACTGGCCAATTATGCCGACGGTGTGGATACCCTGGCCTTCCTGGAAAGACTTTAGTCCGCCTCTTTTATAAAACCATAAATGGTTCTAATTTTATCAGAAGTCCAAACTACGAAAGGCTTAGTAAATAATTGTTAAACCATTTAAGTGGTATGAACAGGATTACTGACAGTTTGTTACTTTGTAAAGCAATTGCACAAATTTTGTATTAAACCGGATGATAAATAAATAAGACTATGAAACTAAAACAGATTTTCCTCATTGTTGCCATTAGTGCTGTGTCGGCTGTATCCAGCGTTTGGATCTACGGCAAGTTTACAAAGAAGTCCTCCCCTTACTTTGTACAGGCACCGGATGGCAAAGCACCGGTGAACTATGCCGGTTTCTTTGACGGCGCTACAGGCGCCGGCGAACCCATCGATTTTACCAAAGCATCGAATGCAGCCGTGCCGGCAGTGGTGCATATTAAAACAAGGATTCCTGCTAAAAAAGCAACGAATAACCTTGGCGGTAACCGTAGCCGCAGCCAGATGGATGATCTTTTCCAGCGCTTTTTTGGTGATGAAATGGGTGGAAACTTTTATGGCTACCAGCCTGAGCAACGTGCATCCGGCAGCGGCGTTATCATCAGCGAAGACGGATACATCGTTACCAACAACCACGTGGTAAGTGATGGTGGTGAAGGCGTGGCTGATGAAATCACCGTAACCATGAGCAATAAAAAAACCTTTAAAGCCAAAGTAATAGGAAAGGATGCAAGCAGTGACCTTGCCGTTATTAAAATTGATGCCAAGAACCTGCCCTTCCTGCTCTATGGTAATTCTGATAATGTGAAACTGGGACAATGGGTGCTGGCTATCGGTTACCCGCTGTCGCTCGAAACAACCGTTACCGCAGGTATCGTAAGCGCCAAAGGCCGCTCTATTGGTATCAACAGCCGCCAGAGCAACACGCCTATTGAATCATTCATTCAAACAGATGCTGCCGTAAACCAGGGCAACAGTGGTGGTGCGTTGATTAATACAGACGGACAACTGGTGGGTATTAACTCAGCCATCTACGCCCCTACGGGTACTTATGCAGGCTATTCCTTTGCGATTCCTGTTAACCTGGTAAAGAAAATTGTAAACGATCTGATACAGTTTGGTGATGTAAAAAGAGGCTTCCTCGGTATCAGCTATCCTTCTGGTGAAGGGGAGAATGAGAAACTGGTAAAAATGGCCGGTCAGCCTGAAGGACAAGGTGTTTATGTATCTGCCGTTCCCAGCGATGGTGCCGCTGCCAAAGCCGGTATTAAAAAAGGAGATGTGATCACCAAAGTAAATGAAAGCCCGGTAAGCAGTGGTGCTGAAATGAGTGCGCAAATTGCCAGCTTTAAACCTGGCGATAAGGTGGATATTACTTACCTGCGCAATAATAAAGAATCCACCATCAGTATTACCTTGAAAGATAATGCCGGCAATATGGATATGTCAGCCGTAAGCGTACTTCCTGAAATATTCGGTGCGGAGCTGGTAAATATTGATACAAAAACTGCCCAGCGGAATAATGTGGAAGGTGGTGTATTGGTGAAAGAGTTTAAAAAGGATGGCCCGCTCGGAAAAACAAGGATGGAAAAAGGCTTTATCATTACCAGTGCAAATGGTATTGAAGTAAAAAACCTGCAGGAACTGAGTAAGGCCATTGCCCAAACAGATGGCAACAGCATCACCCTCGATGGGTTTTATGATGGGTATGAAGGGATGTACCGTTACCCTGTAAACCTGAGTATGCGTGAAGAATAATCATTCAATGATGTATAATAAAAAACCCCGGAACATGACCGGGGTTTTTTATTACACTAAACAGAACAAACTACCCAGGTACTTAATATTTTTTCTGAAGCCGCGTCCAGGTTTCATAAGATGTATCGACAGGCCCTGCATAAAAATAATCGTCCTTACTAACCATTTTGAGATTATCCAGGTTGCTAACCCATGCCCGCTCCACCCACAATGGTAAATCATATTGTTTCCCTTTCCCGTCTAAAAAAGGCTCCACATCCCTGATACGGTTGTCCAAAAATTGATTATTACTGATATCAAACCGCTCCCGGTCTTTTGCCATTCTCGCTGCATTCATGTCAAATATCTCCTGGAAGGTATCCTTCATCAGTTGATGACCATCCTTTTTCTTGTCATCTGCTACCGGCGTAACTGGTTTCGTTGCTTGTACGGTTCCCCCGGCAGGTTTTTGTTGCTGATACAGCAAGGTGTGTATCATTTGCTGTTCCATATCATAAAATTCCTGCGTTTGCCTGACGGACTGCTTCAGTTTGAAAGCTGTTTCCAAGCCAGCCTCCGGGCTGTAATTGCCGGAGCCGCAGGAGTGCACAAAATCATTCATGTCCCAGGAAATATCTTCATTATAGCTCATGCCCATCATATCAAGGGCCTGCCTTGTATGTGTCAGTAACATTGTGGCATAAACTATTTCATCAAATCTTGTCCCGTTCTTTTCGTACTTCGCTCGTATACGCCCATACTGCCGGACAACGATGCCTTGCATACCGGGTTGCTGAGAGGAAGACAAGATCGTGGCTTCTGTAAATTCCATGGGCACCTGCCGGAACCAGGACAAATACATTTTTAGCGCATCAGTAATATCCCGTGGGGGAATAGTTCCTGAATTACCCATCGGGTTCGCCCAATAATAATTGATATAACCTGGTTCAATTTGAATAGTTAAGCCTTCATTATTATAGCAACGGGCATATAACTGAGCCGGGTTGTATTTATTATTAAAATTCCACGCTACGCCATCAGTTATAGTCCAGCCTTGCGGGGCTGAATAGATATAAGCAGGTTTGCCGGTTCTGGTATCGGTAGCCTGGCGTTGCTGCATAGCAGGTGTCACACTCGTATGTATCATTTTATCAGGTAATGGTTAATGGTTCAAGATAAAAAAAATTACTGAAGGCTGTACAATAGCGCAATGCAGTTCCTTGCATCCGCTATATTGAAAAAGTCCCGTAGCATATACTACGGGACTTTTTATCAGGGGGCTTTTCAACTACTGTTGTATTACCTACTATTCTTTTACAACTTTCAGCACACTCTCCTGGCCAGCATTCAGTACACGGATCATATACACACCGGCGGCAAGCCCTGCAATATTCACCGCGGTATTATTGCGGTTAGTACTTTGTTGCAATACCTGCTTACCATAGATATCGAAAACTTTGATATCTGCCTGGCCTTTTATTTCTGGTATAGAAATATTAACCGTGCTGGCTGTTGGGTTAGGGAATACTGTTACAGGCCTGTTTACAATCAGCTCCTCACCTTTCGATGCTGTGCCCAGGGCTACCCTTAATGTATAACAAGCGGTGGCGTTGTTTGCACCATTGTAGCCGTACACCCTTGCGTAATAGGTACCGGCGGTATAGGTGCGGCTGATGGTTTCGCTGCTGGTACCACCATTCTGTGAAATAGCCAGTTGCGTACCTGCACTGTTCACAACAGTCAGATCATAATCCGCCGGTAGTGTAGTCAGTGTAACGGTGGCCGTACCGCCTGTTGTGATGACAAACCTGTAATAATCGTTATCACCGGTTGGGCTGATAAGGCCATTGACATTGGTATTAAACGGAATAGTCGCTGCACCGGATATCGTACCATTGGTTGAGTTGTCAAGTGAGCTGGCACAACCGGTCACGGTCGTTGCTGTGGCAGTAAGCGTGTAGCAGGTGGCGCTGTTTGCTCCGTTGTAGCCAAAAATGCGGATGGTGTATGTTCCTGCTGCCTGGTTGTTCAAGGTAACTGTTTCATTGGCAGAGCCGCTGGTACCAGAACCTATAACCGTACCTGCACTGTTCAATACCTGCATATCAAAATCAACACCACCCGGACCCGCCAACGTATATACGATATTGCTGACAGCCGAAGTAGTGATTTTGAAATAGTCATTATCCGTACTGGTCGTAATAGCAGCTGAGTTAGCCACACCACTGCTGATGGTTGCAGCGGCAGCCTGTGTTTCGTTTGGTTCAAATGCAGTACCACAACCAGGAGCTGCCAGCGTAGTAAACTGTGCTTGCGTATAGGCACTATTGCTGCCTGAACAATTAGTTCTTACCCTCCAGTCGTATAATGTAGAAGCCGCAAGGCCGCTCAGGCTGACAGAAGTAGAGGTTGTTGCCGTAGCAGCACTTATCCAGGTAGATGAAACATTAGTCTTATAATCCACCGCATACGATACAGCACCACTAACTGCCGTCCAGCTTACTGTAGCTGCTGATGTAGTAACGCCAGAAGAAGATAAGCCCGTTGGCGTATTACAAGTTGCAGTTGGTATAGTAGTGAACTGTGATTGTGCATACGCACTGCTGCTGCCGGTACAATTAGCCCTTACTCGCCAATCATACAAAGAACCAGCACTAAGGCCGCTAAGGTTCACTGAAATTGCCGTGGTGCCTGTCACAGCATTTGTCCACGTACCAGAACTATTGAGCTTATAATCCACATCATAGGAGTTAGCACCCGCAACAGTGGCCCACTGCACAGTGGCTGATGAAGTGGTAATTGCTGTAGAAGTCAGGAAATCTGGTGTACCACAAGAACTGCCTGCAGTAATCGTGAAATTCGTATTGGAAATATCGAAGAAGATATTGCCCACCGCTTCAATCTTTATACGGGCAGTTGTGGTGGCGGTATTCGGAATAGTTACCGCCTGACTTCCGTCGTTCGGTGTGCTGGCAAGCAACGTGGTAAATGTATTTCCACCATCGGTAGAAATTGAAATTTTTACATTTGCGCAACTTACGGGTGCAGCCGTAGTATTTGCCACAGCCCAGGTAATGGTCTGTGACGAATTACCTGCCCATGATACCGCTGTATTAGGAGAAGTAACAGAGAAAGGCCCGGATGTATTGGTAACTGTAACCACCATATCATCAAACTGGCTTTGGCCAACAGATACGGGTGCAGTGGAACTATAAACAGCGTTATCCCGTACAGTTAAACGGAAATTTAAGGTGCGTGATACAGAGCTTAATGCTTCCGTATTTGCACCGGCGTCACCACCAGGCAGCGGTCCTGATACATTCAGGCCTGCCAGTATGGTAGCCATCTTCGGCATATAACGTACAGGTGATGTAGTAGGGCTGAACGAAATCCAGTTGGGACCGCCTGTTTTGGTGGGACTGGCTACACTGTTGGCACCGGTTTGTCCCGAGCCTACATTATCATTTTGCTCCCAGCTATAGGTAAGTACATCGCCTGCGTTAGCATCGGTAGCAGAGCCGGTCAATGCAAACGGCGTGCTGATAGGGATAGTATAGTTACTGCCGGCGTTTACAACTGGTGTGGCATTAGTAGCCGTTATACTGGTCGTAACAGGGCATGTCTTTGTTGCCAGGTTAGCCTGTATTTGTGCAATAGACGCCTGGTGATAAAAAGCAATGGAATGTGGCGCCAGGTCCTGGGCCGTGATACCTGCATAACCCATAATGGTAATACCAGAACCGGGCTCTTTATTAACACCAAATCCTTCATTACTATTGGAGAAAGTATGGTTTGCTCCTAACTGGTGTCCTATTTCATGCACTACATAATCAATATCGAAATTGTCGCCCTGCGGTATCCCATCAGCGGGAGAAGTATAAGCACTGCCTTTGGAGTTGTTGGTACATACACAACCGATACAGCCAGCATTGCCACCACCGCCTGAAGCGCCGAACAGATGACCTATATCATAGTTAGCCTCACCTATTACAGATGTAAGCGTGGATTGCAATTGTGCATTCCAGTTGCTGAGCTGTGATGCAGGGGAATAAGGATCTGTGGAAGCATTATAATAGAATACAGCAGTAGTATTTGAGATAAGGTTCAGGTGCAATGCCAGGTCTTTTTCATACACGCCATTACAACGTGTCATAGTAGCATTAACAGCCGCTAATACAAGGCTTACCTGTGATGCACTGGTAGCACCAAAATAGTTGGAGTATTCAGCAGTAACCGATTGGGCAAGTCGCATAGTTTTTAAATCACCTCCCGATCTGGCTGTAATACCCAGGTTGTTAACCTGCGTATTCAAATCCGTAGCCAGGTGTTGCTCTGGTGTGGTACATTTCCAGGGCAGGCTGCTTTTGCTATTGCTGGATATGAATACAGCATAGACCCTGTGGTCTTCAGAGTAGGGTTCAATAAACTCATTTGGCTTGTTCGTGCGGAATACCATGGTTTGTATTCCTTGCGGAGAGTAGCTCAGCTTCAGTGTAGCTGTAGCATCGGTAAGGCCCCGGCCGCTGAATGCCCTGATATCGGGAAAACGGGCCTGGAGGGCTGCATCAAAATTCGATGCTTCAACAATTTCAAACTGCTCCATATGCCCTTCTGCATTAGGCAAACTAATAATAGTGGAATGACGGGCAGCATTTCCAACTGTTTTAAACAATTCGTTCTTTAATTGCACAAGGCTGAGATCATAGAGTTTGAACTCATCGGGAAACGAGAGGCGGCCCACTGCTTTTGCAGGTGTGATGCGGCTTGCATCCGCATTGGCCGACCAATAATTCCCATTCTGTGCTAATAAAACCATGCTGTACAAAGAAGCCAGTACAGCTAAATAAAGTTTTCGCATAAAAGGTGTTTTGGTAGTGATAAAAAATTGAGTTGCCTAATATAAACGGTTATTCCAAACAACCGTTAGTGCTATTACCACGAAAATTAACCATGTGGATAAATTCGATCGGTAACCTGCGGGATGATGCCGGTTTATGCAACTATCAGACAAGCCCCTATAAAAAAAGGGGAAGCTTGCTTCCCCTTTATCATACAATGAATACGTTTTAATACTCAATCTTAAATTCAAACATAGATGGATCATCAAAGAAGTTATCAATATCACCCACCACCGTTACTTTCTTTTTGTCTTCCGATAAAACAACATTCTTCCCTTCTACTTTCGTAGCAGGTCTCGGAAGGTTAAATACATATGTTGTTTTCATCACGAGGCCCATGGCCGATGTTTGACGGACACCCGATAAAAACTCATCTTTTTCTGCCAGTGCATACTGTGACTTATTCAGTTTCTTTTCGATAACCCCATTGGTATAAGTGGTGATAAAGTAATCATCGAAGCCCGTCATTTCCGGCATGGCCGGCGTATCTGCACCGCCATTTCCTTCACTTGCTTTTTCTTTGATAAGCGCCGGAATTATTTTGGCAGACAGGCTGCTTATTTTGTCTATGTCTTTGGTGGATTTAAACGGAAAGTCCATGGCCATTTCGAATTTATCAGCTGCCATATCGGACTTCATGTGCAACTTACCGCCGGCCAGCAATTTCTTATCATCTTCCGTCAGTGCTTCCAGGCTTTCCAGGCCGCTGTCCATTGATATAACGGTATCGATTTTTTTGTCACTCAGGTCTGTGTCCCCTTCGCCCATTTGTTTTGCCATAGCTATCAGGGCATCCATATTACTCGTCGTTTTCAGGTTGCCGCTCCCATCCTCATTAATTGTTACTTCCTGGATATTTTCCAGGCAGCCAATAAGCATCATCGAGATGGCCAGCAAGGGAAAGATTACTTTTTTCATGTTGGTGTTTTAAATATGTGGTTGACAGATGAACCGGATGTGTTCATGGTTGCGCCCTGTCTTTGTTTTGTCGGGTAAAGTTAAGATACCGCCATTGCTTTTACGGCCAGTTCCTTCAGCAGCGATGCATCCTCCGTATTTATGCTGCCAACGCCAATGCTCCTGAGATTATACTGGTGCAATAAAAGCAGCACTTTCTCTGTGCCTCCATAGCCATAAAGCTTTGCGGCCCGTATATAGTCTTTTACAAAATATGGATTAACGCCGATGGAGGTAGCTACCGTTTTCTCATCATTACTGCCTGCCCCAAACACCATAAACACTTTGCTGAAGAAACTATACAGGGACGGCAAAATAAGCTGCACCGGGCCTGCTTTAGGATTGGCTTCAAAATACTGAATAATCTGCATGGTCTTGGCCAGGTCTTTTGCGGCCATGGCCGTTTGCAGTTCAAATACATTGTACTCCTTGCTTACACCCGTGTAGTTTTCAATATCATCTTCTGTAATGCTGGTACGCTTGCCCAGGTTTACAATAATCTTCTCCACTTCATTTTCAATACGGGTAAGGTCGTTGCCAATATGATCCACTAAAAGCGCAAGCCCCTTCGGGGTAATCGTAAGCCCCTTGCCCTGTACAATACCCTGGGCCCATTCCGGCACTTCACGGTCGTACATTTTTTTAGTGGTCAGTAATACGCCATTCTCTTTTACGGTTTTGGTAAACTTCTTCCGGGCGTCAAGCTTCTTTTCTTTATAGGATACCACAAATACAGTAGAAGGCGAAGGATTTTCAATATAAGGCTCCAGTTTCTCCACATCACGCATTTGCTGGGCTTCCTTCAATATCACCACCTGCCTCTCGGCAAACATGGGGTAGCGACGGCAGGCATTTACCACATCAGCCCAGTTGGCATCTTTGCCATAAAATATACTCAGGTTGAACGAGGCTTCACTTTCGCTTAGAATATGGTGCTCCGCAAAGTTTACTGCCTTATCTATAAAATATTCTTCCTCTCCTTCCAGCCAATACAGTGGCTTGAAGGACCCCTTTTTCCAGTCGCCGATTATCTTTTCCACACTCATAAGCGGCTAAGATACAGGCTTTCAGCTCTGCAAAGGCAGAAAATAATCCACCCAGTTTATAAACAGGATTTGGATTCTGGCACGGTTTTCGGAAACTGATGAACCGGGTATTTTTAACAGAATCGTTTAAAAAGACCCACGAAACCAAGGTTACTTTGTAAACATTTTTTTAATTAATAACGATATACATAACCTATAAAATCCCAAAGTATGACAGAGACTAATTTTCCATCCGCAACGAATACCCCGCAGCCTCAACCTGCGAAAGGTAAGAATACAAAGAATGTACTGATTGGCGGTCTTGCTGCTGTAGTGCTTGGTAGCTGGGGCTACTTCCTGTATTCTAAAAATGACGCTAAGCAAGAGTCACAAAAGCAAGAAACCACTATCGCTACACAGGATACAAAGATTACTGATCTTCAGCGTGACTTTGATAATGCACTTGCACGCCTGGATTCAGTAACCGGTGCAAACAATAACCTGAGCGGACAGAACGCAGAGCTGCAGGCTAAATACACAAAAGAAATCGATGCTAAGAAAGCCGAGATTCGCCGCATTTTAAATGATAAGAATGCAACGGCAGCTGAACTTGCAAAAGCAAGAACAATGATCAGTGATCTGAATGACAAAATCTCCGGACTTGAAACTGAAGTGGCCCGTTTAACCGGTGAAAACCAGGAGCTGACTTTTGCCAACACAACATTGACACAGGAAAAAGCTGACCTCGAAACAAACCTGGCTACACGTACAACTGAAAAAGAAGAATTAGAAAAAACAGTTGACGTAGGTTCTACTTTCAGCGCATCTAATATCCAGGTAACACCTGTTGATACGAAGAAAAGCGGTAAAGAGAAAGTACAGGACAAAGCGAAAAAAGTAGACAAACTGGTGGTATCATTTGATGTTGAGAACCGTATCGCAAGGTCTGGCCCAGCAGATATGTACCTGATTGTTACCGCACCTGATGGTAAAGTGATTGCACAAGATGGCAATGTATTGAATACCCGTATGGACGGTGATAAAAGTTTCACAGCTAAAATACCTGTGAACTACGAGCAAGGTACCCGTAAAGCAATCCAGTTCCCAATCAATCAGACAGATTTCGCTACTGGCAATTATAAAGTAGAAATTTATCATAATGGCTTCAAAATCGGTGAAGGTGTAAGAAGCCTTAAAAAAGGTGGTTTATTCGGTTAAAAGCAGACTACTCCTGCGTAAGAAACCGTCCCGATTCTATCGGGACGGTTTTTATTTTAAACACATCTTATACACATAATTGGGCCCGCCCTCCCGGAGCTGCTCCTGCCGCAATACATTACAGTAATTTTACCGGAGAAAAATACTAACCATGTTAAGTTCTGTACTCCTCCGGATGAGAATGCTTATTCTCATTATCGCTTGCCCCTTGCTGGTTGTTTCGCAAAACAGCATCAAGCCACGCTATGCCAATTCGGTAGTTTATACCGGTATTGAAGTAGGCTCCAAGGGGGTAAAAATGAGTGTGATCGAAATCGGCAAGAATGCAAAAAGCTCCGGTGCTTTCCAGATATTGAAAGACAGTTCTGTCAATACGGACTTTATCAGCTTCACACCTGCTACGTTCTCAGCCACCCTCGATGGGTTCTGTGGTTTATACAATACAGCATTAAAGACCTACGATATCCCTGCCAACAGAATTTTTACTGTTATCAGCAGCGGTGTAAAAATGCAGGCCGAGAAAGATGAAAAGATTGCCAATGTAATCCGCCTCATTGATTCATTCCGTATAAAAATAAATGAACCCAACCGTGAAGTGGAGCTGGTGGATGTAGACAAAGAGGCCAAACTCTCTCATCTTGGTATCATTCCGGAAAACAGGCGATTCAATACATTTCTATTTGATATTGGAAGCGGCAACACAAAGGGCGGTTTCTTTCCGGGCAATGACACGAAAACATTCCATCTCTTTCAGCTAAACTGGGGTACACGCAGTGTGCTGAATATGGCAGACAAGCGTTGTACAGAATGTACCAACGATCCCAAGCTCCTGCAGTATAACAAATACCTGCAACGGGTGCTGGCCGGTGCTGAAAACACTGATATTGCCTACCAGGTCAACAGCAGCGGTGCCTATCCGCTCAGTGACAATATTGCAGTGAGTGGTGGTATTGCCTGGGCCGTTGCCACACTCCTGCACCCCGAACTGATTGAAAACTCTATCGTATCGGTAAGCCTTGATGAGATAAGACGTTTCTGCGAAACCATTTATACAAACCCGGATGTATTCCAGGCAAAGTTTCTTGCCGGTAATATCAACCGGACGGCAGAAAAAGAAATGGTAACAAATGAAGTGAGCCGGGTACATAAAGTGTTTGATCAAAAATCGCTGATGGCAGGTGCCGGGCTGATGTATAAAATCATGCGGCAGTTTCAATCTGTATTTGAAACAAAACAATTCTACCTGGTTAAAAACGGACAGGTGGGCTGGGTATCAGCTTACGTGGATCAAACTATAAAACAATAATCAACGCTTAACTGCTTTTTGTGAAGGACAGTAAACTCGCCATAATGCTCATGCTTGCTGTGGGCCTTGTCGGCACATGGGTTTATCATCTTTACGATAAGACAAATTACAGCCGCAAGCGAAAAGAAATCTTTGTAAAAGACTCACTGGCAGTGGCGCAGGATGTGCAGGACTCTCTTCAAAAGATTTATACAGCCACTATTAATGGCCTCGACACACAGCTTACCGCTGCCAGAAGTAATGAAGGTTTGCTAAAAGGCGAGCTCGGCAACAAACTTTCGGAAATATACCGGCTCCGTGCAGAAATAGCTGCTATTCTCAAAAACAATAATGCGAAAAAAGAAGACCTGGTGCTTGCCCGGCAAAAAACAGCCGAGCTGCAACAATTAGTTCTTGAACTCCAGGGCAAAAACAGCTCCATTGAAGAAGAGAAGCAACAGATAAGTGCCGTTCTCGACAAAGTGAACATACAGGTAAAAAACCTGGAGGGTGGTATGCAACAGCTTTCACAGGAAAATAAAGTGCTGACCGAAAAACTGAGTGCCGCATCCGCCTTTGTGGCTTCAGAAGTTAAACTAACACCAGTGATGGTGAAGAACGATAAAGAAACGGAAACGACTAATGCCGGCAAGGTTTCGAAAATGATCGTTTCGTTTGCCGTGCAAAACAACGTAGCCGAAGCCAATGATGCGGAAGTATTTATTATTGTAAACCAGCCTGACGGTACGGTGATGAAACCCGATGCATGGGAATCATCCTCTGCCCTGCAAACAAAAAGCGGCGAGAAAAAAATATACACCCGCAAAATCAGGTTTGAATATGCCAAAGGAGAAGCTAAACGCCTGTTCTTCTCGCTGAACCCTGACGATTATCAACGGGGAAACTACACCGTACAATTATACCACAACGGGTACATGATCGGGCAGGCTTCTAAGAACCTGAATTAATTGGAACGCTGATTGAGCAGATTTACACCGATTTTTTCTGTTATGCTTAGTCCTCCCCCTGGTTACCGAACTTCATTTTTGCTTATCATCAAAACAAATTTCTGCGAAGCAGAAACATCCGTACTCATCCGTTCCATCCGCGTCATCCGTGTTCCAATCTAATATCTGCGTAGCAGAAACATCTGTTTTAATCCGCTCAATCAGCCTAATCAGCGTTATCAGCGTTCCAATCTAATTTCTGCGTAGCAGAAACATCTGTTTTAATCCGCTGGATCAGCGTTATCAGCGTTCCAATTTCATTTCTGCGCAGCAGAAACCAATCCGCATTTATCCGTTTGATCCGCGTCATCTGCGTTCCCATTTCCTTTATAAATTTCTGCGAAGCAGCCATCAATCCGTTCCTATCAGCCCAATCAGCGACATCTGCGTTCCCATTCCCTCCTAAATTTCTGCGAAGCTGAAATATTGGTTATTTTTACGGCTACCAACCTCAAAACAGTATGAAGTTTAAATTTGGCCTTATCCTCCTCAGCTCAGTCCTTATTATTTCCTGTAAAGACAGTAAAGAAAAATCCGGCGACCCATCAGAAGCTGGCCCTATCGAAAATGTAGACGAAGTAGTGGAAGACACCACTAAAGAGAAGAAAAAAATGACCAGCCGTGATTATTCCATCACAGCTGAAAATGCATTTAATGATATTTTCCTTGACAGCATGGCAATGGAAAACTACATTGCCTCACATCAGCTGGGCGATAAAAAAATTGCCCGCCGTATCCGCAGCTTTTACAATGCACGCAATTACCAGTATGCCTGGTTTTCATCCGAAGGCATGACAGAACAGGCCCGTTTGTTCTGGAACCAATACGACTATGCCGTTACCCATCAAAAAGATACGACCATTGCCAATAAAGCTTTCTTTAGCCAGGCAGAGAGTTATCTTAACCAGGAACAGGTAGCAGTAAGCACTAAAGATGCAAAACTGCTGGAAGCAGAATTTGGATTTACGGAGCACTTTATCCGCTATATCAACAGCACCTATGAAAAGGGCTATGTAAAAAGGAAAGAGCAGGAGAAATTTATCCCAATCAAAAAAATGGATCCTGTGGCCATGGCCGATTCATTGCTAAACAAGAAGCACAGCGACGACAAATATTACGAGCAGGTAAATGAAATGTATGGCAGCCTGAAAAAGAAACTGCAGGTATATACAGATGCGGTGAAGAGAGGTGGCTGGAAACCCATCCCGGAGATGAAAGGAACATTTAAAAAAGGGGATTCATCAGCAGCAATAGCCCTCATCAAAAAAAGGCTGCAGGCCACAGGCGATTTTACCAGCAGCGACAGTTCTATGCTGTTTACGGACAGCCTTGAAGCCGCCATAAAAAAATTCCAGCTCACACATGGTTATAAAGCAGATGGGGTAATGGGAAATAACCTTATCAAAGACATGAATGTATCCGCTAAAGACAGGCTGATGCAGGTATTGTTAAACATGGACCGTATGCGCTGGATGCCACAGAAACCAAAAGGCAACCTGATTATCGCCAACATACCGGAGTTTATGCTGCATGTATATGATGGCAATAAAGAATTGTGGAGTATGATTGTCGTTGTGGGTAAAGTGGGCAATAACACCGTTATGTTCAACGGCGATCTTAGCAGCATCCACTTCAGCCCCTATTGGAACGTACCGGCCAGCATTATAAAAAACGAAATCAACCCGGCTATTGCCCGTAACCCGAATTACCTGGCCTCAAAAAATATGGAACGTGTGGGTGGCGGTATACGCCAGAAGCCTGGCCCCGGTAATGCACTTGGTAAAGTAAAATTCATTTTTCCCAACAGCTTCAATATTTATTTTCACGACACCCCGTCCAAGGGCTTTTTCAAACTGGATAAACGTGCCTTCAGCCATGGTTGTGTGCGCCTGAATGAGCCACAAAAAATGGCAGAATGGCTGCTGCGCAATGACCCGGAATGGACAACCGAAAAGATTGTAACGGCGATGAACCAGACAAATGAGAAAATAGTAAAACTGAAACAACCCGTACCCGTGTTTATCATATACTACACAGCATGGGTGGATAATGACGGCAACCTCAACTTCCGGGACGATGTGTACAGCCACGATAAAGTGGTTATCCGCAAAATGTTTACAAGGGGCTAACAGGCTAAAAATGCCGTTTGTCAGGCTATTATCCTGATCATCACAGAAAAGCAGCGATTTGCTTCTTTTCATTGCCTCTGCAATAACCGGCTGTACTAAACCAAAACACAATGTTCTATGGTAAGGTACATTATGTCCTTTTCAGTCCCCGATGGTCAGCAGCAGACCGCACAAAAAGTAATCGATCATTATTTTGATGCATTGTCTAAGCAGGGACCTGGTGGCATGCGCAGCCAGTGCTATGCCAATAATGACAACGACTGTAATTTCATCCACATCAAAAGCTTCAAAAAAGAATCCGTGGCAAACCAGCATTTCCGTTCCCCCCTGTTCAGATCATATTTACAGGAACTGGCTACGCTTTGCGGCGAAATACCCGAGTTTTCCCGGTTGATGCAGCAGCAAACTTTTGAATCAATTTATTAACACCCGCTGTATGTATGGGGCTGGCAGCAAATAACATTTCACCTAAATTTGCTCCTTAAACCAACTACCATGCACCGTGTCATTATCCCGGTTGACTTTTCTGAAACTTCGTTGAATGCAGCCCGTTATGCCGCCCAGATGCTGGCAGGCAAAGACGATGCCCATGCCATTTTGTACAACAACTATGAAAGTGACGATGACTACGATATTGGCCATAATTACCTGGAAAGCCTGCGAAAGGAATTTATAAAGGCCGGCGTAAAAAATGTGGAGACAGAAATGGAGCAGGGCGGCGACCTGATTGATAATATAGCCAGGATGGCCCATACCATCCGTGCCACCCTCATCCTCATGGGTATCACCGGTAAGTCGGCCATACGCCAGGCTATGTTTGGCAGCAATACACTAAAGCTGATAGATAAAAATTTATACCCGGTAATGATTATACCGCCGGATGCAAAATACAAGGGATTGAATAACGTGGTATTTGCTTCTGATTTTAAAAACGTAGAAGAAGTAACGCCGGCCGAACTCATAACAGCCGTACTGGAAATGTTTAACCCCAAGCTGCATATCGTGCATGTAAACAGCGAGGTGTATGTTTCACTGCCGGAAGAATTGCAAAGGGAAAAAGAAAAACTGGCAGCCATGTTCAGCAAGTTTGACACAGAGTTCTACTTCTTAACGCTGAACAGCTTCACAGATGCTATTGACAATTTTGTAAACGATTACAATATTGATGTGCTGATAACTGTACCGAAACACCAAACCAATTCCACATCGATATTTAAAATGTCGCATACGAAGCGATTGGCGTATCATAGTCATATTCCGGTGTTGGCAGCGCATGAGTAGGAGAACGTTTCGGGTTTAAAGTTTGACGTTTAACGTTGGGTGTACCCAGATCAAAAAGAATCTCTATAATTACGATATACCCTCTGATCTGAGGGAACGATAAACAAAAAACTATAAACGATAAACTGCAAGTCCGGGTATCGACTACTAAATTCTCCGCCTTTTTATCCTTACCCGAATCCTGTATCTTTGCCACATGCCTTGCCAAAAGAAGAAATACTGCCGCACATGCAGTTTTGCCGAGCTATCACTGCCGGCAAACTTCTACATACCTGATTGATAGGTTTACAAGCATTCCATTTACTACCCCATTGTTCCTGGCGGCCTGCCGTCTATTATTTTACTTAACGTATTTATATGAAGAATATCAAACTGATAGAAGTTCCTTCAGAAATTGGTGCCGGTACCCGGGGTGCCAGCCTGGGTGTGGAAGCTATCAAGATTGCTGCACTGGATTTTATGAGCAATTTCTTTATTCATTTTCCTTCCGAAAAAATTCAGACGGAGAACAAACTGTTGTACGAACCCATTGAATCGCCCTATGCCAAACGGGCCAAGGGTATCGTGGCTATTTATGACCGGGTTAGCAAATCTGTCTCTGACAGTATCAAGAATAATTTCTTTCCCGTGGTGCTCAGTGGCGACCATAGTACTGCCGGCGCAACCATTGCCGGTATTAAAATGGCCAAGCCCAAAAGTAAACTGGGTGTAATATGGATAGATGCACATGCCGATCTCCATACCCCCTATACCACACCAAGCGGTAATGTGCACGGTATGCCACTGGCTGCTACCATCAACGAAGACAATGAAGACTGCGCCGTACATGAACTGGATGCTGATACAACAGCCCACTGGAATTATATGAAGACTATTGGTAAGATAGCACCCAAAGTCTTGCCAGAAGATGTGGTCTTTATATCCCTGCGTGATTTTGAAAAGGAAGAACGCCACCTGATTGATAAATACGGTATGAAGGTGTTTACCACCAAAGAAGTACGCAGTAAGGGGGCAGAGAATATTGTACGGGCGGTACAGCGGTACCTGGCCGACTGCACCGATATTTATATTTCCTTCGATGTGGACAGCCTTGACTCTTCAATCTCCAAAGGCACGGGTACACCGGTAAGCAATGGATTAAAAGAAAGAGAAGCGGAAGATCTTATCAGTAAGTTTATGCAGATGCGAAAGATCTGCTGCTTCGAGATAGCCGAGGTAAACCCCACACTTGACAAAGAAAACCTGATGGCTGAAATCGCTTTCAATATATTACAGCGCAGTGTAAACATCTTACTGATGAACTAAAGACATGAAAAAACTGTCGATAATTATAGCATTACTTATTTGCCTTGGCAGTTTTGCCCAACAAAAGGCCTATTCTGATTCACTCACCATATTCCGGAGGGATTATGTGTTCAACCATGAAGTGATAAAAGGTGCTGATAAAAAGCAGATGGATTTCTTCCCGGTCAATGAAACCTATGCTGTAACCGCCCGTTTTGAAAAAATTCAACAATCGGCCTGGTTTACCATGAAGACCTCCGGCAATGAAGACCAGACTTTCCGGCCCTATGGCATACTCTATTTCAACCTCCACAACAAAGCACTAAAACTGCATGTATACCAATCGAAGGATTTGATGGGCACTGCTGAATATGGCGACTATTTATTTGTCCCCTTTACCGACAGCACCAATGGAACCAGCACCTATGAAAACGGCCGCTATATAGATATGCGCCAGAAAGATATCAGCAATGGCACCGTACTGCTGGATTTCAACAAAGCCTATAATCCGTATTGCGCCTATATAAAAGGGATTTATAATTGCCCTGTTCCGCCTGCGGAGAATAAACTAGCTGTGAGCATTGAAGCCGGCGAAAAGAAGTACAAGAAAGCGGGTGATTAAAGCGTTTCGAGTTTTGCTTTTATTTCCTTTGTAGTCAGTGGCCCAATTTCAAAGGAGCTGCCCAGGCATTCTTTCAGCATAGCCTTTGCTTCAGCTTTATTTCCATTCGCAGCGAATATATATGCCGTGTGCAGCACTGCATCGGGCTCGAATGTTTTATTATAGACGTACTGCTTTGAGATAGCATAGGCCTTATCAATTTGTCCCTGGTTATAATAGGTCCAGGCCAGCCAGTCATTGGTTTCCGGCGTAAAGCGGTTCTTCAATTCTGCCTCAGCTATGGGCAGTGCTTTTGCTGACAGTTCCTTGTCCTGGTTATATAATCCTATCAGGTATTTGTTGTACATGCCGCCATAGCCCGGCTTAGCAATCGTAGTGAGGAAATCCTTTTCCCATTTACGTTTGCCTGCCTCATCCCCTTCTGCTTCGCATATTTCAGCCAGCAATAATTTTAAATCGGGCATTTCTGTCTGTGCCAGTATAAACTGTAATATGCGTTTGGCCTCGGTTCCATTGTTATCGTGCGACCAGGCTATCCAGGCTATGCCTTTCAGGCAATAAAGATTCGCTGGATCTTTTTTCAATACATCCAGGTAAGCGGCATAGGCCTCTTCTACCCTGCCTGCATGGCCATACATATCGGCCAGGTTTGACCGGGTCCATATATACAGGCTCTTCTTTTTGTCTTTCACCTTATCAAAAGCCTGCTCCATCAGTACAATGGCTCCATCCAGGTTGCCTTTATGATCTTCCCATTTCGCTTTGCGGATAAGATAGTCGAATGCAGATTTATCTTTTAACGATTGTAATGCCGCATAGGCTTCCGCATAGCGGCCGAGTTCCATATAGGTATCAAACTGCAGCAGTTTTATGGTGAACGGATCGCCGCTTGCTTTTACAGCTGCATCATTATATGCAGAAGCGGCGTTGAACTGGTGCTGCATGATACAGTTTTGCGAAAGTGAATACAGCAATTCAGGATCTGTGTCATTTAATTTACGGGAAGCATTTTTCAATAAAGAATCACCTGTCAGCAGATGATTAATTTGTCCGTTGTGGCGGAACATGGCCAGATGATGAACAGCCAGCTCCATTTTGTTGATATAGCTGCCGGTATCCTGTTGTAAACGGGCGGACCAAAAGCTTATCTCCTTTGCTGTAGCCTCTTTTTTATCATTGCTAAAGGCCAGGCTCAGGTATTGCACATAGTCTGCCTCCTGTGCAATGTTCTTCTGCTGCTTACAGGACGAAAAGAAAGCAAAAAGCAGGAACGGGATTATAAGTTTGTGTGCCATGCAACAGGTTTTAAAACAAAAGGGCAGCCGAAACTGCCCTTTGCTAATGTGGATTAGAACGGAGTAGCGAGATATGGGAACGAAGTTGAAAAAGCTTTATCATTTGCATTTACATTGTCCTTGGTCAGCGTGGGGTTTGCTGTACCCGCTGGCCCGCCAAAGATCAAAAGCAGTTCAGTGTCAATTACATCATCTGCCAGGGCCCTGCCTGTCAGCACATTCGTACCATCGAAGAAGGTGGTAGTGCCACTCATGGCTACATTCAGCACATCGGTAACCAGCAATCCTGCGAATGTTGCTTTATCCTGGCCCAGCGCATTCTGCGTGTAGCCAAAAGTGGTAAGTACCGATTGGAACTGCGCATTGAATGCGCCATTCATAGCTGTAGGAATGGTTGTGTTAAACTCATTCTTGCGGGCCGAGTTTACAAACACGGTGTTGATGGCGGGCCTGGCCATCTGGTCATTCTGCGTATATGTGCCCGATGTATCAAAACTGTCCATTTGATCATCATCTTTATCGCAACTGGTAAGAAAACTGCTTGCTGCTAATAAAGAAAGCAGGGTGATTTTATTTATTCGTAACATAATATATGTAGTTTAAGGTTAGTATTATTTTGACTTGGTTTCGCCCCACACATTGATTGTGGCTGCAGTACCCAGCAGCGTCTTAGGCACTTCCACTACAATTGACATCACATTGGTGCCTGCGAATGCATCCACACCGGGGTTACTGAAACCGGGTTGGGTACCGGCCAGGATTTCTTTAAACCGGGCAAGGTCAAAGAAGAAAGGATCGTCACGGGGACCAGCAAAAACTTTCGTCCCATTGGCGTTTGTACCTACTACTGCCGTGCTGCCGTAGGCCGTTACATTCGTTTCTGTAACAGGGCCGCCTGTACGCACCATACTTACTGTGCCGGTAGTGCCAGGGGCAACGGGGCCATAAACACGCATTTTACCACCCTGTACCAGGCATTGGATAACGAGGTCTTCCACATTGTCGCCGGTGTTGTCGATATTAAACTCATACATCACATTTGCCGGGAATGAAGCTGTGGCTGAGGCAGCGGGAGATAATAACCCCTGTGTATTCAGCACAAATACCATTTTGCTGTTGTCAGCAGGGCTTTGAAAAGCATAGATATCAGTGATATCATTTCCGGGGCTGGTACTGCCCGGGCCTGTAACCGCAGGTGCATCAATATGATCGGCAGCGTATATAAATCCGCCTACCACAATGGCACCCAGTAAACCTCCAATAAGAAGTTTCTTTTTCATAAATAAATAGTTTGATTAAACAAATTGGTTTTTATAAATCCGTACGGGCAATAACAGATAGAGATACGGGAACGGGTTGATATTGGATTTAACATTTTGAACAAATGTCATGTTGAGCTCTCTTCAATATCAGGTTGCGCTTGTCGAAACCTGTCATCAGCAAGCGCAGCATAACGGCGGTCTATTACAGTTACCAATAATAATTAAGCCTAATTTCAGCCACCGCTCATATAATGTAAATATGCATTTTGAAAACCATAGCGTTATTTGCACCGTAGATGTACAAAACCAGCGGTATGCGACCTAACCAAATCATTTTACTGGCACTATTACTGCTATCTGTCAATAGTTATGCACAAAAAGGAAATATCGAAGGCTTTATCACCGATGCAGATACCCGTGTGCCGCTATCCGGTGCCAGTATTAATTTACAGGGTGATAAAACAGATAATACTGATTATTTCGGCCGCTTCCGTATGGATGCCATCGCAGCAGGGCAATATGAACTGATTGTTTCGCATATCGGTTATAAGACGGAGGTTGTACCTGTAGAAATAAAAGCCAATCTCTTATCGACTATTAAAGTCAACCTGCGCAAAGCAAACCTCGACCTGGCTGAAATACGCATCAACAGTAAACGCACCAGTGGCCTCAGCACTATCGGTGCAGTGGATATAAAACTCCGCCCCTTAAATACCTCACAGGATGTATTAAGAGTGGTACCCGGATTATTTATTGCCCAGCATGCCGGTGGTGGCAAAGCTGAACAAATATTCTTACGTGGTTTTGATATAGACCACGGTACGGATATCGCCATTACTACAGACGGCATACCGGTAAATATGGTAAGCCATGCACACGGACAGGGCTATGCTGATTTGCACTTCCTTATTCCGGAGACAGTAGAAAAAGTTGACTTTGATAAAGGCCCCTACTTTGCTTCAAAAGGCAACCTGGCCACTGCAGCCTATGTAGACTTTAAGACAAAAGACTTTTCAGACAATAACAGCCTGCGTGCAGAAATCGGGCGGTTCAATACACAGCGTGTATCCGGTTTGCTGAAAGTATTCAACAAGAATACCGAAAAGAATAAACAGCAGTTTTATATTGCTTCTGAATATTCCACAACCGATGGCTATTTCGACAGCCCCCAGGATTTTCACCGCTTCAATATTTTTGGAAAGTATACGGCCTGGTTTGGCAATCAAACCCAGCTCAGTATTTCAGCTTCTACTTTCGACAGCAAGTGGAATGCTTCCGGCCAAATTCCTGACCGGGCTGTGCAAAATGGCATGATTGGCCGCTTTGGCGCTATTGATGATACGGAAGGCGGTAATACCTCCCGTACCAATTTCAATGTGCAGTTTAATAAGCAATGGAAAAGCAACTGGAAGTCAACCGACCAGTTCTATTTCAGCCGGTATAAGTTTAACCTCTATTCTAATTTCACTTTCTTCCTGGATGATCCCGTTAATGGCGATATGATCAACCAGCGGGAAACAAGGAATATATTTGGTTATACCACCACAGCTGCTAAATCATATTTAATTGGCAATAAAAAAGCCAATACCGAATTTGGCGCCGGTTTCCGGCATGATGATGTGATGGATATTGAACTGGCCAAAGCCACCCGCACTACTTTTTACAACAGCATACAGAAAGGTGATGTAAAGGAAACCAATTCCTTTATCTGGGTAAACCAGGATATAGAACTGGGCAAGAAAGTGGCCCTGAACGCCAGCCTCCGTTACGATCATTTTATATTCAAATACAGGGATGAACTGGCTGGTGAAACGGATTTCTCCAAACAAACAAAAGGAAGCTTCAGCCCGAAACTGAATATCAGCTACTCCCCTTCTGCGAAAATTAAGTTCTACCTGCAGAATGGTATCGGCTTCCACTCCAATGATACCCGTGTGATACTTGATCAGCAGGCGAAGGATATTTTACCAAGGGTGATTGGCACAGACCTCGGCTTTATTGCCCGGCCTTCTAAAAACCTGATCATCAAAACAGCCCTCTGGCATTTATATTCTGAGCAGGAGTTTGTATATGTAGGCGATGCCGGCATTATAGAACCAAGTGGCAAAACACGCCGTATGGGTATTGATGTATCAGCCCGCTACCAGTTCAATAAATGGCTCTTTGGTGATATTGATGTGAACCTGACCAGGGCCAGGGCGATTGAAGAAGCCAAGGGTGAAGACTATGTGCCACTGGCACCTTCCTTTACCAGCATTGGCGGCCTTACGGCCAAATCAAAAAATGGCTTTAGTGGTTCGCTGCGCTACCGCTTTATTGGCGACCGCCCGGCAGATGAGATCAACAGTATTAACGCTGAAGGTTATTTTCTGCTGGATATGATACTCAGTTACCGTATTAAGAAATTCGACTTCAGCATTACTGGTGAAAACCTGCTGAACCGTGACTGGCGTGAAGCGCAGTTCAATACAGAATCAAGACTGAAGAATGAACTGGCGCCGGTAAGTGAGATACATTATACGCCCGGCAGTCCGTTGTTTGTAAAGGGTGGCGTGACGTTTTATTTCTAAGTTTTCACCAGCGTCTCCCCCATGACGCTGTGCGTGGCCGGGACGCTGGTGTTGGCCATTGTTGGTGTTGCGTGCAGGCTTGTGCGAGGAGGAAACACCAACAATATTGGGTACACACATCTCATTCCTGCTGTTGGTCTCCCGCCTCATCACCTATCCGCACACAAGACACAACAGTGGCGTGCATCTTCCTCGCCGTTGTTGGTGTTGCGTACTGCCTTGCGGGCGGCAGAAACACCAACAAATGAAGTTAGGGTATTGCTGTATTTCCTGCTGTTGGTCTTTTTACCCATCACATACCCGCACACAAGACACAACAGCGGCGTGTTGCTTTCCTGAAAACTCAAATAGGGTTGGAACAGCAACTTAACCATTGCACCAGCGTCTCCCCCATGGCGCTGTGCCTGGCCGGGACGCTGGTATCATTCAAGCAGTGGGCCATTATTTATTTTCAGCCAGCTGAGTATACTTCTTAACTACATTATCTTCAAAATAACGTCTTTCGATCTGTATAGCCCCGATTGTTTCCTTTTGTATTTTTTGAAAGCTGAATTTACCCGTTTTTGAAAACCGTGGTTGGTATTTTAGTTTTTTAAAGTAAATTTTGACATA
>CAYLRV010000053.1:0-26719 GCA_964386395.1 uncultured Chitinophaga sp.
AATGAAGCGTCGCGGTATGCTTTGAAGTTATCATTAGCAGGATCTTGCTGTGCCCGCTGGTACAATGCAGATGCGGTACCATGAATGGTGGCAATGTTAGCAATGTATGGAGAGAATTTTCTCACCTCACCGGTATCCGTCAGGCCATCATAACCCACATCCTGGAACTGCCTGTCGTCCGGCTCATTACTAAATGCGTTGGTCACCTGTAGCGGAATAGCCGGCACCTGTCCCCATACCGTATTTTCATCCAGCCTTGCATTGTTGGTTGGCGTACGCAAGCCATTTTCGTACTGGCGTTTACCATCACGCAATACATCTTCAGATATATTACCCAGGTTGAAATATAACTGGCCGCCATTCGGATTCGATGTATTAGTAATAAACGGATCCTGTACCCAGAATTCTATAAACTCAATATTGGCGGTCTCCATATCGGTCTGGTCAATATTGCGCATCATACCACCCCAGGATTGCGTAGGGTTAAGCAGTTTACCATTACCATCTATTAAACCATTACGGTATTCAAAGTTGTAGGGGCCGGGATCTTTTGGGTAGAAAGCCACATCAAATGTGGTGAGCAATCCTTCTCCAAACTGTGTGCTCCTTCTTGGGAAAATCTCTTTCTGTAATACCTGTCTTACCTCCGGTTTTGACAATTCAGCCAGGTTGTTCCTGTATGGGTTATTGGCATTATTCTTTTCCTGCAACTGCGGCTCGATATTATACCAGGCCATTTTTGCACGGCGATATCCGCTGCTTAAATCATTGTTCAGGCTGCCTTCAGGAAACATACCATTGTTTTGCGGCACGGATGAAAGCGTCCAGCTTACAATCGGAAAGCGAAGGTCAATACCCGCACGGGTACCTTCAAAATCGTCTATATATACCTGGCCGGTGCGGTCTGGCGTTTCACCATCTTCTTTTACACCGTTAATTTGTTTGGCATGGCCCGGTTGCAGAATTGCCCCTTCAAAATATGTATTGATAGAAGACATAGTCTTCGTGGAATAGAAAGGCAGTTTGTCTAACCATTTGGTAAGCCTTGGTAAATTACTCCGGTAGTCCAGATCAAAACCATACATGGTATTGCGGATAGGATCTTCACCGTATTGTTGCTTGATGAAGAATGGCCGCTCACTTAACCGTACCATCGTGGCACCCAGTGATAATTTTTTACTGGCGAGATAATCAAGCCTGATTCCCAAATAACTTTTTTGCTGGAAGCCAAATGCCTGGTTGTTTTCGTAGTTGATAGAAACAGGTATGCCAGAACTTAATACTTGCTGGTTGGTAACACGCAGTGTACCGAGATCATAGTTTATTTCATAGTCCACGTTTTCGATAAGCACTTGTCCATTGGCCGTAACGGTTACAGAACCCCTCGGAATATTATAGCCCAACTGGTACTCGCCCACGCCGCCACTTAACCCTCCGGATCCGGATGATTTAGACTTACCCTGTATCTTAAACCGGTTGAGGTTAGCATAGGTTTGCGCAATGGCTTTAATGGTATCATAAAGCGGGTAATATAGATACTTGTCACGATCGGCCTGGTTGCCGTAAGCATAATCCAGATCGCGGCCGAATGGCTCCAGCACCGGGAATATAATCCGGCTTTGGCTGGATATAACGGTATACCCTTCTACAAAGTCGAAGGTTCCATCGGGCTGCGGGTCATTCTGGTTATTCAGCCGGTCCAGGTTGGTCATGGTGATCAGCTGCTGGCCTTTATAGGGTGCCAGTACTTCTGCCGGTGGTAGATATCTTTTCTCGCCATTGCTCGGTTCTTCATACGTAAGATAGAGATCAAAATCCTGTCTTTCCAGCTGGCCATAGCCTACTGAATAAACGTTCTTCATCATCAGGTCCCAGATAGGCAGGTTGGTACGCTGTGAGGTGGCTTTTAATAATTTGAGGAACAGTATTTTTTGTGAATTACCGGTACTGTCTGGCGGCACATCCTGCGAAAATTCACCCACCTGGTATACTTTACCATTGTAGGTATACTGAAAGGCTATACCCAATACTTCATCCGGTTGTAATTGCTGGTTAAGTGAAATAAAACCCAGCTTATCGTTATAATAATACTCCGATGGCTGCAGTTTACGGGCAAATGTTTTTTCAAAGTCCTGTACGGGTAATAAGCCTAAACCGGTCAGCTGGCTTTGCACCTGCGAAGAGTTGCGGTATGCAGGGTTTGAAAGTAAGGTAGAATACAGGTTATTAGAACCGTTATTGGGCAGGTCGGAGCCGCTGCCCGTTAGCACCGGGCTATAAGGCTGGTTTTCTCCCAGGTCCATAAAAGCGACCACATCCCTCGTGTCAGTAGTAGTACCATTGCGGTTGGTTACCCAAACCTCTACCCGCTGTACAATAGCCCTTGAATTTACCAGTGGCAATTTCTCATTTGCCTTGTTATAATTATTACGGTAATACTGGGCCATCAGGAAGTGACGGTTCTCATCATACTCATCAGAGCGTAAGGAGAAACGCTGGGCCGTAGAACCGCCCTGTACATTTTGAGTTTGCCGCTGCGATTGCATATTGGCAAATACGGTGGTAACAGTAAGCTTGCCGAACTGTGCGGCCAGCTTAGCACCAAAGAGGGCATTGGCACCGGGAATAAGCGTTCCTTTACTGGCGAAGTTGGTGTTACCCGCCTGGAATTGCTTGATGATATCATCATCCTTTCCACGAAAATCTAACTTCAGCTGGTTTTCAAAGTTGAAATTGGCCAGCGTATTATAGTTAATTGGCAGTTTCAGTTTTTCGCCTATGCTGGCGTCCATCTGTAACTGCGAGTTCATATTAAAATCAAAACCGCCATTCCTTCTGGCCCGTTCAGGGAGGGTGGGATTTTTAATATTTTGTCCCTGGTAACCAGCGAGGAAGTCGACATAACCGGTTGGTTTTATGTCAATCTTTACTTTACCATCGGGGCCTACACCCATGATGCGGTTAAACCAGTCGTTAGATATTTTCAGTTTGGGCTTGTACTGACGGCGGTTCATATTGGCCAGCAGGCTGGCCCGCTTGCGGAAATAGTCATCTTCGTCCTTTTTACCCTGCATCCGCACAAATTCCTCCATGGTGAAGGCCGTTGGTGTGCGGTAATAGCGGTTGCCTATTTTTTCTACGATGTAGTATTGCTTTGTAACCGGATCGTATTCTATTGAGCGTTTAATAATACTCGTATCGCGGAGATCGAAGGTATTCCGGTTAGGGTTAGAATAGGGATCGCCATAACGGTCACGGAGCGGGTACCGGTTTGTGTCAACCTGGTTTTCCGGCTGCTTTTCGGCTTTAAATGCTGCCTGCCTGTACGAGAGGCTTTCTGGTTTGGGATCTTCTTCCTGTACATGGTCCACAGGCCTTCTGTTATAACGGGCAGTCTGCCGGTTATTGGCAAGAGCAGGTAGTAAAACAGCCAGTATGGCGGCGGAACATACCAGTGGACGGAAAATATGAGCAGTTCTAAGGTTCAAGGTTGTTTTCTCCAATCAATTAGTTTCCTAAATAGCTATACTACAGGGTACGAAGCGCCTGTTTAATAAGTTCCTCAACAGAATAATTTGGATTGGCGGCCATCGTTTTTTCTAAGGCGGTGGCTGCGGCCTGCCGGTTGATGCCTAAGGCCAGCAGAGCATTAAACGCATCCTGCTGCAAAGTATTGTTTTTCAGGGCTGGAATATTTGATTCCACCGGATTTTTGGCCAATTTATCCTTGAGTTCCAATACGATTCGCTCAGCCGTCTTTTTGCCAATTCCTTTAATCCCTTCCAGTGTACGGGTGTCCCCGTTTACAATACAAGCCGAAATCTCTGCCGGTTTCATGTAGGACAGCATAACCCTCGCAGTAGATGCACCGATACCGGACACCGACAAAAGGTGGTGAAACATTTCCTTTTCAGCCAGTTCAAAAAACCCATACAGCAGGTGGGCATCTTCCCGGATGAGCAGGCTGGTATGCAACTGGCCCTTCTCCAGGTTTTGAATATGGGAGTAGGTATGGAGGCTTATATGTACTTCATAACCCACCCCGGCCACCTCTACCTGTACCACTGCCGGGCTTTTATGCATAAAATCTCCTTTCAGGAATGCTATCATACGTTCGCAAGATAGGGGAAAATGGTGTTGTGATTTATACCGGTTGATCAATGTTAGTAACGTATGGCCAAACAACAAACTATACAGTATATTCGTGCCCGTAACGAAAGCAACACTGATGATCACACCTAAAATCTCCGCCGCCATTACGGCTGTTGGCGGCTATGTTCCTGAAGACCGGCTTACGAATTTCGACCTCGAAAAAATTGTGGAAACGAACGATGAATGGATACGTACCCGCACCGGCATTTCTGAAAGAAGGATTTTAAAAGGAGAAGGACTGGCTACTTCCGATATGGTCGTACCAGCCGTAAGACAGTTGTGCGAAAAAAGAGGCATTAGCCCGGAAGAAATAGACTGCCTGATTGTAGGCACCGTAACCCCCGACCATGTATTTCCGGCCACGGCCAATATTGCCTGCGATAAGCTCGGCGCTAAAAATGCCTGGGGCTTTGATGTATCTGCAGCCTGCTCCGGCTTTTTATATACCCTTACCCTTGGCGCTTCATTAATCGAAAGTGGCCGCTACAAAAAAGTAGTGGTTTGCGGGTCCGATAAAATGAGTGCCATTGTGGATTACCAGGACAGGGCCACCTGTATCATTTTTGGAGACGGCGCCGGCGCTGTATTGCTTGAACCCAATGAGGAAGGATATGGCATACAAGATTCACTGCTTAAAAGTGATGGCAGTGGCTGCCAGTACCTGCATATGAAGGCAGGCGGTTCTAAAAAACCCGCATCTGTTGAAACCGTTATGGCCCGGGAGCACTATGCTTTCCAGGACGGACAACCTGTTTTCAAATTTGCCGTAAAAGGTATGGCCGATGTAAGCGCCGAACTGTTGGAGCGAAATAATTTAACCGGTGACGATATCGCCTGGTTGGTTCCGCACCAGGCCAACCTCCGCATAATCGATGCAACAGCCAACCGCATGGGATTGCCCCGGGAAAAAGTGATGATCAACATTCAAAAGTTTGGTAACACAACGGCGGCCACCATTCCGCTTTGTTTATGGGAATGGGAATCCCAATTAAAAAAAGGCGACAACCTGGTGCTGGCAGCATTTGGTGGTGGTTTTACGTGGGGTGCCACTTTGGTCAAGTGGGCATACGACAGTAAGTAAAAATACAGGCAGTTACTACGTCTATACACTTGCTTTTTCGCTTGTAAAATTGATTACACGCAATTTCTATTCTTGTATTTTTCTGAATCAGGTTTGCATGGTTATATTCGTATACCATCAAATCCAATACTCGTATGAAAGACCGCCGAACCGGACATTTCTGGAAGAATTTTCTTCTGCTTTTTGCAGTATATGCTGTAGTCGTTCCGCTTGTTTTTATCATCCTCGACAGTAACGCCTTTTACAAGTATTACCGGAAAGATGCCGGTGAATTAATTTTGATATTAGCAGGTATTGCCATAGGCATTGCACTAATCATCAGCCTGTGGCAGCGTGAAGACCCGGAACTGCGGCAATGGTAAGTTTACTTCTTTCCCCTTGACCACAATATAAAATCGGTGGCCGGCAGTTTCTGCACGCCAAGCTGGCGAAGCATATTAATTAACTGTCCGCGGTGATAGCTGCCATGATTGAATACATGCAACAGCATTTGCCAAATGGGTTGCTTGTACTGGGCTTTATCAAAAGTGTGGTAATGAAATACATGTTCGATAGCCATATCAGAAGCGTTGCTGATCCATTCCTCCCACTGTTTTGATTGATGGAGGAGGCCTGCCGCTGCATCTTGTAATGTACCTGTGTAATTGTCGCTTGGCCTGTTTATGCGTTCCGACAGTTTCATCCGCTGCCACCAAATACTTTCTGCATCCCACATATGCAGCACCGTTTTGTATAAGCTTGGGAAACTGCTTGAGATTTCCTGCTTATGCTGTTCATCTGTTAATGTATAAACGATGGACAGTATCTGCTGGCTTGCCCAAATATTATATGCTGCATATTGCCTGAGGAGTTCCTTCATGCCGGTGGTTATTTTCCTGATTCTAAAAGATTAAAAGGATATTTGCATCATTCCGGATAAAAATAAAAATCTTTACAAGATATGGAGGATAAAAATTTTCCCCGTCCGGCTTCGCCATCCGGGCAGGCCCTCACAGGCTGGAGTTCTGTAGCCGTACATGCCGGGCACAAAAAAGACCCGATGTATGCGCACCAGGTGCCTATCTACGCCAGCAGCACTTACGTATTTGATGAAGCCGAACAAGGTATGCGCCGCTTCAGCGGAAAAGAAGAAGGATATATTTATAGCCGTTGGGGCAACCCAACTATGACCGAAGCAGAAGAAAAAATAGCTGCGTTGGAAACCTTCGGGCTCAACCGTGAAGTGAAAGGTATACTGCACGCTTCCGGTATGGCCGCTATAACAACACTGATGCTGGCCAATTTAAAACCGGGTGATAAAATTCTTACCCACTACTCTTTATATGGCGGCACCAATGAACTGGTGAATAAAGTACTGCCAGCATTGAACATCACGGCTGTCATTACTGATCTGCGTAACTTAAATACAGCGGAAGAAGCCTTTAAAGCCGACACAACTATCCGGATGTTATATATTGAAACACCGGCCAATCCCACAATACAATGTGTAGATATAGCAGCATTAACAGTTCTGGCTAAAAAATACAATTGTATAGTAGCCTGCGACAACACATTTGCCACGCCGTACCTGCAACAACCTTTTCAATATGGTGTTGATTTTATTGTTCATTCCACTACCAAATTCCTGAACGGCCATGGTACGGCCATTGGCGGCATTCTATTGGGAAAGGATATTGATTTTATGCAAACACATTGTACTAAGGTGCACCGGTTGCTCGGCGGCAATTCCAATCCCTTCGATGCATTCCTGCTCATACAGGGCATGAAAACACTGGAAGTGCGTATGCAACGGCATTGCCAGAATGCAATGGATGTGGCGCAGTATTTAAACAGCCATGCTGCTGTAGCCAGGGTAAATTATACCGGCCTTACTGACCATCCGGATCATCATACGGCTATGAAGCAAATGCGCCACCCCGGTGCCATGCTTAGTTTTGAATTGAAAAACGGATTGCAGGGAGGTATTGATTTTATGAACAAGCTGAAGATGTGTGTGCGTACCGTTTCACTCGGCACCTGCGATACCCTGCTCTCCCACCCCGCTTCGATGACGCACTACAGTGTACCTAAAGAAGAAAAAGAAAAGTATGGAATCACGGATGGGCTGATACGGATGAATGTGGGTATTGAGAATATACAGGATATCATCACCGATCTTGAACAAGCTCTACATTAACCATAAACTACCAACTATGCGCTTCCTATTTGCTTTTGTTTTCAGCTGTTTAGCAGCTGTTTCTTTTGCACAGAAAAAAACCTCTGCCAATGCCGCCGATCCATTAGCAGGTATTGATACCCTGATGGAACGGATTCTGAAAGAGCGGAAAGGGGCCGGCTTTGCCGTTGCTGTTGTCAACAAGGATAAAATTATATATGCAAAAGGTTTTGGCTATCGTGATTATGAAAAGAAATTGCCAGCTACACCCAATACCTTATTTGCCATCGGCTCATGCAGTAAAGCATTCACCTCATTGCTAATTGGCATGCTGGAAAAAGAAGGCAAGGTCAACTATGATCGGCCAGTACGGGAATATTTGCCCGAATTGAAGTTTTTCAATAACGACATGAACAATAATATCACACTGCGGGACATGATGAGCCACCGTACCGGTTTACCACGGCATGATTATTCCTGGTATTTGTTCAATACCGACTCCCGCGACAGTATGCTGCAACGTATCCAGTACCAGGAGCCTACCGCACCACTGCGCCAGCGCTGGCAATATAATAATTTCATGTTCCTGGCACAGGGAGTGGTTGCTGAAAAGCTGACGGGCAAAAGCTGGGAGCAGAATATAAAAGAACAAATTTTTAAACCACTCGGTATGGCTGCTTCAAATGTATCAATACCCGAGTTGAAAAAAGCAACAGAAGCATCAATCGGCTATACGGTATACAAAGACAGCATTATCAAAAAACTCGACTACTATGACATTAATGCCATGAGCCCCGCCGGTAGTATCAACAGTAGTGTAAACGAAATGGCAAAGTGGGTTATGTGCTGGATCAATGGCGGAAAAGTAAATGGCAAAGAATTGTTCCCGGCGAACTATATGAAAGAGGCCATCAGTTCACAGATGATCGCCGGTGCCTTGCTGCCAACCAGGGAAAGAAATGATGTATTTTTTTCTAATTATGGTTTCGGTTGGTTCCTGGCCTCATACCGTGGGCATTACCGTGTGGAGCATGGTGGAAATATTGACGGCTTTTCTGCCAGCACCAGTTTCTTTCCAAGCGACAGCATTGGAATCATTGTACTCACCAATCAAAATGCTTCTGCCATTACCGGTATTGTACGTAATAGTATTGCCGACAGGTTGCTGAAAGAAAAACCAATTGACTGGCTGGGTGAAAGAATGGCCGCGGATGCAAAAGCTAAAAAAGAAGCGAAAGAGGCAGCTGGCAAAACGGAGAGCAACCAGAAGAAAGGTACTAAACCCTCTCATGCGCTGATAGACTATGAAGGTTTATATACCCACCCCGGATATGGCACAGCAGAAGTATATGCGGGTAATGATTCCCTGTTCCTGCAAGCCCCCGGAAAAAAAATCTGGCTCCGTCATTATCATTATGATGTATTCCAGGTCTTGTTTGTTGACCCGCTGGAGGGTATTGACACCACTGAAACCGATCCTTTTAAAGTACAGTTCAGCGTGAACGAAGCAGGTGATATTACTACCCTGCTTATGCAGTTTGAAGACGAACTGAAACCAATGGAGCTTGTCAAAAAGCCGAAACCAAAAGAAATAAGCAAGGATGAACTGAAGAAATTCGAAGGCGAATATGAGCTGGCGCCGGGTGTATTGGCCAAAATTTATATTAAAGGGGAAAAAACACTGTATGCATTTGTTGAAGGGCAGCCTGAATATGAACTGGTGGCAACCGATAAAAATACGTTTGTTATCAAAGTACTAAGCGGGTATAGTGTAAAGTTTGATGAAAACGATAAAGGCGAGGTAACCGGCCTGAGTTTTATTCAGCCCAACGGTACATTTAAAGCAAAAAAGAAATAAGCGTTATGAGCATTACGATAAGAAGGGCAGTAAAAGAAGACTGCCCGCGGCTGATGGAACTGGTGAATGAACTTGCGCTTTATGAAAAAGCCCCTGAAGAAGTAACGGTGACGATGGAGCATTTTGAAGAGAGTGGCTTTGGCGCTAACCCGGTATGGTGGAGTTTTGCCGCGGAAGAAAATGGTATTATACTCGGCTTTGCCTTATACTATATCCGCTATTCCACCTGGAAGGGACAAGCCATGTACCTGGAAGACATACTGGTAACAGAAGCTGCAAGAGGGAAAGGCATCGGCAAACTCCTGTTCGACCGGTTGATAGAAGAAGCCAGGGAAAAGGGCCTGAAAAGAATGGTATGGCAGGTGCTGGAATGGAATGAGCCGGCTATCAATTTTTATAAAAAATACGATGCTGATATTGATGCTGGCTGGCTGAACTGTTCCATATACGTGTAATTACATTTTCTTCAGCACATTCATAAAATCCTGTTTACGTGTGCGGGATACGGGAAGATGCGTGCCATTCATCATCACCACTTCGCCGCCCTCACCCCGTACATATTTTTGAAAGCACTTCATGTTGATGAGGTAACTGTGGTGGATGCGGAAAAAATCAGTCCCCTGCAGCACTTCCTCCACGTCCTTCAGTGTTTTTGAAATGGTCAGCGGTTTGGTGTTATCAATAAAAAACAACTTACAATAAGCGCTGTCGCTTTCACAGTACATAATATTTTCTGCGTCGATCATAATCAGGCCTTCCAGGGTGGGTACAGCAAAGCGCTTGCTTTCCCGCTTGTTAATCAGCCCCAGCAGGGACTCAATATTGACTTCTTTTTTCTTACGGATATTTTCACCGGCTTTCTTTACCGCTGTTATCAGCTCATCTTTATCAATGGGTTTTAACAGGTAATCCAATGCGCTCTGCTTGATGGCTTTCAGTGCATATTCATTATAAGCGGTGGTGAATACTATACTAAAAGATGGCGATGGTATTTTTTCCAGCAACTGGAAGCCATTCATATCGGGCATTTCGATATCCAGGAATAGCATATCCGGGTGTTGTTTCTGCAGCACAGGCAAGGCTTCTTCCCCGCCGGCATAGCTGCCAACGAGCTGTACATCCGGGCAGTGCTTATGCAGTAAATGCTGAAGTACTTCACGGCAATGCTTTTCATCATCCACTATCACGGCTGTCATGGCTTTTGTAATTTAATTTTAATAATACATGTGTACCGGCAGGCCTGCCATCCTGATCTTTTAAATCAGTTATCTCCACTTTTGCACCGGCGTTGTATAGTTTGTTCACTATATCGAGCCGCTGCGCTGTAATCTTCATCCCATGCGATTTTTGTGACAGGGCTGATTTGCTTTTTCGCCTTGCTGCTTCTTCACGGCCAATACCATTGTCTTCAATCTTTATATATACTGCCCCGTCCATTTTCCAAACCTCTATCAATAATGCTGAGCCCGGTTCTTTGCGGTGCATGAGTCCATGCCAAATTGCATTCTCCACGTATGGCTGAATAATCATCGGCGGCACCATCGTCGTTTCCACATCCACATCATTCCTTGCTTGAATGCTGTAGGTGAAACTGTTTTCAAAACGCAGGGCCTCCAACTCTGTATACAACTCTAATGCCTTCAGCTCATTCTCCAGCGAGACCCATTCACTACGGCTGTTTTCTAATATCAGCCGCATCAGCCGTGAAAATTTGGTCAGGTAGCCCGATGCGTTCTCTGGATCGTTTTTTAAAATAAAATTATTGATAGAGTTCAGGCTGTTGAACATAAAATGCGGGTTCATTTGTGCACGCAGTGAACTCATCTCCACTTCTGCAATCTTTTTCTCATAGGCCGCTTTTATTTTTTCTCTTTCCCGTACGGCTGCCACCCTGCGCCTGAAGACTGCATAAATAATACCTGCTGCGAGCAAAGCCAGCAAGGTTTTAAACCACCAGCGCTGCCACAATGAAGGATGAATGACGACTATTACTTCATTTGATTCTTCCGACCATACTATACCATCCAGCGACGCCCTGCACCGGAATGTATACTTGCCGGGTGCCAATGAATTGTAGCGTACCAGCCTGCTTCCGCTGTTGCTTATCCAGTCTTTGTCCACACCGTCCAGCCTGTATTGAAAAAGTATTTGTTTGCTGCCATAGAGTTTAGGCGCAGTGAAAGAAAAACTTATTGTGTGATATTTATTAGAAAGATCAATTTGCTTATCATCCGAAAAACTATACACCGAATCGCTTGTATTAACCGAGTATACCAGGGGCCTGAGTGGTTGCGCTGCGGTATTTAGTTTGTACGGGTTAAAATAAACAAGCCCTTTTTCTGCACACCAGTACTGCAGCGTATCATTCCATGCAACACCTTCTGAAAATCCAAATACATTTTGCTTTACCTCCTGGTCAAGGATGCTGAATTTTTTATTCGCTGTGTTAAACAGGCCTATTAAATTATTGCCGGAGAACCACAGTTCTTTATTGGCCACAGCAATAAGCGAACTGATATTTGTATGATTCTTACCAGCTTCTGCCAGGTATTTTACTGCTTCATTCTTTTCATTGATAACATAAAGCCCGTCGCCCGCCGCAGCATACATTTTTCCATCCATTTCCTGCAGGGAACTAACCACCGAAGGAGGCTTGCCTGCTGCATAGCTTACTTCCCTTAACTGTTTTGTCTGCCGGTCATAATAAAAGATGCCATTACCCCAACAACCTATCCAAACCATTCCTTTGCTGTCCGCCACTATTTTAATTACAGCCGGATCAGCGCCTTGTTTAAATACCATAGCAGGCTTCAGCGAATCTACTTTATATGTATTACTGTTGATGATATAAAAGCCTTTCGTGCAACCGGCCCATAGTGAGTCTTTGCCAATTTCTGCGATGTCAAAAACAAAGTTGGACGGCAGCCTGGGTGCTTGCCCATCCAGGCTGTCCATGCTCATCCGGTAAAATTTTCCGGTGGCTTCATTCAACCTTCCCATACCACCACCACTGGTACCTACCCACACCCTGTCTTTACTGTCAACACATATAGTTTGAATACCAACAGGCTGTTCACCACTATTTAAAACAGGATAGTAATACCGATATACAGCGCTTTTCTTTGAAGCGGGATCATACATCACCAGGGCATCCATGCCACCCATCCACAACCTTCCTTTGCTGTCTTTATCAATACACCGGAAACCGCCCATATACAGTTCATTCCCTTCACTGCTAAAGCCTGAAATATATCCAGCTGTATAGTTCACCAAGTTAAAATAATCCAGGCCGCCACGTCCTCCATAGAGCAATACATTACCCTGCCCGTCGCAAGAGACGTATTCCTTGCCATCTTCGGAAACGGAATATTCATCCGCAGGATTATGTGTATACTGTGCAAACTTTTCCGTCGTCGGATCAAAAAGAAACAAACCACCAAGTGTTGTGGTAATCACCAGGCGCCCGTCAGCCGCCTGCCGTAAGCGGACAACATTTGCATTCAACAGCTGTCCGTTGCGTGTAATGGTAAACGGGTATTCCTTTATCACTTTGTTTTGGCTGATGCTGATACGGTACAACCTGCCTTTATAGGTAGCCGCCATTATTTCATCTTTACTGATAGCACAGGATGAAATAAGGTTGGGCAATGCAAATTCAAAACCCTTCTTCTTTGTCGCATAATCAAGGAGGATGAGTTTGCTATGCCCGGTTTGTATATACCGGTCTTCATCAAAGCGGGTATTATCCCTCCAGCCAATAGTAAACTGTTCCCTGGTTGACCATTCGAGTTGCTCCCACTTGTTATTTTTTTCATCAAACCGGTAATGGCCCTTGCTCGTAAACATGATGATGCCCATAGTTTTGGACTCAATGACTACGGCACAGCTATATTTTGTGCCGGTTTGCTCATCAAAGACGATTTGTTTAAACTGTCTGTCCTGATCAATTAAGGTAACACCCGAATAGGACCCTACCCAAATCCTGTTTTTACTGTCGCAATAAAGGCCGGCAATTTCATTGGAGCAGAGCGCAGGATAGTTTTGTTTAAAATATGCAGTTATGCCAAAGCCATCATACCGGTTTAGCCCGTTGGATGTGCCCGCCCAAAGAAAACCATCCTTGTCGGTAACGGCACAGGTAACTTTATTATCGCTGAGGCCCTGTACTGTGCCCAGATGGCTGAATGTAATTGCCTGTCCCTTTATATATGAAAACGGGAGCAGCAGGAATAGCAGTATGTAGCTGGATTTTAGCAAAAAATAAATTGATAAGAAAGATAGACATTTACGCACATTTATCGCTCATAGCTTCGCCCCGGATAGGTTTGTCGTTTTCACATACCAAGTTTTGCTTTTATCGCCTGCAGTTCTTTTTCCAGGACTTCGTTTTTATTTTTTAATGTGTCAATCATTTTTTGTTGTTCCTGTACTGCTTTTACCAGGGGTACGGTGAAGTTTCCATAGGCTATGCTATATGTTCCGGTGGAAGGATTTTGTGGTATGGTTATACCGTCAAAATCAAAGCCGATTTGCTTGGTGATGGCCGCCACTTCCTGTGCCAGGAAGCCCGAACGGACAATCGCTTTCTGGTTGCTGTTTTCCTTTTCAAATGCCTGCAGCCTTTTCGTACGCATCTCTTCCGGCATTTGTGCTGTTTCAAAGGATGCAAATTTTTTACTGTCGATAGTATAGGTCACCGGCCGCAGCTTTAAAATAAATTCAAGCCCCTTTACATTTTCTTCCACGTTAGTTTTAAAACGGGCATCGCTGAGCGAATTGAAACTACCCCAGCTTTCAACGGATGTAACCAGTACATTACCGAGACGGATACGGTTGCTTACACCTACCATAGCACCGTTGCCAATGGCCGTTGCATTGGTAATGGCGGGACTGGCCACGTCTGCATTGTACCCAACTGCCGTATTGTTGCTGCCGCCATTGTTCAGGAATGTATTGGCTCCAACAGCCGTGTTAAAACTGGCATTAGCGGCAGTATTTTGCATACTGGCTGCACCAATCGCTGTATTAGCACTGCCGCCGTTGTTGGCATACAGCGCATAAAATCCATTGGCGGTGTTCTCATTTCCGTTGCTGTTGTAGTACAGTGCGTACATCCCAGTAGCACTATTGTCCCTCCCATCTTCATTAGTACTCAACGCTCCGTATCCGAATGCGGCATTACGATGACCAGTCGTGTTCGTTTGTAGAGAACCTGCACCGGCAGCTGTATTAAGATAACCTGTGGTGTTTGCATTTAACGAGAAGCTGCCCGTCGCTGTATTTTGGTACCCATCCGTATTGTATTGCAGTGCGTAGTGGCCCAATGCTGTGTTGCTGTTGCCCGTCGTATTGCTGCTGAGGCTGCCTGCGCCAATACCCGCATTACCGCCACCGGTTGTATTCACAAGCCCGGTATTGAGTCCATAAAAAATATTGTTGCTGTGCAACTGACCAGCTGGTGTATTGTTTATTCTGAAATGCAGGGGCTTGTCATCCAGCGTTCCTACAAATTGCAAAGGGCTGGTGCCGGTATTACCATTCAGCAGCCAGGCAGCACCGCCGCTGCCACTGAACTCCGTCCACTGGCTGCCATCTCCCATCCATACGGAGTTCGTTAGGGTATCAAATACCAGCATGCCTTTGATGGATGGTATAGTTAAACGGGTAACTGTGGATGTACGGGGAAGCAGTAAGCCTTTTGTGCTGCTGTTCAGATCCAGTATGGCATTTATGTGAGGGGTAGTTGTACCAATTCCTATATTTTGTGCGTTGAGTTTATTTTGCAGCAAGAGCGATAGGCAAATGAGGTATGCAAGTATTTTCATAAAGAATTGTTTTAAAAAATAAAACGGCATTAGTGTTATGCTACTATTTAGCAGCAGCCACTCCTGTTTTTTCTTCCTGTTCTTTTTCTTTAATAGCCAGCAGTTCATTCAGTTTTGCTTCAAACTGGCTTAGTTTTCGTTGCAGGGCCAGGTTTTCATTTTTAAGCTGTGTATTGGCTGCCTGCTGTTCCGCAGTACGTTTTTCCAATGCTTTGATGGCGCTGTAGGCCACGCCGATTAAATCGAGTGAACTGACCGTCGTATCATTACCAATGGTACCGTAGCTGTCTTTACCAAAAGCAGTATAAAAGTCCTGGGCCATGATGCCATAGTGGCGATACGGTTTACTGTCTTTAAAATTCCAGGAGTATAAAGGGATGCCAGCCATTTTTTGCAATACAGCTTCCCCATCCAATTCTTCAAACTTTTCTTTTTTGTTTTTATCAGAGGTATACGCCCATCCGTTGCTGGAGGGGATGAGGTAGGCATAACTCGAGGGAGTAACAAAAAAAGTATAGTTGTCAAACCTTGCCATAAACTGGTTGGGCGAATTACAAACAGTGGCGGCACCTGTACCGCCAATGGCCAATGAATTTGTTTGATTGTTAGTGGAGGCATTATTACCTATAGCTGTAGAATTAAGACCAGAAGCTGTGGTAGAACGACCCATGGCAGTTGAATAATCGCCTGATGCTGTTGTGAAAATTCCCATCGCCGTTGATGCATAGGCCGTAGCATCTGTTGAATTTCCAATCGCAGTTGAACTGATGCCACTTGAGGTGGTGCTGGTTCCTATTGCCAGAGAGGCAAGGTTCGATGCATTAGCGCCTTCCCCAATAGCAATTGATTTTTGACCGCTGGCAAATGAAAAATACCCCAAAGCCAGGGCGTTAGCACCCGAAGCGGTTGCAATACTTCCCATAGCTGTAGCATAGTCGCCGGAAGCAGTTGTATTGAACCCTACGGCGGTAGTATAATTAGCCAGGGCTTCATTTTCACTCCCGATAGCCACAGTGTAATCTGCCGGGGCTTTGTTTTGGCTTCCCATAGCAATAGCTGATATGCCGGAAGCTGTATCACCAAATCCGCTGGCAAAAGAATAATTACCAGAAGCCGATGTATTTACACCTAAAGCTGATGAACCATATCCAGTAGCCACCGCACCGTCGCCCGAAGCTATTGAAGCATACCCGGCAGCATTAGACGCATTACCAGTAGCGAAGGCATTGTTACCACCTGCTGTAGTAAGCCTGCCAAAAGCAGCAGCACCGTTACCAGATGCGATGGTGCTGCTACCAAATGCCGCTGCATAATTTCCCGGGGCATTCGTGTAAAGGCCGCTTTGCAGTGAACTGGTTTTTACATCAAAGACCAGGGAACTGCCTGCATAGCCGGATGCAGCAGGTACCTGGCTGCTATTATCATATAGCCGGCGAAAAAGAAGGGCAAAGCCAGACCCCACATTTGCATCCGCATCACTTTTGAAAATAATATAGAGGCTGGGAGCATTTAATATCCATTTTCCCGTCACATTGTAATTGTTACCAACAGCCATCAGGGTCCGGCCTGTGCTTGATTCTTTTATGATTAACGAATCGCCAGTTCCCAGGTTCATACTTTCTGCCACTACTTCAATACCTATACAACTAGTGGCAACAATATTCGCATTGGCTGTAATATTGGCTATGTAATTACCGGCTGGCCCTCCCGGGTCATAAATACGGCCTGTTGAATCGCCGGCAATAAAGGAAATAGTTGATGCATTCACCATGGTTTTGGTTTGCGCTACAGTTGGTGCAGTGGTCGTTGCAGTTGATGGAAGTGTTACAACAAAACTGCCACTTACCTGCAGTTTGTTATAGGGTTCTGCAGTACCAATGCCTACGTTTTGTGCCAATGCGTTGGATGCCAGTATAAAGAAAACAGCATATAAAAGAAATACTTTTTTCATACTCAAAAGGTTTTACTTATTTGTTTAAGGCAATGATGGTTTTTCCGGCCTCCTCTTTTTGTTTTATAGCCAGCAGTCCATTTAGTTTTAATTCCAGCTGTTCTATCTTTTTTTGCACGGCAAGATTGTTGTCCTGTAATAACAGGTTCGCTTTTTGCAGGGCAAGGTTTTCACGCTTTAATTGTTCATTCGCTGCCTGCTGCATGGTGCTTCTTTTTTCCAACGCTTTAATAGCGCTGTAGGCCACGCCAATCAAATCCAGTGAGCTGACTGTTGTATCATTGCCGATAGTACCATAACTGTCTTTACCAAAAGCATTATAGAAATCTTGCGCCATAATGCCGTAGTGGCGGTAGGGTTTACTGTCTTTAAAGTTCCATGAGTATAAAGGGATGCCGGCCATTTTAGTCAATACTGTTTCGCCATCCAGTTCTTCAAATTTTTCTTTCTTGTTTTTATCAGAGGTATAGGCCCAGCCGTTGCTGGAGGGTATGAGGTAGGCATAACTGGATGGGGTAACAAAAAAAGTGTAGTTATCAAACCTTGCCATAAACTGGTTGGGCGAATTGCAGACGGTCGCTGCACCAGTGCCGCCAATAGCGAGTGAATTGGTTTGGTTGTTGGTAGACGCATTATTGCCCATAGCCGTAGAGTTCAGGCCGGAGGCGGTGGTATTACGCCCCATTGCAGTTGAGTAATCGCCTGATGCAGTTGTACTATGTCCCATGGCGGTGGATGAAAGGGCAGTGGCATCTGTTCCGGTTCCCATAGCGGTTGAATTAATGCCACTTGCGGTAGTGCTGCTTCCCATAGACGTAGCACCATTGTTTGATGCAGTGGTATAACTTCCCATAGCAGTAGAATTCTCACCGCTGGCAATTGTAGACTCTCCCATAGCAGTGGATCGGTTACCAGAAGCAATGCTAAACGCACCGGTGGCAATTGAGCTTGCACCAGATGAGGTGGTAACATATCCCATGCTTACTGATGAGAAGCCCGATGCCGTACTAAATCCTCCGCCTGCTATGGAATACCGGCCAGGAGCATTATTATTAAAACCACTTTGAAAGGAACCAGCTTTAGCATCAAACACAATGCCGCTTCCTGCATAACCTGACACGGCAGGTAACTGGCTGCTGTTATCATAGAGTTTGCGAAAAAGCAGGGAAAACCCAGCACCGGTGCTGGCATCAGCGTTACTTTTAAATGTAATGCTGATAGCGGGATCAGGAAATATCCATTTACCAATACTGTTATAATTATTACCGACCGCCAATAATATACTGCCGGAGTTCGGGTTTTTAAATATCAACGAATCCCCGGCACCAAGGGCCATCGTTTCTGCAATCACTTCAATACCGGTATTGACAAAATTGGTAGGTATATCTGCATAAGCAGTAATATTGGCATTGTAATTTCCAGCCGGTCCGCCGGGGTCATATATGCGGCCTGTCGAGTCTGAAACAACAAATGAAACAGTTGTTGCATTCACCATTGTTTTGGTTTGAGCAACGGCTGGTGCAGAATTGGTGCCAATGGTTGGTGTGGTAACTACAAAACTGCCGTTTACCTGCAGTTTGTTGTAAGGTTCGGTGGTACCAATACCCACATTTTGTGAAAAAAGATGAACAGGCAGGTTTAGAAGCAAAACCAAAATAGTCCATACGGAATTTTGTATGCGCAATAGCTTTTGCAGCTTTCTCATAAAAGATGTTTAACGGTTTACGCTAAATTCTTTATGAAACAGAAATATATACTATGCGACTTAGTAACTTACGGGATTGGGTTTCCCTTTTGCGGAGCAGGGTAGGAAATGGCTTATCGTTCAAACCATTTATTATGGTGGGCCATATTGATTACTTCGGCCCTCGACTGCACATGCAGTTTGTCGTAGATATTGGCAATGTGCTTGCGGACGGTCAGCACACTGATGTCCAGTTCACCCGAGATTCGTTTGGCATCCCAGCCACTTACCATATGCTTTAATATTTCTTCCTCCCGGCTGGTTATCATTGCGGGCAGGGCATTTCTTTCCACGGTATTGTCTAGCGAGGATTTACTCATAAGCTGCAGGGCTTTCCGGGCGATGGCCGGGCTCATAGGTGCACCGCCATACTCCAGTACATTCATCACGGCTTCCTGCAATATACCAGCCGGTTCATATTTTAATAAGTAACCCGATGCACCGGCCTTTATGGCTTCAAAGATTTTATCATCATCATCGAATACAGTCAGCACTACAAAATGTATAGCCGGATAAAGTGATTTTCCCAACCGGATTGTTTCTATACCGTTCATTTGCGGCATTTCCAAATCCATAAAAATAACCTGTGGCAATTTTGCCGGAGGCAAGCCTTTTAACTGTTCCAGGCAATCATGACCGTTGCACGCCACAAATACCACCTGCATATTGCCCAGCACCTGTATCTTTTGCAGAAATGTATTCCGGTTAATGCTGTTATCCTCTGTAAGTGCAACGCTGAAATTCATATCACATAAAATTAAAGAAACGTATATATCAGTAAATAATCAATTTGTAGTAGGCCAGATCGTCACTACTGTACCGCCATCCTCCGCATTTTTCCAGTTAATCTGCCAGCCTGCTTCGGCAGCCCGTTGTTTCATATTACCCAATCCGTTGCCGCTGCCTGCCACACTATCCATACCCCGGCCATCATCCTGCACCTTTATCTGCCAGCTGTCGCCGGAGCTGATGATGACATGAATTTTTTTGCCCCGGCTGTGTTTTAAAGCATTGTTTACGGCCTCCTGCAAGATACGGTACAGGTGAAATGCCTGTGAAGAAGAAAGCCTGTGATCAATATTGATTGTTTCCCTTACTTCTAATTCTATGTCCGGGTAACTTTTGCGTATGCGGTTGATGAAATTTTTGATCCTGTCACTGATAGCAGTCAGGCTCAGCTCTTCTTTTTTCAATACCCAGATGGTATCATTCAACTGCGAGATGATTGCATTGGAATTATTAGTCAGTTCACGGAAAGCAGTTTGCGTTGCATCATCTGCATCTGACAGATGGATATAGCCCAGGTTAGAAGCCATTGATGCAGCATAGGCCCCCAGGTTATCATGCAGGTCGGAGGCAATACGGACCCGTTCGTTTTCTTCGGCTTTTTTTACAGCTTCATCCTTATTCTTTTTCTCTTCTTCCATCATCCGGGCCAGTTTGCTTCGCTGGCGCTTACGGTAGTTGCGGAAAAGAAATATTCCCCCGGTCACGAGCAGAACAGCCAGGACAATCATTCCATAAAACAGGAAATTCTTCCGCTGCAAATGATATTTCTGCTGAAGGATGGTATTCTCCTTACGCTGTACATCGTACCGGGTTTGCAGTGCTGCAATCGCCTCTGCTGAATTGGCCGCATACAGCGAATCTTTTGCATCCACTAATTTCTCCAATGATTGCTGGTATTCGGGTAGCCGCCCTGCCTGTTTATAATAGCCTGCCAGTGCCTGCAGGTAAGCAACCTGCACCTTTGGATCAGTAATCACCGATTGTGATACACTATTTAATTTGCCGGCAATGGTACCAGGCTTCAAATTATCGAGGCAGAGTTTAATTGCTTTATCTAGCTGCCCTGATTTTGCATAAAAATCGGCCAGTTGTAAATTATCATCTGCAATCATGCTGATCGGTGACGTCTTTGCCCGTATGGCAAACATTTCCAGCAGGGCATTTTCTGCTTCTTTAAATTTTCCGATACTGGTATACACATTCGACTGTACCCGCAGGGCCGTTGCTGTATAATTCAGGTTTTGGATTTTCCGGCAAAGGGGTAAGCTTTTATTAATCCAGTGTAATGCGGAATCATTATTGCCTGCTACCGCATAAGCATTTCCCAAATTGATGAAGGCCGGTGCCAGTACCTGTATAAATCGTTCTCCTGTTCCGGCCGTGGCAATAGCCCGTCGAACCCATCTGAAAGCTTCTTCAGTTTGTCCGCGGCCCATATTGATGGACCCGATGGTATTATACACCAGCCCGGTTGTCAATGTGTCTTTATATACTTCTGCCTCAGGCAATATTTTATACAGCACATCCAAAGCCTCCGCATAACGCTGTTTCGAGCCGTGATAGATTGCCTTGGCCCTTGCCAGCTTAAAATAAATATCCCTTGTAGCTTCATCGGCTGCGTTATACTTAGCCAGTTCCGGTTCCACATAGAAAAGGGCGGAGTCACTCCAGCCCCAGCGATAATACCAGTTGGCATAAGCCAGCTCTGCCAGGCTCTTGTAGCGGCGGTTATTGCTTTCAGCAGCCAGGCTGCGGATGACAGGGGCATAGATATCGAGGCTGTCCCTGTTCAGGCTCTGGTATTCTTCACAGAGATCAAGATAGGCTGCCAGTTTCTTTTCGTTACTGGTTGCAGCATATACATTTTTCCGCAGGCTGTCTATCATTCTTGTCTGGCTGCTTCCGGTACAGGATAAGCCAAACAGCAATAGTCCGATAATAATTTTCCGGTATATCATTTTGCAGTTTAAAAATAGATATAAATACCTGCGCAACTGCATCCCTACTACAAATTGAGTATTTGCCAGGGGGCAGCAATAATGAATTTTTACACCAGAAATTCTTCCCGGAAAAACCAGTCGTTCCCCTTTCAATCATTAAAAAAACAAACATGAAAAAGAAACTACTCAGTACGGGTTTAGCTGTTTTTTGTACAAGCGTGATGATGGCACAGGGTGTGTCCAGGATGTTTGGGCTGGTGGGCGGATCTCCCCAGGCAAACCAGGCTTCGAATGGTTATCTTTTCAGCACCGATAGCTCGGGGCAGAATTTCCAGGTACAATATAATTTTCCGGTCACCACCTTTGGTGCCAGCCCTGGCAATTTGGAAATGATCCCTTACAATGGTAAACTGTACGGCACCACCATTACGGGAGGACAAAATAATTTTGGTACTATTTTCGAGTACGACCCGGTAACAGATGTTTACACCAAAAAGTTTGACTTTGGCCCAAATGCTTCCCTCACCGGCGGAGGCCCCAAAGGTTCACTGCTATTATATAACAATAAATTTTATGGGCTGGGTGCAGATTATGGGGCATCCGGTGCAGGGGTAATTTTTGAGTGGGATCCGGCAACAAATATATACACCAAAAAATATGATTTCGCAGGTGCCGGAGGTGCTAATCCCCAAAATTCTTTGCGCTTAATGAACGGTAAAATGTATGGCACCACAGCTGGCGGCGGTACGAGTGGTCTTGGTGTTGTATTTGAGTGGGATCCTGCTACAAATATTTATACAAAACTAGTAGATCTGAATGGCGTGGGTGCCGGCACGAATGGCTGGAGTTTTTATAATAATGTTACCCCTTACAACAATAAATTGTATTGTGCCACTGCGCGGGGAGGAACAAATGATTATGGTACTTTGTTAGTTGTCGACCCATCGCTTCCCTTTGGGTCAAATACAACTATTATTAAACATCTTGATGCCACCAGTGGTGGTAATGCCAGCAACAATGAGATGATTGTATATAACAATAAACTCTATGGATGTTTATATACCGGCGGTACCAATGGCCATGGAACATTATTTGAACTGAACCCTTCCGGCAATGTATTTACAAAACTGGTTGACTTCAATTATACCAATACTGGCGCCAACCCGCAAGGCAAGTTGGTGCAGAATGGCACAACGTTCCTGGGACTATGCAACACGGGCGGGACTAGTGGTACAGGTACTGTGTATGAATGGGACCCAGCCTCACCAACAACCCTGGTAAAGAAGTATAATTTTTTACCCAATAACTTCGATAACACCGTTAACCCGGGCAGCACCTTGTCTTTATTCAATACCAAATTTTATGCAGTTAGTAATAACGGAGGGTTTGTCAACCAGGGCAATTTGTTTGAGTATGACTATACGGCTAATACAGTTACAAAAAAGAAAACCTTTAATGCCGCTGAAAATGGCCGGATCCCTTTGGGCAAACCCGTATTGCTGAATGGAAAAATCTATGGGGTATGCTACCAGGGGCCGCAGGAGGTTTTTGGCACGCCGTACGGCTGTCTCTGGTCATTCGATCCTTCTACCTCGGCATATTCCCGGAAAGTACTGTTCAGCAATGCTAATAATGCAGCCAATGGACGGGCTCCTGTATCTGCTCCAATTGCGTATAACGAGAAATTATATGGCACTACAGTTAATGGAGGAATAAGCGACATAGGCCTTTTATATGAATACGATCCGGTTACTGAGGCGTATACAAAAAAAGATATGCAGCCTATTGCCGGCTCCTTCCCTGTTGGCGAACCAGCCGTGTATAATAATAAGCTCTATGGCATGACAAATGCAAATGGCAACGGCAATAACGGCATTGTGTATGCTTATGATCCGGCCACTGGTGTACTGAGTAAATTGTATGATGTGCAGTCCGGTGGAAGTAATACCCCTAATGGCGCATTTACGGTATACAATAATAAATTATACGGCACCACTTCTTCCGGGGGCGCCAATAACCAGGGAGGTGTATTTGTATACGATCCGGCTACAAATACAGCTACCACCGCAGCAGCATTTTCATCAGCAACAGGTAATAATGTAAGCAATGCACCCACTTTGTATAACAATAAATTATACCTGATGGCGTATTCCGGCGGCAGTAGCGGAAGAGGAAGTATCATGATGTTCGACCCGGCCACCAATATATTGACTACCATTTACAATTTTACAACAACGGGGGGCGGAACCGGCTATGATCCCCAGGGCGGATTGACGGTAAATGGCAACTTTATGTATGCTGTTTTGAGAGAAGGCAGCAATGTGAACGTAATACAATTAGATCCTGCCACGAATACGGTGACTATACGATCATCCTATACACCTTCAAGTAGTCTTAATTTACCTTCCACACACAATGGCCTTGCCGTGGTACCGGCCTTTATCGCCAATGGTGTACCCAATAATTGCGAAACATACCCTCCTGTTGTGATCAGCGGCCCCAACAATAATAAATGGGTGCCTGTATTAAATAACGCTGGTGATGTGGTGGCAGAAATAAAAGCAAACAATAATAATCTCGGTACGATTACTGCTTCGTCCTACATCAACAGCGGCACAATCCGGGAAGACGCACAAAAACAATTGTACGCCGACCGGAATATCACCATCAATGTACAAACTCCACCGGCCACCAATGTGGATATACGCCTGTACCTGAAAACTAATGAGTACCTCGCATTGAGAAATGGGATGAATTCAATAGGACAGCCCTCTGGTATCACCAGTATCAATGATGTGGCAATACTTAAGAATATGCAGGACTGCCCCAGCAGTTTGAGCGTCAACCCAACGGTACTCACCACCCTTGCATCACCGTATGAATATGGTTATGTATTGTCAGCCAGCATAAGCTCTTTCTCTACTTTTTTCTTTGGCAAAAACACATTCTCAGTATTGCCGGTCAACCTGCTTTCCTTTGCGGGTTCGCGGTGCAGCAACAATAGCTGTCTGTACTGGACAGTTGAAAATGAAAATGATTTCTCTCATTATGAAGTAGAAAGAAGCATCGATGGCATCAACTATACCAACATTAAAACGGTGGCAGCCCGCAACGATGGCGGCCGGGATCACTACCAGGCAACAGACCTGAACCCGTTGCCGGGCATCAATATCTATCGCCTGAAATCTGTGTCAACGGACAGAAGTTTTACTTACAGCAACAATGTCCGTATCAATTTTGATAAAGCAGAACTGGTCACCCTGCAACCAAATCCGGCCAATGATTTTGTAATCATAAAGGGGCTGACTGGTTTTACTCAATTGAGGGTAGTGGATATGACCGGCCGGATTCGTTTACAAAAAACAGTTCAGCACTCCATTGAAGAAATGAATATAAATCAGTTGGCTGCCGGATTGTACCTCGTACAGGCTATTAAAGAAAATGAAATAATAACAATCAAATTACTGAAGGAGTAAAAGAGGGTTGCAGGCTTTTTTATACATGTTAACTATCACTTCTCATGCTCAACAAAAATCCCCCGGTTTCGTCCGGGGGATTTCGGTTTATACTGTGACTACAAAATTTTAGCTTACTCCATTTACTTCCATTGTTTTGTCGATCTTCATCACCAACCCTTGCAATACTTTACCCGGACCAGCTTCTGTGAAGCGGGAGGCCCCATCTGCAATCATGGCCTGCACACTCTGTGTCCAGCGTACAGGGCCGGTGAGCTGATCAATGAGATTTTGTTTTATTTCTTCTTTATCCATCACCGCCTTGGCCACCACATTCTGGTATACGGCACAGGTAGGATTATGGAATTTCGTAGCCTCTATTGCTGCAGCCAATTCTTGTTTGGCAGGCAACATCAAGGGCGAGTGGAAAGCACCGCCCACCGGCAGCACCAATGCCCGCTTGGCACCAGCAGCCTTCATTCGTTCACAAGCTATATCAATTCCTTTGATGGAACCACTGATCACAAGTTGCCCGGGGCAGTTGTAATTCGCAGCCACCACTACTTCGCCTGTTTCCGTTTGTACTTCAGCGCAGATGGCTTCTACTTTATCGTCGGCCAGGTTTAAGACGGCCGCCATAGTAGATGGTGCAACTTCACAGGCCTTTTGCATGGCTTTTGCACGCACAGCCACCAGTTGCAAGGCATCATCAAAGCTCAATGTGCCATTCGCCACCAATGCAGAAAATTCGCCCAGTGAATGACCTGCCACCATATCGGGTGAAGCACTTTCAATAGTGCGATATGCAATAATTGAGTGAAGGAAAACAGCGGGTTGTGTTACATTGGTCTGTTTCAAATCGGCTTCGGTACCGGTAAACATTACATCGGATATACGAAAGCCCAGCACCTCATTGGCCTGCTCAAAAAGTTTTTTAGCAAAAGCACTGTTTTCGTAATGATCTTTTCCCATGCCGGTGAACTGGGAACCCTGGCCCGGGAATACAAATGCATGTTTCATAAGTGTGTGGTGCGTGTTTACCGTCTCTCAAAAAAAAGGTTTGACTGAATTTTGCTCAATCAAACCTTAGGAAAGCAAATATAAATAATAATTAATGTAAATCGTTGCTGATTAATTTTAAAAATTCGTTGCGGCTGGAATTCTTCTGGAATTCGCCGTCAAAAGCCGAAGTAGTTGTGGATGAGTTTTGCTTTTGCACCCCCCTCATCATCATGCACATATGTTTGGCCTCGATAACCACCGCCACACCCAGTGGGTTTAATGTTTCTTTAATGGCATTCATGATTTCCACTGTAAGCCGCTCCTGTACCTGCAGGCGGCGGGCATATACATCCACCACCCGGGCTAGTTTGCTCAGGCCGGTAATCCAGCCATTCGGTATATAGGCTATATGCGCTTTGCCAAAAAAAGGCAGCATATGGTGTTCACACATGCTATAAACCTCAATATCCTTGACCACGATCATTTCGCTGACAGGTTCATGAAATTTAGCCGAATTAACGATGGCATGTGCATCCAGCTGGTATCCCTGCGTAAGGTACTGCATCGCTTTTGCCAGCCGTTCCGGTGTTTTCAACAAGCCTTCCCGTTCCGCATCCTCGCCAAGATTCGACAATACCTCTTTATAATTTTTCATTAACAAAGCAGTTGTCGCTTCGTCGTACTGTTCTATCTTCTTATAACCCATAATACAAATGTGAAAATTTGAAAATAAGATGATGTGAAAATTAATCTCACAATTAATGTAT
>CAYLRV010000054.1:0-24447 GCA_964386395.1 uncultured Chitinophaga sp.
CATATCCCGCTTGATTTTGTATATACCGGTAAACTGCTTTTCGGCGTAACAGATTTAATCCGGAATGGATACTTTTCTGAAGGTTCCCGCATATTAGTTATTCACAGTGGTGGATTACAAGGCAATGCTTCCTTGCCAAAGGGAACGTTAATATTTTAGGAAAATTAAAGCGGGCGGCTATCTTTGTAGCAATGAGCATACTTTAAAAATCCAGTTCCCGTTGAACAAAAAACGATGAAGAAAAACAGTCTCATATTTTGCCTGATACTGACCACCATTTTCCGTTCCTACGGACAAGATACCCTTCCCAATTTCACCCTGTTAAATGCCGGGAATAATAAAATCATTATTGGATGGGTCAATCCATTTGATGATGTAAAGCAAATCAGCATCCAGCGATCCTTCGATAGTACGACCGGCTATAAAAGCATCCTGACTGTGGCGGATCCTATGAGCAAACAAAATGGCTATGTGGATGCCAAAGCAGTAAACGATCATATGTTTTACCGGATCTATGTACAACGTGATAAGGGTTATTACATTTTCAGCAAAGCCAAAAAGCCCTTCAGGGATACGGCAACCATTTATAAAAAAATAGATAAGGATACTATTACCACTTTTACTATTCGGGGCAAGGATACCATCATCGTGAAAAAAGTTGACCCCTTCTCTGTAAAGATGAACGGTTTTCCCATAGCTGACTCGGTACAAACGCCCAATGTAAATAACAATAAGCCGAAACTGATGGCCTTCGCCCCGTCGATGTATGTATATACGCACCGGGACGGTTATGTAAAAATCCTTTTACCTGAAGACGAAAAACCGGAAAAATATGCCATTAAGTTTTTTGAAGAGGATGGCAGTTTTTTATTCGAACTGAAAGAGATAAAGGAACGGAGTTTTAAGATTGATAAAACCAATTTTTATCATGCCGGCTGGTTCAAGTTTGAATTGTATGAAGACGGCAAACTACGGGAACGACACAAATTTTACCTGGAGAAGGATTTTTAAACCCTACAAGGCTACTATCAGTTCTGCCGCAAATACTTCTTCAAATTTTTCTTTTATTTTTTGTTTCACTTCTTCTGTATCCATTTTGCGACCCAACTCTTTTTCCAGCGAAGTGACTTGCTTGTTTACAATGCCACAGGGTATAATGTTATTGAAGTACGACAATTCAGTATTGACATTTAAGGCAAACCCATGCATGGTTATCCAGCGGCTGCACCGCACACCAATGGCACATATTTTTCTTTCCTTTCCTGCGATGTCAGGATCTAACCATACGCCGGTCTCCCCGGACGAACGCCGGCCTTCCAATCCATAGTCAGCCAGTACTTTGATGATTACTTCTTCTATATTCCGGAGATAAAGGCCTATATCTGTATAGAATTTTTCCAAATCAAGTATAGGATAGCCAACGATCTGTCCCGGTCCGTGAAAAGTAATATCACCACCCCGGTTGGTCTGATAAAATGAAATGTCATTCGCCTCCAGTTCTGCATCCGTCATCAGCACATTACTTTTTTTTCCGCTCTTGCCCAGTGTATATACCGGCGGATGCTCGGTAAAGAGTAAATAATGCTGCGTAGCAGCCAGGTCATCAGCCACTGCCTCACTCCCTGCTTCTACCGCCCTTGCGGCAGTCTTCCGCCCGACATTTTCTTTCAGCAATGCCTCCTGGTAATCCCAGGCTTGCTGGTACTCCATCACCCCGAGATCCCTGAAAATAACTTCCTGCTTTTCCATTACTGCAAATGTACCAACAATCTTTCTTACCGGGACTGGCTCACCCTACCTTTGCAGCTATGCAGGAAGAACTGAATAATGAAAATTTAGCCGCCAGCGAAAACAATGAAGAGTTGTATGAGCGGTTCAGCATTACTATAGATAAAGGGCAGGAGCCATTGCGCATTGATAAGTTCCTGATGCAACGGCTGGAAGGAGCTACCCGGAATAAATTACAGCAATCCATTAACCTGGGCATGGTAACCGTAAACGGCAAAGAGGTAAAACCAAACTATAAAGTAAAGCCGGGAGACGGGGTTATTATTTTTTCCGATATGAGCCCCGATCAGACAGATGTTGTGCCGGAGAAAATGGACATCAATATCATGTACGAAGATGCAGACCTGATGCTCATCAATAAACCTGCGGGTATGGTAGTGCATCCGGGAAGCGGCAACTATTCAGGCACATTACTGAACGGTGTTTCATATTATCTGCAACAGCAAAACCCCGGTATTTCCGAAGATGTATTGCCACGCTTCGGCCTGGTGCACCGTATTGATAAAAATACAAGCGGCCTGCTGGTGATGGCTAAGACCGATAAAGCCATGCGCCATTTAGCCAAACAGTTTTTCGATCATACTATCAACCGGAAATATATTGCATTGGTATGGGGCGATGTGGTGAATGACAGCGGAACCATCATTGCACATGTGGGACGACACCAGCGTTTCAGAAAACTGTTTGAGGCCTACCCTGAAGGCGATCATGGCAAAGAAGCTATTACCCATTACAGGGTACTGGAGCGCTTTGGTTATGTTACGTTAGTGGAATGTGTATTAGAAACCGGCCGCACTCACCAGATTCGTGTACATATGAAATACATCGGCCACCCCTTATTCAATGATGACTTTTACGGAGGCGATAAAATTGTAAAGGGTACTATCTATACTAAATACAAACAGTTTGTCGATAATTGTTTCGCTATTTGTCAGCGTCAGGCCCTGCACGCTATGACACTCGGCTTTGAGCATCCGGCTACAGGGCAACAAGTACATTTTGAAGCGCCGCTCCCCGATGATATACGGCTAGTGATTGAAAAATGGAGGAGATATATTGAAAGTGGTAAGAAGTTGGAGGAGTAGTGCAGTTGGCAGTACGCAGTCTTCAGCCTGCAGTAGGCAGTCCTCAAAAAGAAGCCGTGTTCAATCAACAGTCGGCAGTGCGAATAAAGCAGCGGGCAGTCTTCAGTTGGCAGTTCTCATTCTGCAGCGGGCAGTGGGCAGTCTCCAAAAGAAGCAGCGTACGGGAAAGGATAAATATTAGTAGATTTATATACCTCATAAGCAATTATTTTATCAAATAAATTATTTGCTATGGCGTCGTATAAGGATATGATAGTTTATAAAAAAGCTTTTGAGCTGGCAATGGATATCCTTGAACTTTCAAAGAAATTTCCTAAAGAAGAAACCTATAGCCTGACCGATCAAATTCGCAGAAGTTCCCGATCCGTATGTGCCAATTTTGCGGAAGCTTACCGTCGCAGAAAATATCCTGCCCATTTCGTGAGTAAACTTACGGATTGCGATAGTGAAAATGCAGAAACCAGCGTATGGATAGATTTTGCCTACGCTTGTCAATACATTACAAAAAAAGAATTCGACCGTCTTACAAATGACAGCGAAGAAGTTGGAAAAATACTTGGCTACATGATAGCAAACCCAGGCAAGTTCTTATAACCCTGGCACAATAGTACAAGACTGCCAACTGCAGACTGCTGGCTGAAGACTGCCCACTGCCTACTGCGTAAAGTCAAATAAAGTTGCCGTAAACAACCCCCTCTCCCGCTTCTTCGTTATCACATCCCAGTTGCCGATATAGCGGAGCACTTTGGGTACAAGGTAATTGCCGAATCTTGTCATCTGTACTTCCATGTGTACATCAAAATCGTATACGCCTGCATTATAACTCATGTCATAATTCCGGCCCATCACCTCCATGGTTTTGGTACTGAACCAGGTCACCATACTGTCGATAACTATACTGCTCCGGCCTGCCGGCGGGTCCTGCTTTGCCCTTATGGAAAATTTATAGCACAACTCGTTGTTATAATCTTCAAAATCAACTAAGAAGTCGTAGTTCTCCGCCTTTTCCGGATCGAAAATGTCAATCTTATCCCCAATGAACGGTATACCCGGAATTTTTTTTCCGGGGTTAAAGAAGAGCATTTTCAATTGCTCCTTATGTTTAGCCATGCCTTTCTGCGACCTTGGTTTAAAGTCAATACCCTTCACCAGATTGGTTTCACCACATACTTTTCCTTCTGTAAAAAAAACAGCTGAATAAAGCTCTCCTGTTTCATAATTATGCTTCCCATCACTGCCAAAGAAATCCCCGTTCACCGTTTGTTCCAGCACATCCATGGTGCGGCAGCCCCCTGTACGGTTCTGCTGTGTTTTGCTGAGTAATGAGGCTTTCACTTTCCCCTTTTTATCCCGGATACGTATATCATTCCATGATGTGAAACCAATAATATGGAGGGTGCGAAAGGCTTTATAAAATGTTGTGTCTTCTTTTACCTGCCTGATAAACCGTTGTACATCCATACCTGAGCGAACCACTACTTCCGACAGGTTTACCATCTTAGCCAGCCGGGCATTATCCGCTGAGTCAGACAGCGGTTCCTGTGAAAAAGCCCGGGAAAACAGGCACAGGCCAAAAACCATCACCGTAATACAGGTCTTCATCCAGCAAATGTACTTTTTGTCCCGTTCTGCTGCTGATAGTAAAAAAAGAACCCTTATTTTTAGCCCTCATTAATTTTACCATTAAACGTATAACATGAACCGTTACGCCCTTTTCATTTGCTTATTATTCAGCGCCGCTGTGTTTGGACAAGACAGCAATTACCTGAAGAAACACTACCTGAAAACCTATAACCAGGCTCTGGGTTATAATGACATTAATGCTTCTATAAACGCTCTGCAGAACTATATCGCTCTTGATAATAATGTGGCCTATAAAGACACGCTTTCTATGCTCTATTTCAGGGCAAAATCCTACGTCAGCGCTTTAATACTGGCCGAAGAAGTGACCAAGGCAGAACCCGGCAATATAATGGCGACAGGCCGTGCAGCAGAATGCTATGATCAACTCGGTGACCCCAAAACAGCGATTGATCTCTATGAAAAAGTAGTGGTTAAAACAAAAGACCCGTACAGCACCTATAAATTGGCCGTATGCCAGTATCAACTGAAGAGGGTGGCTGAATGTGAAGCCTCTGCAAGAGCAGCATTGGCAGATACCAGCAGTGCCAGAACTGGGGTGCTGTTTACCAACGATGATGGCAGCCAGCAGGCCATACCAGTTAACGCTGCTTCCTACAATTTACTGGGTGTTTTAAAAATGGAAGCAAAGGATTATAACGGTGCTAAAGCAGACTTTGCAAAAGCAGTGGGATTGTTCCCGCAGTTTGTAGGTGCAAAACTCAACATGGAAGTTTGCGACAAAAACCTGAAAGGTGCAGCAAAAACGCCGGTAAAAACCAATACGAGGCCGAAGTAAGTTTAGCCGGGGAACATCATTTTATAATCAACGCTGATTTTCCCTTTGGAAATATCGTTGAGTTTTCCTTTCATCAATTTGCGTTTGAGGGGCGAGATGTAATCAATAAACAACTTGCCTTCAATATGATCATACTCATGAAGGATAACCCTTGCCGATAAGCCGGTAAATGTCTGGGTATGTTCCTGGAAGTTCTCATCAAGATACTCCAGTGTAACAGACTCCTGGCGGTAAATATCTTCCCGTATTTTAGGTATACTGAGACAACCTTCATTATAAGCCCACTCCTCACCGTCCAGTTCTGTAATATGGGCATTAATGAAGACGGATTTAATACCATTGTCACCCGGAAATTCAGCTTTTTCTTTATCATCCATCCCGTTGAACATTTGTTCAGTATCCACGACGAAAAGGCGGATATCCCGGTTGATTTGGGGAGCGGCCAAACCTACCCCGTTGCTGGCGTACATGGTTTCCCACATATCAGCTATCAATTTGCTGAGATTAGGATAATCAGCATCAATATCAGTTGCTACTTTGCGGAGAACAGGGTGGCCATATGCTACGATAGGTAAAATCATCCGGCAAATTTACCGCTGATTGGCCAATTCACAAACTAACTGATGGAACGAAGGTATTCCTGCAGCATAATGGTGGCGGCAATCTCATCCACCAGCGCCTTGTTGCGCCGCTGCATCTTTTTGAGGCCCATTTCCAGCATGGCATCTTTGGCCATTTTGGATGTATAGCGTTCATCTACTTTTTTGACAGGCATTGCCGGAAAATGCTTTTGCAGATCCTTAATACATTTTTCTACCAATGGTGTGGCGTGGGTAGCACTATCATCCCAGTTGGTAGGCCAGCCAATAAGGATAAGTTCAACCGGCTCTTTGGCAAAATAATCTTTGAGAAAAGGGATCAGCTCTTTTGAATGCAGCGTAGTAAGTCCTGTGGCGATGATCTGAAAGGGATCAGTCACGGCAATGCCGGTTCGCTTCAGGCCAAAATCTATACAGAGTATTCTTGCCAAGGGATTATTAATTGGTAAATAAATCGGCGATAACAAAGATGGCGAAAACAACTGAAGCAATACCATTAGCGGTCATGAATGCCAGGTTCACCCGCCGCAAATCAGTTGGTTTTACCAATGTATGCTGATAAATAAGCATGCCACAAAAAACCGCAGCACCAACCCAGTACAGCCAGCCAAAATGGCCGTAAACACCAGCATAAATTATAGCCCCGGCACTTACCACATGCAACAATTCAGATACACGCAATGCTTTCGCTTTTCCCAACCAGGCCGGCATGGAATAGAGCTGCTGTGATTTATCAAATTCTTCGTCCTGCAAGGCATAAATAATATCAAAACCGCTGACCCAAAACAATACTGCCAGTGAAAAGAGAACAGGTAATAGCGCGAAAGAACCCGTTACCGCAAGGTATGCACCAATGGGTGCAAGGGATAATCCTACCCCCAGTACCAGGTGGCAAAGCGGTGTAAAACGTTTGGTATAACTATACCCAAGCACCACGGCCAATGCGACTGGTGACAGGTAAAAGCAAAGCCTGTTGATAAACCATGTGCATGCTATAAATGCGATGCAGCTAATAATAGTGAACCATAGCACACTATTCGCTTTCAATACACCTGCGGGTATTTCCCGGACAGCTGTCCTTGGATTTTTGGCGTCATACTTTCTATCTAAATAACGGTTAAAAGCCATGGCGGCGCTACGGGCAAACACCATGCATAGAACGACTAACAAAAACAGCCTGATCAATGGCCACCACTCTTTAATGGTATTTATCAAACCTCCTGAGCCCTCGGCATCCCACTTCCACCCAACCTCTTTATTTAAATTCCACTGACCTGTCCCATAAACCGCTTCCGTGCCATGAATAAGACCAATAAAGAAACCAATCAGCGCAAAGGGCATGGCGAAGATGGTGTGTGAAAATTTTATAAGGCTCAGATAACTTTTTACTTTGCTCATCAATAATCAATATTCAATCCAAAATATTCAATAAACAAGTCGTAGTCCCTACACTTTTTGGCGTACAAGTTCCCATAATACCACACCTGCGGCTGTGGCAATATTCAATGAATGCTTCATGCCCAACTGTGGTATTTCAATACAGCCATCACACAAGGCAATGGTGGATTGCTCCACGCCAGTTACCTCGTTGCCAAATACAACCGCAATCTTTTCATCAACTTCAATAGCAATGGCATTTAATTTATAACTTCCTTCCGCCTGTTCCGCCGCATATACGTTATAACCAAGCCCGCGCACCTCATCTATTGCCTCCGCTGTTGTTTTAAAATGCTTCCAGCTCATGCTTTCTTCGGCACCCAATGCCGTTTTCTTAATTTCCTTATGCGGCGGTTTGGCTGAATAGCCAATGATATAAATGGCCTCAATCAGGAATGCATCCGACGTACGGAACACACTGCCTACATTATAGGCGCTTCGTATATTTTCCAGGATGACGATAATGGGGATTTTGGCAGATTCTTTAAACTCCTCCACTGTTTTGCGGCCCAGCTCTGCCATACTCAGTTTTCGCATTTCGCAAAGGTAAGCTAAGAGGGTAAAGGAGGAAAATGAGATAAGGAGGATATTCCAAATTCCTTCTTCTTTGTGTTAAATATGAGTGCATAAAAAAGGAGAAAAAGACGGATTACTCTTTTTCTCCTTTACTCCTTTGACCTCCTGGCCCTACTTCAGGTTCACTATCCGCTGGTCTTTAGGATACTTCACACTATAGGTAAACCGGACTTTTTTACTTTCACCGGGCTTCAGATCAATTTTCCAGGTCAGTACCCCTGTTTCAGGATTAACCATGGCAGCTCCACTATCATCCAGTGTCACCACCACTTCTTTGATATTGCTGAGCGGGTACTGATCTTTCAACAGCAGGTTTACATCCGTTACTTTATTGTTCTTCACCAGTATTTCATACGTAAAGATTTGCTTGCTTTCCTTGCCGCTTGTTTTCAGGCTGCTCAGTTCTTTGACTACCGAACGTTTTACCGCTACACGTTTGTCACGGCCCAGGGAGAGGTTTAATGTATCAGCCGTGCTGTTCGGGTCAATAACTGATTTTCCGATATAGGTATCATCCATAATGATATTTGCATCGCCGGGCAACAGGTCAAGATTTTGCCAGTCGGCTACTTCTGCCAACAGGTATGCATCTTTATCCACCCTCGGTACAGCATAGTTTTTCAGTACACAGTTTATTTCCTGGTCTTTGATCGTCACACTGTTCAGCTGACCATCACTTGAAATATCGTAAGGCAGATCAATTTCATAATTGGTGTTCAATTGTCCCTGGTTCAGGTTGGTATATTGCTGCAATGTGCTGGGGTCAATATTATAATCTGCAAAGGCATTCTGCACTTTGTATCCATCCGCACCATTTGTCACCACCGCTTCTGCCAGTTTTTTATCATTGCTATAAGATTGTACCATATTACGCATGGCATTACCCTGTACGGCCCTTCTTTGCAAATCATCATAAATACCCGGTACATATAACTGCAGGTGCCAGGGGGTAAGGATGGGTGCCGTTACGCCGAAATTGGGTGTACCAGTACTCAGCGTCAGCTTTGTTTTTTTCCAGTCTATACCGGTTGTTTGTGAAAGTGATGCTTTATACACCATTTTCACTTTATTTGTTTTTGAATTCACCCGCACATCGTACATGGCTGTCCAGCCTGCATATTGGGTATAGTAAGACAAATTCACAGGAATCTCCCCACTGCGCTTACTCATGATTTGCAAAAACACCTGTCCATAAGGCTTTTGTTTAGGAGGTGGCGGAGGCGCCAGTTCAGTTATACGCTTACGTATTTCTGCAATACGTGTATTGATACCATCAATAGTTTGCTTATGGTTATAAATACTTGTTTTTGATTTTTCAATCTTCGCATTATAGTATTCCAGCAGTTTAAGCACTTCTGCGCTTTCCACTGTTTTATTGCCGTTGGTATTCACGGTCGTTTCGATCAGCAAGCCAGTCTTTGTCAATATTTCCTGGTCAATTACAATCAGGTTATCAATACGGCTGATTTCCTTTTGTAAAATTTTAATACTGTCCTGTTTTTTGTCCGCTTCCGGATTTTTTTCTGCCAGTGGTACGGTGGGGTAATACACGCTATAGCGCTGCGACAACAAAGCCACATCTTCCGGCACACTTATTTGCAGGCTATTGATGTCGATATTCGTACTCAATTGGTTAATCACAATTATTTTCGTTGAAGCCTCCACCCTTACTTTCGTTTCATGGGTCAGTTCAGCGCCATAGCCAAAATATACCGTGGCATTATTGAGGGTGGCATCAGCGCGGGTGGTATCGTTGTTTTGGGCCGACAGCGAAACAGGAATTATCAAAGCAGTAGCAAGGACTACCCCTGCCAGTAAAAAGATTTTCTTCATAAAAAATTATTTACGAACCAGATGCCAAAAGAAAAATACTTACACAGAAAAAAAGGCTGGAGTGGGTGAAACAGCATTCTGGCTGGGTGAAGCAGGTTTCCAGGCAGGCAGATGATGTTACCATACTTTATCAGCCGTAAAACACATTTTACAAACAGCAATAACAGGCTGGTCTAATTTGAGAAAATATCCTCCCCCACTTCCTTATTTTTGCCATCCCCGTAAAAACGGGATCAATAATGTCAAAAGCCGCTTCTTCCGATACACCCATGATGCAGCAACACCGGGCTATTAAGCAGAAATACCCCGATGCTATCCTGTTGTTTCGGGTAGGTGATTTCTATGAAACCTTCGGACAGGATGCGGTACTTGCCTCCCAAATACTGGGCATTACGCTGACCAAACGAAATAATGGTGCAGCCGCCTCAGCCGAGCTGGCCGGTTTCCCGCATCATGCACTGGATACCTACTTGCATAAACTGGTAAAGGCTGGGCACCGCGTAGCCATCTGCGATCAACTCGAAGATCCAAAGCAGGCTAAAGGCGTGGTAAAAAGAGGTGTAACGGATATGGTCACACCCGGCACCACGGTGAATGATAAACTGCTTGAACATCATAGTAACAACTTTCTTGCTGCCATTCATTTCACCACCGATGAAAAATTCGGGCTTGCCTTTTTGGATATTTCCACCGGGGAATTTTTTATTGCGGAAGGCGACCGGGAGTATGCCGATAAACTGCTGCAAAGTTTTAAGCCGGCTGAAGTGGTCTTTCAGCGCCACCAGCAGAAAAAGTTTAAAGAGTACTTCAACAGCAAAATATATACCTACACTTTAGATGAATGGATTTTTGATAACGCTTATGCAGAAGACATCCTGCTGAAACATTTTCAAACGCACTCCTTAAAAGGCTTCGGTGTAGATGAATTAAAAAACGGGCTGATTGCCGCCGGGGCCATTATCCATTACCTGAAAGATACAGAACACCCCAACCTGCAGCATATCACGGCACTGCAACGAATAGAAAAAGATGACTTCCTCTGGATGGATCGGTTTACCATCCGCAACCTGGAATTGCTTACCAATAATACCGACGGACATACCAGCTTAATTGGTGTTTTGGACAATACCGTTTCCCCGATGGGTGCCCGCTTGCTGAAACGCTGGCTCATATTCCCGCTTAAAGATATACAGAAGATAAATGAGCGTTTGGATACCGTGGAATATCTCATCAGGGAAACAGCGCTCCGGAGTCATATCACTGCGGCCATCAAACAATGCGGTGATATAGAACGGCTGGTTTCAAAGATTCCGATGAAAAAAATTAATCCGCGGGAAGTAATCCAATTAGCCCGGGGGTTAAAACAGGTGGAAACCATCAAGCAATTGTCGCTTTCATCGGGCAATGATTATTTAAAACGGCTGGGTGATGCATTAAACCCCTGTCCGTATATCGCTGATAAGATTTTTGCGGAGATAATTGACAATCCGCCTGCCGTTGCAGCCAAAGGGGGAATGATTAACAATGGTGTACATGCTGAGCTGGATGAGCTGCGAAAAATTTCGCATAGCGGTAAGGAATACCTTACCCGCCTGCAACAAAAGGAAGCAGAACAAACCGGCATCAACTCCCTGAAAATTGGCTTCAACAATGTATTTGGCTATTATCTTGAAGTAACCAATTCGCAAAAAAACAAAGTACCGGCAGCATGGATTCGCAAACAAACCCTGGCCAATGCTGAACGCTACATAACGGCAGAGCTGAAAGAATATGAAGAAAAAATTACGGGCGCAGAAGATAAAATCCTCCGGATCGAACTGGAGCTGTTCGAAGCCCTGCTGAACGAGTTATACGACTATTTAGCCCCGGTACAAACCAATGGCAATTTATTGGCCATACAGGACTGCCTCTGCTGCTTTGCCCACAATGCCATACAATACCAATACAAAAAACCGCAATTGCATACGGGTGATGAACTCATCATAAAAGAAGGCCGCCACCCGGTTATAGAACGTAACCTGCCTGTTGGCGAAAGTTATATCAGCAATGACCTCGAACTCAACAAAACCGGGCAGCAACTGATTATCCTTACCGGCCCTAATATGAGTGGTAAATCTGCATTGCTGCGGCAAACAGCCCTCATTACCCTTATGGCGCATACAGGCAGTTTTGTTCCGGCAACAGAAGCCAAAATTTCGCTGACGGATAAAATATTTACACGGGTGGGTGCATCCGATAATTTATCCGGCCGTGAGTCCACTTTTATGGTGGAAATGAATGAAACAGCTTCCATCATCAATAATATAACGGACCGCAGCCTGATCCTGCTCGATGAAATTGGCCGTGGCACGTCCACCTACGATGGTATCTCCATTGCATGGAGTATTGCAGAATACTTACATAATTCACCGCACCACCCTAAAACTTTATTCGCCACCCATTACCACGAACTGAATGAACTGGAGGAAAAATTCGAAAGGGCAAAAAACTTTCATGTAACCAATAAAGAAGTTGGTAACAAGATCATCTTCCTGCGTAAACTGGCCCGTGGCGGCAGTACACACAGCTTCGGTATTCATGTGGCCAAAATGGCCGGCATGCCGCCTTCCCTGATTGATCGGGCAAACGAAATTTTACGGCACCTGGAAAGCATACATGAGAACGGTAAAACGCAGAACACCAGCGAAAGCATGAAACAAGTAACAACGCCGAAAATGCAGTTGTCCATCTTTGATGCACATTCCGAAACATTTGATGAAATCCGCAAATTGCTGGAAGGCACCGATATCAACAGGCTGACACCTGTAGAAGCCCTGCTAAAATTGCAGGAAATAAAAGGCAAACTGAAATAATCGTACATTCAACTGAGTAATGTATGAAGGAACTGCACTCATTTATTATTTATCCTTTCAGGAAACTAAAACGTATTTACCGCTTTTTTATCAATGGCGCAGGACTGGTCAGCAAGAAAAATGCACCCAGCCATCCCCTGGTAAGAAAGGAAACGAAGAATGGCCTCGATGTATATGAAATTGAAAAAGAAATTACGGTAAACATCTTTCCGGCCACTGGCAAAGACACAGGTTATCACAAATATTCCAATGCATGGTGGTATAACCTGGATTGCCCGTATGCGTACAGCTACATCAATATCGATTCATTATATCCGAAACAGTATTTTTCTACGGAAGATACCGGGCATCCCGATCAAAAAGCCAGCGCCGAACTATATGCTTACATGCAATCTGTCTACACAGCTTTTTTCTCAAAACCATTTACCAGCCTGCTTGAACTGGGTACGGGTGGCGGAGAAATCACTATACAGTTTCAACAACACCAGATTGATTACCTGGCAGTGGAAGGCACACAAGAAGGTTATGCCAGATTAAAAGAGATTGGCATACCGGAAAATAGAATCCTGCTGGCCAACCTTAAGCGGATGGAACCACTAAACCGGCGGTTCGATCTCGTTATGTGCACCGAAGTTATCGAGCATATTGAGCCATTTTTTGCAGCAAAAGTTGTTGAGGCCTGCACGCTGCATGCGAATGCTGTATGGTTTTCAGCGGCCGATCGCAACAGGAGCCCCCACTACCATCACTGCAACGAGATTAGTATCGAGGCCTGGGACAACTTGTTTGCCTGCTTTGGTTTTAACAGGCATATAAAGCTGAGCAACCTTCATGCAAGGGGCGAAAGATTATACCTTTCTGACGCAGCCACTGGCTGAGCTTCCAAACGGTATGTGAATAACCATTTTAAAGTGCTCAAAAACATGGGGTTAAGACCCAAAACCCTTTTTTGAAAAAATACGCACATTAATAAAAACTTCTTATTTTTACCAAAATACCGAAACAATGAAGATGCTTAAATTAACTGCTTTTAGCTCACTATTAATTTGCGGCGCCCTGTTCCTGAGCTCCTGCGAAAGGGAAGCCGAGGAAAAGAAGACTTTCCTCTATGAAAAGAAAGGGATTGTAATGAGTGGTGCACAGGAAACCCCTGCTGTTCCTTCCACATCTATTGGCTACATGGATGTTTCTTATTCGAAAGAAACAAAACTCCTTTCGTATAAAGTGACCTGGTCAGGATTGGCTGATTCTGTTATGCTGATGCATATTCATGGCCTTGCCCCTGTAAGCTATCAGGCAACGGTAGTACAAAATATTGTTACGGCATCAAACGGTATTTTCCCGCAAAAAACAGCCGGCAAATACACTTTCCGTAAATCAGGAACACTGAACGGGACATTGCTGGCTGATGGCGTGGTAGTAAAAGAAGAAAATATACTTAACGGTCAATATTATATCAATATCCACACTTCCGTATATCCGGCAGGTGAGATAAGAGGCCAGATAAAGTTCCAGTAACAGGAAAACAACTATTATTCAAAATCCCGGCACTGGATGCCGGGATTTTTATTTTGCCTCAAACCATACTGGCGTGCTGTCGTTCCAGTTGCCATTGTAGTTGATAAACAACTCCTCACCTGCTGCTATTGGCCGCATGGTTTTGATATATATCACATCGTTCTCAAAATCCATTTCATATTCACAATTGCTGGTATAGGAGTGATTATACACCGGTACATAACCCAGTGCCATACAGCAATCTTTAAAGTCTTCGCCCCATTCAAAAATATAATCATGCAACAAAGTTTGATCGAGGAGCTTACGCTCCTCACCTGTCATGATAATTACCGGGGCCACTTCTATCAGCGTACCTGCTTCAATATCTTCTGAAGTAAACACGCCACGTCCCATCCGGTCGGTAGGTGCTATGTATAAGAAAGGAAGGATCATGCCGGTGGTAAAAGTTTATGCAAAGTAAATCTGTTATTGGCTATTATCTGTGCCTTATCAACTAAATTTGAAGCATGTCACTGGAACTGGAACAACCTACTTTACAGGAGCAGTTTGAAGCTATTATCATCACTGAAGAAAGGCTTCAAATCAGGGATTTCCTGGATGATCAGAATATCAGTGATGTGGCACAACTGGTAGATGAATACCCGGATTATGAAGATCGCATCATTGCAAATATGTCTGTTCACCGGGCTGCCAGTGTTTTTAAAATTCTCGATCTCTCTGTACAAAAAAGAATTATCCATGAACTGCCGGCCAATACCACAGCTTCCCTGCTGAATGAATTACCGGCAGATGATCGTACTGATTTTTTAGAAGAGCTGCCCAGCAATGTAGTACGTGAACTGATTAAGTTATTAGACCCGGAGGAAAGAAAAATTACACTCTCATTATTAGGTTATCCCGAGAATAGTATTGGCCGGCTCATGACGCCGGATTATGTATATGTGTATCCCTGGAATACCATTGAGGAGGTTTTTGCTACCATACGCAAATATGGAAAAGACAGTGAAACCATTAATGTCATTTATGTTATCAATGAAAAAGGGGAATTGCTGGACGATATCCGTATCCGTGATTTTATACTGAACCCTCCAGATAAAAAAGTGGAGGAACTGATGGACGAGCGTTTTGTATCCCTTCATCCTGAGGATGACCAGGAAACGGCAGCAGAAATATTTAAAATGAATAACCGGGTGGCCCTGCCGGTGGTTAGTAAAAGCAATAAATTGCTTGGCATCATCACCATTGATGATATACTTTGGGTGGCAGGTGAAGAATTTAGTGAGGATATGCAAAAGATCGGGGGTACCGCTGCATTAGACGAGCCTTATCTGGATGTGCCGGTATTAAAACTCTATAAAAAAAGGATTATCTGGCTCATAATATTATTTCTTGGAGAGACACTGACTATAGCCGCCATGTCAAGTTTCCAGAAAACACTGGAACAAGTACTCGTGCTTTCTACATTTATCCCACTCATCATATCTAGCGGCGGCAATAGTGGTTCACAGGCTGCCACACTTATTATCCAGGCACTGGCTTTAGGTGAAGTAACGGTACAGGATTGGTGGCGAATAGCAAAACGGGAAGTTTTATCCGGCCTCCTGATGGGTGTAACACTGGGATTATTTGGCTTCCTCATTATTTTTGGCGGCTATCATTTCTTTGGTTTATTTGGTGAACATTATGTACGTATAGGGTTCGCCATTGGTACTGCTGTCATTGGTGTGGTAATGTGGGGTACAATTATGGGGTCTATGCTGCCATTATTATTAAAAAAGCTGGGTGCAGATCCTGCTACATCCTCCACTCCTTTTATCGCCACCTTAGTAGATGTTACCGGTTTGCTTATCTATTTTGGTACGGCCTTCATACTGCTGAAAGGCGTTCTGCTTTAACCTGCCCGGCTGCAAACCGATCGCTGTAAATACCGCTTTTACCGAAAACAATTTATGCGGGTTTCTGCCGGTTTATTTTTGCAACCCATTAAATTAATACCTTTGCCAATTGTTTAATAACCCTTTAATTTTCATTCAGAAAAGAAAACTATACCTATGTGTGGAATTGTTGGATATACCGGCCCAAGAGAAGCTTACCCCATCATCATAAAAGGCCTGAAACGACTTGAATACCGCGGCTACGACAGTACAGGAGTAGCCCTTCAAAACGGTCAGGGGCTAAAAGTATACAAGAAAAAAGGGAAAGTAGCAGAACTGGAAGAGGCCATCACCGGTAAAAACCTCCATGCCAATGCCGGAATTGGTCACACACGCTGGGCTACCCACGGCGAGCCAAGCGATCGCAATGCGCATCCGCATACGTCTGCCAGTGGTAAACTGGCCATGATCCATAATGGAATCATTGAAAATTATAACCAGCTAAAACAGGAGCTTACCAACAAGGGCTATACATTCAGCAGCGATACTGATACAGAAGTTTTATTAAACTTTATTGAGGAAATACGTAACAATAATAATTGTTCCCTGGAAGAAGCGGTACGGGTGGCCCTAAAGCGGGTAACTGGTGCTTATGTTATTTTACTGCTGGACGAAAATGACCCCGAAACAATAATCGCTGCTCGTAAAGGAAGCCCGCTGGTTATTGGTGTGGGCAAAGGCGAGCATTTTTTGGGTTCAGATGCGTCGCCGATGCTGGAGTACACCAAAGAAGTGGTGTATGTAAACGATTATGAGCTGGCTATCGTAAAGCCGGATGAACTGATATTAAAAAATCTGGGCAATGAAAAAATAACGCCCTACGTGCAAAAGCTGGATCTCGAGCTGGCAGCCATTGAGAAAGGCGGCTATGAGCATTTCATGCTGAAAGAAATTTTCGAACAACCACAAACCATTTATGATTGCCTGCGTGGAAGGCTGGATGCAGCGGCTGGTTCCATCACCATGAGCGGTATTCAGCAATATGCCGAACAAATTGTTAGCGCCAACCGCATCGTGATGATTGCCTGCGGCACAAGCTGGCATGCTGGCCTGGTGGCAGAGTATATCTTCGAAGAACTCTGCCGTATCAATGTGGAGGTGGAATACGCATCTGAGTTCCGCTACCGCAACCCCGTAATCAATAAAGGCGACGTCATCATTGCGATTTCACAAAGTGGTGAAACGGCTGATACATTGGTAGCGATTGAAACAGCGAAAGAAAAAGGGGCCATCATTCTCGGCGTAGTGAATGTAGTTGGCTCATCTATTGCAAGGGCAAGTCATGGAGGTGCCTATACCCATGCAGGGCCGGAAATTGGCGTGGCATCCACCAAGGCATTTACGGCACAATTGGCCGTGCTCACCATGATTGCGCTAAAAATCGGTTACATTAAAGGCTCTGTGTCACAGGAGCGCTATATGCACTTATTGAAAGAACTGGAAGAAGTACCAGAGAAAGTAGCCTGGGCTTTGAAGCAAAGTGAAAGTATCAAAGCAATTGCTGAAAAATATAAAGACGCCCGTGACTTCCTGTATCTCGGCCGTGGTTATAATTTCCCGGTGGCATTGGAAGGAGCATTAAAGCTTAAGGAAATTTCTTACATACATGCAGAAGGTTATCCTGCTGCTGAAATGAAGCATGGTCCTATCGCCCTGGTGGACGAAAACCTCCCGGTTGTATTTGTAGCCACCAAAGACAGCTATCATGAGAAAGTAGTAAGCAATATGCAGGAAATAAAAGCCCGGAAAGGCAAAGTCATTTCTGTAATAACTGAAGGAGATGAATTATCAGCCTCTTTGTCGGAAGATGTAATGATAATACCAGAAGCAGATGAAATAGTGGCCCCCATGATAAGTGCCGTACCGTTACAACTGTTATCGTATTATATCGGTGTGGCAAAAGGCTGTGATGTGGACAAGCCAAGAAACCTGGCCAAATCGGTAACGGTCGAATAAATTCTAATGCTGAAGCCAGAATAAGCTATGAACATTATTACCAAAAAACCAATTGCTGCTTTAGGTTACAATTTTATCCCGGCTGAATATATTCCTAAAGGCAAGGACGAATATTACCTGCGCAATAAGCAGCACCGCACCCGCACCCGGTACCGTCAGCTAACAACAGCCGAAATTAAAATACTTGAAAAGAACGATAACAGCTCCGACAACTGGAAAAATGTCTATGTATCCGGTGTGTTCAACCCGCAATTAATTAAACGTTGTTCTTTTTTCGGGTTGGTCCGTATTGGCAAACTTGAAGCTGTTTTCCATGAGTTCAACAACCTGCATATGCCCGTAGGTTTGTATAACAGTACCATTATTAGTTGTGATTTTGGCGACAATGTGGTAGTAGATAATGTAAGCTTTATGAGCCATTATATTATCGGCAACGATGTAATGCTGGTAAACATAAACGAGCTTGCTGCCACCAACCACGCAAAATTTGGCAATGGCGTATTAAAAGAAGGTGAAAAAGAAGCCGTCCGCGTATGGCTGGAAGTATGTAATGAAAACGCCGGCAGAAGCATTCTCCCGTTCAATGGAATGTTACCTGCCGATGCCTGGTTATGGAGCAAATACCGTGACGATGAAAAACTGCTGCAAAAATTCAGGGAGTTTACCGATAAACAGTTTGACACCAAACGGGGTTATTATGGAAAAATTGGCGATCGCACTGTAATAAAAAATTGCAAAATTATTAAGGATACCTGGATAGGCAGTGATGCATACCTGAAAGGTGCCAATAAAATAAAAAATACCACTATCAATTCTTCCCCGGCTGCCAAATCACAAATTGGCGAAGGGTGTGAACTGGTCAACGGCATCATTGGCTACGGCTGCCGGATATTCTATGGAGTGAAGGCCGTTCGGTTTTTCATGGGAAGTAATTCACAGCTGAAATACGGTGCCCGTTTGATTAACTCGTACCTCAGCGATAATTCAACCATCTCCTGTTGTGAAGTGCTTAACTCGTTAATTTTCCCCGCACACGAACAACATCACAACAACTCTTTTTTATGTGCCGCCACGATAATGGGGCAAAGCAATATGGCTGCCGGTGCTACCATCGGCTCGAACCATAATTCGAGAGGAGCAGACGGGGAACTGATCGCTGGCCGGGGGTTTTGGCCAGGTTTATGCGTAAGCCTGAAACACAATTCAAAATTTGCATCGTTTACAATTTTGGCCAAGGGTGATTACCCGGCCGAACTAAATATTCCTGTGCCCTTTTCCCTGGTAAGTAATGATATGGCCAATGACAAGCTGGTGGTGATGCCAGCCTACTGGTTCATGCATAACATGTATGCACTTGCCCGTAATGCAGGAAAGTATCACAGCCGTGATAAACGCACAGACAAATCCATTGTACTTGAATATGACTACCTGGCACCCGACTGTATAAACGAAATACTTGCTGCCATGCAACTGTTAAAAAAAGCTACAGCTACCGCATGGGCAAAAAAGAACAAGAAGAAAATTACAGACGAAGCCTTAACCATAACAGGTGAAGATCTTATCATCAACAAGGCTGATGAATTACATAACCTGGAAATACTGGCCGATGGCTTTGAAAACAGTAAGCGAAAGGTGGAGCTGATAAAAGTGCCGCAAGCCTATGCTGCCTTTAAAGAAATGGTAGTGTTGTATGGCGTAACTGAATTATTAACGTTTGCTGAAAAAAAGAAAATTAGCAACTGGACGCAATTCAACGACATGCTCGGTACCTTGTCAAAGGCCGGTGAGCCAGTGGTGAATGCATGGCTGAATATGGGTGGACAATTGATACCGGCCGCAGCAGTACAAGCCTTGATCAACGATATCCACAAAGGAAAAATTTCAGACTGGGATGAAGTCCACCGCTATTACCAGCAAAAAAGTAACAGCTATACGGCGGACAAAACAAAACATGCTTTTGCAGCCTTGCTGGCTGTGTTAAATATTTCCGGGAAACAACTCAGCAAAAAATTATTTACCACTTTATTGAAAGAAACAGTTGCCACCCGGCAAAAATTGACCGACTGCATTTACAAGTCCAGGGCAAAGGATTACCAAAACCCATTCAGGAAAATGGTTTACAATTCAGAAAAGGAAATGGAAAATGTACTTGGCAAACTGGATGACAACAGCTTTATCAATGAGCAAAGAGCAGAAATGGTTTCTTTTGAAAACAGGGCAGCTTCCTTACTCAAAAAAATTGCCTGACCGTATTAACTGGTAACCCAGCTTAATACCAGTTCATCAAAAAGGCGGTAGTGCAAAACCAGTTCTGTCCCGGTTTTAGAAAAGAGACAATCAATAGTTTCATTTTCGGGCTGGTGCCGCATAAGCCTGATATGTTCTTTAAAATCCACAGATCCTGCCCCATACCACTTAAATACAGCTTCTTTTGCCGACCATAATACGGTTGGTAATTGTTTGTCAACGATACCTACTTCAGTGGATACTGCGGGTTGGATATTGAATATCGAGTATTCTTCCTTGCTCAAGAACTTATCTGTTATTTTCAGAATTTTAGCGGCTGGCACTTCCACATCCACCCCCACCCGCTGGATGCTGCTAACAATGGCAGCCGCATAATCCCCGCAATGTGAAATGGAAAAATGGTATTGCTCATCGGGCAGAAATGGTTTACGGGTGTCGGCTATCTGCACCAGCGCATAAGGGAAATCGGCAAAGAGGTATTGCAATAGAAAACGTCCGGCCAGGTGCTGAAGCCGCTTTTGCGGATGGGTAACATGGCGGTGCTGCGGTACATTACCCTTGAAGAAAGCTTCTGTTTCCTCAATTTTCCACACTCCCAGGCGGGTGTATTCGTTGATTTGTTGTTGAAAAAAAATCGGCATGGTTGAACCTTTCCTTCTTACTTTGCTGTGGATCAAAACGAAGATAGAAAATGATACTTTCCGATAAGCGGATACTCGAAGAAATAGACAAGGGTACTATCAAAATTGTGCCCTATGATCGTGAATGCCTGGGCAGTAACTCCTATGATGTACATCTCGGCAAAACACTGGCCACTTACAAAGAGCACATGATCGATGCAAAAAAACATAACCAAATCGATTATTTCGAGATACCTGATGATGGTATTGTGTTGTATCCGCATATTTTCTACCTCGGAGTAACCGAAGAGTATACTGAAACCCATGCCCATGTGCCATTTCTTGAAGGAAAATCATCTACCGGCAGGCTGGGTATAGATATACATGCCACAGCCGGCAAAGGCGATGTTGGCTTTTGTGGCAACTGGACGCTGGAAATTTCCGTCAAACAGCCGGTGAAAGTTTATAAAGGCATGCCTATTGGACAGTTAATTTACTTTCCGGTAGAAGGGGAAATTGAAAACCCGTATGACAAAAAGAAAAATGCCAAATACAGCCATCAACCTGACCGTCCGGTAGAAAGTATGATGTGGAAGAATAAATTCTGATATATGATAAAAAAATTATGTTGCCTCACGCTAACAGCCATGCTGCTGTCCGTAGCCGTTTTTTCGCAAAACACAAAAACGATTACCCGCGATAGTTTTTCCTTGCAATACCCGGCCAACTGGACCATTGATACGAAAGATGAAGACTACGACCCCGATGCTTTATTCAGTTTAGATGCACCGGATGATAATGGCATGGTCATGTTCATCATTGTAGACCTTCCGGTTGACCTGGATGAAATGCTCGCGGAGCAGGAAAAAGATATCAGGGCCAAACTTATCAAAAGCCCTAAATCTGTGACAAACTTCACCAAATGGGGTAACTATACAGGCATGGGTAAATCATTTAAAGGCAGGATAATGGGTGTCATGGACGGTGAGGTAAATGTATTTGTAAGCCATATCGGCGGCCGCACGTTTTATGTAATGGAACAATTGTTTGAAGAAGGTATGGAAGATACAAGGAGTGGTATAAAAATTATTGCTTCTTCATTTAAGTTTAAAGGCCCGAAATAACTACAAAGCCTCCCGGCCAAACTTTTTATAGTACGCTATCAGCCAGGCCACTACTTCGTTGTAGCTTCTCTTACCTGCCGGCTGATTGTTTGCTTTTAGAAATTCACCATATCCCCACATAATAATCGGTTCAATCGGATTTTTATAGCGTTTATAAAAATCACGGAATTCTTTTTGATCACTGCGCACCTGCGGGTGCAAATCATCCTGGAACTTGTTGCCCAGCACCGTATCCCTTCGGAAAACCTCCCCCACCGCATAATTATACATATCATAATATACCGAGTACCGGAATGCATGATTATCATATGACCGGCAGGCCAAGTAACCGACAAAGTTTGCTTCGTTCTCTTTTCCATATCCCAGTTGGTGGGCTATTTCATGTGTCGTTACAAAAGGCTCAAGAAACCGGGGCACCGTTGTGTTCACCTGCCCCTCTCCGGAGAAAGGGTTATAGTAGCCCTGAAAACCCAGGTAGTTACCCAGGTAGCTGAATAGTGATGGCTTTATGGACTTTGGTGTATACTTTAAAAAAGAATACTGTTTGGCCGCCTCCTTATATGCTTCGTTTGCACCTGCAAATAACCGCTTCTTGCGGTTGAATGAATCCCGTTGTGCTTCAGTTACAAAGGTGGCATAATGATTTACCCGTTGTTGCAGGGTTGAGGTTAGTGTATCCAGATCGGCGATGGAATAAGGTTTTACATCTAATTGTAACTGGTGTGCTATGCCTTTACGGTTGTAATTAAGTCCCCATAACAGGTTAAAAAAAACATACAGGAAGAGCATGATAAAAATGCCCTGTTGCAGCGCAGCAATAAAATATTTACGGGTTAATTTTCGCCTGAATAACAAACCGAAAAACCGTCCTGTCTTGTACAGAAGTACGATTCCCAGAAAACAATAAAACAAATCGCCAATGCTGAATGGTATCCAGCCGAATAAAAACCGTTGTATTTTTGCAATAACCGGGTAAATACCGAGGCTGTAGTTCTTTTCTACCCAACCAGGGTACCAGGAGGCCCATTTAATGAGAATCGTGAGGATTATGAGCAACACCCACCACCTGCTCTTCATCAACCGGGACAATAATTGTGTGATAAACCTGCGCAAGTTGTTAGTTATTAAGCATTAAGGAACCTTGCAAAGATACCTTCTGCGGGCGAAAAAAACTGCAAATTCCTAATTCCCAAATGCTTATTTTATCATACCTTTGCACTCCCGAAAATTTTCGGGACTTTAAACGTTGACCTATGAGTCGCCGCCGGGAGTTTGAGATAGCGTTTGTGGGGTTGAAGCCCGGAGTTCATGAATACGACTATAAAATCGACGACAGGTTCTTTGAAGCGTATCAACAGCAGGATTTTAAAAACTGCCATGCCAATGTGAAATTATCATTGGACAAGAAAAGCAGTTTCATGCTGCTCAAATTTGAAATTGGCGGGCAAATAGAAGTTACCTGCGACCGTTGTAACAACCGCTTGCCACTGGACTTGTGGGATGAGTTCAACATCACGGTAAAAATGGTGGAAGAACCTGAACTGATGAATGACCAGGAAGACGATCCGGATGTGTATTATATCAGCCATGGTGAAAGCCATGTGGATGTGGGGAACTGGATATATGAATTCATCAACCTTAGTATACCCATGCAAAAGTCTTGCGGGTTCGAGGAAATGAATGGTCCCCATTGCAACCCGGCCGCTATTGATATGCTGAATAAACTAAAGGCGGAAGAAGATAGCGCTGAGAAAAAAGAAAACCCAATCTGGAAAGGATTGGAAAAATTTAAAGATTTAGAATAAGCCTTATAGGGCAGTAAAATAATTATTGATTTTTAATATTTGAGTTATGCCAAATCCGAAACGCCGGCACAGCCAGCAAAGAAGCGCTAAACGCAGAACGCATTACAAGGCTACTGCCAGCACATTAACAACTGACAGCTCTACAGGCGAAACGCATGTACGTCACCGTGCGCATGTAAGCGAAGGAAAATTATACTACAAAGGAAAAGTAGTAGCGGAGAAATCACCGATTAAGAAGTAATTCACCGTAACAGATATTAAATTCCAAGTCCGGCAGAAGTTTTACTCCTGTTGTGATTTGGAATTTGCTATTTTGTACCCCGAACTTCTATGGTTATAGGAATAGATATGATGGGTGGCGATTTTGCCCCGCTGGAAGCAGTGAAGGGGGTAAAACAATTCCTGGCTGGGAATGCCGGCAATACCCGTCTTATGCTGATAGGTGATGAAGTTGAAATTAACAGCCTGCTCACATCGCATGACGTACCTGGCGAAAACCTGTCGGTGATACATGCGGCCGAAGTTATAGGCATGCACGAGCATCCCACCAAAGCCCTCCGGGAAAAAAAACAATCCTCAATTGCCATCGGGTTTCACCTCCTTGCATCCGAAAAAATGGATGCTTTTATCAGTGCAGGCAATACCGGGGCTATG
>CAYLRV010000055.1:0-23566 GCA_964386395.1 uncultured Chitinophaga sp.
GTAGCGAAGCTGGTAAGGGGTATAATTAATAGAATCAGCTGCACGCATCCGCAGTTTTGCGTATGGGTATTGTGCTGCATTCATGGACGATGTGTTGAAATCCTGTTGTGCTATTCCATTAAATACAACCTGCTCAGTACCATCTGCCCGCACACCGATTACATCCACTTTTGGATTATCGCCACCAGTGGCTTCACCTGTACCTCTCCATTTCAAATCTTTCCAGGCCCTCGCAGGTCCAAATACCGGCGATGTAATATATCCAACCGTATCAGGTGTTGTACAATCAACAGAGAATGTTGGGTTATCCTGGTCGCCCTCGCCCACAAGCCAGCGTGGGCTAAATGAAGGATCGCCTTTCTTATATACAAACGCCCATGGCCGTACGCGGTAGAAAGAATCAAGGCCGGAGAATCCAGCATCACGAAGGACACTATAAAGGGTGACACCCCCGGGATTGAGGTTGGCATCGGCCTGCCAATCGCTGATATATGATTGCGGAAATACCGGTGAGTTGGGGAAGTGTACAGTACTCAGGCTGTAATTCCTGACTACCACATAATGTCCGTTGGGAATGCTATCCTTCAGGAAATCTATGGCATCCCTGCGCAACGCCGGTGTGGTATAGCGGTATTCAAAGCAATAAGGAATATAGTTGCCAGTGAATGGATTCTCTGGTGAGGTACTTCTGTATCGTCCATAGCCCAATTGATCAGGGAAACTGGTAGCGGGTGCCACTACAGTATTTACCCATGGCTTGAAAGATACAGGGTCAAACACAGTAACCCCTATGGACTGGAACCAGTTACACAACCGTACGATTGAATTGCTGTTTGCAGCCAGGGAAATGGAAGCTTCATCCAACGCACCGCTGGTTACAAAGGTACCCATGCGGACAAAGAGATTTTGGCTCACATCATTATATATAAGTTTACGGGATGGTGTATCGAGACGTAAACGTTCAAAGCCCGACTTTGTATGCTGAAAGAAATGCGATTGATTATAGCCAAGGTCGCTTGCGTTCGGTCCTGCATTGCTCAGATAAACAAATGAAGATTTATTCCAGGTTGGCTGGCCGGACACAGGAAGAAAAGCTACTCTCCAATAATAAACGGTGCTGTCGGTAAAGGTAATGCCCGGATTAAATTCCAGCACACCGCCGGAAGACGTAAGTGTACGGCTTATTTTCGATGGCGAATTGAAATACTCTGTTGTATCCATTTCCAGTACATACTGTTTGGATACGCTGAACGGGTTAGCCGTAGAAGCCACCAGTTTGGTTGCCGGATTATTCACGATTGCATATGGGTAAGGGAATACCGGCCTTACTTCATCTTCAAATATGAAAATGTCTTTGCTGATACAGTTGTTGGTTTCAAAAAGCTCATCGGTTACGTTATCAGCATCCACGCAAATAGATATTTTATTCAGGCCCTTATCGCGGGTAGGTACAATAGCAATCTGGTATGAGAGTGAATCAATAAATCGTATGCCCGGAATGGTATCCCTGCGGATCACTTCAGTCACCATGTTGGGATAGGTCCGTTTTACTTCTATCACTATATTGCGATCGATAGCCCGACCCAGGTTCATGAATTGTGCATTCACTTTAAAGCTGCTCTCGGCAACAGAAATAAAAGCAGGTTCGACTTTAAGCAGCTGGTCTTCGATTACATAATCGGGTTTGCTCATGGAAGCATCCAGCCTTAACGCGGGGTCACCATGAATCGTTGCCTGTTCACAATGGAAGCGGGCATAGAAATCGTTCTGTGTGGTCAGGTTAAATGTCTGTGTAAACGACTCACGCATTATTTCGCCAAGCGTTTTGCCATAGTCAGACACTGACAAAGTATTATACGTACGGGTATTTAATATATCAAGGTAGTGCACAATACCAAAGTGGGTACTGGCTATAAAGGCAATCGACCCACGGTGCGGGGCCAGCACAAATTTTTCAGACAGTGTTTCCTTTTGTGTAAGGCGCAGCGGATTGTAATTGTAGAAATTACCGGCATTACAGCCCAGCACTAAAGAGACAGGATATTTTCCGGGGTTGTTGTAATTCTCCGGATTATCAAGGTTATACTCCAGTGTACTGGCTGAAGAGTGGCCGTAATACGTCCAAAGGCCAATACCTTCCTGGAATAAATCATATAATCGCTGGCTGGATGATTGCTGTACGGGACCGGCACTGGTTTTATAAAATGAATGTACCGACGCTCCATATAATGTGTCGCTGATAGATGCTTCAAACCTGTCCATTGATGCAGCGAGCCCTAGGCCCACCGGACCCGATGCTCCTACTACGTGCACCACATTTTTCATCCACGCTTTGTCTCTTATGAGTGGCGACTGGAAAGCCTGTTGCTGTTCATATTCTTTCACTTTGTCAAGGTATGTAACCAGTTCGTCGCCGTTGATTACCGATAAACGTCCGATTGATAAGTATGGCAATGAATTACCAGGTTCGCAGGCCAGGAGGTTATCGGATGCCGGCTCACCAAATGTTGGAACCAGGTTTAATTTTTCTACATCAGTACCTGTTTCATTTGCCCGGTATTGCATATAATGCATCCCCTTCCCTACCAGTAATACGTTCTTAACCGGCGATGTATAGGTGTTTTTTGTCCAGCGAAGAAAGTTCCTTATTGATATTGGATTTTTCTTAATTCCAAATCCGAATTGATCAACGATCTCATCGATGGAATATACTTTGGCAACATGTGATCCTCCGGTGGCCGAACTACGGTAGGCCCTGTAATCCTCGACCGGGTTTCCACCGCCAGTCGCTGTTTGAAGCGAAGGGTGGGTAATAATAAGGTAATTACCCTGGTTGGCAGTAGTCGCATAGTTTACAAAGTTGCGCTGCGTTAACGTGGTAATATTTTTAATATGTTGTGGAGCCTCCGATACAAGCATTAATTTCCTGGCAGTGGCAGATGGTTCTAATAAAACCCGCACCAGGTTGCCGGGTGTTACCAAATCAGTTATATATCGCTTGCCGTTGGTTACGTCATATAAAACGGGCGGTGTGCCTGCCACGTTAAAATTGGTAATCTCCAGATAATTACCCGCAGGGGAAGCAGGGAGTTCAAAATGGAAATCAGAAAAGCCGCCAAAGTTGAACTGACGGGGGTAAGTAATTTCAGCTTTAGCTATTGCCATCCTGTCGGGGGTTGCTGCTGCATTATTGGTTATTTTCAATTCTACTATTGACCCACTTATCGCAGCCAGTGGAACAGGCACATTGATTTTCTTGTAGTCAAAATAATCCATTTGCTCATCCGCTACCACCGTCGTTCCGATTTTTGCTTCCACTCGTCTTGCCTGTAGCGCATTACCTGTTACATTTAACTGCAGGCGCGGTACCGGTGCTCCCGCCCCGGTATAAGTGTGAAAGTTTTGATTGCCAAAGTTAAATGTACGTGAGCCTGCACTGTCAATCTCATAACTCACCCAACCTTCGCCCTGATCGTAAATAGATGAATAAACATATTCGCCTACAGGGGATGCGTAACCACGATTCATCACCTCAATAGGATATTCACCAATTGTATGCACAAAGTAAGGCTCAGCCGGTATTGCACTCGGCAGGCTGTTGGCAGTAGGAACAAAACGCAGATTCGTTACCCCTTCTGTGACAGTCAGGAAAAAAGCAACTGTATCGGTTTCCAAACTCCATTTTTCACTCAACTGGTGGTCCTTATTATTGTATAAAGCGCTATCAGGCTTACCATCATTCATTTCACCCCAAAACTCAATATAACCGGAGGGGCCCAGCGGACCTGTTTGTGCAGATGTATAGAGCGGCACCTGGCGTCCGTTTCTCCACAATTGATAATTTTCTGCATTATTGTTGCCAATGCCTGCCGCCGCCAGTACAGACTGGTTGATACGGTAGAGACCGGAAGTGGCTAATTTAAATTTGTAGTAAGTTTTACTATAGTCTATCCACTCGTTTTGATAGGCGTGTTGAGCCTGCGCATATAAGCCGGAAAACAGGAGCAGGAAGAGTAAAAATTTTTTCATTGCAAACGGTTTATTCAGGTACAGATGGTGTGTTAGTTTTTGGGTTTATTTGGTACCATGTTCAAACGGAGCGAGAATACATGGGTAAATAAAGGGTTCGATTGGTTGGCCAGGTTGGTAAATGCGTAATCAATCGTCACATTTTGCAGTTTAAAACCGGCACCTGCTGAAGGTTGGTATATCCACACTTTTTTCTGGTTCAATGTATCGCCATCGGCCAGTGCCCGCTGGAAATTATTGATACCCCCACGCAGGAAGAACGCATTGCTGATATTGAGTTCAAGGCCAAGTTTGGGATCGGCACTTACCGGATCAGCGCTGATTAATGTGTTGCGCTGGCCATCAAATGTTACATCAATATTCGCTTCAGCAAGCAGGCTGAGTTTTTTACCCAGTTTAAAATCACGGGCTATGCCCAATACAAGACGGGGTGCAGTCAGTTCTGTTGATTTTACTGGTATATCGTTATTGGTCAGGTACAATACTTCTTTTTCCCTTTCGGTGAAGTTGAATGACCATGTGTTAAAAGTGCTGGTAATATCGCGGCCTGCAATACCGAATTTCCATTTGTTGGCCTGAATTTGCAAACCCGCATCCAAACCAAAACCCCAGGCTTTGGCAAACTTGCCCACACTCCGGTGGATCACTTTTGCATTTACTCCAAAGCTTACTTTCTTCTTTTCTGTGTCCTTCAGTTTTTGTGCAAACGAAAACAGGAACGCATAGTCTGCTGAAGAAAATGCCTGGATATTATTATAGTTGATCGACCCGTCTGGTTCTACGAGAAAGAGAGTGTTCATAATATCGTCTACTGCAAAACGCAACCCGGTAAACCCAATGGTGCGTTTATTATTGGAAGCAGGGAATACAACACTGGCATAATCATACTTACCAATTCCGGCAAAGTATTCTGCATGCATCAGGTTGATTTGGGGATAATCCTTTACACCGGTAAGGCCGGCGGGATTCCAGTATCCTGCGGTGCCATCTCCAACGGATGCCACCTGGGCACTCCCCATGGCTAAGCCCCGGGCACCAGCACCGATATTCAAAAATTCATTGGAATATTTTCTAAACTGGGCGGTGGAAGACAAGCAAATAAGAGTAGTCAGCAAGGACAGGTATAGGCGGTTAGTTTTCATTCATTGAATTTTCAAATAAGCAATGGAATGTGTTTTAGTTTTCTTTATGTACGTAATTAACGTAAAAATAGTCTTTACCCCCCTATTCTCATAGTATTGTGGAAGGAAAAGGACAGGTATTGAAAACGAATAAATTAGAAAAAAATTGTCTTTGAGCACCCGCAAGGTCATTCTGTCGTATTTTTGCTGAAAATCATTGATTTAGAAATGAACCTGATAGAAGAATTACGTTGGAGAGGGATGATACAGGACATCATGCCCGGAACAGAAGAGCAGCTAAAAAAAGAAATGACCACGGGCTATATCGGCTTCGACCCTACGGCCGACAGCCTGCATATTGGCAGCCTGGTGCCCATTTTGCTCCTGGTTCATTTTCAAAAGGCCGGGCATAAGCCCATTGCCCTGGTTGGCGGGGCTACCGGTATGGTGGGCGACCCAAGTGGTAAAAGCGAGGAGCGCAACCTGCTCAGCGAGGAAATATTGCAGAAAAATGTGGCCGGCGTAAAAGCGCAACTGGAAAAATTTCTTGATTTCAATCCTGCACTGCCGAATGCGGCTGAGATGGCAAATAACTATGACTGGTTTAAATCAATCTCCTTTATTGATTTTTTGCGTGATGCCGGCAAGCATATCACCGTAAACTATATGATGGCGAAAGACAGTGTGAAAAAAAGAATTGAAGGTGAAACGGGTATCAGCTATACAGAATTTGCTTATCAGATGATGCAGGGCTATGATTTTTACTGGTTACATGCACATAAAAACTGCAAACTGCAAATGGGTGGCAGCGATCAGTGGGGCAATATGACGACCGGTACAGAACTGATACGCCGTAAAAGTGGTGGCGAGGCTTTTGTATTTACCAATCCCCTGATCACAAAAGCCGATGGCGGGAAATTTGGTAAAACGGAAAGCGGTAATGTATGGCTTGATGCGGCGAAGACAACACCTTACCAGTTTTACCAGTTCTGGCTGAATGCAAGTGACAGCGACGCAGAGAAGTGGATTAAGATTTTTACTTTTTTACCACAGGCAGAAATCACCAGCCTGCTGGAAGAACATACAAAAGATCCGGGTAAACGAATTGTTCAAAAGAAATTAGCGGAAGAAGTAACCAAATTTGTGCATGGGGCAGATGCATTGGCTGAAGCTATTGCAACAACAGAGAAACTTTTTGCTAATCAACATGCACCGGCTGAAAGCCTGAGCGCTGAAGACCTGGAAGCAATGGAAGGTATAATAAAAATCAGTTTTGCAAAAGAGAAACTGCAGGCAGGCATTGATATTGTTTCGTTCCTGGCTGAAGCAGGTATAGCGCCAAGTAAAGGCGAAGCAAGAAAACTAGTCCAGGGTGGCGGCATCAGCATCAACCGGAAAAAAGCAGAGGGCATTGAGTATACTGTTGACGCCTCACATCTTTTACACGATAAGTACATACTGGCACAAAAGGGGAAAAAGAACTATTACCTGATTAATGCCAGCTAACCTGATACATGCTTGAAAACAGTCTATTTCATCAGTGGCCTGGGTGCAGATAAACGAGCTTTTTCCTTATTGGATTTATCATTCTGCAACCCTGTGTTTATAGACTGGGTGCAACCGGTTAAAAAAGAAACACTGCCTGCATATGCACTTCGACTGAAAGAACAACTAACAGAGCCGGATGCAGTCGTAGTAGGCGTATCCTTTGGCGGTATGCTGGCTACAGAAATGGCGAAAGCAGATCCTTCTGTAAAAGCCATTATCATTTCCAGCAATAAATTAAGCAGTGAATTTCCCGGTACATTACGGGTGGGCAAATACCTGCCATTGTACAAATGGGTTCCCCCGGTTTTTTTAAAGAAGGGAAGCATCCTTCGCAGGGCCTTCTTTGCGCCGAAGGGTGAAAAGCAAAAAGAAATCTTCAAAGCGATATTGCAGGATACTGATTTCCGTTTTACCCAGTGGGCCATTGGCGCTATCCTTCACTGGAAAAATGATAACACATGCAATAATATAACACATATTCACGGAAGTGCTGATAAACTGCTGCCTTATCGCCGGGTGAAAGCCGATTACACCATTCAGGGCGGTACACATCTCATGATTATGAACAACCCGGAAGAAATTTCGGCCTTGCTCAAACAGTTGATTTATTCTGCCGATCGTTGTTAATCCGTCTTATAAATTTTTTCCAGCACATTCAGCCTCCTGTTCACCAGCATATAAATACCTGCCGGCTTGCCCGACATATCTATTTGTACCCCGTTATTCCTTGCCTGTATGCGCTGCAACAACTGACCGCTGCTGTTTATCAACAAAAATTCCTGGTTGATATGTCCGGGATTCCTGAAATTAATAGTAACTGTTTCTTTTGCCGGGTTAGGGTACACAACAATATTCCGTATGGCTGATCTATTTTCTAATAAAACAATATGGCTGAGATTGCTCCGGCCATCCATATCCAACTGGCGCAGGCGATAGTAACTTTCAGTAGCATTAAAAAAATTATCAGCAAACTGGTATTGCCTAGCAGTATTACTATTTCCTGCCGCCATTATCTCTCCTATTCTTTCAAATTGATTGCCGTTGGTGCTGCGCTCTATGATAAATGAGCGGCTGTTTTGTTCGGAGGCTGTTTTCCAATAAAGCAGGTTAACATCTTTGTTTGTTCTTCCATAAAATTCAACTAGGCTTACAGGTAATACCGCTGCATTAAATTCATAGGGCCCCATATCCACCACCAGGTTACTGATGCGTGCATTATTTCGGATATCAGCTGCTGGCACACCTGTATTATCGCCGGCATCAATACCTGCTGATGGCGGTTGCAATTGTAATCCATCATCGCTGGTAAGCCAGCAATTATCTGTTCCATCAGCATCACCTATGGCCAGGAAAGAAGGTGATGAAAATAAATTGCCCGTACCGGGACCTGTAATCGCATGGGGCGGATTTTGATTACTGATGTCAATAACCGTATAGGTGGCTGCGAAACCTGCACCGCCCAATATATAAAAATGCGGTCCTGCGCCGCTGGCAGTATTCCCCCAGAATATACTATTACGTACATTGGGCGTGGCTGTGCCCGAATTGCCCGATACAAAGTTGGTGCGATCACAGACCAGCCCCCCCTCCATCAACCGAAGAATTATTTACAAACACAGAGTTTAATATAGTCGGGCTTGCATTACCGTTGCCGCCACCCCAACAATATATAGCTCCCGCCCTGTCCGTTGCTGTATTGCCATAAAAAATGCAGTTGGTGATAATGGGGCTTGCATTGCCGTTATAGCCAAAATTATCAATGGCACCACCTCCGCCGGTTGCATTGTTAAACGCAAATATGCAATTGGAAATAACCGGGTTGGCATTACCCCCGTTTTGTCCATGGTCGAATATACCTCCACCAAACAAAGCACTGTTATTTGTAAACAAGCAGTTCCGCAGCGTCGGGCTGCATACACCAGTATTGGCTGCATTGTTCAGCATGCCGCCGCCGAGGCTGCGGTTATCATTGCCCACTAAATCAAAATTGGCATTGGCACCGGTAATCGTAAAGCCATCCAGCACAGCTGTATTATCAAGACTTGCATTGCTGATGACGTGGTAGCTGTTATCCGCATTGCCGGCCACACCTATTTCTGCACTCAGCACAGAAGTGAATCCACAACTGAAGTTACGTTGTGACAAGAGCGTTTCTGTACCAGTAAAACTTCCATAGATGGCCACACCATTGCGCATACTAAACCAGGTATTCCGGTTGGCCGTATTCGTGGTGAAATAAGTGCCATTCATCACCCAGACCTCATCGCCGGGTGCCGAAGCATTGATGGCCGCTTGTAATGAAGTACCCGGAAATGCATTAAGCCAACTGGTTCCATTTTGTAGTCCTGCCCCTAATGGTGTTACATATCGGGTAAGAGCATTAGCTGATAAAAAAGTATATAAGAAAAAGCTGGTGAACAGTGTTTTCATAGTGTGAATTTTAATAGTCAGTGGGTTTATTTCATTTTTTGTTTCAATAGTTCCAGTTCTGTTGTAAGGCGGAGCAATTGCTGCTGCAACAGATCATTCCGGCGGGTTTGCTCTTCTATACGTTTATCTTGCTCCTGGACAGCCCTGACAAGAGGCACTACAAATTCTGCATACCGTATGCCATAAATATCATTCGCATTTTGGGGTGAATCGACACCGCTAAACTCAAAACCTAACTCCTTTGCGGCTTGTTCTACTTCTTGTGCGATGAAACCGGTATGCCGTGTGGCCTGATAGCTCACCATTTTTTCAGCAGGCATTTTTTCTCCCCGTCTCTCTTTTAGCTGACGGATAGCATCCACGCCTAGGTATTTATTTAGTGCAGCAATATTTGTATAGTACGACACCGGCCTGAGTTTCAGTATAAAGTCAAGGCCGGGAATATTTTCTTTAACCTCCGTTTTAAATCGCCCGTCAGAAAAAGTTGTCCAGCCAACCTGCCCGCCAATAGATATGACTGCGGTATTACCAACCCGCACCCTGTTGCTCGCTGTCAAAAGGGCGCCATTTCCTATGGCTGTTGAATTTTCATAAAAGGCTGCATTTGATTCACTATTGTAACCGACAAACGTACAGTCATCGCCGTTGACAAAAGCACTACCTGCACTATATCCCAGCGCAGTCATCCCGTCACTTCCATAGTTGTTATTGAGGGAATACATACCAACAGCGGTATTATAATTACCGTTGCTGTTATTATTCAATGCGTACACCCCTGCAGCGGTATTATAGCTGCCCGCGCCGTTACGATAAAGGGATTGGTAGCCGATTGATGTATTACTATTGCCCGTATTCAGCGTGGCTGTATTACCGGGCTCACCGAATAAAGCTTCATAACCAACTGCTGTATTGAAATTGATAAAAGGTGTGGTTGTATTATTATAGTTTCCCATTGAATTGTACCCGACGGCTGTACCGTTACTACCTGCGACTGTTTCAAGAAGCGCATTTGCGCCGATGGCCACATTCCTGCTGCCTGTGGTATTATCCAGCAATACATTGAATCCGCTGACGGTATTACTATCCCCCGTTGTATTGTTCCGTAAAGCCTGTCGCCCAGTTGCTGTATTCTGGTTCCCCGTTGTATTCTCTGTGAGCGTAAAAGATCCCATGGCTGTATTGCCTTCACCCGTGCTGTTGTTATTGAGGGATATATAGCCCATAGCTGTATTTTGCCCGCCCGAGCTTGTATTACGTAATGATTGGTAGCCCGCAGCTGTATTGCCAAAACCAGTATTGGCCGATGCACTTGGGGAGCCCCGTAAGGCTTCATACCCGAACGCGGAACTGGTATTCGTAAAAGTGGATACACTGTTATTGTACAATGACATGGCGGCATATCCAAAGGCTGTTCCGTTATTACCACCAACATTGGATAATAATGCAGATGTACCGAATGCAGTGTTGCGATCGCCGTTAACATTGTTAAACAAAGATTGGAAACCGGTTGCGGTATTATTAACGCCGGACAGGTTATCGCTTAAGGACTGGTAGCCTAATGCAGTATTATTATCACCGTCTGTATTTGCGCTAAGTGCATTGCGGCCATAGGCAGAATTATTGAACCCGCTGCTGTTATTCAGCATCGACTGGTAGCCTACTGCTGTATTACCGGTACCGTTATTATTTGCTGAATTTGCTGATCCCCGCAACGCCTGGTAACCCACGGCAATATTTGTATTACTGTATGCGCTGCTTGTATTATTTGTATAGCGCATAGCCTGGTAGCCAATGGCTGTTGCATTGTTGCCGGCAATATTTGCAAGAAGTGCTTCACGCCCAATGGCTGTATTACTTGCACCAGTAGTATTGGAGTCAGCAGCAAGGCTTCCAATAAACGAGTTGCCTGTTGCTCCACCCACTGCATTGTTATACTGCCCTGCATGTAAACCAATAAATACATTCGAAGAATTGTCAGCACTAACCCACATCAGATCTGCCCCTGAGCCATTACGCAGTTTAATCAGTGGACGGTTGGGCGATTGTGTTGCATTTGCATCCACCAACAGTTGTGTGGTATCGGCATTGCCCCGAATATGCAGTTTAGCTGCGGGAGTGGCGATACCGATACCTACATTCTGCGCCTGTAGCAGGGAGTTGATCAGTAAACAAGCAGCGAAAATTATTGTACGCATGTAGCTTTATTTTATTTTGACCAATGTGCCGCAAACCAATGTTTGCCACCTTCTTCATATCCCGTAATACAGCGGGTAAGCAACCCATTGCCGGTATTGGCCTGCCACCTGTCCTGGTACACATCCGCACTGCCCCGCCTGATGGCTGTATAATTGGTATAGCCTGATTTTTCATACCAGATAACCGAGAATAGTGTCTGATTGTTATGCTCATAGGCATTGATGTAGACCTGTTCCCAGCCTTTCTTTTTCATATCATCGTATGCAGTTTGGTATTCCTGTTGCGTAAGGGTGCTTTTTAATACATGGCCACCGACATTTCGCTTTTCATAAAAGGCAGCATAATTTCGTTTGCCACCAATAGTTATAACAGATACATTCACCGGCACATACCCTTCGGCTGAATATTTTTCAAATAGTTGCTGGTGTTCTTCTAATGAAAGTGAGTGGTATGCCGGTTGTGCTATATCCCGGCCCGGTTTGTTGATGAAGATCGCTGCGTATTTCAATTTCCCGGCATCGTTATACGACTCTAATTGTTGCAGACGAAAGCCTTTCTTTTTTACCCATTCATCATAAGCCTGCTGGTATTCTGTGCCGGTCATATCGTGCTGCACTTTTACGTCGTACCGATCATTATTGGGCCGGAAGATGGTATTGAAAAATGTTTTGCCATTTACGTTATAAGCATCCACCCACACCGGGTAGTAGCCCGAGTTCCAAATCATACTGAACTCTTCCTGGTATTTATTTTCCGGGATTCCGTGTTTGGCTATTTCGGCCGATACGCCTCCCCGTGTAGCTTCGTAAAATGCTTCCATCAATACTTGTTTGATAAAGTCGCCGGTGGCCTTACCATCCTCGTCCCCTTCCAGGTTCATGCTGCTGTTCACCAGCATAGCTCCTACATACCCGTTTGGCAATTGAATCAGCACTGCGAAGTAGCCGAACTGGGCACCGCCATGGGAAGGCCATCTCGATTGCCCTGTTTCCTTTCCAAAGCCATCATGCTTTTCAAAACTGGCCCATCCCAAACGTTCATCCCAATTTTTATCATCAAACATCATTTTAAGCGTGGTATTGGTCAGGTAGTTATTGCTGTATAACAGGGTTCGTCCAAAATGACAAAGCATTTCGGCTGAGAAATACCAGCTGCCCTGTGGAGCACAATGGTTTCCTTTGGCCTCATGTTCGGCTGCAGTGTTCGTCAGCACCCCTTTTTTGCCGTTCCTGTCGACATAACCCTTCGCTACTTTCGGCATAAAGTCAGGTTCGGGACGGCAACTGGCTGTAATTGGCGTCAACCCTTTTTCCAGTATTTGTGTCCGCACATATTTTTCATACGGAAACCCATAGTCGCTGTTTACCTGTTCCGAATATTTTGCAAAGGACAAACCCGCTGCTTTCTTTTCAATGGCGGCAGCATCATTGGGATAAGCCAGGCATGTAATCAGGTAACGGAAGAGGGATATATTGGAATTATTATAATCCCGGCTTGCCGTAAATTTTCCTTTCGGAAGTGTGGCCATCGAATCAAGGTTATCGGTATCATTGCCTTTCCAAAAACCAGACTTATGCTGAAGTAACTGCCGGTAGGTAAGCGATTCCACCCTGGTATTTTTATATTTCTGTTGCCATTTCAGCGGGAGCTTTGAAAACACCGGGTCATCCAGTTTTACAGCCGGCATCGCTTCCAGTAAATTCAACAATGCAGCAGCCGACATCATTTTCGTGACTGATCCAATACAACTCGGCACTTTGGTTGTCATGGCAACATTCCCATCAGAAGGGTCTTGTGCCCATCCACCTTCTGCCCTGCCTTTGATACCATTCTTATCGGCAATCGCTACCGCATAGCCTTTTACAAGGTTCTTCATTTTTTTATCAATAGCCGATTCAAAAGTCACAGCATTGAATGCAGGTACTGGCTGAGGTATTGAAATGAAACGCACTTGCGCCCCGTTGTTTCCTGTTTCAGCTTGTTTTAATTCAGGCTGCGCAAGGATGATAACACAAAGGATCCCTGCGCTAAAACATTTCAGGATTAGTGTTTGCATGTTAAATGGTTTAATGGTGAATAAAAAGCACCACTATCAGAATCCGGTATGAAACTAATACGTGGAAAATGGTTTTTCGCCCATTTTCAACAAGAAGGACAAAGAATTCAATTGGTGGGATGTCAGGGCTGTTTATTCTACGAATTAAACAAACCATTCAACGAAATGCAGGTTATTGTTTGGAGATGATTTTGCCACTGGCAATTAACTCTACAAAAGCATCCCGTTCATTCCGGCTGATGGGCAGCTCGTGTTTATCAATCTTTACCACAAAACCTTCAATGCTGCTGATAGCACGGGTATTGACGATGTAAGAACGGTGGATACGATAGAATTTTCCGGCAGGCAGTTTTTCTTCCAGCCCGGAAATAGTATGATAGGTTATTACATATCTGTCTTTGGTAACGATTTTTACATACTCTTTCAGCGCCTCAATGAATAATATTTCATTAAAGAAAACTTTAACGAGCCCTCCATCCGCTTTGACAAAAAAGAAATCATTTTCTTCTTTTGCCGGAGCATTTTCAGTTATTGCTTCTGCAACGGGGCGCAAAAATTTCCACGCTTTATTTACCGCCAGCAGGAAACGCTCAACCGCAATGGGTTTCAACAAATAATCAATGGCGTTGGCTTCAAACCCTTCCAGGGCATACTCCCGGTACGCCGTGGTGAATATAACGGCTGGAGGATTAGGCAATGTTTTTAGAAACTGGAAGCCGGTAAGCCCCGGCATATTAATATCCAAAAAAAGTAATTCAACCGGCTTCTCTGTCATTCCCTTCATAGCTTCCTTTGCATTTTTATAGGTACCGGCTACAAGCAGGCGTTCATCCTGGCCGATAAAATCCTCCAGTATTTGCCGGGCAATCGGCTCATCATCTACTATGGCGCAGTAAACAGGTTTCATTTTATACCAGCTGTAATTTTAAAGTTACCAAAAAACGGCCAGCTTCATTTTGCCATTGCAATTGATGCCTGCCTTCATACTGCAGGTTCAGCAGGTTGCGCACACTATTGATACCAATACCATGTGCCTTCTCACTACCCATAGCGCTGTTGGCCACAGTAAAGCTGAGTGTGTTATCTTTCACAACCAGGTCCACCTTCATCCAGTTTTGCTCTGATTTCTCTTTCATACCATGCTTGAAAGCGTTCTCTACAAATTGCACCAGCAATAACGGTGCAATAACGAGATTGCCCGGTTCGCCTGTTACGCTCATTTGTATGTCCGTATCTTTTTCGTAGCGCAATTTTTCCAAAGCGATGTAGCTTTCGAGAAAGCTTATTTCCTGTTTCAATAATACAACCGGTTTATTGCAGTCAACAATGACATACTGCATGATGTTTTCGAGTTGGTTCAATGCCGTAACCAGGAGCGGGCTGTTACTTCTCGATAGCCCGTACAGGTTATTCAGGGTATTAAAATAAAAATGCGGGTTCAGTTGTTGTTTCAGCAGGTTTAGCTGCATGTCCTTATTCATCACGGCCAGTTGCAGTCGCTGCCCGGCTGCTTTCCGGTAGTCGAGATAATACAACAGGGCATAAAACGCAGACAGCTTCAGTACATATTTTCCCACATCAAACCATGAGCCATACACCACCCATTCGTAGGTAGCCCCTTCTATTTTCGACCATACTATCCAGTCAATTTTTGAATTAAGCGCCCAATAGATATAGCCGGTATATATAAAATAATAAAGGAAGAATACAACTATATTTCCCAGTATTGCTTTCCACAGTGGTTTACCATACAATTGCTTCAGCATATAACCCATTACCACAATCAACAACAGGTTGAGGACATACCGCAGTACATAAAACATAACTGGGAGCAAGCAATACTTGCATTGCCTTTGTTCTATTTTATACGTAGCAATATGAAATATAGCCTCTACAAGGGCATATATAAACAAAGCCTTTAACCAGAAACGCTGTTCAGCCTTCTTATCTAAAATGCTTTCGCTTATATGGTTATTGTTATACCGCATCTAACTGCAGGCTGAGCCTGTACCCTTTTTCTGTTGAATATTGAATAGCATACCGGCCATTGTACAACTCGTCGAGCAATGCAGGCTTAGCCGGGCATTGTTGCAGTCCTGCAGCTTCCAGTATTAATTCGTTACCACCCAAGCGTACATGTACCCAGCAGGAAGCAAGTCCGGTGGTTTCAGCTACGGATGTGATATTATCAATCAAACCGGCTAAAAGCAGGGGCGCTATTTTGAGCTCCGCATCACCGGCTTCATAATCCAGCATTATGAAATTATCCTTACCGGTTTGCTGATTTGCCAATTGAACATAACTGCTGAGAAAGTCCATTTCCTTCCGCATGTCTACCTGCGGCTGACTGGCTTCATAAATGACATACTCCATCACCCTCGCTAATTGCAATACGGAGCCGCTTGCATTCAACGGCTGCTCCGCGGCAGATTGCTGGAGGTATTTTATCGTTCGAAAATAAAAGGAAGGGTTCAGGTGCCATTTCAGCAATTTCAGTTGTAATTCTTTGTTGGAAACCGCCAGTTCAATCCGTTGTTTTTCTTCCCGTTGGTAATTGTAGAGATACGCCGCCATGTAATACCAGCAGAGCCGGAAAGCATGTTTCAGTATCTGGTAATTCAATATGGAAAAATGCAGTTTACTGTCGATAGTGGGATCTTCATGCCTGCTACCAGGTTGCGTAATATCCAGTACGTGGTTATATACCCAGGCAAATGCATCCTGTACAGGCACCAGCCAGGCATAGCCATAGATAAAGGCAAATACAAGATTGACAAATACCTGTACAAAGACTGGCTGTTTACGTACTGATCGGGCCACCCACCAGATAGGCCAGATAAGGATACAATGAAAGACCACCATCAGTAAATGGTATTCAATATTGCTTCCTTCCGATCCGGTATATGTGTTGAAGATGAAAAAGAAAACAAGTTGCACGCCCAATTCGGCCAGCGCATAATATGCGAAAACCCTTAACCAATAACTGGATTCAACTTTATTCCTGAAAGGCCACATCATGAGTTGCTGCTAAAGTTAACAGCTATCCGTCAGGATGCGAAGAGGGAATTGAACGGATCAATAAAAGGCAGGGAAAGCAATATCGGTTGCCACAACTATTCAACGAACCGCTTATTTGATTTCTTTCAGCACTTTCCACATTTCTTCGGCTATAAATTTATTGCCTTTATCATTCATGTGTACACGGTCGTAGGTGAGAATTTCTTTCTCTTTATTTTCAGGATTATTTTTACTGAGGTATTGCTGAAAACTTTTACGCAGGTCAACCAATGGCAGATTATTCTTTTTTGCCAGGTCACGGATAATATTGCTGTACTTATTCAAATCACCATCCAGCGAATTACTCATATCCGTCTTCTCGCCCACGACTGCTGGGGTACAAAGCACGGCTTTGATATTTTTTGCTTTCAGCTTATTGATGATAGCCTGGTAAAATTTTTCAAATTTATCCGCATCGGTTCCGGTGCCTAAGAGTGATTTGTGCCATACATCATTTACGCCCACATAAATAACCACGACATCCGGGCTTTTGGCCAGCACATCTTCTTCCATGCGCAGGTAAAGATCGTACACTTTGTTGCCGCTGATACCGGAGCCTGTCAGTTCATACTGATCGGTTTTGTTATCGGCTTTCAGCATATCCTGCATTTGCAAAATGTAGCCGCGGTATTTCTCCGGTTTTACACCCAGTTCCGTAATGGAATCGCCAAAGAAGATCACTTTTGTTTTATTCTGCGGCGCAAAAGCGCAGGCTACTAATAGTACAGCGGAGAATACGAGTAATTTTTTCATTACGGCTTTGTGTTTGTGATGAAGGCCAATTTCATTTGATAGATGCAAACAAAGATACTATGGTTGCCGGCTTACCTCCCGTTAACCAATCCCTAATTCCCAATCCCTAATCCACAATTAACCAATCACTCCACATCCACCTGCTTCTTCACTACCGCACCCTCGCTGGCTTCAGGTAAAAATTTCCGTTCATTTATCAGGTAACCATTTCCTTTTTCGCAGAAATGCACTTTCAGGTTTTCGAGACTGATGGGGTTGCCGTCGGGTATATCGGCAATATTGGAATGCATAATCTCATGGCCGTCGATAATAATCACCAGTCCGCTGCCGATTGCTTCCATTTTGTTGCCCTCCGTAATCAGCATACCGGTATCTTCTCCCAGGCCTACACCTATACAACCCGGATTAGCAGCCACGGCTTGCGCCAGGCGGCCAAAACGTCCTCTTTTTTCAAAATGAGAATCAATAATGGCGTTGTTCATAAAACCGAGACCAGTCGTGATCTTCACTTCACCCTTCAGGTGTGCCCGGGCCGCATTGCCTTCATAGATCATCGTATTGCTCATGGCCATGGCACCCGCGGATGTGCCTGCTATTAAAAATCCTGCTTCGTCGCGGTATCTTTTTTTCAGTATAGAAAGAAATTCTGTGCCTCCGTCTGTCGCACTCAGGCGAAGCTGGTTGCCCCCGCTGAACATCACAGCATCACATTCACGAATACGCTGTATATATTCTTCCATCATGGCATCCTGCCGGGTACGTATATGGAGCAGGCCAATATTGGTGCAGCCCAATTTACCAAATGCATTCAGGTAGTTCTCCCCTACTTCATAGGGAATCATAGAAGCAGTAGTGATGACTTCAATACGGGCATTGATGCCGCCAGCTTCTTCCATGACACGGCGAAGAATGCCCAGTTCAAAAAAGTTGAGATTATTGCGATGAAAGCCGTCTGTTTCGAGTTCGGTGCCCTTGTGTTCAGCACCTCCTATTGCAATCAGTTTTCCTTTAGGATTACTCATTCAAAGGGGTTTGGTTCGAACAAAAATAACGGAAAATTAATGCGTAAAAACGGTAATGTGGATTTGTGAAAAAGTTGTGTAGCCAGCTGCTGTGCCCTGATGATCGTTCCTTGCGACGCTCCGTTCAACTGCAAATCGCTAATCAGCAAAAAGTGGGTACAGTTGAAAACCCCCAACCACTTTTATGGACAGCGCCTGTTCCTGCATCTCATCCTTATGCGACTCATACTACCACTGCTTATTCTGCTCTCGACTGACTTTAGTGGTTATGCCCAAAAGAACATAGTGCCAGTGTCCAAAGAGGAACTATACTTTTGCGACTACGGCGGTTTTCTAGATTCCCGTTACCCCGGCGGGCAAAAGAAACTCCATGCCTTTCTTACCAGACATTTCAACTTTCCTCAGATCGTTCTTGATACCCTTACTGCAGATTTTAAAGCAACGGTACTAATACGGTTTGAAATTGATATACGGGGTATTCCCGGTGCATTTAAAATCGAAAAGCCGGTAAATGCAGCTATTGACAGCGAGTGTTTGCGAATAATGCGTTTGATGCCAAAATGGGAGCCTGCTCTTCAATATGGACGTCCTGTACCATCCCTTCATAAAATACCTATAACAGTTATGGCAGCATACGAACCTGAAGAAAAAGATTCAGCAGTTCAGGAATGTTTTGACAGCCTGTTTGTAAGCCAATATACCAGCACACCGGCCAATGCTATTAAACTGCCCCAAAGAGCAAACCAGCCGGTATTGAAAAATAGAAATAACCAGATGGCGATGGATAAGACAATTGGCACCGGGTACAGCCACATTTTAAAAGGCAGATCTTTTGTGCCGAATTTCCGGCGCAGCAACACCAGGCCCACAGCCTGGCCAATAAACTGTATTAAAATCCGCATGGCCAGTATAGAATCAATAACGTGCTTCAGCTTCATCAGCATGCTGAACACAAAACCCAGTGCACACAATACCATCAGTGATATATAGGGAAAGCCTTTTGTAGGGTGCAGCCTGCCAAAGGCTTTGAAGAAATTGCCATCCACTGCCGCCGCATAAGGGACACGGGAATAGCCCAGCACCAATGCAAACAATGAGGAGAATGCAATGCAAAGGATCAAAACGGTGACTACCTTGCCTGCCGCAGGCCCATAGAGCTGCTGCATAAATATACTAACGATATAGCGTTCGTCTTCTTTCACGGAGCTCCACGGCAGCACACTCATCACACTGATGTTCATAAGCAGGTACAACGCTGAAATACCAAAAATGGATATAAACATACTACGGGGAATATTCCTGCCGGGGTGCTGAATTTCCCCGCCGAGGTGGCATACATTATAATAGCCTAGATAAGCATATACTGTTTTCACGGAGGCATGACCAACAGCAGCCCAAAAAGCCAGTGTAAAAAATGATTCTCCTTCAGCAGGTATAAATTTCACCGCATGTTGCTGGTTGGATAAGCCGCTGATAATAATCCAAAGTATGGTAGCCACTACAAGAGAACCCATGATAACAGAAATTCTGCCGATTGTTTCAATACGACGGTATAAGAGTATAAAGACAAGTACCACCAAACTGCCTGAAACCAATTTCTGCTGCCACATGTCCATAGGTACGATGTAGGTAAGGTACTGCGCAAAGCCAATAGCAGCGGAAGCCATCACAAGGGGTGCCTGTATGGAGGTTTGCCATACGAAGAGAAAGCTCATCAGCTTTCCGCCTTTCTCACCAAATGCTATCCGGTGAAAATTGTAAGTACCGCCCGCCAGGGGATATTTAGCGCCCAGTTCACTCCATATCATCGCATCCATCATGGATGCAACAGCGCCGAAAATCCAGGCCCAGATAAACAAGCCGTCTTTGAACTGTGCCACCACAAAGGGCATAACGACAAAAGGGCCAATTCCCACCATATCGATCATATTAATCGATGTGGCCTGAACAAGGTTTATTTTGCGGTTAGTGAGTGGTGTGGACATGAATGAGGGTGTAATTTACCCCATTTCAATGCAATTCTAATCCCGGCTTTTGCCCAGTACGATGTTTTAAGCTTCATTCACAGGAAATAACTTTGAACCACATAGGCACATTAGGAACATAGGATTTCACATAGATTTTTACGTTTCATCCGTTCGCTATAACCCATCTAAATACTAGTGCTTCAGTGGCCGTTTTTTGATCATACCGCCGCGGGTGTCTTTTACACTACTCATCACCACGAAGGCATCGTGTTCAATTTTATTAATCTCTGTAGTTAATTTATTCAACTCGAGACGGGTTATAACGGTATAAATAATCTCAATGTCTTTCGTATCGCCCTTTTTCCCATAGCCATGCTTGCCCATATATACAGTAACGCCGCGTCCCATATCGTTGATGATCATTTGTCTTATCTCTTCACTTTTTGCTGCTACAATTGTAACGCCTACATATTCTTCAATACCCTCAATGATAAAGTCGAGCGTTTTGGATGCTGCGAGATATGTGATCATTGAATAAAGCGCAATTTCAATAGATAGAAAGTAGGCAGCGGCAGAAAAAATAATTACGTTGATAATAATGATAATATCGCCAATAGTGGTGGATAATTTTCGGCTCAGGAAAATTGCCAGTACTTCCGTACCATCAATTACTGCACCGCCCCTGATAGCAAAACCTATACCTGCGCCGAGGAAGAAACCGCCAAATACGGCCACAAGCAGGTTATCCTTTGTTACATCCGGAAACTGCACATTAGCTACCACCAGGGCCAGCCCCGTAATAGCCAGCATGGTTTTTATGGCGAAACCCTTACCCAGTATTTTATATCCCAGCAGTACAAATGGTATATTAATACACACAATAAGCAGGTAAAGCGGCGCTTTTGTCAATGCGGAAATCAGCAGGGATACACCGGTGGCACCACCATCAATAAAATCGTTGGTGAGCAGGAAGCCTTTCAACCCGAAGGATGCAGAGAATATACCGATCGTAATCAGCAAAAAATCTCTTGCATAGCCTTTGGCCGAGAAGACATCTTTTTTATATTGCTTTGCCCTTTGATAAGGTGTCAATTCTTTTTCGACTGTTGTACCTGGTTTTTTCGCCATACTATTGAGTTTTAAGATCAAATCCATTTTTAAAAAAGAAGGAAAGGGCGCAGCTTGTTACAGCATGCGCCGTTTTCCTGAATACGCTATATGCCTTTATTGGCATCACGCTTTGCATCACGGTTATTAATATAAACCAGCAGCCATATAATCAGAAATATAGACCCCAGCAATATCAATACCGTTACTAATGATGAATCCATCGTACAGTATTTAAAAAATGATAATAAGCTATACCAGTTTGTATAGCCATGTCCAGTCGCACAAGCCGGGGCAGGACTACCAGAAATGGTGGAACGGAAAAATAAACAGTAGATGGGTTTGTTTGAACAATCCGGCCATGCGGATACTGCAGGGGACTGTTCCAGTCACGGTTTTATAAAGCGCAGCCGTGGTGGATGCAGGTGAAACAGCCGTGATATTTTTCTGCAGTACAGTTTGTGCGGCAGCAGCAACCGGCTGGTTAACTAATTCAATTTCAGAGTTGGGGAGACCGTCAAAACGAGTGAGGTAAACGCCGTCGCTTTTGGATTTTGTGACAGGCCGGGCAGCCACCGTATTCACACTGCTGCAGACAGCAACACTGCATATTAACAGGTAAAAGAGGTATTTTTTAATGCGTATGCCCATTACGGTGAAGATAGGCCTTTCAGGGCGTTTTTCCCAATGAAAATGGAAGGACCAGTGTTTTAACAGCACTACCTAAAATATATACTGAGATATGATACGTAATTAATCATCTGCAATCCTACGATTTCACAAAAGCCCGGATACCTTCCACCAGCACATCAAGGTTTTTGGTGGTGGTGTAAACATTGGGCGTCACCCTAATCCCTTGTATATTTTCCCATTCGATGGACACCACATGTACTTTGTATTTATCCATTAAAAAAGAATCGAGCTCCTGTGGTTTTCGCCCTTCAATACCCATATTACCAATGGCGCAGGCCCATGCAGGGTTTAGCGAGGTATTGAATTTTACTCCCGGCAAATCTTTTACTTTCTCCATCCAGTAATTCTTCAGATACTGCAGGCGTTTTTGCTTGCGTTCAATACCGATCATATCATGAAATTCTATCGCCTTACCGATTGCCTGTTCAATAAAGAATGGCCTCGTTCCGAGGTGTTCAAATTTGCGGATATCGTCTTTCAGCGGGTTATCATTCGTGGCAAATAGCGGATAAAGGCTTTTAATCTTCTCTTTTTTTACATACAACAAACCGGTGCCAATGGGTGCATACAGCCACTTATGCAAACTGGCCGCAAAATAATCAGCACCCAGGTCAGGAATGTTGAAATCAAAATGCGCCAAACTATGCGCCCCGTCCACCACTACTTCAATACCCCGTTTATGTGCTTCGGCTGCAATTTTTTTAACCGGCATAATCTGGCCAGTCCAGTTGATGACATGTGTAATATGCACCACTTTTGTTTTTGCCGTAAAGGCATCAACGTATTGCTTTACCAGGTAATTTTCATCTTCGCTGGGAAGGTCCAGCTTTATCCACTTTAAGCTGATACCGTCACGCATTTCACGTTGCTTATAGGCATTCATCATATTCGGATAGTCAAATTTCGCACATACCACTTCATCGCCGGCTTTCAATTGCAAACCGAATATGATCGTCTCCAGCCCTTCGGATGAATTGCGGTTGATAGCAATTTCTTCCGGCGAACAACCGGCCAGTTTTGCCAGGTTCTTACGCAAAGGTTCACGGCCCTGGTCTATGACCCGCCACATATAATAGCTCGGAGCTTCGTTACTCAGATCATAATAACGCTTCATGGCATCCTGTACGGTGCGGGGCGCAGGCGATACGCCACCATTGTTTAAATTGATCAGTGATGATGATACCGTAAACGACTGTTGTATATAATACCAGAATTCTTCTTCGCTGGCGAGTTGATCCGGCGAAAGGCCGTCTGCATTACGCAGTGCAGCGTCGAGGTTGCGGCTCCAGGCGGGCTGGGTCAATGAACTTAAAAAAGCAGTGGCAGAGAATAAACCTGCTCTTTGTAAAAACCGGCGGCGGTTGGTATCAGGCATTGGAGCTGTTTTCCTAAAGATAGCGAATTGGAACACGGATGACACAGATCAGACGGATCAACACGGATTTTCATTTCATTCTAATTCCGATAAACCCTTAAATGCCATTAATTTGATCTGATTTTTTACATTTTAGAAGTAAGAAACCAAAAGATCTATAACGCTACAAGTGACACCCCCAACTAGCCACTCGCTACTACCCTCTCTCCTCT
>CAYLRV010000056.1:0-9104 GCA_964386395.1 uncultured Chitinophaga sp.
CCATGTATGGATGTATAAACAATTTTCAGGTCCTTATGCTTTTCAATAACCTCCGGGTAAACGCTCAGGCCTTTTACCATATCGATATAGGCATCATCCATATCTTTTCCAAGCAGGGTGATATTCGCTTCTCCCCCGCTCCATTTCACATCATCTACTGACAATATCTTATCTACTTCTTTAATTACATTCTTATCATGCGGCGGTACTAATTGCGAACCATCGTCCCAATAAGCTTTATAACCGTTGTACTCTTTGGGATTATGCGAAGCAGTACATACCACACCGCCCTGGCATTTCAGGTGACGGATAGCGTATGATAATTCAGGTGTGGGCCGCAGGGCCTCAAATAAATAAACTTTAATACCATTGGCTGCAAATACATTGGCTGTAGTCTCTGCAAAAAAGCGGCTGTTGTTGCGGCTGTCGTGTGCAATTGCCACTGCAACTTGTCCGTCCACCTTCGCTGAAGCTTCGGTGGATGAAAGAAAGCACTGTTTCAGGTAATTGGCATAGCCCTGTGTGGCCATACCTACCGTATATTTATTCATCCTGTTGGTGCCTACCCCCATCAGGCCACGAAGGCCACCGGTACCAAATTCCAGGTTTTTGTAGAAGGCATCAGCCAGTTCGGTGGGATTTCCAGCCTGCAGTTGTTTTATTTCCTCTTTAGTGGCGGTATCAAAATTTCCATTCAGCCACATATCTATTTTAGCCTGTATTGCTGCGTCCATATAGCAAGTATTTTGATTTGAGCGAATTTCGGCTCAATTTGTAATATTAACAAATGTGATGAGGCCAGAAATAAATATTCAGTAATTTTATTTTCAAATAACTCCCAATGACAACCCTTCTCATAAAAAAGAAATTGACAAAGGCGATTAATGATATTGAAGACCCGGATTTTTTATCAGCTTTGCATACAATTGTGCGCAATAAAATGGAGGAAGAGCATATTTCAGCATTGTCCGCCGCACAAAAAAAAGAACTTGACAAACGGAAGCAATCGCACAAAAAAGGACTTAGTAAATCATATTCACTTACCGAACTCAAAAAGTCGCTCCCTAAAGGGCAGATATGAGGTATCGGGAGGCCATTAAGGAAGAAGCCAGGCTGGATATTGCCGAAGCAATGGCCTGGTATGCAGTTAAAAGCCCCGGTCTTGATTCCCGGTTTTTTCATGAATTTGAACTAGCCGTAATAAGGATACTGCTCAACCCATTTGCCTATAAGCAGGTATATAAAGAGTTTCGTCAAACTTCTATCCATAAGTTTCCGTATGTAATAGTTTATGAACTCTCCGGAAATACAGTTGTTGTTTATGCAGTTTTCAATACATGGCAAAACCCAAAAAAGAAATTCAAACGGATAAAACCAATTTAACTACCTGAAACGATTTTATATCATACTACTCCTTTTGATGACCAACCTTGCGGTAAGCGCACAGGATAGTTCAAAAGACAAAAGGCCCGTCTATCACAAAACCGGCTGCCCACCTACCATCCCCGGCGAACCATTCAGCCGAGAAGATTTGATGTGGACGCTGGAAGAAAGAAGCGCCTGTACAGATAGTACTAGTGCATCCGATCAACTGGAGCTTAGCGCAGGCTGGGGCGGCGGCCACGGACCTGGTGCAGGTGTTACGTTCAATAATTTCAGTATTGAAAAAATATTCGGCCCGAAAATAAAATGGACACCTCTTGATAATTCTGCAGGACGTTTACTGCGGAACAGGATAAATAACTTAGCCGACACACTTACACCCAAACAAATCAAATCCCGTACCCGGCTTATCACCGCTGTCAATGTAGTGGGTTATGGCGGCATTATGACGGCCCTCGCTGCCGCCTGGTATAAGGACTATACTAAAACAAAACTCCATTCCTTCAACGACAGCCGCGAATGGCAGCAAATGGATAAGGTAGGCCACTTCTATGGTACATGGGTGGAAACACTCGCCAATAATGAAGCCTGGAAATGGACAGGTATGGAACGAAAAAAAAGGATCTGGATCAGCGGCCTCACCTCCTTTGCGTTTCAAACAACCATTGAATACCTGGATGGCAAGAGCGCTGAATGGGGCTGGAGCTGGGCCGACTTTGGCGCCAATGTGTTGGGCAGTGGTACATTTGTTGCACAGGAACTGGCCTGGAATGAACAGCGTATAAAATTGAAATGGTCATTTCACAGAAAAAAATATGATGATCCGGCGCTAAACCAGCGGAGCAATGAATTGTACGGCAAAAGCTCTCCGGAACGATTTCTGAAAGATTACAACGGGCAAACCTATTGGGCCAGCATCAACCTGAAATCATTCTTTCCAAAAACCAATATACCCAACTGGCTTATCCTATCGGTGGGATATGGTGCCGATGGTATGTTTGGCGGCGAAGAAAATATTGCAAAAGATGCAAACGGCAATATCACTTTCGACAGAAGGGATATTAAACGCTACCGGCAATGGTACCTTGCACCAGATATAGATTTGACGAAAATAAAAACAAACAGCAAGGCCCTTAAATTCGTTTTCCTGGTACTTAGTGCTTTTAAATTCCCCACCCCTTCCCTGGAACTTTCCAATGGCAAACTAAAGGTGAATGCGATTCACTTCTAATCCGGCCCGGTATGCGCCTGCCTGAACTTTCGTGTCCTTTCGTGTTTATCCGTAGCTAACAAACAATTTGCCACAGGCAAATCATTCTCCCCCATTTTCGTGTCCTTTCGTGAGTATTCGTGGCTGACAAAATATTTACCGCTGGCAAATCATCCGTAGCCATCATGCCGTAAATTGCAGTAGTAAATCATTGCCATGCAAATTGCCCAGCAAATACTGTTTGTGCTCATCAGCGGTCTCGCCATTTTCTTCTTCACAAAAAAAGTAAAAGAGATTGCCCGTAATATCAAACTCGGCCGTGACGAAGACCTGAGCGACAATCCGTCTTTGCGCTGGCGTAACCTTTTTCTGCTCGCATTCGGCCAAAAGAAAATGTTCCGCAACCCGCTCGTGGCGGTATTGCACTTTTTTGTATATGCCGGCTTCATCATCATCAATATTGAAGTATTAGAAATAGTACTCGATGGCATACTGGGCACACACCGTCTTTTTGCAGAACCGCTTGGACAATTTTATATCTTTCTTATTAATGCGTTTGAAGTTTTGGCGCTGCTGGTTTTAGTATCCTGCGTTATTTTCCTGGTGAGAAGAAATATCATCAAACTAAAACGGTTTATCAGTAAAGACCTGGACGGATGGCCGCGGAGTGATGCGAACTATATCCTGATTACGGAGATTGTCCTGATGTCGTTATTCCTGCTCATGAATGCCAGTGAGACGACCATGATCAACAAGGCTGGAGTGGGTGATGGCGGGTTTATCATTTCTAAAAGCCTGCAACCACTTTTAAGCGGCATCAGTGTACACGGACTGGAAGTAATGGAACGGATTTGCTGGTGGCTGCATATTATTGGCATTTTTGCCTTCTTAAATTACCTGCCTTATTCCAAGCACCTGCATATTGTGCTGGCCTTCCCCAATGCCTATTATGCACGCCTGAAACCGATGGGTGAAATGGAGAATATGCAGGCTATACAAAACGAAGTGTTGTATGCCATGCAACCGGAACTGGCGCCCACTGAAGCATCAGCACCGCCACGTTTTGGCGCTAAAGATGTGATGGACCTGAGCTGGAAAAACCTGATGGATGCCTACAGCTGTACAGAATGTGGCCGATGTTCTGCAGCCTGTCCGGCCAATATCACCGGCAAGTTACTTTCACCCCGGAAGATAATGATGGATACGAGGGATCGTTTAGAGGAAGTAAGCAAGAATATCAATGCCAATAAAGAGTTTAAAGAGGATGGCAAGTCTTTATTGCATGATTATATTTCCGTGGAAGAACTCCGTGCCTGCACCACCTGCAATGCCTGTGTGCAGGAATGCCCGGTTAGTATCAGCCCGCTGGATATTATTGTACAATTGCGCCGCTGCCTGGTAATGGAAGAAAGTAACAGCCCGCAGGAATGGACTACCATGTTCAGCAACGTTGACAATAATTTTGCGCCCTGGAAGTTTAGCCCGGAGGACAGGGATAAGTGGGCGGAAGAAATGAATGCTACAAATGAGGCATAAATGCGAAGGCTTACACGACTTACCTTATATATTTTTTTTCCGGTTGTATTAATTGCACAACAAAACCCTGACCCTTCCGTATACTATGGTCAGCCTAAAACCATTCGGGAGATTGCAAAGCGCAGCTTACGTGAGGTTCCTGATTCCGCTGACCTGGCGGTGATTTTTACACCGAAGTATGCACTAAGGGCCCGGCGTTATTTTAGAATATATGGTTGTTGGTGGAAAAGCGATGTGGCCAGGGATACCCTTAATCCAGAAACGGCAAATACTGTTTTGGTTGAAACACAGGTATGGACCTTTACACCACAGGAATACTGCAGCCGGTTCTCCCGCAAACTCGATTCACTGCCATATATTTTCCAAAACCGGCAGATTAAGATTTATGATATAGACCGGGGCGATGGCTCGCATTGGGCGTACTATGCCCGCAATCGCACGTATGTAAACGGCCACTGGGTTTGCCTGAATGATTTATGGGGCTTGCTGCTAGCAATACATGATTCAGAACTTTCCAACTGGAAGGATTATGCCTGCACAGAGCCTGAAACCAGTATACAAGAAAATAAATAGTTAGCCATGAATATGCAACCTTTCCCTTTTCAAACACTCGACTGGTCAACCATACCAAAAGAAGAACATACGGGTGAAACAGGTATGGCCTACTGGCAGGTACAAAAAGTAAATGATATACGGGTGCGGATGGTGGAGTATACGCCGGGCTATAAAGCCGATCACTGGTGCAGCAAAGGCCATATCATCCTGTGTATGGAAGGTGAAATGGATACCGAACTGCAGGATGGCCGCATTATGAAATTAACCGCAGGCATGTGCTATTTTGTCGGCGATGATAATGAAGCACACCGTACTGCTACAGTCACAGGATGCAGGCTCTTTATTGTGGATTAAATACTAATTATTTTAAAAATCCGTTTCAGCAATATGAAGAAAGCCACCTTATTCCTTTGCTTCGGCCTTTTTTTTACATCATTTGCCATAGCACAAAACCCGTTTGAACTGGGCGCTGAATACATCCGCTCACTTGGCCAGGGTTATAACCATGCGAAGGCAGCCGTTCGCGGCGAAACCTTCAGCGATAAAAACAGTTTCAGCCTTGGGATGACCTACCAGTTAAGCTCCAAAAAGGCTTACTCTGTATCACATGGCTTTGGCCTCTATCTGGGTTATCGTTATTCTTTCAGCAATAAAAAACCGGGCAACTCCCCTTTTGCAGGTGCCAGGGTTTTATTCTCGTTTGAAAATTTTGAAGGACAAACAAACCGGAACAGTTTGTTCATCACCCCCTGGGCAGAAGCAGGCTACCATTTTATGTTTGCCAAAACATTCTTCGCTGCCCCTTCCATTGGCTATGGAAAGACCTTTAAAATCAGTAAGGACTATCATTCACTGGATGAGGATAATGGCGGGCGGATTATACCATCCCTGTCGGCAGGTTATCGTTTTTAAGGCCAGTTCGGCAAGCGTCTAATCATCCTTTTTATCCTGCTTCTCTTCTTTGTGATCCTTGTCTTCCAGCTTCTCGATATTATCTTCGATTTTTTCTAACTGGTGTTCTATTTTTTCCTGCATTTCTTCCGGGTGTTCTATCTGGTGAACAGCACCTTTATTGCGGGCCATTTTCCAAATTTGAATAATAGCGGTGACGGCAAATATGCCCCCTATCACCCAGTTGAGTATGTCCTGGTTATTTTGAATTTTATCCGCAATCAGGCGCCCACCGAATATGAAGAGCAGGTTGCCTATAAACGTGCCGATACCGATGCCAAGGATATAGGTATTATAGTGATCATTACGGGGCAGCAATACTTTTTTAGTAAATAGGACTGTGCTCCAGCCAAACCAAAAAGGTATTTGCACCGGGTTCACCGCACTCATCGTAAACCCAAGAATGAACTTGTTGAGTTTGCTGTCAAGTATCACATTCGTATCCCCTTTGGAAGGATGAAGGGCTGCATAAAAACTTGCTGCGGCCAGGGCTACTACAATCAGCAGGGTCACCCATTCCAGTATACGCAAAATCTTTTCCTGCTTCCGAATCCAGTCCATCGCCACCAGAGAAATACGCACATAAATGATTTCAGCTAATAAAGACCCGGCAGAAAATAATAATGCGGTCTCCACACTATCAGCAATTGAAATCTGCATGGCCGCGATATTCAATGTACCCAATGGCAGAGAGCCAAGGAAACTGATAAGCATACCGGTTAGAAAAATTTTCAATAAAGGGTGCATGGTACGAATATACAAAGACAACGGAAAACGGAAGTCAGATGTCTGAAGACCGAATTGTGATAACCTGGGGTGTTGCTGTTCAGTTGGCAGTTGGCAGTTGGCAGTTCGCAGTTGGCAGTGGGCAGTGGGCAGTGGGCAGTATTCAGTTAGCAGTCGGCGGTTAACAGTTCGCTTTCTATCGGGTGTGAGATAGCCAATTCAGACTTTTTTTTCTGACTTCAGTCTTCTGTCTTCAGACTTCAGTCTTCTGTCTTCTGTCTTCCGATTTGCGACTTTTGCCTTCAGCCTTAGTCATACTTCTCCAGCATCTTAAAGTGCTTCGAAGATTGGCGGAGGAACTTCCAGCCCCGTATAAACGACCAGTATGGTGTGCCGTTCTTATGGTTGTAGCGGCTTATTTTATATAGCGCTTTCCAGTGGTGTAAGATGGTACCATATGCTTTCCAGATACTCATGCCGCAGTCATAGATATGGTTAGGCTCTGCACCACACCCGTTAAATTCCAGTATCAGGAAATTTTTACCAGCCTTTAGATCTTCGATGGAGGTCGTCTTAATATCATACCGGCCATAATAAAACTTATCGGTAAAGTGGCTGAGTTCATCAAATGTTTTATGCATCTGCTCATCAATCTCTTTATGCAGGTTTGTAAAATGGGCTCCCCGGTTATGGTTGCCGGCATACGAGAGATAAAAAATCTCGCCGGCTGGCAAAACTCTGTCAAACCGGTGACCATGCCTGTGTTCCATTTCTTCCATCCTGAATTTGGCACGGGGATGTGCGGCCACCAGTTCTTTTAATGTAAGTTCCCCATCGCCCTTTACCTGTAATAATTCTTTATCAATAAAACCGCTCACCACACCTTTTTGCTCCCAGGGATAGCGGTAATAAAACACACTTACTTCCACCGGTAACTCTACCAGATCCTGCACGATATATTCTACAGGTATTCGCTCATGGTATTTTACCAGTTGTTCTTCGTTGTCAATTTTACGGAATAAAATCCCTTTCATGCCGATATCCGGCTTTACTATAAACGGGAAGCTGAACCCGGCATCAGCTATCTTCTTTTTAACTTCCTCAAAAGGCCAGTCGTGCATGATATAAATGGTACGGGGTACCAGGTCCGGGGGTAACTGATCATACATTTCCTTCTTCCCTTCCCCTTCAAAACCGCCGAATGTAATGGTGGGATTGGATGAACTGAAAAACCAAAACGATCTGCTGCGTATGCAGTACCACAGCCATACCGGGCTGATTGGAAAGTACAGCAGGTAAAAATTCCAGAGCTCCCAGTTAAACAGGCGTTGAAAAAATTTCATGATCGGGTTGTAGCGACAAAAATAGTCATTGAGGCTATTATTTTGCCATATCCTGCATTAGAGATACATTTATTTTAAACTTACTGCTATGAGAACTTTTATCACATCGATTGTTGTATTTTTTTTCTGCAGCCACCCCCTTACTGACTCATTTGCCGCCACTCCCCCGGTTGCGCATTTTACGAATAAGCCGCCGGAGTCCATCTACAGCCTTATAGCTTCTATGAAGGTAAAAGATGTGCAAAAAAAGCTTGGCAGGAAGCTGACCCTGAAGGAAAAAATCGGCTTTCTTTTTTTGAAAAAGCAAATGAAGAAAAAGGCAGAAGAAGAAAGTAAACAAGGAAAATCAGCCTTTGCTATGGGCCTTGCATCGATTGGATTACTGGCATTTGCCCTGTTTCTGTGGCCGCCTCTGCTGGTTGGTGCCATCATTACATCCATTCTGGCCATTGTTTTTGGCACGATGGCCACAAAAGATAACCCCAAAGATAAAAAAGGCGTGGCCGGTAAAATTATTGGCTGGATAGTGCTCGGGCTTATCGTGATACTGGTTGTTGCTGTCATTGCCGCTTTTGCATCCATATTCAATTAGTATTTCTTTGTAATTTTATCGTTCCAAAAACGCGGAGGCAATAATTTATGACCATCAAAACAGCAGCAGAATACTTTGCAGAAGGAAAATCACCCGAAGTACTTTTCTGGGTTGGTTGTGCGGGCAGCTTTGATCAGCGGGCGCAAAAAATCACAAAGGCCTTTGTTACCATTTTAGATAAAGCAAAGATTGAATACGCTATTCTTGGCAAGGAAGAAATGTGCACCGGTGATCCTGTACGCCGCGCAGGCAACGAATTCTCTTTCCAGATGATGGCCTACCAGAATATTCAAATCCTGAATAATTATGGGATCAAAAAGATTGTAACCGCCTGCCCGCATTGCTTCAACACATTAAAAAATGAGTACCCTGTTTTAGGCGGCAACTATGAAGTCATCCATCATACCACGTTCTTACAGCAATTAATTGACGGGGGGAAAATAAAATTAAAAGAAGGCGGCACTTTTAAAGGAAAGAAAATTACCTATCACGACAGTTGCTACCTGGGCCGTGCCAACGATATTTATGAAGCGCCCCGCAAAGTGTTAGAAGCCCTTGATGCAGAACTGGCGGAAATGAAACGCTGCCGCAGCAACGGTCTCTGTTGTGGTGCGGGCGGCGCACAAATGTTTAAAGAAGAAGAAAAAGGCACCAGCCGTATCAATATTGACCGCAGTAACGAAGCCATTGCCACAGGCGCTTCTGTAATTGCAGCTGCCTGCCCCTTCTGCAATACCATGATGACAGATGGTGTAAAACTCGCCGAAAAAGAAGATAGTGTAAAAGTGCTGGATGTGGCCGAGATTGT
>CAYLRV010000056.1:9204-23312 GCA_964386395.1 uncultured Chitinophaga sp.
GGCATCTTTTAGACAGCAGTTTTCATCCCTCCTCCAAAGTATGGATTTACCAGTGCAACCGCTTATTTAGCTTGGGCGAAGCGCTGGAAATAGAACCAATGATTGAAGCTTTCACCGGCAAATGGCTGAGCCATGGTACACCGGTAAAAGGTGCAGGCCATCTCTTTTTCGGGCAGTTTATTGTTTTAATAGCCGATGAAACGGCCACAGGTGTCAGCGGCTGCAGCACAGATAGTTCCGTCCGGCTGATAAAAGATATTGAACAGCGCTTCGGGGTGCAGATGTTTGATCGCACATCAATAGCTTTTGTTATGAATGATAAAGTACAGTTGCTCCCGTTATCGCAATTAAACTATGCGCTGGAAAACGGGTTTATAACTCCTGATACACTATACTTCAATAACCTGGTGCAAACCAAAGAGGAGTTGGAAAACAACTGGATTATTCCGGCAAAAGAAGGTTGGCTGGGCAAAAGAGTGAATAGTTCTCAATCAGCCTTATAGTTGATTATACTACCGGCGCTTATGACGGACGGGTTTCGTTTTACGCACTTCCAGTAAATCAGCCAAACCCGCCAGTTCACCATCAGCCATGCGCCCGATTAAGAAATAGGCGGTAGGTTCACCCCTTAGCTTTATTTTAAGGACACCTGTTGTATCACAAGAGGCCGCTTTCGTGGTGGTGCAATAGAAATTACCGTCAAACGAAGACGAGACAGCTTGTATTTCTCCAGGATCAATATATGCTTTCTTTGACCCAAAAGCGAACCGCTCACCGCTATTGGGATAGTCTATTGCTTCATACTTAACGACCAGGTATTTTTTTTCTATATAAAAAGTATCCAGCCAGTACAGGGCATCTTCGCCAAGCTTTACACCTGTAAACGGGCGATACCTTGCCTGAACTGTGTCAACCCATTCCTGGTCAGCCTTCTTCGCATAGACCCCGTACGATGGTGCCGAACAGGATACCACCAGCATAACAATGAGGCAAAGAGCCGTAACAAGTATATGCTTATTCAAAACCGTCATAGCCTTCATTCAGGACAATTTGTTGCGACACGGCAAACTCATTGACTTGTCTTACAAAGGAAAAATCTTTTATCAACCCCGCCACGGTATTGATATCATTGGCAAATACACGATCTTCTTCTGCGAAACTTACATAGCGTCGCACATAATCATGTGCAAACTCCAGTATGGATGAACTTTTCAACGGCCTTCTGAATTCAATGGCCTGGCAGGCAGAAAGCAATTCGATAGCCATGATGTATTCGAGGTTATCAAGCACCTTATTTAGTTTTCGCCCGCTGATACTGCCCATGCTCACATGATCTTCCTGTCCTAATGAAGTAGGAATGCTGTCCGCACTTGAAGGAAAACAAAGTGTTTTATTTTCACTCACCAATGCGGCTGTAGTGTATTGCGGGATCATAAAGCCGGAGTTCAGGCCCACATCCTTCATCAGCAACATAGGCAGGCCCCATTTACCTTCTAACAATAAATAACAACGGCGATCGCTGATATTACCTAATTCGGATGCAGCAAAACAGGCATAGTCCAGCGGCAGCGCCAATGGCTGCCCATGGAAATTGCCGCCGCTGATAGTATCTTCTGCACCTAATATGATGGGATTATCTGTAACTGCATTGAGCTCTGTTTCTGTCAGTTCTTTTAAATGCAACCAGGCATTGCGGCTGGCTCCGTGAACCTGCGGCATACAGCGAAGGCTGTATGGATCCTGCACACGTCCGCAATCTTCATGGCTTTGCATAATGTCGGAATTATGCAGCAGCTTTCGCAAGCGTTGTGCCACTAATTTATTCCCGGCAAATGGTCTTAGCTCATGCAGGCGTTCATCAAATGGTGCTTTGGTGCCCGTTAGCGATTCCAGGCTCATTGCGCCGATGATATCAGCAGCTTCTAAGCAGTTGTGCATGCGCTGCACAGCTTTTACTGCAAAGCTTAATATGAATTGTGTGCCGTTGATTAATGCAAGGCCTTCTTTCGGACCCAGTTGTACAGATGACAAGCCAAACTGTGACAATACCTGTTGGGTTATTTGCCTTTCCCCTTTATAAAAAACCTCACCCAACCCGATTAAAGGGAGGAATAAATGTGCCAGCGGCGCCAGGTCACCACTGGCCCCTACACTACCCTTCTCTGGCACAACAGGTATCACATCATTGTCGATATGCCAGATGATTCGTTGCAGAACGGTCAATTGCACCCCACTAAAACCCTGTGCCAATGCATGAATTTTAGTTATCAGCATCAGTTTTGCCACTTCCACCGGAATAGGATCACCTACACCCACACTATGACTCTGTAATATTTTGTATTGTAAAGTAGCTGTATCCCCGGGTGAAATAGGTGTATTTGCTAGTATGCCAAAGCCTGTGTTTACACCATAAACTGTTTTGTTGTTTGCCACAATTTCCAGTACATCGTTATGACTTTTGTTCACCTGTGCAATGGCTTTGTCTGATAATATGCCCTGGGTACGCCCTGCTGCAATATCCAGTGCAATAGCAACCGTCAATTTACCTGTTCCGTATTCAAATGGCTGATGCATAGCTAAATTTATGGCCGCAATTTAGCGGTTTTGGGCGGATAGGGAGTTTCCAGTGCAGGGTATGCAACCAAAAGCGGGGCTGCTTTATCTTTATGGCCCAATTATGCTTATGCGAAAAGAATTGCTACTGACCCTGCTGACCCTGCTGGCCTCCGCCAGTATTGTTTCTGCCCAGATAAAACAAGAGGGTACAAGGGTACCGATCAGCAATACCGGATGTACGGTGGAAGTCATTTGTTTCCCCGGCCGTTTCGATGCCTACGACCTGGAAGATGGCTCGACAGTATTTGCGGAAGATTGCGCAAAAGATGGCGTTACCTACGGCATTTATTGTGTGAAGCAAAAGACGCCTGTCACAAATCTTGACCATGCAGAAGATACAGTAAAGAGCTATCTCGATTTTTTAAAGCTGGACTATGGCATTGTGAAATCGAAGGGATATGAGGGCGGGCATAAACTACAGAAAGATGATAATACCCGTGGTATTTTTGATACATGGGAAGATGGAGATAACAACAAATGGAAGCTTCGTGCCTGGACTAACGGTTATTTCATTTGTGTACTTTATGTTTACAGTCCAAAAGAATTACCTGAGAAAAAAACAGAACTGTTTTTAAACAGCCTTCTTTTCCCGGGTATGAAAGAAAAGAAAAAAGAGAAGGATTAATAAGCCGCCAGCTCCACGCCCTGCAGATGCGATAATAAATTGGCGGCCTCCGTGAGCCTTGTTTTAGGAATTCCTATTTCCATGGAACAGAATAATTGCAAATCCTGTTTGTGTACAATACAATCAAACTGCTTTACCACCCGCATTACTTCGTTCATTTGTGTGTAGTCAAACTGCAGCCGGTAATTGACCAGTACAGGTTTCATTGCAACAGGTGTAACCTGCAAAGAAAGTGCAGCGGCAGATTTATAAGCATTAATTAGTCCCGGCACACCCAGTAGGGTGCCACCAAAATAACGGACGACCACTACAAGTATGTCAGTCAGGTTGCGGCTGTCTATTTGACCCAATATCGGCCTGCCTGCACTGCCGGATGGTTCCCCGTCATCACTAACCCTGAAATTAATTCCATCAAGCCCCAGGCGATAAGCAAAGCAATGATGCGTGGCTTTCGGATGTTCCTTTTTGATGCCGGCCAGCTTCTCTTTAAAACCAGCCACATCTTTTACAGGAAGCACATAACCAATAAAGCGACTGCCCCTGTCTTTGTATTCAGCCATACCTTCCTGGTCAACTGTATTGTAGTATTGTATATCCAATTATTTACTTGTCTTTTTTCTTTTTAATAAATAGCCAGTACAACTGAATCAATGCAATAAAAACGTTCGGAATAATAATCGGAAGGTTTCTGTCCAGCATAAAACCGTAGACAATAAAGGTAACTGCGCCGAAAAAATTAATGGTGCGTATAACCCGTACATTGGAACTCACCAGGAAACTCATGACCACTAAGCCAGCGGCCAGGTAGCCCACCCATTCTGTCAAATTCATAATGCAAGCTTTAATTGTTCAAAATAATGGAAACGGTATCGCTGTCTATTTCCATTGTATTAACCATCCTTTCTTTGTTAAACACAGGTGCTTTCTTACCACTGCCTGCATTTACTATCTTACTCTTTATGATCCGTATTTCATCCCAAAGCCCGGCATCAATAAAAGATTGCAACAATTGTGCGCCACCTTCCACCAATACCGATTGCAGCTGACATTCTTTTAATGCTCGAAGTATCCGCGGCAATATATCACCCTCAGCATCCAGCTTATGATAAACAAGGTTCGCACCCTCACTACCTTTTATTCCGTTCAATACAATTGTGCGTTGCGTTCCATCGAACAAATGCAAACTGGGTGGTAAGCGTAATTGCATATCTACCACGACCCGCACGGGTGAAGGCCCGGCGGATAAACGGTTTGTGAGCCGCGGGTTATCTTTCAGAGCTGTATTCGTGCCTACCAGTATTGCCGCTTCCTCCGAACGCCACTGATGCACCAGCCGGTTAGCATAGTCGCCGCTGATAAGTAAACGTTCTGCAGTTGCTTCCCCGGCTATAAAGCCATCATTGGTTTCTGCCCACTTCAAAATAATATAGGGGCGCTGTTGCTCGTGAAAAATGAAAAACCGTTTATTCAATTGCCGGCATTCCTTTTCTAATACACCAACGGTAACATTTACACCCGCTGCTTCCAGCTTTTCGATCCCTTTTCCGTTGACGGATGCAAAACTATCCCTGCAACCAATCACAACTCCAGGAACTTTATAATGAATGATCAAATCAGCGCAGGGTGGCGTTTTACCAAAATGCGAACAGGGCTCGAGCGATACATAGAGGACAGCCGATGCAATCTGGTCTGCAAATCCTTTCTTCAATGCATCTTGAAAACAATTAACCTCGGCATGAGGCCCGCCATATTTCGCATGCCAGCCCTCTCCTATTATTTTATCGCCATATACCAGCACAGCACCAACAATGGGATTGGGCGCCACATACCCTGCTCCCCGCTCTGCCAGTTCAAGACACCGCCGCATGTATTGCTCCTGCTGCTCCATTCGGGCAAAAGTAAATGAATTAAGTTTGCCGTTATGAATTGGGAAGAAGCAGAAAAACGGCTGACTGAATCATTGGTAACCATCTATGATGAAGGGGAAGCAGCTGCCATAGCCGGTTGGGTGGTGGAACATTTCTCTTCGTTGAAAAGAGCTGACCGCCTGCTTAAAAACAAAACCTGTTTAGCCGAAACAGAAATAGCAGAGCTGGACAGAGCGCAAGAAAGACTTTTAAAGGCAGAGCCTGTACAATATGTATTGAACGAATCCTGGTTTTCCGGCTTAAAATTTTTTGTGGATAATAATGTACTGATACCAAGACCCGAAACGGAAGAGTTGGTAGAATGGGTTATCAGCGATTGTAAATTCCCCATTGCCTCATTGCGTATACTGGATATCGGCAGCGGCAGCGGCTGTATTCCGGTATCGCTGAAGCGCAGAATTCGTAAAGCAGATGTATGGGGATGTGATATCAGCACAGGCGCTTTAGCGGTTGCCAATAAAAATGCGGCCACTTTGGGCACTGAGGTTAATTTTTTGCCATTAGATTTCCTGGATCGAACAAGCTGGTCCCGGCTTCCGCTAGTTGATATTATTACTAGCAATCCGCCTTATATACCGGAAAGCGATAAGGCGACGATGCACGACAATGTACTTGCTTTTGAGCCGCATATGGCTTTGTTTGTACCCAACAATGACCCATTATTGTTCTATAAAGCCATCGCAGCATTGGGGAAAACACACCTTGAACCGGGAGGCAGCATATACCTGGAGATACATGAATCACTTGGCACTGCCGTAGTTGATCTATACACCAATGAAGGGTATAAAACCATTTTGAAAAAAGACATGCAGGGTAAAGACCGGATGGTTAAAGCCTGGCTATAATTATTTCCCCGCCTGCTTTGCCCAGCCATCTTTTAAGGTAACAGTCCGGTTGAATATTAGCTTATCGGCTGTTGCATCTTTATCCAAACAATAATAGCCTTTGCGTAAAAACTGGAAACGATCAGCCAGCGTTGCTTCTTTCAGTGAGGGCTCTGCATAACCCGTTACAACTTTCAGGCTGTCAGGATTAATATATTCTTTAAAGTCACCTTCTTCACTGGAAGGATCTTCCACCCGGAAAAGCCTGTCGTATTCCCTTACTTCCACTGCAACGGCAGTAGCGGCATTTACCCAGTGTAATGTGCCTTTTACACTAATGCCGGATGTATCTGAGCCACTCTTGCTTTCGGGTATATAGGTACAGCGTATTTCTGTTACATGACCAGCCGCACCTTTTACCACTTCTTCGCACTTGATGATGTAGGCTGATTTCAAACGCACCATTTGACCCGGGGCGAGCCGGAAATATTTTTTTGGCGGGTTTTCCATAAAGTCGTCCCGCTCAATGAATATTTCTGATGAAAAAGGGAATTCCCTTGAGCCGCCATTTTCATCTTCCGGGTTATTTTCACTCACTAATAGTTCGCCGGCTCCCGTATAGTTTGTTATCACCACTTTCACCGGATCGAACACCACCATTCTGCGCAGGGCAATTTTATTCAGGTGCTCCCGCACACAAAACTCCAGCAGACCTATCTCAGCAATATTTTCCCTTTTGGCAATACCGGCCCTGTCACAAAATTCACGGATACTTTCAGGTGTATATCCCCTTCTGCGCAGACCGCTGATGGTTGGCATCCGCGGATCATCCCATCCGCTTACATGCTTCTCATTTACCAACTGCAGGATTTTCCGCTTGCTCATCACTGTATAATTGATGTTCTTACGGGCAAATTCATACTGGTGTGAAGGATATATATCTAATTGTTTAATCAGCCAGTCATATAATTCGCGGTGTGGTACAAACTCAAGTGTACAGATAGAATGCGTTACTTGTTCTATTGAATCGCTTTGTCCGTGTGCAAAATCATACATGGGATAGATACACCATTTATCACCCGTACGGTGGTGGTGTGCATGCTTAATGCGGTAGAGAATCGGGTCACGCATCAGCATGTTGATATGTGCCATGTCAATTTTGGCCCGCAGGGTCCTGGCACCATCCGGAAATTCTCCGTTTTTCATTCTTGTGAAAAGATCTTTGTTCTCTTCAATGCTGCGGCTACGATAGCGGCTGTCTTTACCGGGTTCGGTTGGTGACCCTTTCATGGCAGCCATCTCTTCACTGGTGCTGTCATCTACATACGCAAGGCCTTTATCAATCAGTTTGTGTGCATATGCATACAGGGTATCAAAATAATCACTGGCATACCGTTCATGCTTCCATTCAAAGCCCAGCCATTTTACATCTTCTTTGATACTCTCCACATACTCTGTTTCCTCGGTTACCGGGTTGGTGTCATCAAACCGGAGATTGGTATACCCCGGATATTTTTTGGTCAGGCCAAAGTTCAGGCAGATGGTCGTGGCGTGACCAAGGTGCAGGTAGCCATTCGGCTCCGGTGGAAAACGGGTTACGATGGATGTATACTTTCCACTTTTCAGATCTTCTTCAATAATCTCTTCTAAAAAGTTGAGGCTTCTTTCACCTGTTCCAGCGGGTAAATCCTTTTTTATTTCTTCCGTCATAGTTGGCAAAAATACGAAAATCAGGCCTTTATGAAAAGCGGCAGGGACCTCCTGCCGCTTCATTTTTCCGCATAGGGTGTTTACTTGTTTTCTTCATTACCCGGTATTTTTTTCAGTGCATCGGCCAGCCTGGACCTCTCCCTGGACACTTTTCGACCGCGGAAAAAGAGATAAAGATTGAAAAACAGCATAACACCGAGGTAAATGCTAAAGCCCCCAATTTTAGCGCTGAGTATCTCCAGCAGCGTACGGCTGTCTAAAATATCAGCGGCGATTTCCATTATCCACAGGGCAAAACCAAGATTAAGGAGATAAAAACCGGTTTCAAAAAGCTTGTTCGTACTAAGGGCAATATCGCTCCTGCCATGAAAAATGTCGAGCATAAAAGCTTTACTGTTTTTAAACAGGATATGGGCGACATACCAGGTTAGCAGAATAACTACAGGCAAGTAAACCAGGTAAGCAGTGAAATTCAGGTTGTTCATATACTTATTTTTTATGGGGTTGATAATGATGTTTCCGGCTAATAATGTAGATGAGTGCCATATTACCAAAGTGAATGAGGCCAAGCAGCACCATAATTTTGCCGCACATAATCAGCACACTCAGCAGGGCCGCGGCCAGGTTATCGATACGTTGCCAGCCCTGCAGCATAAGCGCTGCATAGCCAAGATTGAGCAGGTAATAACCAACCAACAAAATGCGGTTAATAAAATCAGTCAGTTGCTCGTCACCATGCAGCAACCGCAGAATATACAACCTCCCGTTCCGGTAAAAGATCAGTCCCACATGCACCGTTATTATGTACGTAAGCGAGAGATAAAGAATATAAGCGAGAGTGTTCATAAAAGTTGTTTACGTGCATCAACGCTTTTGAGAGCACAAAGCTAAAGCAGCAATTCTGAATTTTCAAAATTTATTGAAAATATATTTTAAGCCCGACCCCCTGCAACTTTTGAACTTTCCCTACCTTCATACAAACATTAGCATGACTCCCCCAACTGACCTGTTTTATTCACGCCTGCCGGTAAATGAGCTGTCCCTGGCAGAATTATTTGCGGAGGATCATCTGTTTTACAGCGTGCCCGAAAACTGGCATGTGCTGATTACCGATGTGAAGAACAGCACCCGGGCTGCAGCTGAAGGAAGGCATCAGACCGTAAACTTAGTAGCCACCGGCAGTATTGTGGCGGCACTGAACGTGGCTTATAAAGCCAATATCACTATTCCTTTTTTCTTTGGTGGCGACGGGGCCACATTTATCATACCCCCTTCCCTGCTGGAACCTTCGCTTGCCGCACTGACACAGCACAGGGAAAACACGCTGAACACATTTGGACTGGATATGCGGGTGGGCCATGTACCGGTAGCACAGGTTTATGCAGACCAGCACAAGCTCAGAATTACCAAGCTTAAAGCATCACATATTTTTAATATCCCTATCGTATTGGGGACAGGGCTAACTTATGCTGAAAAAATAATTAAAGCCGAGACGGCCATTTTACCCGTACAAACTACCCCGGCCAATACCGAACTGGATATGTCGGGTATGCACTGCCGCTGGGATAAAGTAAAGCCACCGGTTACCACTTTTGAAGTAATCAGCCTGCTGGTTGTTGCCAGACAAGATGAATCCCAGGCAGCCGCCTTTGCCCAGGTCATGAATATTATTGATACCATTTTTGGCGAAGCCGCCAAACGAAAACCTATTAGTATCGAAAAACTGAAAATGATTGCCACCCTTCAAAAAATCGGGACAGAAATGCGCACCCGGTTCGGGCGGTACAATCTATTCTATCTTGTTAAAACATGGTTTACGACCATATTGGGCAAACTCTATTTTAAAACAAAAAAAGGAAAAGAGTACCTGTATAAATTGGTGGATATGGCCGACACCCTTGTTATTGATGGCAAGATTAATACCGTTATCTCTGGTACGGCTGAACAACGGGAAAAATTAAGTGCTGAGCTGGATAAGCTGGAAGAAAGCGGTAAAATAATCTATGGCATGCATGTAAGTAAGGCTTCAGTGATGTCATGCTATGTACGAAATATGGACGATGAGCATATTCACTTTGTGGATGGTGACGATGGCGGCTACACGCAGGCATCCAAAGTGCTGAAACGAAAATTAGCCCCGCCCCATTCTGTATAAATACTGTAATCTTGTAAAAAATTGCCCGTATGGTACGACTCATTCCGCTGCTGTTCAGTTTTGTTATTGCAACTGCCGGTAAAGCACAAACCTGGAAAACATTCAAGGACAGCACGATACTCTTCACAGCGAAGTATCCACCAACCTGGGTAAACAAAATAAAAGAAGGAAAACGTGTATTCTTTACTTCCCCGCTTGAAAGTGAGCAAGACAATTTTGCTGAAAATATTAATATCAGCGTAATTTCCAATCCCCAGTATGGCACAACTATTAAAATAAGGGATGCAGTACCTGAAGTACTGGAAACGCTTAAACCTGCATTTACTGATTTCAACCTGGAGACACAGCGTTTTTTTAAATGGAACAATGTTGAAACCTGTGAGATTATTTACACCGGTTATAATAAACAGGACGAAAGTATACAAGTACGCATCACCCAGTGGTTTTGCTTTTATAAAACAAGGCTATATACGGCAACCTACACAGCTGCTGCTGCAAATACTATCTATACCGAGCCAGCCAGGAAAATTCTGAACAGCGTAATTTTTACGAAATAAGTATTTAAAACCCTTTTTTGGGCTGCTGCTGGCCACCTGCGCCAACCACAGATGATCCAAATACTTTGATGGTGGATTTTATAAAGTCTTTCTCATCGGCTTTATAGATGTTTTCTACATATTTCTGCGGATTCCGGTCAATATAAGGAAACCAGGTGCTTTGTATTTGTATCATTATCTTATGTCCTTTCTTGAACGTATGCAGCACGTCCTGCAAAGGCACTTTTACATCGGTAATCTCTCCCGGCACAAATGGCTCCGGCTTTTCAAAACTATTGCGGAACCGTCCGCGGAATACTTCACTGCGAACAAGTTGCTGGTACCCGCCCATTTTTACATTCTTGGGATTGTGCTCGTAGTTTGGATGATCGTCGGGGTATACATCGATCAGCTTTACAACAAAATCAGCATCAGTGCCACTCATCGCTACTTTGAGTTTAGCCAATATCTCGCCGGCAATCGTTACTTCATCATCCAGTATTTCCGTTTCAAAGGTCAGTACATCCGGGCGGCGGCTGGCTTCCCGCTGATCGTCACTCATAAAATTCCGCGGTGTAAAGGTGAGGCCTTCTGTTTGTGATGTGTAAGGCACCGGTTTTGCCGGATCACTGATATATTCGAAGACGGCTTTTTCATTCACCGGCTTGTTGATAGTAAGGCGGCCATTTTCTTCAAACCCTAATTGCAAAGATTTAGCATCTTTGGGTGGCCATACGTCATGCTTTTCCCATTTCTTGGTTCCTGTATTGAATACATAGGCTTCAGGGATGTTGTCCTGTCCTTTATCCTTCAGGTGATAAGAGAAGAATGCGTACTCAATTTCCTTTTGAAAAAAAATAGATATGCTGTCGCCGAAGTAAATGTTATTATGTATGTTTTTTACATCCGTATCTGCCCAGTCGCCATGCCCCCAGGGGCCCATTACGATTGAGTTTTTAATACCCGGCGATGTTTTCTCAATGGTTTTATAAATATTGATGGGGCCGAAAAGATCTTCCGCATCAAACCAGCCACCAACGGTAAGCACAGCCGGTTTAATATTTTTCAGGTGGGGGAGCAGGCTTCTTCTTTGCCAGAATGTATCATAGTTGGGATGATCAATTATCTGGTTCCAGAAAAAATTGTCCTTGTGATATTTCTCCGTAATATTCTTTAACGGTCCCTGTGCTAAATGAAAGTTGTAGGCATCCTTTGCCGGCTTGCCGTAAAAGCGCATGAGTTTATCCATATACCAATTCTCACGGGTGGTGTCTTTCTTCTGGTAACCAAATACAGCAAATGCGGCGGTATAACTTTGCAGGTAAGCGCCCATATGATGAAAATCATCGAAGAAAAAATCAGAGATAGGTGCTTGCGGCGATACGGCTTTTAATGCGGGATGGGCATCGGGCAGTGCGGCGGCTGAATAAAAACCAGGGTATGATATACCATACAACCCTACCCTGCCATTGTTGCCTTTAAGATTTTTAATCATCCAGTCAATGCTGTCCCAGGTATCTGAACTTTCATCTATATCTTTCTTGTTCTTTGGATCATTGCCGGGTATGTTGGGCGTCATGTTATCAAATAATCCATCGCTCATATAGCGGCCGCGAACGTCCTGGAATACGAGTATATACCCATCTTTAACCAGGTAGGATGAAGGATGATTATACGTTTTATAGTTGGCATAATTAGACGCATTATAGCAGGTACGGTTCATGAGTATGGGATAAGTCTTCGATTTATCCTTGGGCATATAGACCAGGGTAAACAGTTTTGCACCATCACGCATAGGTATACGGTATTCAAACTTGTCGTAGTTCTCCCGCATATACAAGGAGTCGGCATTGACGGTTTGGCTGTTTACAGCTACAGAGCTGCTGATAATAAGTGCAAAGAGGAGTATCCGGCGCATACTGAGGTTTTAGAAACTAAACTTAGGAAAAAAAGATGGATTAGGATTGCCGCTAATAAAAGAAGCCACCTTATGACAAGGTGGCTTACCAAGAACGCAGCAGTTAAATGTCTCATTTATACGAATACCATGTACGGCCTTCCATATCAAAAAACCAGTACATGCCATTGGAATAGGCTGTGTTGAATGAAAGCTCGCATGGTGTGTCATCTGGCAGTCTAAGCACCTGGGTCAGGTAGCCAGTCTTCATATCGTACAGCTCCACTTGTTTATCCAGTACATTCAGCAAGCCAAGTTCCGCACCTTTAATACCTACATATAACACCGTAGTGTAGTTGTAGTCTTCATGCGACTCAAATATATCTTCTTCTTCAGCTGGCCCATCCGCTTTTTTGCGGCCCCAATGAATGGCAACAGAATCCACCACTTCAGCTGTTTCGCCATTGTAGAAGTATACCTGGCTGCCTTTTAAAAACAGTACTTGTTTTTTAGCAGCTAAGAATGCACCGACACTTTGTCCGTCGGGTTGATGTTGTCCTTCCTGTATGGCTTCAACGGCCTGCACCATACCAGAGGGCTTCAGTGTATATTGAAACCATCCGTTCTCTCCATAGGCATTACCTTGTATGGCTTTTTTCAGCGGGTGGTACCAAAGGCCACGGGTATCTGCTTCGGTAAGATGATCGTCAGGAGAAATACGTTTGCCTACTGCACTAAATACAGAAAGCGGATAGCCAATATTCCCAGCCATTGCTGCATAATATTTTTTCTGCACAGGATGCCATACCACACTTGCACCACGGGTGCCGGGCATATCATCCTCTGCGGTAAGGGCCATTTCCAGTTTTAAAGGCGTTTTTTTAAGTGCTCTTGGCTTCAACACCCCCTGGGCTTTTGTTGCAACCTGTAGGGCAAGTACCGCTGCTGTGAGGTAGAACAGACGTTTCATATTTTACTAATTTTCTGTAAAAAAAGGACAAGAATACCGGCTTACCATCAGTACTGGCGGGTATTTTTTGGGAATGTTTCATTGCTTTAGTATTTTGCTGTATTATTTTACAAATACTTACCTTATGTCATTGCTCAACCAGAATAAAAAGAAAGGAAATAAAAAAGACGATAAGAAAGGGAAAGCGGGCGGCCAGTCGTCTAAGTTTATCCAAAAATCCACCTCCGCAGGCTTTGTCAGCAAGCAGCAGAACACCGGCTCACAACGGGGAAGCTAATCAGGCTTTCTTTTTCTTTATATAGACAAGGTAACGCAACACCCGATCATCGTTATACAGCAGGTATAGCCAATGGCTTTGTGTCGATGCCACGGTATATTGATAATGGTGTACATTTTCCTTATCAGGCGGGCTGAGTGAATAAACAGGTTTCAGGTAAACACTCTGATCTGGTGTTTCCAGCATGATGGAATCACTTACAAGATCAGGCACGATGTTAACCGCCTGGTATTTTGTTTGCAACGCAAGATGTATGGTATCGCCTACATCGGCCATGATGATACCTGAAGACGGACTGTAGCTGTTAATAGCATATTTACCAAAGGCTTTTTGTTTGAAAGGCATACTGCGCATTTCCTCCGGCACACCTATACCGTTCATTAGTGACCAGGCAGGATCTGCCGGGAAATGATCTTTCGCAAACAGTACCGGTGGCGTAAAGAAGTAATGCGCATCATACTCCCGTACAAATTCACCTGTTGCTCCGCTGATATACCCACTTGCCCAGGTCACATCCAGCAAACGCCAGCTGCTGTCAATATAAACGGCATTCCAGTAATGGTTAACCAT
>CAYLRV010000057.1:0-23132 GCA_964386395.1 uncultured Chitinophaga sp.
CATATAAATGATATTAGTTTCTGCTTGGGAATATACCTTCCACACACATGATATAGTTCATTCCAAGATATGGGGGCATATTACTAAATGGCTGATTGGCTCCGCTAAAGCCGGTGGCCAGCGTACTTGTTAGCGGCGCCATAGTTACGGGTTCGTTCGTAAAATTGGTGTATATATTGGCACCCGCTAAACGACGCCCGGTTGGATCGTCTGTCTGCCCGTCTGTGCCCGAGTTGGCCTGCATAGTAACAGCCCCTGTAAGAATATGGTTATGCATAGGCAGGTTGGTGAGTATAAGCGTTGTATTGGGCACGCCGGCCATTTCCCCAAGGTCTACTGACGGCAAGCCAGGACCACTACCTGTTCCAAGGGCCGTACGTCCACGAAAATCAGGTACCCCGAATGTTGTTTGACCGTTTCCGCCATAGGTAGTGCCCACTAAAGCAAATACGGCTGTCCATTGTGCTATTGAAAGCAGTTGTCCCTGGCAAAAAAACCAGCCCCTTGGAGCAAAGTTGCCACCGAACATTCTTATTTCAGCTAAATATCCTTCCATTGAATTAATGTTTTGAGGTAAAATAATACATACCGTACAGCTTAGTTCCTTGATGGGAAAATACCGAACATACATATGATGTAGTTCATACCCAGGTATGGCGGCATGATGCTGAATGGCTGACTGCCACCGTTAACGCCTACTTGCAGTGTACTTACCAAAGGAGCCATGTTTACGGGCTCATTGGTAAAGTTGGTATATATATTGGCACCCGCTAAACGACGTCCGGTTGGATCATCTGTTTGTCCGTCTGTACCAGAGTTGGCCTGCATGGTAACGCCACCAGTAAGGGCATGGTTGTGCGCAGGCATCTGGTTTGTAGTAAGTGTTACAGTAGGTGACCCTGCTAATTGACCAAGGGTAATATTCGGCAAGCCCGGTCCGGTACCGGTACCTACCGCTATGCGGCCACGAAAATCAGGCAGCGCAAACGTAGTTTGCCCATTACCGCCATAAGTTGTTCCCAGTAGTGAAAACAAAGCGGTGTTTTGGGCGATAGACAATATTTGGGCTCCGCAAAAAGCCCAGTTACGAGGAGCGAAATTGCCGGCAAACATGCGGATTTCTGCTATTGTTCCTTCCATAGTTAGTGTTGGTTAATGATTTAAAAAAATTGCTTTGAGATTTTAAATGTAGGAAAATTACTTAAATACTTTTGCAAAAAAACCGACAAGAATTTTTACAACTTGTAGAATCAGGTAAAAAGACGTAGATTGGCAGTTGAAAAAGCTGCTTAGTTAGTGATTAACCTTTAACCAAAACTACCTCAATGAAATCCCGCAGAAGTTTTATTGCCAAAACAACGATGGCCACAACGGCACTGCTTGCCACAAAACCTTTCCAGGCTTTAGCCGGACTTAGTAACTCCTTCAACAGTATCGGTGCTTCAGGAAATCATATGGTCTATTTACATGCTGGCGACGCAACTACTGCATTTGCTGGAAAGACCGGCCGTTATATCAGCGATATAAGAAGCAATGCTGTTAATAATATACTTATGCATACCGGTAAAACAGCCGACAGCAGCCGGTTTGATACCGAAACAGGGAGCACATACCAGGTAATTCAAAAAGGTGAAATCAAGACAGGTGTTTTTTATATCACCGCAGGAGAAACAGATGCCGCCGCTAAAATGAATAAGCTGGCCCGCCTGCTGAAGGAAGATGAAAATTGCCAGGTAGTGGTGTGCATTTCTCACCTTAGCCATAAAAGCAAGTCAGGCATGGACAACCTGCAGTTAGCAGCCCTGTCAGAGCAGGTAGATCTGATTATCGGTAACGACAGCAGCAACCCTGCCCCTAAAACAATGGTGGTTGCTAACAAAAACAGGAAAGAAGTATTGCTTCAATATTCAAAGCATAAAGACATGGACTGCGCCAAAGTTGAGTTTACGTTCAACAGTAAGGGCGAAAAAAGACATGTTCACGTAGCTACTAAATTGTACAAACATTCACTTGCTTAAAAAGCAATACCGCAGATGTCTGTACTAAAGTATATCCGTCTGCCCTTTACATTTGCTGCATCCCGGCTGCAACAGGAAGTAAATGCATTGGCTGCGCGGCACTGGCAGCTGCACTACCAAAAACTGCATTACGAAGGCAACTGGAGCGCCATACCCCTGCGCAGTATTAATGGCCGGGCAGATGACATATTTATTTCCCCGCAGGATGATGTACAGTATAAAGAAACGTCTCTTTTATCATCTGCCCCATATATACAAGAAGTTTTAGCTGTGTTTCAATGCCCACTGCAGGCAGTACGCCTGTTGAAGCTGGATGCCGGCGCACATATTAAAGAGCATAAAGATGCAGACCTGGCTTTTGAGAAGGGAGAAATCAGGATACATATTCCCGTTTGCACCAACGAAGACGTCGAGTTCCTGCTGGACAAAGAAAGGATGAATCTAAAAGAAGGCGAGTGCTGGTATATGAATTTCAACCTCCCGCATGCCATTCACAATAAAGGAAATACAAACAGGATACACCTTGTTATTGACGCAGTGGTAAATGATTGGGTAAAAGAAATTTTTGCCGCCCCAGGACTGCTAAAAAAAGAAATAGAAGACCCGTCCATCGATGCCGCTACAAAAAGAAAAATTATTCAAAGTCTCCGTGACATGCACACAGAAACAGGAAACAAGCTGGCAGATGAAATGGAAGCGACTCTGACCAGCAGCTAATCGCAGTTACCGTACCTTACACACCAGCTATACAGTATGAACGGCCATATCATGTCTCCAGCAGTTGTATTTCTTACCGGCTTCAGTGGTGCCGGCAAGACAACCATTGCGAATGCGCTACAGGAAAAATTGCAATTATTGGGCATAAGCCCTTCCATGCTTGACGGCGATGAAATAAGAAAAGCTATTCAGCTTACCGGCTTTGACGAGGAGTCAAGAAAAAAACATAACCTCAATGTCGGACAACTGGCCAAAGAACTGGAAGCATCCGGAAAGATTGTAATCGTTGCCCTTATATCACCATATAAAGACACCCGTGACCAAATCCGAACCATGTGCAACCGTTTTGTGGAAGTGCATGTGTCAACGCCGCTGCCACTCTGCATAGAAAGGGATCCAAAGGGATTGTACAAAAAAGCACTTCGTGGTGAGATCAAGGAGTTCACCGGCATATCATCGCCATATGAGCCGCCCGATAACCCTGAACTAGCATTAGACACAGGCATCCATAGCGCAACAGCCTGTGCAGATATTATTATACACTACCTGAAACAAAATAATGGATCATAGCCTGCATGTTGCTTCGGTACTGAAAGACTGGATTCCTTATCGCCTGAAGGAAACCGATGGTACGATGCATTGCGAATGGCTGTACCTCGGCGATACACTTTTCACCAGGCCTTTCTTTGATGAAACGATTGCACAATGCAGGAGCCTGTCTGAAAATTCCAAACTCCGTCGGAGCGCCAGCAGCACCAGTATGCTACATGAATGGGCCACCGCCGCCGATACCATAGCCCCAACAGCCATTATTTTCCATGTTTCCCGTTGCGGCTCCACGCTGTTGTCGCAGTTGCTGGCCACCAATACTGCTGATATTGTTTTATCCGAAGTCCCTTTTTTTGATGAGTTGTTGCGTATGGGCTACAGAAACGGGAACACTGAAACTGTTTTACCCCTGCTTGATGATGCGATAAAATTGTATGGAAAAAAAAGAAGGCCGGATCAGGAGCACTTATTTATTAAAGCAGACAGCTGGCATATACATTTTTATGATGAATTACGAAACATGTACCCCGGAACGCCTGTCCTGCTTCTGTACAGGAGACCGGATGAAGTAATCCGTTCACAACAAAAACAACGGGGTATGCATGCTATACCGGGTATGATCGAACCTGGTTTATTTGGCTTTCCGGAAGAGGCCGCATTCTCCACAGACCTGGATGCATACATGGCCGGTGTGCTCGAAACCTATTACGCAGCTTTTACAGCTATTCTGAAAAAGGATCCGCTTGCTTTTGCATTTGATTATAAAGAAGGGATGATGAACATAGTACAGCAAATGCTGGAGAAGTGTGGTATTGCCCTTTCTGCAGCACAATCTGCAGCCATGCTTGACCGAAGTTCCCGGCACAGTAAATACCCCGGGCAGGCTTTCAGCGAAGAAGCAGTAAACAAAACACCCCCGGCATATATGGAGCGGGCTTTTCAGTTATATAACGAGCTGGACGAATACCGCCTTACACATCGGCCCACATCCTGAAAAGGTTAGAATAACTCTGTAGTAATAACATTGTCTCAGGCGCATGTTTGTCCCGCTGGCTCATCATACCATGTACCTGGTTCAGTTCAAACAGCAGTTGCCGTTGCTCCGGCGATTGTATATTGCTTTGTATCCAGGTAACAGCGGCCAACCTTTCACCACTGCGTATTTCATTTACACAATGCAGGAACTGGCATGGATATAATATGGCATCTCCTTTTGCAGGCTTTACGGCAACTGGCCCTGTGGCCGTTTGTATCATCAGTTCTCCCCCTTCATAGGTGGAAGGTTCACTGAGAAAGAGGGTCATGGCAAGATCGGTCCGGATAGCCGGTTCCCCCATAATGGGGCTGTCCACATGCCAGCCGTAGTATTTTCCGGTTGTGTACTTACTTATGATAAAAGGATGGATTTTTTTAGGCTGCGCTGCCGCATTAAAATAAGGACTCGTGTGCAATGCTGTATTCAGCATTTGCTGAATAGAGGTGAGTGCATCGCCTGTATCGGCCTGCAGGTTATTTTTTACTTCTTTGGCCGCCATGCCTGCAGTGGCTTTTCCGTCGGCAAAACTTACTTGTTTTACTAAACCCTCAAGTGTTACCAGTTCTTCTGGTTTTAACAAAGATGGTATGTGATAAAATTGCTGGCTCATATTTGATTATCGTTGTTTTTAATCCCGCAACCATTTAAGCATAGCCGGGTATACAGGTGTTTCAGGTTCGTTTGGGTTTTGTTTTTCAAGTGCCATACCTGTCCATTGCAGCATCGGCACCCCGAAATAGTGTCCGTTTCTAAAATTCTCAACAATATTACTTCCCCCTTTCTGATAACCGTCATTATGAAATACAAAGCCGGCATCTATTTGCAGGTAAACACAAGCTGCATAAGTCCAGGCAATGACCATCAATTCCTCTGCTTCCCGCATTGGCCTGGCTGAAATAGCACCTGCATCCAGCAAGTTTCTTTCTGCGGCAGGCACAACGGCTATATGTCCGGCTTCATGCAATATATCCCCGGGATATTTCAGTTTTTCTATATCAACCGTTATTTCACCCGCAACAATACATATGCCCGGTAAAAAATCAGGGCTGTCCAGGTTACGAAAATGTACAGGTATACCGATGCTCCGGATAAATGCAACCGCCTTGTCGAATAGCGACAGGTCGGTGTCATTTTCCGTTTTAATATCTGCCAGGGATTGCATTTGCACAATTGAAGATTATTTGTAAATGTAAATTATTTTCAAATCTGCTGCCGGCACTATCCCGTAACCATAGTACGGTTGATTGTTTTTTACAGGGAGATTTTGCCTTTTCACCGGTACTTGTCACTGGGGAAAGGGCATGTTTTCCCTCGGGAATATCATTTTTTCATAAGGAAAAATGCCGGCGGGGATAGATTTCTCCAATGAAAAACGGTCCTGTTACGGGTAAAATCGTCCTGCCAAACCTGCAAAACAGGCCATTTCTCCAATGAGAAACATCATTTTCCCCAATGAAGACAGCCTTTTTCATTATAGAAAACCGGTTATCCCCAATATCCACACCGGGGGAATAATAAAATTTTCCCAATGATACGCTACATAATGAAAACAACTATATTTGACTCGGGATGAACATTGAATCATCCGCTAATTCCATTAAAATCTAAATCAAAAAAAATGGCAACTAAAAAAGCAAAAAAAGCAGCTCCTAAGAAAGCCGCAAAAAAAGCAGCTCCTAAAAAAGCCGCTAAGAAAGCCGCTCCTAAAAAAGCTGCTAAGAAAGCCGCTAAGCCAAAAGCAAAGCGTAAACCTAATGCTGCTTTCATGAAAGCATTAACGCCTAGCGCTGCGCTGGGTGCTGTAGTAGGTACTAAACCACTTGCACGTACTGAAGCTGTTAAGAAAATCTGGGACTACATTAAGAAGCACAAATTACAGGACAGCAAAAACAAACGCATGATCAATGCAGATGCAAGCCTGAAAGTTGTATTCGGTGGCAAAGGCCAGGTTTCTATGTTTGACATGGCGAAATACCTGAGCAAACACCTCAGCTAATGATTGCATTGGCAAAAAATATAAAAAGGGCTTCTTACTGAAGCCCTTTTTCTTTTATAACATTAACCTGCTATCGCTTATTTTTAAAAAAGTCTTTCATCAGGTTAGCACAATCCTCCATCAGCACGCCTCTTATTAACTGCGTCTTGGGATGAAACGGCCAGTTAATCCCGGCTGTTTTTTTATAGCCATTCTTTTCATCATCGGCGCCATACACAATTTTACCCAGCTTGCTCCAGTAGATAGCACCCGCACACATAAAACAGGGTTCTACAGTAACATACAGTGTTGCATCGGGCAAGTATTTCGAGCCGAGGTAACTAAAGGCCGATGTCAGTGCAATCATTTCAGCATGGGCTGTTGGATCATTCAGCCGCTCGGTCATATTATGGCCACGGGCTATTATTTTTTCGGCCACCACTACCACAGCGCCAATGGGAATTTCATCATCCTCATAAGCACGGCGGGCTTCCTTCAGTGCCTGCATCATAAAATATTCGTCTGTCATCGCTAATTATTTAAAATAATCAATACGGATTCAGGTATCAGCTCTTCCGTCAATGCATGTTCTGTCAGCATCATAAAGCTCCATTCTTTGACTGCTGTATCCTTTATTGCGAGCAGCCTGTTTTTAATATATATAGAATAACTCTTTGTTATTTCATCATACCAGGCATTTTCTTCGCCGTATTGCTCCTTATACATCATCAGTACAAACGCCCTTTCTTTTTTCTTTTTTGCTTCTGTTTTGGGCAGGTATTCTTTCCGATCAGATTTAAACTGTACCGCCATCAGCATAGTATAGTCCACCCGGCAATAATCGCCTTCGTCCGCCTCCACTACTTTACTTATCTTTTCGACGGTTGCCAGGTCTGTGCTTATCGTCACACTTTTCTTTTTAAAAGTCCTGTTCAATATATCCAGCATCCGTTTACGGGGTATTCTTTCAAACAGTGGCGGATAGATATAATTAAGGCAGCTTTTAAAATCGCCTGCAAAAAAAGATTTCCAATACGCATAAATCCGCTTATTCAATTCCGGGTTGGCGGGATTCATATCTTCCAGTTCGGCGTAGGTGATCATGGAGTCCGGTTAAAAGGTTTTGTCTAACTTGTATCAAATTTACTCAAAATGGACATGCCCAACCGGCTGACACGAATGCGTCAGTATTTTAATACCGGCGCCACCCTGTCTTACCGCTTTCGTAAGGAACAGCTTAAGAAATTAAGGTCGGCGATCTTAAAATATGAAGAAGAATTATACACCGCCTTGTATAGCGACCTCAAAAAGAGCCGGGAAGAAACATGGGTAACCGAAACCGGGATGGTAATAGCCGAACTGAATACTGCGCTCAAACACCTTGCTGACTGGATGCAACCGGAACGGGCCTCCACTACTTTGGTGAACCTGCCCTCGACCAGCAGGATTTTGCGGGAGCCGCTCGGTGTTGTGCTGGTTATTGGTCCATGGAATTATCCTTTCCAGTTATTGATCAATCCGCTGATCGGCGCTATAGCGGCAGGTAACTGCGTGGTGTTAAAGCCCAGCGAGTTTGCACCCGCCACAGACGCAGTGATGAAAAAAATAATAGAAGAAAGTTTTCTGCCGGAATATATTTTATATGTACAGGGGGAAGGGCAACAGGTTATTCCGGCCATGATGAATAGTTTCGCCTTTGATCATGTTTTTTATACCGGCAGCACAGCTGTAGGAAAAATCATATATAAAATGGCGGCTGAGAAACTGGTGCCCGTTACGCTGGAGCTTGGTGGTAAAAGCCCCTGCGTGGTGGAAAGCGATGCGAATATCAGTGTGGCCGCACGGCGTATCGCCATGACTAAATTTTCAAACGCAGGGCAAATGTGCGTGGCCCCCGATTATTTACTCGTGCATGCATCCGTTAAAGACAAAATGATCGCTGCGTTACAAAAAACTATCCCCAGGTTATTCAGCGACAAACCAGAAGAGAGTTATAACTATGGTAAGATCATTAATGAAAAACAGTTTAACCGGGTGGCGCAGTATTTAGCGAATGGTTCGGTTGTGTATGGTGGCAGAACTGACAAGGAGAAACTCTTTATCGAACCTTCTGTATTAATTCCCTCTTCGCTTAACGAGCCGGTAATGAACGAAGAAATTTTCGGGCCGGTGCTCCCGGTTATCTCCTTTGATACTATGGAGGAGGCTAAAGCTATTATAGATAAACATCCCAATCCACTGGCTTTTTACATATATACCTCGAGCAGGAAAAAGGAAAACCAGTGGTTGCAGGCTGTACCTGCGGGCGGCGCCTGTGTAAACAATTCAAGCTGGCACCTTACCAATCATCATTTACCCTTTGGTGGCCGCGGTTTTAGTGGTACGGGAGCTTATCATGGTAAATATTCGTTTGACACATTCAGCCATAAAAAAGCAGTGATGAAAACACCTACCTGGTTTGATCCGAATATAAAATACCCGCCGTTTAAAGGAAAACTGCGGTTGTTTAAATGGATTATACGATGAGGAGATTAAAGAAGATATTTGTTGTTGTATTGATTTTACTGGCAATATTTGCCGTGTATGTAGAAATTGTAAACCGTAACTCAAAAAATATGACGTACCGGCAGAAAGTATTGAAAGCTGTTTATCCTGTGTTTATGTGGTTTAACAAAGTGACCGGAAAGAACCGGAAGAAACTGGAGAATGAAACGAAAATTCCTCCTGTTTCATTTTATTCTTTATCAGCAGAGTCAAATAATGGTGACATGGTCAGTTTTGATTCCTTCAAAGGAAAAAAAGTATTGCTTGTCAATACTGCCAGCAATTGTGGTTTCACTAACCAATACGATGATTTGCAAAAACTATATGAACAGTATAAAGACAAGCTGGTAGTCGTAGGCTTTCCTGCCAATGATTTTAAGGAGCAGGAAAAGGGAACCGATGAGGAGATCGCCACTTTTTGCCGGATAAATTATGGCGTTACGTTCCCGCTGATGAAAAAATCAGTGGTAATAAAATCGCCGGAGCAAAATCCTGTATATCAATGGCTGACCGACTCCGCCAAAAATGGCTGGAACAGCAAATTCCCCACCTGGAATTTTTCTAAATACCTTGTCAATGAAACCGGCGTATTGACAAATTATTTTGATCCTTCTGTACCCCCGCTCAGCAATACTGTAGTGGATGCTATAAAATAAAAACCATGTTTACCAAAACAGATATTGAAAAATATTTCAATGGCGAAAAGGCCGAAAGTGGCTTATTCTTAGCCATTGGCATTGCCGGTGTTACTGCTGCTGTTATCTTCTTTTTTGTTCTAAAACACCAGGTATACAAAGGTGCTGCTATTCCCATGTTTTTTATCGGCTTGCTGCTGGCTGTCATTGGTTATACAGTATATAAAAGGAGTGATAGCGACCGCAAACGGAACGTATATGCATACGACATGAATCCATCCGAACTGAAAGAAAAAGAATTGCCCCGGATGAAGATTGTGATGAAAAATTTTGTGATCTACCGCTGGATAGAAATCGCCTTGATATTGATTGGCACCGGCCTCTACATTTATTTTATCCGGGATATACGGCATGATTTCTGGCGGGGCCTTGGTTTGGGGTTAGCCGTTATGGCAGCATTGGCGCTGGGTGCAGATTTTTTTGCAGAAAAAAGAGGAAAGGTGTACACCAACGGAATTGAATCCTTTGTAGAAAAAATATAATTATGAATGCAACAGATATTATCGGCTCTGCCGGTGTTGGCCTGATCCTGCTGGCCTACCTGCTCAATACACAAAAGATGCTGAAGCCTGATGGCAAATTGTATTTTGTTCTTAATACGATTGGAGCTGCATTGGCGACGACCGCTTCTTTACTAATCAATTACTGGCCATTCGTTATTCTTGAAGCCACCTGGACATTAGTATCTGTGTATGGATTGATGAAGGCGATGAGGATTAAGATGACATAAGTACAGAAAATGTGATAATGAGGTAATGTGTAAATGTGAAAATTGGGAGCCTGCTATTTCCAAATTTCCACTCTTTTACAAAGGGCACTTCTCATGGTAGTTCACCAGCTCAATTGACGTTTTTTCAAACTGGTAGCCATTATAGGTGCGGGCAATTTCATCAAACACTTCGTTGATTTCTTCCTCTGTCTTTAGGGTAACTAATTTATTCCGGAACTCTTTAATGTTCGGCAATCCTTTCAGGTAGTTAGCGTAATGGCGGCGCATTTCGTTGATACCCACCACCGGGTTTTTCCATTCAATGGATTTGCGCAGGTGCTTACGGCAAACAAATAAACGATCTTCAATAGACGGTGCAGGTAAGTGTTCACCTGTTTTTACAAAATGTTTGATCTCATTAAATATCCAGGGATAGCCGATAGCCGCACGGCCGATCATGATACCGTCCACGCCATAGCGGTTTTTATATTCCAGCGCTTTTTCTGGCGAATCAATATCACCGTTGCCAAAAATGGGAATGTTGATCCGCGGGTTGTTTTTCACTTTGCCAATCAGTGTCCAGTCGGCCTCGCCTTTGTACATCTGTGTACGGGTGCGCCCGTGAATGGCTAACGCTTTTATGCCCACATCCTGTAACCGTTCGGCTACTTCTTCAATATTTCGTGTGTTATCATCCCAACCCAGCCTTGTTTTTACTGTTACGGGCAGCGAAGTTGATTTTACAACGGCATCTGTCAACCGCACCATCAGATCAATATCACGCAGCACACCTGCCCCCGCTCCTTTCAACGCCACTTTTTTTACCGGGCAGCCAAAATTGATATCCAATAAATCCGGATTGGTGACCTCCACAATTTTTGCCGCCAGGGAAAGGCTTTCTTCATCACCGCCAAAAATCTGGATACCCACAGGCCGCTCATAATCAAAGATGTCAAGCTTTTTGCGGCTTTTAATGGCATCCCGGATCAGGCCTTCCGAGGAAATGAACTCCGTATACATCAAATCGGCCCCATTATCCTTACAAACCGCACGGAAGGGAGGATCGCTGACATCCTCCATAGGGGCCAGCAGCAACGGAAAATCAGGAAGTTGTATGTTACCTATCTTTACCACGTATCTTTTTTAACTCCCCGTTGTCAATGGCAGGGGAACGGCAAATTTACAACCTAAAAACGTAGCATCCGAATGAGGGGCCTGTTAAAAACAAAACCAGCTATTAACCAGTTTCTTGTGCTGTTTGGTATTATACTAGTTAGTCTCTTTTTTGTAGGCGGGATTATCGGTAATTTGCTAGCGATGGCGATTTCCGGCGTCAAGCTTTCTGATATTGAAGATATTTTAAAAACGGATTTCAATAAACCCGGCGTACTTACTTATTACCGGGGCTTGCAGGTTGTCCAGTTTTTTGTCCTATGTATACCGGCTTTTATCTGTTCATGGCTCTTTAGCGAAAATGATAAAAAATACCTAGGCCTGAAAAAATCTTCCGATGTCAGCTATTACCTAGCGGGCATTGCCATCATACTTTTAGCTATCCCTTTCGCAAATTTATTGGGGGAGTTAAACAAAAATTTTCCCTTTCCTTCATCCTGGGCCACATGGATGAAAGCAGGCGAAGAAAAAGCCGCTTTTGTACAATCGGCCATGCTTTCTGAACATACAATAACAAATCTGCTTATCAATATTGTGATTATAGCGGCTACGGCAGGTTTTAGCGAAGAATTACTGTTCCGCGGTGTATTGCAACGCATCCTGATAAAAATGTTTAAAAGCCCCTGGGCCGGTATCATCGTTGCGGCATTTCTGTTTTCGGCCATGCACATGCAATTTTATGGTTTTCTGCCCCGTTTCGTTTTAGGCATTTTACTGGGTGCCGCTTACTGGTACAGCGGCAGCCTGTGGGTATCCATACTGGCGCATTTTGTATATGATGCCGCTTTGATAACCATGATCTATAATAAACCGGAGTTGATGAACGATGCAGCGCCTTTTGGTGCTAATGAACTGCTGATAGCAGGGTTAGTAAGCGCCGGACTGGTGTCCATCATTCTTTTCTGGATGAAAAAGAAATCAGTTACTAAATATGCAGAAGTGTATGGCGACGATGCAGTTCCTGTAAAAAACCATCCTTTTTAATTACATGGCACTGAACAGGGAAACATTTATGACCAGGGCGCTGACGGCCATTGTATTTGCCGCTGTGATGCTGCTGGGTTTACTTTGGAATCACTGGAGTTTCTTTATATTGTTTTCCATCATTCATTTTGGCTGCTGGTGGGAATACCTTCAACTCACAGAAAAAATTCACCGTACTCACTTTCATATCTACACAAAGCTGGGACTAATGCTGATGGGCTTTGGTATCATGCTGTTGTTTTGCGGGCCCGGTTACACTATTTCTGGTTATGGCTTGAAAGAAAATTTTTCCTTACCAATTTCCGGGGCTGGTTTTGCCTTGCTCATTCTTGGCATATTTCAACGTAATCCAATCCGCACCATGGCTATGCTGATGGCTGCCGGGGGCGTAGTGTACATTTCTTTATGCTGGGGATTGATGCTGGATCTGTATGGTGTAAGAACCGGCAACCCGATCATCCTGCATGAACAACGGTTTTACCTGATATTCTTTCCGGTCGTTACTATCTGCACGATGTGGATCAACGATACTATGGCCTATATCGTTGGCTCATTGATAGGGAAAACACCCTTATCAAAAATTTCACCCAAGAAAACATGGGAAGGTACAATTGGAGGCATCATACTCGCTGCTTCATTGGTTGGCTTTTTTGCATTTACAATGGATGAATGGTATGTGTTTGGCCAGTCCCTTTCCTTTTGGATTATTTTGGCCGCTATTGCAGCCATTACAGGCACAATCGGCGATCTTTTCGAATCGAAACTAAAACGAATGGCAGGTGTAAAAGACAGTGGCAATTTCATGCCGGGGCATGGTGGTTTTTTAGACCGCTTTGATTCGTTGCTATTGGCAACACCCGCTGTATGGCTCTACCTGCAGTTTTTTATGAAATAAGGCAGCGTTTTCCGCCGTACAGTAATCTTTGGCGTATGCGATATTTGTTAACCATTACCGGCTTACTTTTATTTCTCCCTTTTTTACAGGCCCAGGAAAAAGAAACCCCCGGTTTCAAACGGTTCTTGGCCAGCATTTCAGTTGGAACAGCCCCGCTGCCCGATCGCCAGGCCACCTTTTTGCCCGGTGCGGAGGTATATATTACACCACGCTTTTCCGTTTACAACGAGGTGGCCTTACAAACGTCTAAAAGTAATTTCGACTCTTCAGCACAAAACAAAAAATATTTCCGGTATAAAGGGGAACTCCGTTATTATCTTTCTGCCGATGATAAAAAGGTGAAGCCTTATTTTGCCGCTCAGTACACTACGGCCAGCCGCAGTTTTGATGTGCTGAATGGCGACAGGTATTACAATGAAGCAGAAGGGGACGACAGCGCTTATTACTACTCCACCGCCAGTATCAATAGCCCGGTACAAACAATGACTGTACAGTTCGGATTAGCCTTGAATGTTTTTGATGATTTTTGGCTGGACCTGGCCGCCGGCGGGGGAACAAGGATTACGAACACGACCTATACCAATGTAACCGGGTTATATAAAACATCTGAGTTTCTTACACTCAATAAAGAACTTGCCTCCACTTACCGGTATATCGGGCGGCACACCCGCTCGCAATTGAACCTGAATTTCCGTATTTCGTACCGCTTCTGATAAAACGCCTGTAATTGCATATTTTCGCCTTCTAATCATTTCGCATGACGATTCATAAAGAGGGTTATAAAAGCATTGCTATCGGCGCTATAATTTTTGGCGTTATCAACGTTGCATCATTTTATTTTCTTAGCTCGGCTGCCCCGGTTATCAGTATAGCTTTATTTGTACTCACATTGGGCCTGCTTTTATTCCTCATTTCTTTTTTTCGCATTCCAAAGCGTCAACTTACGATACAGGAAAATGCAATTGTAGCCCCCGCTGATGGTAAAGTAGTGGTGATAGAAGAAGTGCAGGCCGATGAATACTTCTCCGATCGCCGTATACAGGTGTCCATCTTTATGAGTCCGCTGAATGTGCATGTAAACCGTAACCCTATAACCGGTGAAGTGCTGTACAGCCAGTACCACAAAGGCAAATACCTTGTAGCCTGGCATCCGAAATCGTCCACTGAAAACGAACGGCACTCTGTTGTGTACCGAAGCAATGGAAAGGAAATTTTAGTAAAACAAATTGCCGGCGCCCTGGCCAAACGTATCTGCAATTATCTGCAGCCGGGTATGCAGGTAAAGCAAACGGATGAAATGGGTTTTATCAAATTTGGTTCAAGAGTAGATCTGCTGCTGCCACTGGATGCAAAAATCAATGTAAAGATTGGCGATAAACCACAGGGTGGTGTAACGGTGATTGCCACCTGGTAAATTTTTCCCGCGAACCTGTCTGTCGGCAGACAGGGGCGTAAAGTCTCAAAGGAAAACGAAAACAATAAGCAACCTCTTTTTATAGAAAAGCTATAAGGCATTAAAATATCCCTTCCAGTTCTTTCAGGGAATATACCGTATATGTAGGCTTCTTCCCTTCCACCAGCTCCACTTCCTTTGTCAGATGGTTCACATGTATTTGATCGATACCGGCGTTCATCCCACCAAGTATATCCACATCAATGGTATCACCGATCATAATACTTTCTGCCGGCAATGCACCTGTCTTTTGAAAAGCGTAATCAAATATTTCTTTATGGGGTTTCAGGCTGTTACTGCCTTCCGAAGTGATCACTTTACCGAAATAACCATCCAGCCCCGAGCTTTTCAGCTTTCCGTGCTGTGTTTTTTCAAACCCATTGGTAATTAGGTGCAGCTGATAATTTTTTGCTGCGAGGTAGTCCAGTATTTCAATAGTATGCGGAAAGAGCAGTTTACGGGTGGGCAATAAATCCAAAAACTCCACACCCATTTGCCGGGCCAGTGGTTCATTGGCAATTTTAAAATCAAGCATCGTGAGCCACATACGCTTCCAGCGCAGCTCATCTACTTTTATAAAACCTTTACGGTAACGATCCCAGAGTTTGTCATTATGTACCAGGTAGTTTTTGTGAAAAAGATCAAAATCATCCACGCCTTTTTCCTTCAGCTGAAACGACTGGTAAAGATCGGCTAATGTTTGCCGGCTGTTGGCTTCAAAATCCCAAAGGGTATGATCGAGATCGAAAAAAAGATACTTATACTTCATTACTGCAGTTCAGGCTGCAAAGGAAAGCGTTTTTGCTTACATAGATTTTAATTTAGCCGATACTTCTTCCCTGCGTCTGCGTGATATTTCCACCCGTGCATTATCCGACAACACCAGCACACCATCGGCCGTAAGGTTCACCACATGGTGACGGTTAATAATATGGGATTTATGTATACGGATAAATCCGTGATCGGCGAGTATTTCTTCATAATCCTTCATGGTTCGGGATGTGAGCAGGGTTTTATTATTAGTAAAAAAGAATTTAGTATAGTTTCCTTCCCCCTCCAGCCGGATGATATCGGATGGGTTATAAAAAAAAGTTCCCTGTGAGGTGGGCAGCGCCAGCCTGAACTCTTCACGGCCGCTTGCATGAATATTGTGCAGGAAATTATTGTACAGTGGCTTATCGGCCCCCGTCTTTACCATATACCTTTTCACAGCCTGCTGTAATTCATCGGCGTCAATCGGTTTCATCAGGTAATCCACCGCACTGAAGCGGATGGCTTCTATTGCATATTTATCGAACGCAGTTGTAAAAATGATATTGAAGTTTATTTCCGGCAATTGTTTCAACAATTCAAAACCCGTCATTAGCGGCATCTGCACATCGAGGAATAATAAATCGGGTTTCCATGTTTTTAACAGGTGTAAGCCATCATGCGGATCATTGGTGCTTTTTAATGCTGAAATTTCTTTTGCATAATGCCCTACAAGCAGGGTAAGTGTTTTTACCGCCGAAGGTTCATCATCTATTATCAGTGCTTTTATCATACTATATCATTAACCTATATAAATCTGTAATTGTACTTCCGTTCCTTGTGCCACGTTATTTTCATCCACAAGATCGTTAATAGTGGCGGCGAAGGCCTGGCCATATTGCTGGCTCAGTATATTCAGTCTGTCATACACCAGCGATAGCCCCTTTGACTTATGCTGTGTATCATTCTCCCCTTTTAACCTGGCTGCCGCAATACGTCCGATACCATTGTCCGTGATGGTGCATTGCAACATGTCGTCACCATTCATTTCAAATTTTATCCGCACCCACCGTTCACCCTGCCGCGGCATCAGCCCATGCCATATAGCATTTTCTACAAATGGCTGGATAATCATTGGCGGTATTTTTATTTCGTCATCGTCGATTTCTTCAGCGACCTCAATAGCGTACGTAAATCCTCTCTCAAACCGCAACTGCTCCAGCTCCAGGTATAAGTTCAGCACCTCAAGTTCCTTTTCCAGCTGAATAAAATTCTGATCGCTGTGGTTTAATACCTGCCGTTGCAATTTGGCGAATTTAGAAAGGTACCGGTTTGCTTCAGTGATGTCTCCCGCCAGAATAAATTGCTGCACACTGTTCAGCGCATTAAAAATAAAATGCGGGTTCATTTGGGCCCTCAGTGTTGTAAGCTGGGATGTGGCCAAATCTCTATTGAGCCGCAGCACTTCCATTTCCTTTGCCTGGCTTTGCTGCAGGGTTTCTATTTTCTCAATCTTATCGGCCAGCATGGAAGCAATGGTCGTCAGGATTTGTAAATGCCGGTCAGTATAAAAATCCTTTTCTGTATGTTCTGTATTAATTGCCCCGATAGCTTCGCCATTTTGCAAAATAGGTACACACAATTCGCTCAGCCGTATCTTATTGTCTGCCGAGAAATAACGGGCATCAGCAGATGTATCATTGATAAGCAATATTTCTTTTTTGTCCACGGCATACCCAACCAGGCCCTTGCCTTTAGGCACATGATATATATTCTTATCCAGTTCTTCCTGCATGGATCCTTTTATACCAAAGCCGGCCTTTTGCAACAACAGCGTTTTATCTTCATTCCACAGGTATATCATACAGTCTTCAAATCCCAGCTTGCCAATCAGGTTGCCAGCCACATCCCAAAGCAGTTCATCAATGGAGTGGTGCGACGAAATAGCGGTGGCAAAAAAATTGACGATTCGCTCCACTTCCAGCTGATATTGGTAATTGCTGGCTTTCAGCCGCAGGATTTCCATTTCCTTTTCCCTCGCTGCCTCCTCCGCCTGTATCTTGCTAATCCGGTCGGCCAGTAAAGAAGCTATGGTTGTGAGCACCTGCAAATGTCCCTCATTGTAAAAATCCTTTTGTGAACTTTCGCTGTCAATAACACCGTATACTTTATCGCCAATACTTACCGGCACAGATATTTCTGAAAGACGGCTGGCATCATCCACGATATAACGCTTGTCTTTGGTGGTATCGTTAATTATTTCAGCTTTGTTGTTCAACGCCACCGTGCCTACGATGCCGTATCCCAACGGGATATTCATCGGGTTCAGTATTTTATTTTCCTCCGTGGTTTTAGGCCCCCAGGCGGCTTTTTGCACCAGGTACTTGTGATCGTCATTACAGAGGTAAATCACACAGTCTTCAAAACCTAATCTTGAGATGCAATTGCGGGTGATATCCCATAACAAATCATCCACAGATGACTTAACGGCCAGTGACTGTGCAAAGTAATTAATGACCTGCTCCGTCTTCAGTTGCTGACGGTATACCGCCAGCTTGTTCCTTTCAGCATCACTGTACAGGTGCCGCATACGGCTTATGGATGCCACCGCAAAAAACAGGTGCTCAATCAAAAAAGCAATAAGCATAAAACTGATACCGGGCATGACCCCCTGTAAGCTTTGCTGCTCCTGCACATTACTGATCAATACCAGTATATAAAAAATAGTGCCGCCCAGTAAGATATTCTTTTGAAAAAGCGTTTTTTGCCGCAAGCGGAATGCATATATCAACATTACAAGCGTAGTAGCCGTAATAACAACAAATATGATAGCTGAGGGAACAGTACTAAGCTGCTTATCATTACCAGTTAACAGCATACCCAGAACATAAATAAACTGTACCAGCATGGTGACAAGTGCTGTATACCATATCGTCCGCATTAGTTTTCCGGCATTCCCCAGATTGAAAACAAAGCCAAAAAACAAAATATATCCGGTACCGGGTATTGTTATTACCAAAACATCTGCCGCATTGGTTACATACAGTGAGGACAGCTGGCCGGAATCGGCCAATTTATAGAAACTCCAGCCGATAAAAACGATGCAGCAAAGCAGGTAAATATTATAACTACTTAGCAGCTTGTCCTTATCAAAGGAAAGCGTATAGCTGTTGACAATAAGCATGAGTACGACAATACCAGCCAGCATAGACAAAGCCAGCAGGTTTATCGTACCCGGGTTTACTAAAAATTTGTCCAATCAGTTCCTTTGCTTTTAAAGATAGCCAGAATAGGGAAAACGAACAGGCATGGTGCATAGATAAACTGTTCGCTGTTAAAGAATGCGTCCCGCTTATTCAACGGCAACTGATGCTTAGGCAACGGGCAATTTTTGCCGCACCCTTGAAACTGTAGTAGATTTGTGCAAACAGCACGCATGAATATAGTTATAACAGGCGCCTCAAAGGGAATAGGAAAAGCCATTGCAGAAATTTTTGCAGCGAACGGCCATACTGTTTTTATCACCAGCCGTGGCGAACTGGCTTTGTATAAAGCCATGGAAGAATTGCAAACAAAATATCCAGACGCTACCATCAAAGCAAGGCCGTCCGACCTCTGTAAAAAAGAAGATGCGGCTGCTTTTGCAGGCTGGTGTCTGGGCACAGCTGTACCGGATGTACTCATCAATAACGCCGGCGGTTTTGAACCGGGAAGTATTTATAATGAACCGGACGGCATACTCGAAAAAATGATCGATATAAACCTGTATAGTGCTTATCATACCACCAGGGCTTTTCTGCCAAAAATGATGGAGTCCAAAGCAGGGCATATTTTCACCATTTGCTCTATTGCCTCATTAAAAGCATATAGCAATGGCGGCTCGTACAGCATCAGTAAATACGCTTTACATGGGTTTTCTAAAAATCTGCGGGAAGAAATGAAGCCGCATAATATAAAAGTGACCACCGTTTTCCCGGGTGCAGTGTTGACTGATTCGTGGGGAGATTTTGACAACTCGGCCAACCGGATTATGGTGGCTCACGATGTGGCTGAAATGATCTATGCGGCCGCCCAACTTTCTCCGGGCGCCTGCGTGGAAGATATCGTCTTAAGACCCCAGTTGGGCGATTTATAGCAGTCAAATACGGTACAAAAGCAGCCAGGGGAGGAGCTTTTAAAGGCATATCGCCTGTTGGGCATTGCTGTCGGAAAAACTGCGGTTAAACTTTTACACCGCAAATGTTTGCAATTGGCCGGATTGAAATAAAAAAAATATCTTACAGCTGATTGTCAAAGCCTTGCCTATGTTTTTAAAAAAAACGTTGCCTTTCTTCCTGTGCCTCTTTGGGTCTGTATCCTTTGCACAAGATGCCTGGAAAATTACTGCCTCCAATATTGATGCTTCGAACTATTATGGCATTACCGTAGCCAACGGCATGATTGGCATTGTGTCTGCACCCGAACCTTTTAAAGTGAAAGATGTAGTGCTGGCCGGCGCTTACGATTTGTATGGCCGCGGAAGGGTTAGCAATTTCATCCGCAGCTTCAACCTGCTGAATATGCGGCTGGAAATAGATGGCCGGGGTATTGGCAAAGCGGAGGCATCCGATATGGTGCAGAAACTGGATATGAAACAAGCATCCTTTACCAGTTCCTTTAATTATACAGATAAGGCCACCATAAGTTATACTTACTATTCCTTACGTCATTTGCCTTACACTGTATTAATGGATGTAACCGTTACTGCTAAAAAAGATATTTCCATTTCAGGTGCCAGCGTAATGGAAGCTCCTGATTTATTAAAGGATGTACAGAACTACTATAATGAAATAGACCGGCCACATGTTACGATCGGCCTGCTTACATCCACAGCAAAAAGCCCAACTGGCAAAATGCTGATGTGCGCCAGCAATACATTTCTTTTCAGTGAAGGGCATGGTACCGAACCACGGGTGATACATGAAATGTGGGATAACAATATGCACCTGATGAAATTCAGCAAAAAGATTAAAGCAGGTGAAAGCTATCGGTTCTCTATAGTTGGCTCATCCATTACTTCATCACACCACGACGATCCATTGAATGAAGCAGAAAGGGCCACCATTTTTGCCAAGCTGGAAGGAAGGGATCGTCTTTTACAATTTCACCACAAAGCCTGGGAAGAGCTTTGGAAAAGTGATATCACCATCGAAGGTGATGCACAGGCACAGCAGGATGTGCATAGCATGTTGTACCACCTCTATTCTTTTTCGAGAGAAGGAACGGCATTGTCGCCATCACCCATGGGCCTGAGCGGACTGGGCTATAATGGCCATGTATTCTGGGATACCGAATTATGGATGTACCCGGCAATACTTGTATTACATCCGGAGATAGCAAAAAGTATGGTGGAGTACCGCTATCAACGATTGGATGCTGCCAGAAAAAATGCATTCAGCAAAGGATACAAAGGCGCCATGTTCCCATGGGAAAGTGCAGAAACAGGTGTGGAAGAAACACCCGTATGGGCACTCAGCGGACCATTTGAGCACCATATCACCGCCTGTGTGGGCATCGCTGCATGGAATTATTATTGTGTAACACAGGATAAAAACTGGCTGCGTGAAAAAGGTTATCCAATCTTATCTGCCACTGCCGATTTCTGGGCCAGCCGTGTGGAAAGAAATGGTCCTGGCAAATACGATATTAAGAATGTAGTAGCTGCTGATGAGTGGGCAGAGAATGTAGATAACAACGCATTTACCAATGCTGCTGCAAAAGCTAACCTGCAGTTTGCTACAGAAGCTGCGAAACTTTTAGGCATCACACCTGATGCAGACTGGATGAATGTCGCCAATAATATTCCAATACTTAAATTCCCGGACGGCACAACCAAAGAGCATGCGACCTACAATGGTGAAGGGATTAAGCAGGCTGATGTAAACCTGCTGGCATACCCGCTCAAAGAAGTTACTGATCCAAAAGCGATCCGTCGTGATTTGGAATATTATGAAAAGCGTGTGCCCAATGAAGGCACACCGGCAATGACACAAGCTGTTTTCACTACCTTATACGCAAGAATTGGCGATGCTGATAAAGCCCATCATTGGTTTAAAGATGCCTATCTACCCAACCTGAACCCGCCTTTCCGTGTAATAGCTGAAACCAAAGGCGGCACCAACCCTTATTTTGCGACCGGCGCAGGCGGTATTGTTCAAAGCGTACTGATGGGTTTTGGCGGACTAGAAATAACGCCTAAAGGCATCGTTCAAATTAAATCTGTATTGCCAAAGGGATGGAAAAGCCTGACCATTACCGGTGTTGGCCCGGAAAGAAAAACATTCGTAGTAAAATGATACGGTGATTGATCAAAGCAAGAAACATACAGCAGCTGTTTCCGGCTATAGGCCGTACCCTGCATATACTACTGTTTCCCATATTTTTTTTACTCACAGCAAATAACGCAAGTGCACAATCCTGCACACCTGATATTTTCTTTCACCGCTATAACGGCAATGCAGCTATTTATGTAAGTAAAGCCATTACAACGGTACAAAACGAAACAGTGATTGCCGGGGGCACTTTGAACTTCAGTCCCATTTACAATGATGCAACGGACGGGTGGGTTTGCAAACTTTCATCCCGTGGTACTGTATTATGGGCTAAACGCTACTATTTGCCCAATTTTACATCCGGCCGCTTTTTATCTATTGAGAATGCAACAGACAGCACCTATTTAGTGACAGCCCGTTTTGCCCGTTATATAAAACGAAATAACGGTGCGCCGGAAGAAGTAGACGCTGCTACTTACGTAATGCACCTTGATAAATTTGGCAACCTGATCTGGCTGAAACGGATGACCAACTTCATTAACAATTCCTTTATGAACGGGATCACCCGCATCAATAACAATGCGTTTATTATTACCGGGAATGTGTATAGTAATGGTACCAACCGCTTACTGGTTTTGCGTACCGATCTCAGCGGAAATGTGGCCTGGTACAAAGTACTGCGGCAGGACAGCACACAATTGCTTAGCGCCACAACCAAATTATTGAACAACGGGGATTTTTTGCTGACAGGCCCAACGTTGAGAACACAGGATGGGAGCCCACTATTCAACCTGGGGTATTTTTTCCTGAAACTCGATCCAATTAATGGAAGTATCACGGCAAACAAAGCTGTGTACATCAATGAAGGGCCATCGCCCAACTATGGTGTAAATAATATTGATGCCATTGCTGAAGTGGCAAACGATACATTGTACATGTACACTTCATTTTCGGAAAGGCAACTATTTTTTCCTGTTCCTTCCAGCCGGGAAGCGGCGATTTTAAAAATAAGTACGAACGGTGCTTTCTATGCTGCTACCGGTTTTTACAATGCCGTACCGGGCTGTCAATTGCTGGATGGAAAATACAATGGCAACGGATCACATACGCTTCTAATGGACGATGGATACAAAACCATACTGGCTGAAGTAAATAATAATGGCACTGTTGGAAACCAGTTTTCTTACCCGCTGGTAAACGGTAATATGAAAGGATTAAAACTGCTCGACGGGACCCCCAACAACCGCATACTCTTTGCCGGCAGGACGCAGGTTCCATTATTAGGCATGATGAAAACAGAACCCAATGGCAGCATCAGCTGTA
>CAYLRV010000058.1:0-23092 GCA_964386395.1 uncultured Chitinophaga sp.
AATTTTGTGTGCTCTGCGAGGAAGCGATTGATGAAGAGTGGGAATTAATCGCTGTTCGGCAATTGCTGGAATCTACAGGGCATACGATTGTACCTATAACCCGTGAACAGATGTATAACTATGCCGGCAATATGCTGGAAGTAAAAAATAAAAAAGGGGAGCGCTACCTTGTAATGAGCCAGGCTGCACATGATTCGCTCACCAAAGAACAATTAACTACGCTGAAACAATTTGCCACGCCCCTTCCCGTTGCAATACCTACCATTGAAAAGGCGGGGGGAGGTAGTACCCGGTGTATGATGGCGGAAGTGTTTTTAGAGGAAAAAATCTGAGCCTGCCTTGCTTTCGCCAATGATACTACAAGGTGTTCAGCAACTCTTTTACCTTGTCCCGAATATAATCCCTCACATTATTAAACGCTGCTGGTTCCATATGTTTAGGATCAGGTATCTGCCAATCAATAAAATGCTTTGCGGGCATCCAGGGACAGGCATCACCACAACCCATGGTCACCACTGCATCGAACGGTGCATATTGCTTTACTTCTTCGAGTGATTTACTATCATGCTTGCTTAAATCATAACCCAATTCCTGCATGGCTGCAATAGCTTTGGGGTTCACGACACCGGAAGGTTTTGACCCTGCACTATAGGCTTCCACAAAATCGCCGCCCAATATGTTTGCAAATGCCTGGCTCATTTGGCTGCGGTTACTGTTTTCAACGCAGACAAAAAGCAGTTTTAGCTTCGGTACAGCCTTTTTCATTACTGTAGCAGTGGCCGGGCATACATGGCTGAATTCTTTTGATTGCTTTATTTCTTCCGGTACCTCATCACGGTTTACTTTTTCAAACCCCTTCTTTTCAAAGTATGTTGCCGCTGTTTCCGTAAGCAAGTATACTTCCTTTATGGTGTTGTGGCGGGCACCGGCTATTAATGTCTCTATTAAAAGCGCCGCCATACCTTTATCACGATGGTTTTTATCCGTGGCCATACTACGCAACAGGCCATACGAGCCGTATTGTTCAAGGCCAATGACGCTAGCAATGTTTTCACCATCCATTACTATCCAGAAGGTTTGTTTGCCTTCCTCCAAATCTGCTACAGGCAGATTATTTTGTTGCAGCAGTCCTTTAATGCTGCTGCTATGTTCTTTTCCGGCTTTTTGAGCAATATATATCGGCATGGGAATAAATTTAAGAAGCACCCCGTATTCCGGGGTGCTTCGATGGCTGTTTAGCAGCAGCCTCCACCGGGGCCGCCGTCGTTTCCGCAGCAAACACTTCCTGGTTCACAGCAACCCGGATCTTTCTGCATCATTGTTTGTTTTTTCATGGCTTTACTTTTATACTCAGTTTACAGTAAGTAAACCAAGCTTGTTATAAAATAGAGACTGTTAATCAGCAACACCTGCTACCGGGCTCACAGCAATTGCGATCATCTTTGGCAGGCTTTTCTGCATATACGGTTATACTTGTTATGCGGGTGTTTCTGGTTTTATACGCACTGATTTCTTCGGCCGTTAAATAAGCCGCCAGTATTTCATCGGGTATGGTTATCGTTTTATCTTTTTGCAGGGTAATATTTGTAAACCCGGCTTCTTTAATAATACCGAGATAGTCATTTTTCTGAATGGCGCCAGATACGCAACCCGCATATAATTCTGCCACCTCTTTCCATTTGGCAGGTAATTCACCCTCCAACACAATATCTGAAATTGAAAAATGGCCCCCTGGCTTCAGTACCCGGTAGACTTCGCCAAATACCTTATGTTTATTCGGCACCAGGTTCAGCACACAGTTACTAACGATCACATCTGCTTTATTAGCGGTTACGGGCATGTCTTCAATATCGCCCTGGCGAAATTCTACATTGGTCAGCCCCAGCTTTTCCGCATTGGCCCTTGCGCGGGCAATCATAGCTTCCGTAAAATCTATACCGATTACTTTTCCCTTTTCTCCCACCACACGGCGGGCAATGAACGCATCGTTACCGGTGCCGCTGCCCAGATCGATAACCGTATCGCCTTCTTTCATCCGGGCAAATTCGGTGGGCAGGCCGCAACCAAGGCCCAAATCAGCATCGGGGTTGTATCCCTCCAGTTCTGAATAATCATCGGCCATAATATTATAAACGTCCTGGCTGTCGCAACAACCTGTGGCACCGCAGCAGGAAGCCAGGTTCTGATCCTTTGATTGATTAGCAATCTCCGTGTACTTTTCACGGACGGTGTTCTTGATTTCTGTACTTGTGTTCATGGCTATATATATTTGGTTTAATTAACAACAGGCTTTTTCGTTATTGACTTTTAGTTTGGTGAAGAGTATATTAAACTCACTATTGAATTTTTCGAAGGCTTTCCAGTTGATGCAGTAACAACTGCGTGGCCCGTCCACTGTTCCGGTAATCAGCCCTGCATTTTTTAATTCTTTCAGGTGCTGGCTTACGGTACTTTGTGCCAGGGGCAGTACGTCCACTATCTCGCCACAAATACATTCATTTTTTTGTGCCAGCACTTTAAGGATAGCTATACGGGCAGGGTGCGCCATCGCCTTTGCAAAGGCGGCCAGATCCTGTTCTTTTTGTGTAAACTCTTCTTTCTTATTAAATGCCATACTAAAATCTTATATCGCAAATATACGATTAATAAACAGATGACCAACTATTTTTTATCCTGGCAAAATCAGGAAGCCGTCCCTTTACGCTTGAATAAGGAAATAAGAATGCCCGAACCGATAATGCAAAGAATACCAAGCGATGACATCCAGTCCGGAAAGGCATCGCCAAGCGCCAGGCCGATGAATACGGAGAACACAATATTGGCATAGCCAATAGCCGATACAATACCTGCCTTATCCGCCCCATAGGCTTTTGTTACAAAATACTGGCCGAAGAGTGCGGCCAGCCCCAGCCACAGTATATAAAACCATTCTATACCCGCCGGCCACTTCCACTGAATAAAAAATACGTCATCGGGCTGTAGTTGGAATAACTGTTGTGCAATCATAAACAACACAGGAACAAGCACACCCGTACCGATAAACGCCAGTACTATTATGCGGCTATCGTAATAGCCCGCCAGCCTGTTTACGGTAATGTAGGCCAAAGCAGATGTAACACCGGAGGTAAGTCCGGCCACATGATAGTACCAGGGATAATGCATGGCTGGTTTGTATATCAGCAACATGCCAAGAAAACCCAACAGCACGGCAAACAAGACCACTCTTCCGTGGTATTCCCGAAACAACAGGAAAGAAAATACTGCGATGAATAAAGCCGAGGTGAGGTTATACGTCATCGCCGTGCCCAGTGGCAAATGCAGGATGCAATACAAAAGTGTGTAAAGTGCTGTTGTGCCCATCATACCCCTGAAGAAAAGCAAATGCAGTTTGCCGCCTTTGTTTACCGGTGGCTGAATGGCAAAACCCACTATCAGCACAACCAGGCCCACAGCATTGCGCCAGAATACAAGCTGACCAGCGCCGAAGCTTCCCTTCAATAACCTGGCAGCACCGCCCATCAGGGAGAAGCCGAGTGCAGCGAGTAGCATGAAGAATATTCCTTTATATCGGGCATCCTTCCACATCAGATCGTAAGCAGTTTTTCAACAGCTGCTTCAAGCGTCTCTTTCTTTTTTGAAAAACAAAACCGCAGCACTTTGTCATCCTTTCCTTCACGGTAAAAAGCGGACACAGGAATAGTGGCTACGCCAGCTTCCTTTGTCAAACGGATAGCCAGGTCTTTATCGGCCTCGTCGCTTATCTTCTCATACGTACCACAAATAAAATAACTACCGTACGACTCCTGCATGGTGAATTTCGTCTGCTGCATCAACTGCTTAAAATAATCCCGCTTCTCCTGCATAAAAGATGCGAGCGACATATAGGCTTCTCTGTTTTTTAAGAAACCAGCCAGCGCCACCTGTGCCGGAGTAAAGCAGGAGAAGCAATTGTACTGGTGTACCTTTCTAAACTCCGCCGTTAATGCTGCAGGTGCGATACAATAGCCAAGCTTCCAGCCTGTACAGTTGTAGGTCTTACCAAAAGAAGAGCATACAAAACTCCGTTCAAGCAGATCGGGATAACGTAGCGGGCTCTGGTGCGGTATGCCATCAAATATTAAGTGCTCATATACCTCATCACTGATAATAAAAATATTTGTACCATTCACGAGTTTACGCAGCTCTGCTATATCCTGCTCTCCCATCACCGTTCCCGTCGGGTTGTGCGGTGAATTAATAATAATAGCCTTTGTCCGTTCCGTAATTGCCTCCTTTACTGTTTCCCAGGGGATGTGATAATCCGGGTAAACCAAAGAAATAGTAACAGCCTTTGCGCCGTTGACTTCAATATTAGGAATATAGCTGTCATAAGCCGGTTCAAACACAATTACTTCGTCGCCCGGCTGCAGGATAGTGGTGAAGGCTGAATAAATAGCATAAGTACCCCCAGGCGTTATGGTAATTTCTGTATCCGGATTAATATTTGCACCATACAAGTACGCTGCCTTTTCAGCAATAGCCTCACGCAGCGGCATCCAGCCCGGCATGGGGCTGTATTGGTTAAAGTCGTTGCTCATTGCTTCATTCACAAGTCCGGTCAGCTCCTTATTCATAGGAAAATCAGGAAAGCCCTGTCCAAGATTGATAGCCTGGTGTTCGGCAGCAAGCCGGCTCATGACGGTGAATATCGTAGTACCAACAGCAGGCAGTTTTGATTGCAGTATCAAGGGTGTTTTTTATAAAAGTACTGTCAATTATCCTTTTTTAAGCCAAAAAAAGCCGGTACTGTAAGTAGTACCGGCCAGTCATTAAATAGCTAAATTTTTACTTCACGGTAATCTTAGCAAACTTGAGTTCTGTTTTAGCCAACGCATGCTGCCGCCAGGAAGGAATAAATAATTCAGTGCCCACCACATAGGCATGGCGTGGCATCAGGATGGTTTCTTCGTTATTCGAGGCTATATTCTTCCGTACCATTTTGCCCGTAGCCAGATCAATGGCTATTCCATAGGCTGAACTTCTTTTCCGGAAATTATATACCGTTTTCACCTTGTCCCCGTACTCCGGGTTTACATTATTGCTGTTATGATCGTTGAATATAAGCACCAGGTTATTTCCGTTGATCAGGCTTTTATAAGATGAGTAGAAAGGCATACCACCACTGCGGACAAAATAACCTGCATTATCATACGAAAACCCGAACCCGGTATAGCTATTGCCGGATGTGCGTACTTCCTCAACCTGTGATTTTGGTAATGCGTTCAACCATTTTATACTCCCGTCCTTGTCCGCATTAATCACCAGTATATCTTTATTGGTAAAGCGGTGTACCCATGTCGTACGGTAGGTCCAGTTGCGGGTCGTGGCATTATACTGCGATGTGGTGTAGCTATAAACAGAATACTGGGAAACCTCGCTGGTAATGATCACTGAATTATCGGCAGGATTAATGTCAACTGATTTTATAACAAAACTATTGGGGAACTCGTCTTCGTCATCCTCGTCTTTTGCCTTTTTTGCCTGCTTCTTATTCTCTTTTGTTTCATCGTCATCATCCCCTTCGTCAATATAGGAATTGCCCAGCATCGATGCATTGATCTCTTTGAAGGAACTAAGCAGGAGTGTGCCGTTATCGGGATTTACTTTGTTGATGAAGAACCCGTTCAGGTCGGCCTTGGCTGCGTGGTTGCTATAAAACCCCGCCAGTAGTAACTGGCCATCTGTTTGTTCAATCAGTTTGCCGCTGATGACAAAACGGTTGTCTGCATCCAGTTTCACATCGCTTAGTTTATTACCGTCCACATCATAGATGGACATCACATACTGTTTAAACACCAGTCTTTTCCTCTTCTTTTTTACGATAGCCTCTTCAAATTCCTTTCCCAATACAACTATCTTATTGCTTTTGGTAAACTGCACATCTTCCAGTTGATACAGGTTGGGCTCAAATGCCAGGTTGATGATGGTGCTTTCCTTTTTCTTCAGCGATTTGTCCAGCAGGCTTACACCCAGGGAAACCCGGTCGTAGGCTGAAATATTGCTCACCATCAGGAAAGACTTTCCGTTGTGAACGGGTGTCACCTGCACATCATAATCATCCCGCTTATTTTCCAGTTCATAGCTTCCGAGTTCAGCGAAATCACCGTTCAGATCGCCTGAGTTTTTATCCACCTTGGCACCATACACCTTAAAGGCCCTTTCTTTTTTGATGTAGTCCGTAGCGAACAGATAGATATCCTCTTCCAGCTGATAAAAGCCCTGGTAGGCCAGGCCTTTCAGTTCCCTTTTATAATCCTTATCGAAAACCTCACCGAAATTTTTATCAAACTTGTACAGCTTGTACGTAGATGAGGCGCCGCCAATACTGATTCCGGTACTCCTTCTTTTCTCTGTAAAATAAAGGCCCGACTTATCAGCAGAAATAATATCCAGGTCTGCCGTTCCTTTTTTAAGTTTTATTTCCTCACCCCAGGTTATCTTGTAAGACTGGGCTTGCGAAGAAAAGACAAATGATAAAAGTCCAATAACAAAAATATATGGCTTCATGAGGTAAATTGAGGATGCAAGATAAATCAAATGGAAGGTGCCTGCGAGATTGTAGTATGTAAAAAAACCATAAATACGCTGATACCCGTACCTTACAGCACCTGCCAGTTATGCCCCTGCTCAAAAAAATAAACGCCTTCTTCAATCCCGAGCAATACCAGGGCTGGGGGCGGCAACGTAATTACTTTGAGGGCTGGTATATTAAAATTGTCAATGCAGACGAATCAAGTGCTTTTGCCGTCATACCCGGCATCGCCATGGACAAGGCAGGTAACCAGCAGGCATTTATACAGGTGCTGGATGGAAGAAAGAAAACAGCAGTCTATCACCGTTTTGATGCCAGTGATTTTCAGCCGGCGCCTGGCCGGTTTTACCTGTCGATACTTGAAAACAGTTTTTCAGAAAAACATATAACGCTGGACCTGCCCGAAATAAAGGGCAGCCTGCACTTCAGCGGAAATAAACCCTGGCCGAAAAAGCTGTATTCACCCGGCATAATGGGCCCTTACGCTTTTGCACCCTTTATGGAATGTTACCATGGTATTGTAAGCCTGGACCACGAGATCGATGGCGAGTTGATCCTGACCGGTGGGCCCGTCTCGTTCACCGGAGGGAGAGGGTATATGGAAAAAGACTGGGGTCACTCCTTCCCTGCCGCCTATTTCTGGATGCAAAGCAATCATTTTACTGAACCGGGCGTTTCCTTTAAAGCATCAGTAGCAAAAATTCCCTGGCTGAGAAAATCATTTACAGGTTTTATTGGCGGGCTTTGGTTACAAGATCGGCTGTTTAAGTTCACCACCTACAATGGTTCCCGCTTGCTGAAATCATTTGCCGATGAGAAAAAAGTCGAACTCGTTATACAAAACAGGAAGTACCGTATTGAAGTATTTGCACACCGACAGGAAGGCACAGAACTCGCGGCACCTATCGGTGGATTGATGGATGGAAAGATAGAAGAAAGTATGACCGCCAATCTTGAAGTGGTGCTGAGGGAAAGGAAGTCAAATACTATCCTTTTCGCCGATACAGGCAGAAGTGCCGGCCTGGAGGTGGCCGGCAGTATTCATGAACTATTTGTGTAAGAATTTATTCCTTGTAAAAAGACAGCCCAATTTTACGAACGACAATTTTGTCCAGGGCTTTTTGAACAATAACTGAATCGGTATGCAATTCTGTATCACCAGACAATCCGTAGTCATTATCGCCAATCAAATCTAAATTATAGTGAATCTTTGACTTATCTAATGCACCGCCATTGTAGGAGATAACTGATCCACCATAGTCCCAGCCAAACCCTGAGAAATTAATGCGCTTGCCATTCAGTTGCAGCAGTTCTTTCATGCCCGAGCCAATTTTAATACCAGCTGCTGTATGCCAGGCTGCACTGTCGCTATAGCAATCGATCATGCCGATTTGCTTATGATAAAAACTGTCTTTCCAGTAGATGATCGATTCGTTATTTGTACCAGGATAAAGGATCGTTACATCCAGCGAGTCCACGCATTCGGGGCCACAAATACGCTCATCTTTTACCGCCCCTTCGCCAAATATTTTCTTCAGCTCATCAAAATTGGTGGCGGCTGATATAAGTCCCCAGGCACTGTCTGTAATCAATGTAGAATCAACATTTGCTGATGGGTTTATTGCAGGTTCCTTTTCTTTGTCTTTGCTCTTGCAGGCAACTAAAAATGCGGCTATGGCTATGCCAATAAATAATTGTTTCATGTATGTGCTATTGAGGATTAATGATGGCGGTGGCTTCTATTTCTATTAAATATTCAGGTGCAATCAACCCTTTTACTTCTATCATGGAGGTACAGGGCCTGATATTTTTGAAAAATTCGCCGTGGGCTTTTCCATATTCTTCCCATCGGCTGATATCGGTTACAAACATACGGGTACGCACCACATCCTGCAAGGAAGCGCCGGCTTGTTCTAGTACTTTTTTAATTTTTTCCAGAATAAATATCGTCTGCTCATAAGCGCTGTTGCCGCCCACCAGCTTACTGTCATCATCCACCGCAACCGTTCCGGTAACTTCAATAATATTACCCACTTTTACAGCACGGCTATAGCCAACAATATCTTCCCATTTAGCACCGGATGAATAATTGATACGTTCCATTTATTACCGTTTACGCTTTGATGAATCTTTTCTCCAGCAATCCGCCACATGATCGTTTACCATGCCCGTGGCCTGCATATAAGCATAGCAAATAGTGGAGCCAACAAATTTAAAACCCCGCTTCAGCAAGTCCTTACTCATGGCATCGCTTTCTGCCGTTTTAGCAGGCACATCACCCAACCCGCGACGGTTGTTAATTATTGGCTTATGGCCAACGAACTGCCAGATGTATTTATCGAAGCTTCCAAATTCCTTTTGTATAGCAAGGAAGGCCTTTGCATTCTTTACCGTGCCTTCTACTTTTAGCCGGTTACGGATAATGCCTTCATTTTGCAGGAGTTTTTCAATTTTGGCAGGTGTGTAGCGGGCAATTTTCTTTGCATCCCAGTTATCAAATGCTTTCCGGTAATTCTCTCTTTTTACCAGTACGGTGTACCAGCTAAGCCCGGCCTGTGCGCCTTCCAGGTTGAGCATCTCAAACAATTTAGTATCGTCATGCTCGGGTACACCCCATTCTTTGTCGTGATAATTTTTGTACAGATCGTCTTTGAGACACCAGCTGCATCTTATTTTTTCCATGCTAAGAGGTTAAAAGAGTGAAATGAAATAAAGAGGGGTTGCTATTATTGGGGTTTTATTATCCTATTTATAATTCATGTTGCGCTAAAGACACTAACTGCTTTCGGACTCCCTCCTTTCCTCATTCACCTCTTTTGAACGTTTAGCCCTTGATTTCAATATGCTCCTCCCTGATCAATTCCTCCCCGCTCATGCGAAGCAGTATCTGTGCTACCGTTACCACATCTTTCTGACAATAGGTTACGATGCGTTGTATATCCTTGTCCTGCCAGTACACTTTCCACACCATGCTGCCGTCGATATCATCTTTAGGAGTAGCGATTCCCAGTGTACGGGCCAGCAGGTTCAGGCTGGTGAAACTTTTAAAGTCGCCAAATTTCCATAGTTCCAGCGTATCAAGGTGTGCAACCTCCCAGGGCTTCTTGCCAGAAATATTCAGCAATGATGGAATAGGTATTGAATGAATTATCATGCGGCGGCAGAGATAAGGGAAGTCGAACTCCTTACCGTTGTGCGCACACAAAAATTTTTGCTCGCCGGCAGACCATTTATTCAGCATTTCTGCAAACTGGTAAAGCAGCTGCTTTTCGTCATCTCCGAAAAAACTCTTCAGCACTATTTTTCGATCGCCGGATACGCCCTGCACCACGCCACAACTGATGCAAATTATTTTTCCGAATTCGGCATAAATACCTGCCCGTGGATATAAGGTGGCATTGGTTTCCCCTTCATGGTATTTGAGCAGGCTGTTTGATTTTGTATCCCAGAGCTGCCGCCAGTCTTCCGGCAGCTGCTGATAGTCTTCAAACTGAGGAACAGTTTCAATATCGAGGAATAAAATATTTTGTACCGGTGGGGTTGTCATACTTGTTTAGGCTAAATATAAACAAGATGGCTGAATCATGCTCCCTGAATTAGCCCAACGTGGTTTCCGAACGGATCAAGGATGGTTGCCACGAATATATCACCACCAACATTGGTGGGTTCCTGTACAATTGTTGCACCGGATTGTACAAATCTGTCAACCGCTTCCGTGATACTGTCCACGGACCAGTACGCCACGGTTTGATTGCCGGGCTCCACGCCTGTCATGTCAGGATCAAGGCCGAGTTCGCAGCCATTGATATCGAAGCCGACGTAAAACGGTTCATCAAAATAAGGGGTGATGCCGGTTGTTTGAATATACCAGTCTTTCGCAGCTTGTAAGTCGTTTACATGGTATATAACAGTGCGCAGTTTTTTCAGCATGGTTACAGGTATTTATCGCCTTTACTGCGTTTTACTTCTGCCACATACTCTTTTATTTCCTGCTCTTTGTCTTTCTTACAGATCATCAGTACGTCTTTAGTATCCACCACGATATAATCTTTCAGGCCCTGGAGTAAAACCAGTTTATTATCGGGCACATGCACGATGCAATTGTTGGCATCCACCACGATTACATTCTTTCCTACTACAGCATTGCCAAAGTAATCCTTGTCTTTGTTTTCCCAGGCGCTGTTCCATGTTCCAAGGTCGCTCCAGCCAAATGTGGCAGGAATGAGATAAACATTATCGGCCTTTTCCATTACTGCAAAATCAATGGACACATTGGTACATTGCGGGTAAATGGTCTCGATGGTTTCTTTCTCCTTACTTGTATTAAACTTATCTTTTTCTGCTGCAAACAGTTCATAAAGTTCCGGTTCAAACTTTTCAATGGCCGCGATAATGTTCTTCACTTTCCAGGTAAAAATGCCTGCGTTCCATAAAAAGTCACCGCTGGCAATAAAGGTTTTGGCCAGTTCCAGGTTAGGCTTTTCGGTAAATGTTTTTACTTTATACACATCGGGGGCTGCCTGTGATGTTTCGTGCTGAATGTACCCGTAGCCGGTATTGGGATAGGTAGGTTTTACACCAATCGTAACCAGGGCATTGATATGGTCAACAAAGTCGAGGGCCTTGCGTGCTGTTTTTACAAACTCGTCTGTTTCCAGCACCAGGTTATCGGCCGGTGCGGCAATCATCAGCGCTTTCGGATCTTTTTTCATCAGCTTGAAAGCGATATAAGCAATGCAGGGCGCTGTATTCTTACGGGATGGTTCGGCCAGAATATTATCAACTGGTAAGTCGGGTAATTGTTTTTTTACAATCTCCACATACTCTTCAGAGGTAACCACATAAATATTATCCTTCGGCACTACTTTACTATAGCGTTCGAAAGTTTGTTGTATCAGTGTTTTGCCAGTACCAAGTATATCTAAAAACTGTTTGGGAAAATTTGTCCGGCTCATCGGCCAGAAACGGCTGCCGATTCCTCCGGCCATTATTGCTACGTAGTGATGTTTGTTCATGTGAGTTGTGAATGGTGAATTATCAACAGGTACGCCCCTGATAATTCACGTTTAAATTAATCCTTCTCTAATAAGATCATGCAAATGTATAATACCTGTGTATTTTCCGTTGTCGGTTACTACTAATTGTGAAATTTCATTTTTGCGAAGCAGGTCCAGTGCTTCTACGGCCAGTTCTTCAGCACCAATCGTCTTCGGGTTATGTGTCATAATATCGCCAGCCGTAATTTTTTCAATCTCTGTTGACTTCTCCAGCATACGGCGCAAGTCACCGTCGGTAATAATACCAAGCAGCCCGTTATGTTCATCCACCACAGCTGTTATACCCAATCGTTTCGCTGTCATTTCCACAATCACTTCCCGCAATGACTGGCCCGGTAATACTTTCGGCTTTTCATTATCTCCCGATAAGTCGGCCACACGCAGGTACAGTTTCTTGCCGAGCATGCCGCCCGGGTGGAATTTTGCGAAATCGTCGCTCTGAAAACCTTTCAGTTCCATCAGGCAAACAGCCAGCGCATCGCCCATGACTAACTGCGCCGTGGTACTGCTGGTTGGGGCCAGGTTGTTGGGGCATGCTTCCTGGTCCACCGTTGTGTTTAAAATAATATCCGCTCCTTTTGCCAGGAAAGAATCTGTTTTACCAACCATGGCTACCAGCGTGTTGCCAAAGTTTTTAATTAATGGCACCAGCACTTTTATCTCCGGGCTTTCGCCGCTTTTGCTGATCACCATCACTATATCATCCTGCTGCACCATACCCAGGTCGCCGTGAATAGCATCTGCTGCATGCATAAAAATGGAGGGGGTACCCGTCGAGTTAAACGTGGCCACAATTTTCTGAGCGATAACGGCGCTTTTGCCGATACCGCTTACCACTACCCTGCCACTGCAGGCGGCAATAGCATGAACTGCTTTTTCAAAATCAGCATCGATATAAGCAGCCAGGCCGGCAACAGATTTTGCCTCCGCTTCAATGGTTCGCAGCGCTATTTCTTTGACGTCGATCAACATGTTACAGATTTTGCAAGCAGCGGCAAAATTAGCTGTTTAGGATGAAGGCACGGTTAAGTGATTGATTGCTAATTTTAACGCTTTGCATTAGCCAAAGCAGTAAAAGATGCGTAAATTCGCAACCCCTGATCCGGTTCATATACCGGTGAGGCGATACCGACGTCGGGAATGATGATGTGTGACCCCGCCACTGCGAGGCCCGTTTAGTAATCGCTAACCGCTGACTCCCCGAAGATTAAAAGCCGCTGATTGCGGGATTATGCTGGCTGTTTTAAGCAGTAATATGCTGTTAAAAAATATATGGCACACCACTCCCCGGTTCGGCTAAAAATGAGTATCTTAAATAATTCGGCATTAGTAGCAACTTTGAAAAATTGCAGGTCATCCTGCAAGTAACAACTTGATCCATGGGAACACCAACAGCGAAAAAACCAGCTCCGAAAAAAAGCGGGCTGGCTGAGAAGACCGGGCCATCTAAAGCAGGCAAAACAACGAAGGGAAAAGAATTAACCGCCCCGAAAAAAAGGTTTGACCTGCACGAAGCACTGAGCGAATATTTTGGTTTCGATAAATTTAAAGGCACACAGGAAAAAGCCATTGAATCCCTGCTCGCCGGTCATGATACTTTTGTGATCATGCCAACCGGTGGTGGCAAAAGCCTCTGTTATCAGCTGCCAGCTATGGTTAGCGAAGGCGTGGCCCTGATCGTTTCACCACTTATAGCACTGATGAAAAACCAGGTGGATCTTGTCCGCGGGTACAGCAGTAATGATGAAGTGGCCCACTTTCTTAATTCCACGCTTAACAAAAAAGAAATTAAAGAAGTACACGATGACCTGCTTTCCGGTAAAACCAAAATGCTCTATGTAGCACCGGAAACACTGACCAAGCAGGAAAACCTCGAATTCTTTTCTGATCTGAAGATTTCATTCTTTGCCGTAGATGAAGCGCATTGTATATCGGAGTGGGGACATGATTTCCGCCCGGAATACCGCCGCCTGCGGGAAATGATGATACAGATAAACCCCGATGCACCGGTGATTGCACTTACGGCAACAGCCACACCAAAAGTGCAAAGCGATATTATAAAAAATCTGGACCTGCGTAAACCGAATGTGTTTATCTCTTCCTTCAACAGGGCCAATCTTTACTATGAAGTATTGCCCAAGATTAAGAAGGCACAGACCGATGAAAATATTGTACGCTTTATAAAAAGCATGCATGGCAAAAGTGGAATTATATATGCACTAAACAGGAAGACAACAGAGGACCTGGCCGATATTCTAAATGCCAACGGCATTAAAGCGGTGGCCTATCATGCCGGCTTCGACAGCAAGCTGCGCTCTGAAAGGCAGGATCAGTTTTTAAATGAAGAAGTACAGGTAATCTGTGCCACTATTGCCTTTGGTATGGGTATAGATAAACCCGATATCCGCTTTGTGGTACACTATAATATTCCCAAGAGTATTGAAAACTACTACCAGGAAACAGGCCGGGCCGGCCGTGATGGCCTGGAGGGAAAATGTATCCTGTACTACTCGCACAAGGATGTAAGCAAACTGGAACACCTGATGCGTGACAAGCCGCTAAGCGAACGGGAAGTGGGTGCACAATTGATAAATGAAACAGTAGCTTTTGCTGAAACAGGTGTATGCCGCCGGAAAATACTGATGAGTTATTTTGGCGAAACCTATGAGCAGGAAAATTGTGGTGAGTGTGATAACTGTAAACATCCGAAGGAAAAAACAGAAGCGAAAGAAGAGGCCCTGATTGTATTAAAAGCCATTAAGGCCCTGGATGAACGTTTCGCTACTGACTATACCGTACAAATAATTACAGGTAAGCTGACACCACAGATACAAATGTTCCGCCACGAAGGATTAGATGCATTTGCCAGCGGCAATGATAAAGAACCATTCTTCTGGAATTCACTCATACGGCAAATGCTGCTGGAAGGGCTGCTGTCCAAAGACATTGAAGAGTACGGTGTACTGAAGTTTACGAAGAAGGGCGAGGCTTTTATGAAGAAGCCAAAGTCATTTACCATTATATTGAACAATACCTACGACAATGCCCATGCCGATGATGAAGAGGGTACAGAAAACACCGTAGGTGCTGCGGCCGATGAAAAGCTGATGGCAATGCTGATGGAGTTACGTACAAAAGAAGCGAAGAAAAAATCGCTGCCTCCATTTGTTATCTTCCTCGAATCATCCTTGCAGGATATGGCCACTTTCTATCCGATAACGATGGAAGGATTGGAAAAATGCCAGGGCGTAAGCAAGGGCAAGGCCATAAAATATGGTAAGCCTTTTGTCGAATTGATCGCCCGCTATGTAGAAGAGAACAATATAGAACGCCCGGATGACTTTGTGATGAAGAGTGTGGTCAACAAAAGCGGCAGCAAAGTATATATCATTCAGAATACGGATAAGAAAGTGTCGCTGGAAACTATTGCCAAAAACAAGGGCTGGCGCATGGATGAGATGCTGGAAGAAATGGAAACCATTGCGGCCAGCGGTACCAAGCTGAACCTTACTTATGCCATTGATGAAATGCTGGACGAAGACGACCAGGATGAAATCATCGAATACTTTAAAAGCTGCGAAACCTCTTCCTTGCAGGTAGCTCAGGAGGAATTATCCTCATTCAACTTTAACTGGGAGCAGCTGAAGATAATGCGGATTAAGTTTTTGAGTGAGTACGGGATGTAAGCTTATGATCTATCGTATCATATCCGTATCAACAGGGATATACCCCAGGTGCCGGCTCAACGAAAGTATTTGCCCCTTGTGATGAAACTCGTGTGTGATGACATGCGTAAAGATTTTCAGCATGCTTGCAGATTGTGTTTGCTTATTTAGTTCGTATGTAATCTGTTTTTGCTCCTCCTGTTTAAACATATCCAGGAACTCAGCCATTAGCACATTGACCCCTTCAAAGAGAGCTATAATTGCTGTTATCGTGGCTTTGGATTCGTACGTGGTAAAAGTGATATTCTTTTGCAGTGTATTATTCCCTATCCAAAACTCATACACGTTCACAATATGCACGAGCAGGTTGCGGATGCTGCCGCCCCGGCCAAAGGAACTGTTTTCATTGATTAAATCAGCAGCGGAAATGGTTTTACAGTAGTCCAGCAAAACCTGCCTGGACCCGGTTACTTCCTTGTATTGTTCGGTTACATAGTCAAAGCTTGTCATGGTCCATCTGTTGTTAGTTGTGCAAATCACTTGCCGTTAATAACGTTAAGCACAAGGTTTTTATCTATTTTGAATACCAGCGCATATTTGGTTGCGAAAATACTGCCGCTGCTTAGATCCTTAAAGCTGATGACCATATCAAACAGTATTCCTTTATCGCGGATATAATACTTATCAGCAAAAGTCAGTTCATACCGATAGGTGTTACCGATGTTTGACAATGTATCCGAAACCTTAAATATATCGGTGGAGTCAAGCGCTGTTTTGGGAAATTCCTTATCGGTATTTTGTATGCCTGTAAAATTGCTGTTCCTGTACTGCTCGCCTGTAAGTTTCTTAAAATACAGTCTTTCTATACGGTTCTTCTTCCTGTCCGTTGTCCAGGCTTTAGCTTCCAGTGATTGTATTACCAGTGTGTTTCCATCTTTGGGCTGCACATCGAGGCAAAAGGCAAACTCATTTCCAATATCTATCCATAAATTAAAATACCGCATTGTATAGTTGTTATCCTCATATACAATGTCGCCCTTCATTTTAGGTTTGTAGATCACTTGCTGCTCAATGCAAGAGGAGAAAAAACAGGCAAGCAGGCAATAAAGGGCTATCCGGGTGTGTTTCATAATGCGGGCTATACTTAGCCGGCGTAAATTACAAAAGCCGTTGATGTCTTGATGCGAATGATGCTAATCGTACGGTCACTATTTTACAACTTCGCAGCCGTAGTCTCACCCCTTGGCCTTGTGTGTGGAGTGTACCCGGCGTTGTGCTGAAGGACGGCGAGTGCCCAGCCCTTACACACGAGCCGCCTGACACATCGCCTGGGAAGTAACATGAGGGTATACCCGGCAGGGAAGGAATGTAGCTGAAGTTACTACAAAGCCCATCATCGTCTGCCTGGCGATACCAAGCGGGTATTCGTCGTATTCTTTGCCCAATTCCGCTTAGTAGCTGTAAATTGCCCTGTAAACTTTGCACCCACCACCAATAATGATGGTATGACGATACGCTTAAAAAAAGAAGACAAATCTAAAAAGCTGCAGGAGCCACTGGATATTTATAAAGTAATGCAGCGCATACTGCTGCGTGAAAGCAAGGTAGACCGCAACCGGGAACATGTATGGGTAATAAGCCTGGACAATGTGCACCGGGTACTGGCCATAGAGATGATAAGTATGGGCAGTGTGCGCCGGGCCATTATAGAACCGATGGAAGTATTTAGCCTGCCGCTGCAAAAAAGGGCCGTGAAAATAGTAGTGGTGCACAACCACCCGAGTGGCGAGGTACAACCATCGAAAGCCGATAAAGACGTATGCGACCTGCTGATACAATGCGGGCTGATAATGGAAGTGCATGTACTGGAGTTCCTCATCATCAGCGAAAAAAACTATTTCAGTTTTTCCCAAAACGGCCTGCTGGACGAGCTGGCGCTTAGTTTGAAATTTGTACCGCCTTATAGGATTAAAGAGATGGGAAGAATGGAAGGCATACGTCAGTTAGTTAGAACCATGAAAGAAAAAGGTGAGCCGGTGAAAAAGATTATGGAGTATACGGGGTTGAGTAGAGGGGAGATAGGGAAGATTAAGTAGGCGGACGGCCGAGTATTTGCGAAGGCTTGGAGTTGTTGTTTGTCAAGCCCGTAACTGATGCTGGAATAATAATTAAAAGTACAAGTTAATTGGAAATGCTGAGCAGGATTCCGTGCAGCCCAAATGCAGTACAGTAATGATTTGCTGCCGGTTGATCCTCCGTCGGCAAGCTTTTGCAAATACTTTTGTTAGCGGCAGGCATCTTAAAGGTTAAGTGTAATTTCACCTAAGCGTTTGACGATTTTATTAATTGTATCTACCATACGTTTTGCTCTGTCTTTTGTTATATGATAATCTTTAACAGCATGCACTATCGTATTTCTAATATCGAGAGTCTCTCTTATGCTTTTATACTCATTATTATTGATTAGCTGCTGCTCTAGGGCAATCTTGACCATTTGAAATAACGGAACCGCCCTATAACTAAATTTAGTATCCGTAATCACAATTTTGTTTCTGAGTGTCTGTTCCAAAAGTGTGATTGATGCTACCACTGCCGCTCTATATTCATTTTTTGACATCAATCTAGCTGGCTCATTGGCAAAATACTCACTATAATCACCGGCAAAATCTCTGAACCAACTTTCAATTTGTAAATAGAATTCCTCGTAGTTTGTAAATAGGTTGTTAGGTCTTTCAATAAACATTACACCAGCTATATCAATCGGAATTACATCGTCTTTATCTTTAATCAAAAGTATTTTCCTCTTGTCATTAATTCTGTTTGCGGCCATGCCAAGCTCTAACAATACATTTCTATTGCTACCGCTTACATCCATTATAAGTAGTTCTGACTTATCAATTAGGGCAGAAATTTTTGCAAGAATTGTATCTCCCTGTGTTAATACTTCATCTGCTGTAATGGGGACAAAACCGTAGCTTTCGGCAATTGGGAAAATATTTTGCTTATAAAATGAGAGGAACTGAAAAGGAATTGAAAAGAAGCATAATCGATTTTTGTTTTCATCCTTTATTAAAATCTCAGATTGAGATTCTTCTTGTGTGAATGTTCCGGCTTTGAGAATTTCACCCTTCCAATATGCATCCAGCTCATTAAAAATTTGTTCAAATAATTTTCCGTACCCTATTTTTTTGTCAATCACATTTATAACCTTTACTCCCCTGCGTTCAAACTTTGATATCTCGTGATGGGAAGCATTTAGTTTTATTGTATATGCAGGTCTTTTGGTACTACCAAGTCGTTCATTAACAACTTTAAAAACTTGTCGAAAATCAGGGTCGTCAATACTATATCCTAAAAATAAAGGTGTCTTCGTTATTAATAAGTTTGCCAAATATGTGGCAAATACTGGATTCCTTTCAATAAAGAGGTCATAATCTTCTTCTGTGGCAACTAGCTTGTTAGGGTGATGAAGGTCGCCATGCATTTTTAAGACGGAAACGCTATTGTCATTAGAAGAAATAGATAACTGGCTTTCATCTAATATTGGTTTACAATACACATAGCTTTGTTCAAGTAGAAAGTCAAAATTAGTTGTACAAATGAGTTTAAAAGGAAGCTTAGCGAATGATTTGTGCGCTTCTCCAGGTCTAATTTGGTCAACTAACAAAACATCATTGAGTTTTTCAATCAACTTATTTCTCGAAAATTCATGTCCATACGCAGAAATTGCGTCTAAAGCATTTGCGTATTGGTAGTCGGGTAAAGATTCTCCAAGTTTTTTACCTAATGCATCCCACATAAGCATTTGCTTGCCTTTTGGAACTATCGCATTTAAAGAAAATCCAGATCCGATAAATGGCAAGCAATTTCCTTTTACAATGTCATCTAATAATGGTTGTGGAAAACAGTCTTTAAGATAAGAGCTCATTGATTAGTTTGGTTTATTTAACGCTTAGAGTGTTTAACGCTTGCCGCCAACGAGCAGGGTTTTATGCAGGTTGGGTATTAGCATTCCGCCTCCCGGTAACCGCTGCTGACCTGCCTGCCGGCAGGCAGGTTGAAAATATATTGTTGAAGTTATGTACAAAAAGCTGATAGTGTTTACTGGTCATGCCCAACTTGCATAAAGCCCCATGTTGTACGCAGTTTACTCAATTTTTACAAGCCAATCAATTGCCCATGTCCATGCTCCTCCGTCAATATCTACACCTACCGCATTATATTCAGTTCTTAAATCCTTGACAGTCGTTTGAAGACCTAAATACTTATCCATATCATCGTTCCAGCCCGGGGGTTCATTAATTGGCTTTGCTATTTTCGGTAATTGAACTCTGTCCCCAATCTCAAAAGTTTTTAATACAGTGATTGGTAGAACAGGTTTAATTCTTTTTGGAATTGGTGATTTTGATTTAATCTCGGCATAATATTTTTCTATCTCATTAATGTCTCGCCCTAAAAGTTTATTTATTACACTTGGAATATCATTAACGCCAACATGCATTAAAATTGGAATAATATTTTTTTTTAAGGCAATTGCTCCGCCTAGTTCGATGAGTACCCATTGGCTGTTTACAGAAGCCGGTGTAATTAAAATAAGAAGATCATCACATTGACTTAAATTTTCTTGAATTTTAATGTCAATTGATTCTCCTGTCTTTATATCCTTTTCGTCCAAAAAGGTTTCAATTTTTAAGTCTTCAAGATCTTTTGCAATTCTTCGAGCAGCCCATTTATCACTGCTTGAATGACTAATAAATACTTTCATATATGGTATGTTAGTTTTAATTGCGTACAACACATAAATATACGCCGTATCTGGTATCATTTTCTACTGATAATCAGCGTAATTTCATACTAGTTAACCTCCAGCATCCTGTCAATAGGTTTCTTCGCTTCGTTCAACAGCCAACAACACATTATTCTCCCACAACCACTGAACAATCTGCGTACCTCCATCCCTCGGTACAATATCCTTCCAGCTATCAAGAATATCAGCCGTAGTTTGTTCCGGCTTAAAGTGTTGAAAAAGCCTATCAAGGTTTTTACCTGCTATATAAGCTACCGGCCGGCCGAGTGCCGGATGATGCAATGCCGGCGCCAGTTCAATCCACTTGTCTTTCATTACCGGTGTCGCAATCAGTTGTGCCTTCGGGCATACCCGGAGTTTTTGCGTAGCTGTTAAGACTGTACTGTTTGTTGCTTGTGTTTTTGTATTGTCATTGGCATCTTTCGATCGCTCTTCCCAAAATTCGTATGGCAGGCGTATGGCTGCTTTCGCATACTCTGCGCTGGTTCGCTCCCGGTATTGCACAATACGCTCCTGCTGCCGGTTGCAATAAAATGTTTGGGCTGCTGCTGCATGCTGCGGATACTGTATTAATGTATTCACCACTATGGCCGCCTGTATAGCTGAGCTAAGCGCCAGGTGCACTCCCTGCGATGCCATAGGATCCACAGCAAAGCTGGCATCACCCACACGGATATAATCTGCACCAACCGGGTCTTCCGAATACCGGCTGCTGGCATCACAACCATATACATTGCTTAGCACAGTTTCGCAATCGAGCATGTTCGTAAGCGAGAATTGCTGCAGGTTGCTTAAGTAGAATTGCCGCAGGTCCGTATCACCGTTATGCGAAAGGCTGGCCGGGTCGGTGTACAGGGATATCATGCACTGCTTATCGTTGAGCAGCGCAGCCCATAGCCAGGCATTTTGCCCTGCTTCCATAAAACCATCGCATGGCGGTGTACTTCGCAATTGCCATATAGCATGCAATGCAAAAAGCGAAGGTGCTGTACGCACCCGCTTTCCGGGTAATGCGCCAGTTCGCCCCGATGCATCCACTAAAAAACGAGCGGAGATCATAAGCGTCTCACCATTTACATCAGCCTTGATTTGCCATTCATGATCCTGCTTGTGCACGATGGATTGAGAACGGGCGGGCTGTAATACTTCTACACCTGCATCTGCTGCATATTGCAGCAATACCTGGTCGAAACGACCACGATCCACATGCGTTCCTTTTTGTTCTGCGATGGCTGCTTCGTCCGAACCCCATTTTATTAAAGTAGATCGGCGTTGTAAAAATGCTTCTTGCTTTATTGTATTTCCCACACCGAGATAATGCAGCAGCACATCTGTTTCTTCAGAAAGACAAATGCCCGCATGCGGCCTGGGAAATTTTTCTTTTTCTAATAATATCACACGGTGGCCCAGTTCGCTTAAGCGCATAGAGATCGTTGCGCCTGCGGGCCCGCCGCCTATGACACATATATCAGTATGCAATGCCTGTTCCATCTTCTTTTTCTGCTGTGGCAGTAAGCGCCATTTTATCTCCCAGTAATAATCGCAAACCTATTGGATCCGTTTCCATCAAATCTGCATATAGCCCCAGGCAATAGTATAGCCAGCCGCGGATATAATCACAAGCTGGCCTGCCCCGCTTGATTACCTCATGATGACAACTGCCACTGCAGAGGTGCCTTGCCCAGCAGCCCGTACAAGGATGCTGATTACTCAAATGCCGATCCTTCAACCAGGCTTCTTGTTGTTCTGCATTCACACCTGCTGCTATCGTGCCCATGTATCCTTCCTTATCATTTACAAAACGATGGCAGGCAAACAAATCGCCTTCGGCAGATACACCCATGTATCCGCCTCCCGCACCGCAGGGATAGGTTTCCCGCTGGTAAAAATGAATGCGTTGTAGTGTGCTGATCACATTTTGCAATGGCAACAGTTGCTTGTTATTAAATCCTTTTCGAAATACTTCACCGCATTTGATCAGCTGCGCAAGTAATGTATTGAAATCTTCGGGGGATAATTCTTCGGCACCTGTTGGTGATTTCAACATGGGTGCAAACTGGATGGTATCGAATCCAAGATCCAATAAGCCACGGAATGTTGCCGGCAGATCAATATTCTTTGGCGTTACGGTTACCCGTGCCAGTACTTTGAATTTGCGATCGGGTACACCGAATAACAGCGCTAACTTTTTTGTGATGTCTTCAAAACTTCCTTTGCCCGATATGTATGGCCGCAGTGTATCATTGGCTGCGCCTATACCATCTATGCTTACGGTTACGGTAAAACAGTATTGCTGAAACAAGTCCACATCTTCCTGCCTGATTAAGGTTGCATTGGTGGTAATGGAGAATTTTATTTGCCTTCCGAATAGCTCCGCTCTTTCAGCAGCATAGGCTGTTGTTTCGTGCAAGACCTGCCTGTTAAACAAAGGTTCACCACCCATGAATGCAAGCGTTATGGGTTGTCCGGCAGGTGCCGTTAGAAATAGCCGGTCTACGGATGCTTTCGCCACTTCGGTTGACATGTTATCCGGCTTACCACCGAATGTACCCTGCTCCGCATAGCAATAGGTACAGCCAAGATTACATTTTTGGGCAATGGCCAGTGATAAAGACTGAAGCGGCACGGCTACCGGAGGAATAGTATCCGGAAAATAAGCTGGCTTTTCTTTTACTATCACTGCATCTATATCTCCTGCTTCATATAACATACCCGTGGCTACTTCAAATACAAACTGTCCCCTTGTGGTGTTTACAAGATGGTAGCCGGGATCAACCGGTCTTGTGTCATGAAGGCTGATGACAGGATGCTCCATATCAGGGTCTGTTCGGATCATAGGCCAGGTTAAATATGATATCATCTCCATCTGCCTTGTTGGTAACAATACCACGGAAGTCCATGTCCTTGTTGATCTCTTCGGGATCATTCATTACCCGGTTAGGATTTCCTTCCTGGTAGATTACTTTCAACACCTGTTGCCCGTCAGGAGGAG